>JAEYBE010000034.1 GCA_023404495.1 Actinomycetes bacterium | reverse complement strand
CCCCTGAGCTACGTTCGATTTGGGGGGATATAGCCCACCCAAATCAAACCCATCCCGACCATGGGCGGCCGCCGAGACCGACCCCGCATCGCTAAACTCACCGGTCCCCTGCCGGGGTAGCTCAGCTGGTTAGAGCAGCGGAATCATAATCCGCGTGTCGGGGGTTCGAGTCCCTCCCCCGCTATGAAAAAGTGGCCGCCCGTAGGGCGGCCTTTTTTCATAGCGGGTGCCCACAACTTCTTTTGGAACTCCGCTTCGCGTCGTTCTTATTCTGAAGGGGGTCGCGGGATCGGCGTTGGGTCGCGACGGATGGGCGCTTACGAACCGCCATTACTATACTTTTTGAAGTGACCAACTTTTGGCGACTTCTTGGGTTTTTGCGGCCTTATCGGTCTGGGGTTGCTTGGTCGATGGTTCTGGCGGCTTTTGCGATGGGGATTGGGGCGCTGATTCCGTTGCTGGCCGGTGCCGCTGTTGGGCGGGCGCAGGACCAGGACTCTCAGGGACTCGCTTTGATCGCCGCCGCCGTGGTCGGTGTCGGTCTGCTGCGCGCGATCTCCTCGATCGCGCGGCGGATCATCAGCGGAAAGGTGTCGCTTGGCGTAGAGCACGATCTGCGGCGCCGGATCTACACCCACCTGCAAGAGCTCGAGCTCGGCTTCTTTCACGACCAGCAGACAGGGCAGTTGATGTCCCGCGCGACAGTCGATCTGCAGGTCGTTCGATTCTTCCTCGGCTACGGCCTGATCTTCATGATCCAGAGCGCGTTCACGATTGTCTTCGCCGGGGCGATCATGGTCTACCTGCAGCCCGATCTCGGCTTGATGGTGCTCGCGACGATGCCGCTGATCGTCTTCGCCGCCGCCCGCTACGGCAAACGCGCCCGCCCGGCCGTCCAAGAAGTGCAGCAGCGCCTCGCCGAGCTATCGGCCGATGTTGAGGAGAACATCTCGGGAATCCGCGTGGTCAAAGCCTTCGCACGCGAAGACGAGCGGATGGACCACTTCGAGCACTCCGCAAAGCGCGTGTTCGACCAGAACCTCTACTCGACACGGCTCTCGGCCTTCAACGACCCGCTGCTCGGATTCATCCCCTCGATCGGCCTTGCGGCAGTCCTGATCTACGGCGGAAAGCAAGTGATCGATGGCGGGATGTCGCTCGACCACTTCACCTCTTTCTATTTCTTCGTCGGCATGCTGATCGGTCCGATGCGCATGCTCGGAATGACGCTCGGGACGGCTCAGCGCGCCACCGCGGCCAGCGTGCGAATCTTTGAGGTGCTCGATCGTCCGCCGCTGATCGAAACAGCGCCTGACGCGCGCCCACTGCCGCCAGGTGGTGGCGAAGTCGTGTTCGACCAGGTCGATTTCACCTACGCCGGCGGCCGCGGCAAGGCGCTCGATGACATCAACCTCACGGTGCCCGCGGGTTCGACGATCGCCGTCGTCGGGGGAACGGGATCCGGCAAGACGACGCTTGTCTCGCTGGTCTCGCGCCTGCACGACGTTGACTCCGGCGCGATCACGGTCGACGGTCTCGATGTGCGCCAGCTCGACCCGATCGCGCTGCGCCGAGACATCGCCCTGGTCGCCGAGGACAGCTTCCTCTTCTCCGCGTCGATCGCCGACAACATCGCATACGCGCGCGACGACGTTTCGCGCGAGGAAATCGCCGAGGCCGCGCGGCGCGCCCAGATCGCCGACTTTGTCGAAACCCTCCCTGACGGCTACGACACAGTGATCGGCGAGCGCGGAATCACGCTCTCCGGTGGCCAGCGCCAGCGCGTAGCGATCGCCCGTGCGCTGGTCGCAGACCCGCGCATCCTGATCCTCGACGACGCGACCTCGTCGGTCGACGCCCGGACCGAAGGCGAGATCAAGCGCGCGCTGGCAGAAGTGATGCGCGGACGCACGACGTTCGTGATCGCCCACCGGCTCTCGACGATCTCGCTCGCAGACAGCATCGTGGTGCTCGAAGCGGGGCGCATCCTCGACCACGGAACGCACGAAGAGCTGATCGAGCGCTGCGAGCAGTACCGCGCGCTCGCGACCAAGGGAATGCCCGAGAGCGTGTTCCTCACGCGCAAAGATCCGGCGGTCTCTGAAGTCGGGAGCGGCCTGTGATTCGCCACCACTACAACGACTTCATGGGGACCTGGCGCCGCCTGCGCGGCGAAAAGACCAGGGCCCGCAGGTTGCGCGAACTGATCGCGCTGCTCGCACCGTACAAGTGGCGCGTCGCCCTGATGTTCCTGGCGATGGCCGTCGCGATCGCAGCAGGTCTCGCCCCGCCGTACCTCGCCAAGGTAGCTATCGACAGCGGAATCATCGCCAAGGACTTCGACACGCTCGAGCTTGTGGTGGTGCTGTATCTGATCAGCGCCCTGGTGCTTTGGGGAGCCACCTACTTGCAGACCTACATGACCGGTTGGGTCGGCCAAAAGGCGCTGCAGGACCTGCGCCTCACGCTGTTTGACCACCTGCAGAAACAGTCGACCGGTTTCTACTCCAAGCGCAAGACCGGCGTGCTCGTCTCGCGCCTGACCAACGACGTCGAGGCACTCGACCAGTTGGTGACCAACGGTGCGATGACGCTCTTCCAGTCCGTCGTGACGCTGCTCGCGATGATGGTGATCATGCTCACGCAGAGTGTGCCGCTGGCGCTGGCCTGCTTTGCGGTCTTTCCAGTCGTCGCCTTGGCGAGCTTCATCTTCCGCGTCGTCTCCACCGACATCTACCGCGAGACGCGCGAGCGCATCGGGCTTGTGACCGCGTACCTGCAGGAGACAATCTCCGGCGTCGGCGTTGTGCGTGCTTACGGCCGCGAGGAGCGCCACATCGGCGAGTTCACCGAGCTATCGGCGGCCAACCGCGACGCCAACATGCGCTCGGTCCAGGTCAACGCCGCGTACTTCCCTGCGATCGAGTTCCTGCAGGCCGTTTCGATGGCGATCATTTTGCTCTTTGGCGGCTACCTCGTGGTTGAGGGCAACATCGAGGTCGGTGTGCTGGTGCTGTTTGCCGGCTACATGCAGAACTTCTTCGACCCGATCCAGCAGCTCTCGCAGCTCTACACGACCTACCAGGCCGGAATGGCGGCGCTCGACAAGATCTTCGATCTGCTGGCTGAGGAGCCCGACGACGTCGACCGGCCCGGCGGTCTCGAAATCGGACCCGTACGCGGATCGGTGGTGTTCGAGGACGTCTGGTTCAGTTATGCCGGGGACGACACGTGGGCCCTGCGCGGCGTGGACATTGCGATCAATCCCGGCGAAACGATCGCGCTGGTCGGCGCAACCGGCGCCGGCAAGTCGACGTTCGCAAAACTCGTGCCGCGCTTCTACGACCCGCAGCGCGGTCGCGTGTTGATCGACGGTCAGGACCTCGCTCAGATTGATTCGCGCTCGCTGCGCCGCCAGCTTGGCTACGTGCCGCAGGAGGGATACCTCTTCTCCGGAACCGTCGCCGAGAACATCGCATTCGGCCGGCCGGGTGCCACGCGTGAGGAGATCGAGTCTGCGGCGCGCTCAGTTGGCGCTTTTGAGGCAATCGCTGGACTTTCCGACGGGTTCGACACCGTCGTCGGCGAGCGCGGAAGCCACCTCTCGGCCGGTCAGCGGCAGCTGGTTGCGTTCGCTCGTGCGCTGATCGCGGAGCCGCGGCTGCTGATTCTCGATGAAGCGACGGCGAGCGTTGACGTGAATACCGAGGCGCGCATCGAGCAGGGACTGCGCCGGCTCCTGGCGGGCCGCACCGCCCTGGTGATCGCCCACCGCCTCTCGACGATCATCGGTGCCTCGCGGATCGCGGTGCTCGAGCACGGCGAGATCGTCGAGCTCGGCTCGCATGATGAGCTGGTCGCGGCCGGCGGCCGCTACGCCGAACTCTTCGCCAACTGGCAGCGCAACGTCGCCTGACGCCGGAACGACCCACTCCAGCTGCGCACGTTTGGTGCGCAGTGGAGTTTTCGGCGAGAGAATGGCTTGTTCATGGGATCGTTAGCTGCGCACCTTTGGTGCGCAGTGGGATCCCGGGCGCACTTTGAACCGCGACTGGTGCACACGACCAGCTGTCTATCGGACCCGACCTCAGCTGCGCACCATAGGTGCGCAGCTAACTACCGCTTGAACAAGCCATTCTCGCCCGAGAAATCAAACTGCTCACCAAAGGTGCGCAGTTGACCTGGCGCGGTCAGGCTGCGTTTCGGTTGGCTGGGGGGTCGAAGGGGTAGAACTCCGCGCCTGTTGCCTGGGCGAAGCCTGGGGCCCCGCTGGTTGTCTCGCCGATCACGACCATTGTGATTCCGTCCTGCTTGAGCGACCGGGCTGCGGCTCTGGCTTCGCCGATCGCGTCGCCGGACTTTGCGATGTTCGCGTGACCATCGGTGACCAGCGCGACGATCGGCCGCAGACCGGGATTGCGCCGCAGTTCCCGTGTCGCGGTCTCGTGCGCCACGCGTATGCCCTCGGCCAGCGGCGTGGTGCCACCCGGCTCCACGGTGTCAAGGCCAGCAAGCACCGACGCGTGATTGCGCGACGGCGGCGCCACCAGGCGTGCCTCGCGGCCGCGAAAAACAATCAATCCCACACGGTCGCGCTTGCGGCGGGCGTCCGCCACCAGTCCGCCGAGCAGCGCGCGCAGCTCTCCCCCGCGACCGTTTTCGAGCACGGAACTCGATGCGTCGACGACGCAGAGCACGAGGTTCGCCTCGCGCCCGGACCGCACGTTCTCACGCAGGTCTTCGGCGCGGATTTCGGTGGGGCCTGAATCCATCACGTCTGAGCCTGCGCCCCCGAGTGCTGCTGCCGGGTCGGACTCCGGCCCGCGGAAGATCCTGCGCGTCACCGCCGCGCGTGCGGTCGCGATCACATCGAGGTCGCCGAGTTCGCCGGTCGGGCGCGAATCGACCGACGGACGCTCGCCCCGCGTCGCTTTGGCGGCGCGCCCGACCGGGCCACTGCCGCTGCGATCCAAAGACTCAGAGACATCGGGCGCCGGCCGGCCCTCTGCGGCGCGAAAACCCGCTTCGGTGCGCGGTGCGCTGCGGCGGTGCGCTGGTCCGGCCGATTCGTGTGCGTCACCGCCACGACGAACGGCGGCGAACGCATCGTCAATCTCGCCGCGGGTGAGCCAGGTCTGCCGGGCGCCGTCGGTCTTGGCCCGATGCGGCAGGGCGAGCCTTGCTGCGGTTTCGATGTCGCGGTCGATCACGCTGCGGCGATCGTCGAGCGCGGCCAGTGCCGTGGCCGTGCGCGCGATCACAATGTCCGCTCGCATGCCCTCAACGTCGAGCTGCGTACACACCTCGGAGGTGAGCGCGAGCAGCTCGTCGGGCAGGTCGACCTCGAGCCAGGCATCGCGCGCGCGACTGATGATCGCGCGCAGCGCGTTCTCGGTCGCCTCAAATCGCTCGCAGAAGATCGCCGGATACTGCTCGAAGGCGATCCGGCGCTGCACGATCTCTGCCCGCTCGGCGGAATCCGACGGCGCGGCGATCTGCACCGAGAGTCCGAAGCGGTCGAGCAGCTGCGGGCGCATCGCTCCTTCCTCTGGGTTCATCGTTCCCACCAGCAGGAATCGCGCGTCCTGCTGCGCCGAAATTCCGTCGCGCTCGACCTGAACCACTCCGAAGGCCGCGGCGTCGAGCAGGACGTCCACCAGGTGGTCGCCCAGAAGATTGACCTCGTCGGCGTAGAGCACGCCGCCGTCGGAGCGCGCGAGCAGACCGTCGGTCAGCTCGGCGCCGTCCCCGGCCAGCAGTTTCGCTGCATCAAGCGAGCCGGTGAGACGGTCGACGGTGGCCCCGAGCGGCAGCTCCACAAACGGCGCGGGCGGCGCCGCAGAATCCTCCGCGCCGGGGACTTCCGGCAGGAGCGCAGCAAACGCACGAGCGAGCGTCGACTTCGCGGTGCCACGCTCGCCGGCCGCCAGGACGCCGCCGATGGCGGGATCGACCGCATTGGCAAGCAGGCCAAGCTTGTAGTCGTCCTGGCCGACCACGGCCGAGAACGGATAGCGGTATCGAGGCGAGGGCATCTGGACCCAAGGATGCCCCCGTCGGCGGATGGAGAATTCGCCGGAAAACCGCTTCAGGAGCCGGTTTGCAGGGGTTTTGGCGGGCTGCGGCGGCGACTGGAAACTGCGGGACTCGGTCCGATCTGCGTTCATCAGGCCGTTGCCCCCCAATTCTGCTCCTGATTTGCTACCGAGACTTCCGACTTTTCGCGCTCGGTTGCTACCGAGTCGATCTCTTCGACGTGCGCGAGGGCGTCCTCTGTCTCGATCTCCACGTAGTGACGGGCCAGGGTGTCGCCTGTCCTGTCGGAGTGCGTCAGCTGGACGCGCAGCTGCTCTCTGCGGGCGCCGTGTTTGATCAGCCTGGTGGTGCCGGCGGTCTTGAGGTCGTAGAACTTCAGGTCCGGCTCGCCGAAAGCTGCTCGCACGGCCGGCCACCAGTTGGCGATCGTCTGCTTGCGCATCGGCTGGCCGTAGGTGTTGGTGAAAACAAAATCATCGGCGTCGCCGCGGTAGAGGAGTTCGAAGCCCTTGCGGGCGATCGGGAGCATCGCCACGTCCTGCGGCTTGCCGCGCTTGACGCCTGGCACGTGGATCCTCTGGCGTGAGAAGTCGATGTCGCGCCAGCGCAGCTGAAAGAGGTGCGCTGGGCGGAGCATCGAGCCGTAGAGGACGTAGATCATCGCCTCCATCACTTCGCCCTTGTGGCCCGGGAGCGCTGCTCTTGCGCAGGCGGCCAGGCGATCGAGGTCGGCCGTGGTGCGGATCACGACTTTGGCGGCTCGCTTCTTTGGCGCGCGGCCGACTACGCCGTCAAGTGGGTTCGACTTGCAGAGCCTGTTCTTGCGGGCCCACTCGAGCATCGTGAAGTTGGTCTCCACGCACGGCGTTGACTGAGTGAGTGCCCAGCCCTGCACGAGGTCGAAGTGGTCGTAGAGGTCGTCCGGCTTCTCGTTGCCGAAGCGGTCCTCGAAGCGCTGGGTGTTGTTGCGGTACTGCCGGCGGGTGGTGTCGACCAGGCCGATCGTCTCGTTATCGACGTAGAGCTCGAGGAACGATGCGCGGATCCCGGCGACGGTGCGGCTGCGCCGGCCGCCGCTCTTCCATTCGCGGATCAGTTCGTAGGCCTCTTCGGCTGTGTCGCGGGTGCCGAGGTAGATCTTTTGTTTCGTGGCAGGGTTGTACGGCATGGCAACAAACTTGTCGCCGCGGCGGTAGACGCCTGGGAAGGTCGTCTTAGGCATGTGAAGCTCCTTGAGGAGGGTTTGCGTATCCGCGCTCCACGCTACCTGCCAGGCCTGCGTAGTCGTTTGCGGCCAGCCACTCGCGGCATTGCTCGACGTCGAAGCGGTGGCCGCTGGATGTGGTCTCGGCGATCGGCATGCCTAGGGTGATCAGTTCGAAGACCTTGGTGCGGCCGAGGCCGAGCTCGCGCTCAAGCTGCCGGCGGAAGACCAGCTGCGCTGGCGCGCGGCGGAAGTCCGGGTGCGATGAGATCGCGGTGACGCTCACTGCGCCGCGGCCTCCCGGCGCAATTCTTCGGAGAGCGCCATGAGGATCGAGTGCGGGGTGTGGCCGTCGCAGTCGGTGGCGGCGTCTTCAAGCTCATCGACGACGTGCGAGAGCGAGACATACACATGGTCGCCGCTCAGCGTCACAAACTTCGGTGCGGTCGTCTCAGGCACAGTCAGCCTCCGAATCGTGCGTCGGCGGGTCCAGGAGGTCAGCGGCCTCGCGTAGCTGCTTCGCAAACCTCGGCGCCTTGCGGCGCAGTTCAGCGATTTCATTCTCAAGCCGGGCGCGCCCTGTCTTGACTTCGCGATGATCTAAAGCAAGCTGGAGCACCTCTGGATCCTTGAGCGCGTGCATGTAGCTGTAGGCCGCCACCGAGGGCTTGCCGCGAGCGCCCGTCTTCTCGGCCAACTGCGTAGCAATCCTGTGGACCGCGTCGTACCAGTCGATCGCGTTCGTCTGCTCGTAGGTCAGCGCTTCCTTCTTGGCCTCTGCGGCGGCAGCCGCCATCGCGTCTTCGATCTGCTTCGGCGTGACGTCACGCTGCCGGCATGCGGAGCGCAGGAGTGCGGCCAGGAAGCCCCTGAAGAACTGCGGTGGAAGCGGACCCGTGTCCTCGCGGAAAAGCTTTGGTTCGACCAGCTGGGTGAGGCCGCGGCCCTTCTTGCAGAGCAAGCCCCATCCCTCCGGCAACTCCCCTGGCTGCACGATCTCCGGATCGGAGATCACGAGGTAGAAACGGTCGATGAAGCCGAAGAACTCTTCGGCCTTCTCGGGCGACTTCAACTCAGTTAGCCAGTCCGAGCGAGAGCACTTGATCTCGTAACCGGAGATCAGGAGCCCGCGGGAGATCCAGAGAGACATCGATATTGCGTCGATCGTCCGGTGCGAGCCGTGTCCGGCGTCAGACTTCACGTGCGGGATGAACGCGTGTTCGGGGCCGTTGCCGGATGAGCGGCTCAGCTTCGTCTTGAGAAGCTCGAGCATCTGCGCTTCAGTGACCTTCTTCTTGGCGGCCACTACGCGCCCCCATCCTTGTCTATGGATAGCAGGGCGTTGAGACGCTCAAGCGGCTTCTCGACGAAGCGGGTCCAGGGTGTCCAGCGCGGATCGTCCTTGAACGGTTTGGAGAGGAACGGCGATACTGCGATCAGTGCGCTACTGAGATCCACCCAGCGCGTTTTTACCTCCGCAAGCGCTTCCCGTCGCCCCTCGGTGTAGGTAGCGTCAAACGCCTTGAGCGCCGATTTGCCGTCAGCTTCTGGCCCCTCTGGCCCGTAGAACCACTTGACGAGCTGCTCATTATCAGACTTGCGGTGAAGCTCGAACGTGCCGTCGTCGTAGTCGAACTCTTCCGCCACGTCCCATGTGACGTAGTGAAACTCGCCGTCGATGCGCCCTTCAATCTTCTCGGCCATTGGAGTCCTCCGGTGTGTGGGCGGTGGCGAGGGCGAAAATGTCGAGCAAAGGCATGCGTTGAAGGCGCGGGCGGGTGTCGTGGTAGAGATCGACCGAGAGCATTCCGATTTCTTTCCGCGAGAACCCCCCGCGCTCGGCCAACCGTTCGAGCGTCTGATCGTGCCCGTACGCCGGATACACAAACTCCGCGAGCGACCACGGAATCGAGCGATACTGCCTCGTCGCGTCCTGGATCGGAAACGGCCTCTCGTCCTGCGGCATGGCATCGACGGCCTCGCGCAGCCTCCGCGCATTGCGCGTCAAGCCCCAGCGGTCGAGTTCCGATGCCACCGAAAGAATTGTTGCGACGTCGGCCATTGCTACTCCCCCTCTCCCTGTGTGTTGGGGTCGGCGGCGGGCTTCAATATCACGGTTCCGCAGTCACGACACGCGTAATCCCTGCCGCAATCCTCGACGAACGAGCTTCCACACCAAGGGCATCTCATCTGAGTTTCGTTCGGCTCAGCCATTGCCGCTGCTCCCCTCTGGGTTGGGGTCGGCGGCGGGGTTGCTGTCACGGAGGCACCTCGCACAAGTGTCGCCCTCGCAAGGTGAAGCGCAATAACGGCACCCGAACCCGGCGTAGACGTTGCAGCCAAGCAGCGAGTAGTTATCTTCGGGTGATGTGTCGATCAGACGCTCGCTCATCGCCCACCCTCCTCTTTTAGCTCCTGCGAACGCTCGACTGTCTGATCGAGAGCGAAGACGTCCGCCGCGCGGATGCAGTCGTTGTGGTCGCTTTTGTCGCCGTAGAGGATGCGGCCAATCTCGGCGCTGAACTTGGCGCTCGAGGTCACGTATTCGACGGAGTCCCAGTGCGTCCAGCTGACGATCAGTACGAAGTCACGTTGGCCGTCGGCGCGGTTGATCCAGCCGTAGATCTCCACGTAGGAATGGCCGTCAAGGGTGCCGGTCACAAACCGGTCCCACGTTACGAACGGGAGCGCATTGCAAGCGGCGGAGATCCGCCGGTGCAGTGGGCGCGTCGTGTCGAGTACGCCGACTGTCGGCTGGTCATCCACGCTTGGCCACCCCCCTCTCGTCCCAGTGCTCGTCATAGAAAGCGTTCTCTGAGCAGCGTGGGTTCTGGCAGTCGCCTGAGGGCTTGATTGTGCGGCCGCAGGCGCAGGTCACTCCGGAAGCAGCATCGAGCCGGCCACCTTGACCGCCCTCGCGGTCAAGCGCTGGCGAACTGACGGCTGTGTCCGGAAGCCGGTTCATGCAGCGACCGGGCTCGGGGTGGCGGCGCTAAGAAGTTCGATCAGCTTGTCGCTTGAGGCCGCCACATACGCGTCCCTCGCGGCCCACGCGTCCCACGCGTCCCTCGCGGCCCTCGCGGCCCACGCGGCCCACGCGGCCCTCGCGGCCCTCGCGGCCCACGCGTCCCTCGCGGCCCACGCGGCCCTCGCGGCCCACGCGTCCTCAGCTATCGCTTCGGCCTCAGAATCGGAAATCACTTCGCCGGTTGCCATGCGCCCGTACGCGAGGCCGACGCGCGTGACAATTTCTGCCACGTCTTCGGGGAGGTCGAGCTTGATCAGGCCCCACTCGTCGTCGAGCATCATCCAGGCTGCGAACTGCGGCCAGACGTTCGAGAGGTCCGCGCCAGTTTGAATGGCGTTCGCGAAGCGCAGCGGCCACTGCATCGCCTTCTCTTCGGGGAGCGCCTCGAAGATCCCGTCTTCAAGCGCGGCCAGCTGTGCTGGGATCCCGAAGAGCCGCTCGTACTCGAGGTGCGCGCTCTTGACGCCGCCGAAGTCGACAATCGAGCAGCCGACGGCGCAGCCTTTGAACGTTCCTTCTTCGAGCGACCCTTCGCCGTAGGTGCCCTTGACGAACCGGTCAGCTTCGGCGTGGGCTTCTAGGTTGGCGATCAGCTCTTCCTTGGTTGCGACAACGTCAGTGAAGGCGCGCATCTTTGTTGCTGTGTCATTCATGCTTCTGTTTCCTCTTGGGGGTCGGGGTTGGCGGCGTTTTCTTGTAGCTCTCTCGCGACTTCATCGGGCCACTGCGCGTAGTGCGCCAGTTCCTCGAACGCATCGAGCAGGAAATCCCGCGCGTCGTCCTCACGTCCCTCATTGAGCGCGGTAATGGCACGTCGGATATTGCGCGCCGGGACGACACAGGGCCATCTCATCGACTCGCACCGTTTGCACTCGAACCTCAGGTCGATCGACTCGCCGGGAGACACATGCACTACTTCGGCTTTCGGCGGCGATCCCGCCTCGGGCCGTAGCGCAGCGGAGGCCATAGATTCCTTACTCATCGGACGCCTCCCTATCTTCTTGGTTGGCGAGGGCAACGCGTCCATCGTCGGTGAGCTTCCGCAGTTCGAGTCCACCCTTCAGGATGTGTTCACGCATCCCGGCGTCAAGCTTGCGAAAGGCGGCTCCGGTCGGCGTAAACCACTCCCATCGAACCGCTGCGAGGACTTCGGCGGGCGGTGGATCGCTCGGGTACATCAGCGATTTGCCCCGGCCCTTGCACTTGGCTTCGCGAGGGTCTACGCCTTCGGCACGGCAAGCGAGAAAGAAGGGCGTAACGCCCTCGTGGATCTCTACCGCGTAGGTCACTCTGTTGCAGCGGTCGCAGACCCATCCGTTGATTCGCGGCCCATCCTTGATGGGCTTGACGACGGGCACTTTCTTGATTCGACTGAAACCAGGCTCAGCCATCACGCCGCCTCTTGGCTAGTAGGTGGCTCGGGTAGAGGTCCGAAGCCTTCGGGAACTGGCACCCAGCCGGCAGGGCTTGCGTCACCGCCGTCGTGCGCCAACCACCGACCATCAACGAAGTTCGCGCAGGTGACCCGCCACCGCCCGATGCGACTGTCCAGAATCACGACGATCCTTCCGTCCTTCGGAGCCGTCTCGATTGGCCGCCACTCCTGTCCAGTCTCAGGTGACGGGGGTGCTGGGTTGGCGCAGGCCAGTTCTTCCATGACCTTCTGATCCTCCGGCAATTCCTCGACGGCGCGAGCGGCATCAAGCACTCGGTCAACTGCGACAGCCAGTTCGTGGGTCAGCACCAAGTCGCCCCAGCCGTCCGTGTCATCTAGGGCTTCGACAGCGCGGTAAAGCTCGCTCCATGTTTTCGCCGTCTCCGGCTTGAGCGCCGCCAACCCCTCGTCCTCGCGTACTGGTGTGGCTGGCTTGGAGGCGGTGAGGCGCATCATTTCCAGCGCGTTCTCAGCGTCGGCCCTTTCCGCAAACGGCTCGCCGTAATAGGTCAGGGTGTGCGGGTTCATCACATACCAACCATCACCCGCGCCCCTGCGTCGG
>JAEYBE010000032.1 GCA_023404495.1 Actinomycetes bacterium | reverse complement strand
TGCAGGTGGTGCCGCCCGGGATCGAGCTGCCGCCGTCGACCGTGTAGGTCAACGAGAACGGGTTGGTCACGTTCTCGCCGTTGGGCGGAGCGGTGATCGCGACGAGCGGGACGACACCGGCGTCGATCGTGATCGACGCGCTTGCCGGCGAACCGAAGCCGTTGGAGCAGACCACCGTGAAGGTGTTGAGTCCGTTGACCAGGGCGACATTCACGCCGCTCGATGCCGGGTTGCCGTTGACCGTGCAGGTCGGAGTCGGCACGCCAGTCGTGTCCCAGGTGAGGTTCGTGCTGGATGCCGTCGTCGGCGTCGCCTCGCTGGAAGCGAGGTTCGTGACCGTCGGTGCCTCACCCTTCTCGAAGGTGACAGCCGCGTCGTCCGAGCCGAACGAGTTCGAGCAGGTGACGACGATGTCGTTGGTGCCGTTCGAGAGGCTCACCGGGTTGGTTGCCGCGTTGCCGTTGTTCGTGATCGAACAGGTCGGCGCCGGGAAACCGCTGGAGCTGTAGTCAATGACGACCGACGTGTCGGTTGTGTTGCCACCGACATTCGTGATCGATACGACCGGGACCTCACCCTTGTTGAAGTCCACCGAGTCGCTGGCCGTTCCATAGATGTTGGAGCAGCTGATCTCGATGTGGTTTCCACCATTCGAGAGCGCGACAGGGTTGCTCGTCGGGACGCTGTTGTTGGTAACGGAGCACGTTGCCGGCGGGTAGCCGGTCAGCGTGTAGGCGACGTTCACCGAGGTGGCGGTGGTGTCGCCGCCGACCGTGGTGATGTCAATCGTCGGGGCCTCGCCCTTCTCGATGACGACACTGTCAGTCGCCGGCGAGCCGAAGCCGTTGGAGCAGGTGACCGTGATGGTGTTCGTGCCGTTCGTCAGCGGCACCGGGTTCGAAACCGGGGAGCCGTTGTTGTCGAGCGTGCAGGTCGGAGCCGGCTCACCCGTAGCGTCGAAATCGATCTGGATCGATGCCGCGTCGGTGCTGGTCGGCGCAGTGGTGATGTCGACAGTCGGCGCTTCGCCAACATTGAACGTCACCGGAGCACTGCTCGGGCCGTAGGTGTTGGTGCAGGCGACCGTGATGGTGTTGGAGCCATTCGGCAACGTGAACGAGGCAGACGTGCTGCTCGTCGGGTTGCCGTTGATCTCACAGGTCGTGCCACCCGGGATCGAGCTGTTGCCGTCGACGGTGAAAGACAGTGAGACCGGGTTGGTCACGTTCTGCCCTGAGGTCGGCGACTGAATGACGATCGATGGAACGACTCCGGCGTCAATGTCGACGGAATCGCTTGCCGGAGAACCGAACCCGTTGGAGCAGGTGACGACAATGTGGTTGTTGCCGTTGCCAAGCGCCACCGAGCCGCCCGAGCTGATCGGGCTCGACGGACCACCGTTGTTGGAAACGGTGCAGGTCGGGGCGGGCGTACCGCCAGTGGTGAAGTCAATCGTCGCGCTCGAAGCGGTGGTTGTGCCGCCAGCGGTCGTGATGTCGACCGACGGAGCGGTGCCGACGTTGAACGACCGCGTCGTGGGCACGTTCGAGCCGAATGCGTTGGTGCACACGACGCTCGCCGTGTGCGGGCCGGTCGGGAGTGTCAGCGATACAGAGGTGCCGCTGACCGGGTTGCCGTCGACCGTGCAGGTCGTGCCGCCCGGAATCGAGCTATTGCCGTCCACCGTAAAGGTGAGCGTCACCGGGCTGATCACGTTCGCCGAGGGGGCGGGCGACGTGATTGCAACTGCCGGAACGTTTCCGCGGGTGATCACAACTGCCGTCGAAGTGCCGGTGTTGTTGGCGGCGTCCTTACACGAAACGGTGAGGCTGTTCGCGCCAAGGTTGAGCGCGACCGACTGGCCGCTGGTGATCGATGCGGCCGGGCTGCCGTTGTTGCTGTAGGTACAGACAAGGCTGCCCGATGGGGTGACGTTGTCGTTCGCGGTGAACGTCAGCGGCACAGTGCTGGCAGTCGTCAGCGAGCCGTCCGTGGGCGATGTGATCGCGACGGTCGGTGGCTCCTGGTCGGCCGGGGTACACGGATTCAGCGTGTACGAGCCGGTCTTGGTCACCGAGACACCCTGGTACGACGTCACCTTCAGAGCGTGCTGCTTGGAGCCACACTCAGTTGGGTTCGTGATGATCGGAACCTGGTTCGCGCTGGAGCCGGACTTGCCGTACCAGTTGAACCAAGCTTCAGACATCGTGATGTCGTCAGGGAGCAAGAGGAGCAGGTAGATCTGCCGCGCGAAGTCCGTGGACGTCAGAGACGGACCGCCGGTGATCGACGAGGTGCCGATCGTGAAGCTCGGGTCCGGCACTCCGTAGAACGCCTTTTGGTACTGGACCTTGACCTTGCCGTTGTCCATCGCGTACGCCGTACCGTTGATGTTCGAGTACGACTTGCCGAAGAGTCCAGTCGTGTAGACGCGAAGCGTCGAGTTACCGACGATCGAGTTCGACGGACAGAGACTCAGCGAGAACGCAAAGTCCGAACAACGCGGCACTCCGGCGATCGAGTAGGTCGAGCCGGCCGGGAAGTGGAAGTCGATGTTGCGGACATCTTCCGAGTCGGAACCCGAGCGACTGAAGTAGGCATTGAACGTTACGTTCGCGCCCGCTGCCGTCGTCGACGGAGTGTTGTTGTAGGTCGGAATTGAGAACGCGGCGTTGGCGGCTGCCGGTGCGGCCATGAAGACCACGACTGCAGCTGCGAACGCAAGCAGGACGGCAGCAATGCCGTTCCGGGTGCGATCTACCTGTGTTGCCGGCGCGATTAGCGCCCTGACGCCATTCATTGAATGGACCCCCCCTTGGAGTTGGTGAGCAGAGAGCTGATGCTCTCTTTGTTTTGTGCTCGAATGCCCCGGCTTGCTACCGAGCCGGCCGGAGGCGAGAGATCTACGGCGCGTCAGTGGTGCGGCTCTGCCGCTGCTGACGTCCCGTAGGCCCCCCGCTTGAGCTATCTGTTTTCTTTGACTGGACTAGATGTGTGACTTAATTGACTTTGTCTTGCGAGACGAGTTCCGCCTTGGCCGCCCACCCGATTTGGATGGGCGGCCTTTGCGGAACTTGCATGCTTGCTAGCTAGTGACTGCGAATCAGGTGCATCCGTTGATCGTGATGTTCTGACTCTGCGGAACCTGGGTGCCCGGGTCAGCGTGCGAGGTGATCTTCGAGCTCGCGACACTGTTCGTGACACATCCTGGGTCGGCCGGCGAGGCCAGCTGCAGGATCTTGCCCGACAGGAACACCGGGTTGTTGCTTCCGTCGAGAACTGGGTCGCCGTTCTCGTCGAACACCTGGCGGTCCGGACCGTTCAGGTCCATGTCGATCGTGGTGATCTGCACGTCCGGCACACCGTCGAAGACGATCGAGATGCGCGTCGGGCAGCCACCAGGAGTTGTCAGTGGGTTACAGGACGGGTTGATCTTCGGAGTCGAAGTAACTCCGATCATGCTGACCTCGATGCCGTTGTCCTTGAAGTAGACGCCGAGCCACGGAATCGGTGACGCTTCGATCAAGTACACCTGACCCACGAGCGGGTCAGCCAACAGCGGAGTGTCGATCTCCATTGAGCCTACGAGCGCCTGCGAGGGGCAGCTCTCCGGGTTGAAGAGACCCTCGTCGGAGATCGTCGCGACCGAGCACTGGTCCTGCGGGTCACCAAAGGCCGGGAAGTTCGGCTTGATGACACGCGGCTCGTCAACCTGCAGCGTGGTAATCGCGGCGTTGTAGTCGACGATCGAACCGCTCGGAACCGCCGGCATTTCTAGGTGCGCGTTTACACCCGTGACCTGTCCAGCGTTGGGATTCGCCAACGTTTGAGTGAGCTGCGGGCCAAACGGGACGTTCTCACAGCCGGTGGCCTGGAACGGCACGTTGAAGGCCGGGGCCTCGTTGCCGTTGTGGTCAGTCGACGACGAGTCCCACGCGCTTTCATCGCAGTTCGATGGGTTGGTGAGGAACTTGTTGCCGCCGGCGTTGCCGTCGAGGTGGACGGTGAGCGTCACAGCCTGGAACTCGCTTCCCCCGATCGTGTCGGGAATATCGCGGAGTTCGAGGTATTGGTGCGCACCGTTCTCAACGAGGAACGCGCCGCCGGTTGCGATCAACGGACCATCATCGAAGTTGATGAGGGTCGCGATTCCGCCTGCGTCATCGGTCGTTGGACCGTCCGTCAGGAAGAGATCGCCGCTCTTGGTCTCATACACGTCGCCGGGCTTCTTGATCTCCAGCGTCGTGGTACCAATCTTGCTGGCGGCGCCGCAGTTGCCAACGGCCGCAGCTGCGCTGCTGCAATTCGTAACCGCAGCAAGGCTGGCGGCGAATCCGCGCGGCATCTTCAGTGAGATGTCTTTCGGCTGGCCGCTGCCGCCAAGCGTGAACACAGCGTCCACGTCGGGGTGTGCGACTGCCTGATTGTCACTCACATCGATGTCGGCCGAAATCGTGTAACCGGATGGCACAACTGTGAAGTCGTACGAGGCCGGTGACGGGTCTTCCGCCGTGCCCTTCAAAGCCTTGACCTTGAAGTTGTGGGCACCCAGTCCTAGGGCCTGTGAGACCCATGGGCTCGAGCAAGGAGCGAACGGCGCGTTGTCCATGCTGCACTGGAACGTGGAGCCAGCCTGATCGGACTCGAAGCTGAAGCTCGGCTTCGTCTTCGTGGTCTCCTCAAGTGGCTTGCCGGTGATCGTTGTCTCCGGCGGCAGCGGGCAGTTGTCAACCGTGTAAGAGCTCGAGCGGTTGGCCACGGCTCCGTTGTACCCGGTCAGTGCCGCCGTCGTGGTTGCCAGACCACACGCGGTCGGATTCTTGTATGCGGCCTTGGTGACCGTTAGTCCGAACTCACGGAACGGCACCTGCGGAATCGACGTGAATGTGGAGTACACGTGACCATCACGAGCGCCCATCACACCGCGAAGGACGATGGTCGTCTGGCGCGGACCCTTGAGCACAACTGCCATCTCGATCTGAGTGGTCACGCTAGTAGCGAAGACCTTTCCAATGAGACCAGGTGTTGCGGCCGTTGCGCCCGGCAGGAACTTCGAGAACGCATACGCGGTACCGATTTGGCTCGACGCGGGGCAGGTGTCGGCCTGCAGGTCGGCCTCGCCGCAGTTTGAAACGCCGCTGAGGGCGTTGAGGTCGAGGCCGGAGCCAGCGGCAAGATCGACATCGGCGAACTTCGGAAACGCCTGCTGGATTGGGGCATCTGCTTCGGGCTGAGTCATAAGGAAGCTGACGCTTGTTCCCTCGCCAGAATCGTTGCTCGCGGGAGTGAACGACAACTGTGGGTCAAACGGGACGTTTCCACAGCCGGTCGGCGTGAATGAAGTTGACGCGGACGCGACCTGCCCCGTGTAGGACTTGATCGAAGCCGTCGCGGTTGCCAGCGAGCAGCTAGGAGTCTGGTACCAGAAATACTTCCCGGTCGGCGGGTCGGCGACGGTCTTGCAGTTCTTGATGAACAGGAACGTCGTGCACTCTTGGTGTGAGCCCCAGTCACCGGCACGAGATTGGAATGCGAGCTCCATGTGGTTGATGGTGATGCCCGCGTCGATGGTCGGAGTCCAAACAACCATCGGGATTCCGATTTGGGCCTGTCGCGGAGACCCGGCGGTTTCGGTCTGGACGTGGTGGTCAGTCCAAGTGTCCACTGCCGCGTCCGTTTGAAGCATGATCTTCTCCGGCACCGCACAGAAGACAAACAGGATGCAGATCTTGTCCGGACGCAATGTCAGACCAAGCGTTGCAACGGATTTCGAGGTCGCTGTCGGCTGAAGGACGTCGACCGTGCCCTTAATTGTCAACGGGAGGAGGCTGGCCGCGGTCACATCGACCGAGACCGTTCCCACGTTCGACCCGGACGGACATGCGTCGGCATCGAACTGCGCCGTCGTGCACTTGGTCGTGACCGCTTCCGGGTTCGGAAACACGCCTGCCGGCAAACCGACCGAAACGCTTCGAACGTCCTCGCTGTCAGTTCCCGTGCGATCGAACGCAACGGTCACGTTCGGGTGGGCCGCAGCTTGAGTTGCGGACAACGAACTACCTGGTGACGGTGAGTTCGTGTAGGTGAAGTTGGTGATGCCGAAAGCACCTGCTGTGCTTGGCAGCGCAAACATTGCGATTGCAAGTGCAATCACAGAGATGATCGTCAAGCTAACTCGCTTGCCCGACCAATGAGAGTCACGCGCGGCAGTTGCCGGCGTCCGTTCAGTAAACAATTTATTCCCCCCTAAGGGCCCACATGCACTGCAGGCTCATGCGGACTATTGCATTGGACTGCGGGGCTTTTCGCCCCAATTCCGGCCTATCCGAGACCGGGATATGTGAGTTCCCTCACACATCCAAATCGGACTATAACAACAAGTGACGCGGAAGTCAAGTAAGTCGCCTGAATCGCGGTTGGCATCTTCCTGATGCGACAACTCTGCCACCAGATAACCGCCAAACGAGGTAGTCGTCGTGCGCATTGGCACCAACCCTAAACTTATAGTTCAAGCTTAGGGTTGGTGCATGGCGCCGAGATTACAGGCAGCCGGAAATTGCTATTTGCTGCTCTTGGTTTATCACTGCACCGTTCTGCGCCGAGATGTTCGACTTTGCCGGCGACAGCGGGCTGCAGCTCGGGTCCGTCGGGGATGCCACCCGCAGCATCTTGCCGCTCAACGTGGCGCCGTTTTGGCCCGTGCGTGAAGGACCGTCCAAGGTGAAGTCCACCTGGTCGATCGGCACATCCGGGATTCCGTCGAAGACGACCGAGATCTGAGACTTGCATCCACCCGGCGTAATCAGAGGGTTGCATGACGGGTTGACCTTCGGCGTCGAGGTAACTCCGACCAGCCCGACGACGATGCCCGGCTTATTGAAGCTGACACCGAGCCATGGAATCGGTGACGCCTCGATCAAGTACACCGAGCCGTCAAGCACGTAGGGCAAGAGCGGCGTGTGTAGCGCCATGGTGCCGACCTTGGCCTGTGCAGGACATAGCGCAGGGTCGAAAGCGCCTTCGTCGGTAACAGAATTGACCGGGCACTGATCCTGCGGCTGGCCGAACGCGGGGAAGTTCGGCGAGATCGACGGGGGTTCCGTGACGCGCATCTGGCTGATTCCCGCGTCATCCGCGCCGAGCGTGACAGTTGCCGAAACGGCGCTCTCCTGGCCGGCAACAGGGTTGCTCAGGATCTGATTCACCTGCGGACCAAACGCCAGCTCGTCACAACCGGTCGCCTGGAACGGGACGTTGAACACCTCGGAATCGTTGGCTGGGTCGTCCCAGTCGAGTCCGGTGCTTAGGAACGAACTCGGCTCGCACTGACTTGGTGCAGTCACGAGTTCGTTCGTCGAGCCATCAAGTTCGACCGAGATGTGGGTGACGTTTATCTGAGTCTCAAGCCCACCAGGGCCGTTCACGATCTGCGGGACCTCGCGGAGCGTCAGGTACTGATTCCTGCCGTTGTTCACGAGATACGCACCGCCTACAACGGTGAGCCGACCGAAGCTGAACTCGGTGGTAGCCATAACGCCTGCTGCGTCGTTGGATGTCGGAGCCTCGGTGAGGAATCCAGCGCCCACCGAAGTCTCTGACTCAACCTGACCGCTTGCCGGGTTGAAGAAGTCAACCGTCACCGCTCCGATTCCAACCTTGGACGCTTCGCTGCACGTCGGTGTCGGTGCCGTGGCGTCGTCCAGGTCACACTGCTCTCGAGCGGAGAGGCTGGCTACGAGGCCGTCCGGCAGTCGCAGCGAGACCTGCCTCGGGTTGCCGCCCGTGATCTCGAAGCTAGCCGTCGCATCCGGGTGAGAACGAGCGGCAGCCTCATGTGGATGATCAGGATCGTCGCCGACCTGAATGTTCGGAGTGACCACAAAGCCGGTCCGCAGCACGTTGAATTCGTAAGACACCGGAGTCGGATCCTCGAACGCACCCTTGATGGCCTTCACTTCAAATCGATAGGTATGAACAATCTCGTTCGTTTCCTTGTCGACGGACGATGGCAGCGGTTCGCTCTGGAACGGCGAGGAGCACGGCTCGAACGGCGCATCATCAATGCGACATTGGAAAGTCGAGTCTGGCTCTGACGATTCAAAGAAGAACTTCGGCTGCACGATCGAGCTGTTCGTCGGCGGTGCGCCGGTGAGCGTCGTATTGGGCGGCTGCGGACAGTTGATGACTTCGTAGCTTGTCGATCGGTCAACCGACCCACCGTGGAAGCCGGTCATCGTTGCGGCGGTGTTGGCGGCTCCGCAGATCTGCGGATTTTTGTAGACCGCCTTGTCAATCGTTACGGCGATCGACGAATATGGCAATTCTGGAACCTGATCGAACGTCGAATAGACGCGTGCGTCCGGCCCATCTCCGCGCGTTCCCATCAAGCCACGGAACAAGACCACTGTGTTGCCGCGTCCCTTGAGTTCGACCGCGATCGGGATCTGGTTGCCAACCCCCATCGCGTAAACATTGCCTGCAAGTCCCGGCGTGGTGGGAGTTGGACCAGGCAGGTATTTGGAGAATGCGCCCGCGTGTCCGATGATGCTGCTTTCAGGGCACGCAGCTTGACGCAGCTGAGTCTCGGTACACCCGACAACGTCGGCCAGGTTGGCGAGATTCAGGCCCGATCCGGCTGGCAAATTGATGTCGACCAGCTTGGGTAGGGCGTGCTGGATTTCGGCATCGGCCTCCGGCGAGGCCAGCACGAAGTCGACTGGAGTCGACTCCCCGGCATCGGCGTTGTGCGGACCGAAGGAGACTGTCGGGTTGTAGGGCACGTTGTTGCAGCCCGTGGGCGTGTACGACGTTGACTTCTCGGCGGGCACACCCTGCTTCGAGATCAGCTCGACCTTGATCGTCGCCGGCGTACAGCTGGCGGTCTGTCGGAAGAAGTACGGGCCCTGCGGTGCCGTCACGACGTCCTTGCATGAGAGGTTGAGGAAGCCGCCGCAGACTCGCTTCTTTGTGAACTGTCCGGTTCGACCGTAGAACTTGAAATCGACATGGTTGATCGTGATGTCCGCGTTGATCGTCGGAGTGAACAAGACGAGCGGAATTCCGATCGAAGCCGAGCTGGTGGTGCCCGGCGCGCTCGCGGTCAAGCCTTGATCGCCGTACGTGCGAAGCGTGGCCCCGGTCTTGAGGAAGATCTTCTGCGGAACCGCGCAGACGATGATCAGGCATATTTGATCGGGTCGCAACGTGACGCCCAGTGTTGCCGTTTGGTTCGCCTCGGGCGTGAGCACGTACACCGAGCCATTGATCGTGAGGTCGAGCAGGCTCATTGCCTTCACCTTCACCTGGATCTCGCCTACTTGCGAGTTGGCCGGACAGGCATCAGATGTGAACTGTGTGGAAGTGCACTTCGGGTTCGCAGCTTCAGGGTTTGCGAAGACACCCGCTGGAAGCTCGATGTTCATGTCCTTGATGTCTTCGCTCTCGCTTCCGGTGCGATCAAACGAGAGCGACGCGTATGGGTGTGAAGACGCCTGCAGAGAAGACTGTTCAAACTTGAGGTTTTCCACCCCAAATGCGCCTGCACCACCTGGCAACACCAGCAGAACAAGCAGGAATGTCGCCATCACGACGAGCGAAACGAACCGAGTATTCACAACAACCCCCCCCAAGGATTGGATTCGTGCGCCGCAAGCTCAGAACTGGCCGGCGCACATTTTCTTGGCGCGCTCCCCAAAAACGCACCTCTCGGAGGGAATTATTACTGACTCCGTGTCAAAAAGTCAAGTGGTATCGAAATATTCTCGCTGGCAATGAGCTCGTATTGACCCAGGAATTCAATCCCTAACCCCCAAGTCGAGGGTTAGGGTTTCGATTGAAACCGGGCTGTCGGTCGCGCTACTTCGAGGAGCGCACGGAAAACACGTGCGTGCGACCCAGGCTGTCAACGGCGGTGATCTTGAAGGTCGGCTTCTTCAGCTTCTTGGCCTTGATCGAGCCTGCGCCCCAGCTCAGCGCGATGTCCTTGTTGGGCTTGTTGCAGAGCGCACTGGTGAAACGGTTCGACTTTTTCGCCTTGCCGCAGCTGTACTTGAGCTTGGATGATCCGGACTTGATCTTCAAGCCCTTCTTGAATCCACTCTTGACCATCGAGATTCCCTTGGGGAACTCGACTTGGACGCTCTTGTATTGCGTGCCGGTCGGCGCGCGGAGACTCACGCTGAGCGTCGAGCGGTTCTTCTGCTTCTTGGTGCCCTTCTTGTAGGAGAACTTCGCGGAGCCGGAACCGATGCATGTGACCGGGAGGGCGTTGGCGTTCGTCGCTGACTTGCCGTTGTAGGCATTGAATGTCGAGATCGCGTTGGTCTCGTCCGGTCCGTACGAACATGCCTCGTTGCGCGTCCTGACGATTCGATTGACGACTAGGTGAAGCGCCGAAATCGGAGCGTCGGGCGAGCTCGCGAATGTTGTTCGAATCTGCGTGATGTTCACGATCGTCATGTCGCCGATGATGTCGGTGTCGATCGGCCCACGTAGCGCAAGTATGAGTCTTGGTAGCTTGTCGTTTGACTTCAGGATGTAGACCTTGCCGTTGAGCGGCTCGCGCAGCAGAGGCGAGGTGGCTGAGACGCTGCCCATGATCGTGCTGGCAGGACACGCCTCGGCACCGCCAGTCTGGTAGGTGTCGACCGGGCACGGCGCCGGCAACTCGCCGACGTTCACTGTGACGTTCTTCGGCAACAGCACCGTCGCGTTCTTGATCGAAGATCCGTTTGGATCCATCGCTAGATCCGTGGTGAAAGTGGTCTTCGGCACATACGAGTTGGAACTCTCGACCGGCGGCTGACCGGTCTCGATGTCGACCATCGACATTGAGACCGAGGTGCCAAAGCCGAGAGCGCCGCAGCCAGTCCAATCAATGTTCGGCGTGGACTTCGCGACGTCAGTGCCGTCGTAGCCCTCGAAGCTGACCTCGAAGTTGTCCGGGGTGCACTCGCTCGGGTTGGTGAGCAGTGGCTGCGAAGCCGAGGGGTTGTTTCGGAGCTTGAGCGTCATCGAGCGCAGGTCGAATTCTGACTCCGAGTCGAAGCCGTCGCTCCCGGGGGCCGTTGCGGGATTGATCTTCTGCGGGATGTCGGTCGCGAACGACTCGATGCCTTGGATGTCGGTGACTGCGTTGCCGACGCGCGGACCAGCAACCGCCAGGCGGATCGGCACCAACACATGGCCGTCGTCGATGTCCTGGATCTTGGCGTGGACGTCCACCATCAGGCCGGCCGGGTCGCCGAGCACGATCGGAGTGGTCATGTAGACCTTCCCGGAGATTCTCACCGTGCTCTCATCGACGACCGCCTCGGTGTCAACTGTTCCGACCATTGAATCGTCGGTGCAAAGGGCGTCCTGGGCGTCGGCCAGCGGGCAAATCGTCGGCACTGCCGTGAGCCCGCCGAGCAGTCCACGCGGCATCTTCAGCTGAAGGTTCTTGATGTCTTCATGCGAGCCGCTGGTGACCCTGATGTCCATCTCCGGGTGTGCCCTTGCGACTTCAGTTGAGAGCCCCGGGGTTTCAGTGCCGGGCTTGAAGACGTCGAAGGTCGGGTCGAGAACGACTTCAACCTTGAACGTTGTCGACTCGATGGAGCTTGTGTTGCCTGCTGCATCCTGCGCGCGGATGCGGATGCTGTGCTCGGTGTCGTTCGGGATCAGTGCGTTCGGGACGGTGTAGCTGCCCGAGGAAGCAGGATCGGTCACCGCCGAGTCGCATGGAAGGAATGGACCATTGTCGAGTGAGCATTGGAAGTAGGCGTCCTCATCTGACGTGAAGTCGACCGACGGGGTGGTGTCTGAAGTTGGGTCAGAAGGGACGGTGCCGAGCGTTACCTCCGGCGCAATTGTGTCGGATGGGGGGTCAACCGGCACCGCGAAGGTTCGCCAGTTGAATTGACCGCCAACGCGAGCGACACGCGTATAGAAGTGGTGGATGCCAGCGTCGAGGGATGAGGGAGTGAATGAATTCCCACCACCGATGCCGCCGATCGGGTCGCAGACCGAAAGGCTTGCTTCTTTGTCAACCCCGCAGCCTGCAGTGGCAGCGGTGGCATCCGCGTATGCGAGCGACGGAGTTGCCGAGCTCGCAAATCCTCCGTAGGGAGATCCGGTTAGGGTCGCGTTTCGCGCGTTGCAACCTGAAGTGGCAAACGTTGCGATGCCGCTCCCGCCTGAACCGGGAATCATGTTCTCTTCGTCATACGTGGTCCAGCTTGACGACCGGATCGAGACGTCGCCGTTTGGCTGACAGTTTGTGTCGCCGGCTGAGGCCAACGCGAGAATGTTCCCTGTTCTGTCAGCGCCCGTGGTGCCAGTTCGCGTCGCGGGATCACCGATAACGGTGACTTTCTTCAATGGCACGTCCGGAAGGGCGTCGAACTGCACGGTGATCGCTTCACGACACGTTCCCGAACAAGCCGGAACCAGCTTCTCGACCGAAGAAATACCGGCAACGCCGAAAGTCACGCCGGCCGGGTTGTTCGGGCCAGTGTCAGGATCGACGTAAATACCGATGTGCGGAATCGGCGACGCCTCGACCAGGTAGAGCTCACCGATGACTGGGTCAGGTAGGAGTGGTGTTTCAATCTCCACCGTGCCGACCTTCGCTTCCGGCGGACAGCCGATCGTCGTGAAGTTGTTTGCGTCGCCGATCTGCCCGTAGTCGATGTTGTTCACTGGGCACTGTTGTTGCGGCTCGCCAAGGCCAGGTGGATTGGTCGCGATCATCGGCGGCATTTGCAGCTTCATAGAGTTCGTCGCCGGCTGGTCGTCCGGGAACTCAATCGACGAAGTAAACGTGAACGCGCTCCCGGCGCTTGTCGAGCCGGGGGTAAAGCTGGCGGACTCGATGTCGCCAACATGGACGTCGCCGCATTGGGTAGTTGTGTAGTCGTCCACGTCCGATGCTTCGCTCGCGGCGTAACTCGTCGCTTCGATCGCAATCTGTGTGGTACGGCAGCGCGAGGAATTGGTCAGGAGCTTCGTGTGCGGTGAGACCTGGTCGCTACGAAGATCCACAACCAACTTCTCAAGATCGAACGCGACAATCCGCCCGTGCTCATCTTCAATGTCGCGTGGCACGCTGTTGACGATTGTTCGTACTCCGCGGATGGAGCCGGCAGCGCCCGTTGGGCCAAACGTCCAGTCTGGATTCCGATCGGCGTAATGCATCTGCACGCGCGCGTTGACGACCACCGTGCCCATATCAACGCCGCCGATTTTCGCGGGCACGACGATCTGGAGGCTCGCCGGATCCTCGGTGTTGGTCGACCCGGTGTCAAGATCGATCTTGCCGGCGTCGAGCGGGAGGGACTCCGTGAGGTAGACCTTTCCCCTGAGGACCGCCTCGGAGTTGTCGACGCGCGCGAAGTTGACCACGGTGCCAATTTGTGAATCCGCCGGGCAAGCGGTCGCGGTTGCCTCTGCGACCGTGCACTGTTCGGCAGCGTTCAGGCTGCCCAGCATGCCGTCGGGCAAGTCCATGGAGATGTTTTCGATGTCTTCAGAAGACGCGGTGTTGTCAATCGTAATTCGCGCGTCTGGATGCGCCGCCGCACGGGTTGTGCTGGTTTCGATCGAAACCGTCGGAGCAAACGGCGGGTCGGCATCAGCCGAGTGAGTAAAGACAAGAGCTGCCGATGCGAGCAGCGCGACCAACGCGAGTGCGTTGCGGAGGCCGAAGCCGTTGATGCGCCCAGAAAACACCTAATTCCCCCAAACAAATTCGTTTCGCGTGTCCCGACCCATCTAGAGCCGAGAAGCGTGATGGACCTCACGCAAGGTTATCGCCATTTGAAACCTGCGCCATACTCGAAAGTCGCGGTGCAGAGGGATCTTCCCCCCACCTTTTTTGGGGACTTTGGGCCGGGCGTCAGTACCCGAGCGCGAACTTCGCGTCTTCGCTCATCATCTCCGGCGTCCACGGCGGACTGAAGACGAGCTTGGGGAAGACCTTCTCCACCCCATCCAGCTCGATCGTGAACTCCTTGATCTGGTCCGCGATCTGCGGCCCGATCGGGCAGCCGGGCGAAGTGAGTGAATAAGTCACGTAGACCTCGTGGCCGTGGCCCTCGCCGGTGTTCTGCACTTCGACGTCGTAGATCAAGCCGAGCTCGACGAAGTCGAGCCCGAGCTCCGGGTCGATCACCTGCTCGAGTGCTTCGTACACCTCTTCTGCGGTCAACGTGGCCATAACGATGATTGTACGGGTGGGCGGTTAGTGTTCGCCCAGCATGTTTGCCCTGGTGCTTGTACTGCTCTTCATCGTCGTGCCGGTCGTCGAGCTCTGGCTGATCCTCCAGATCGGCGATGCGATCGGTGTCTGGCCGACGATCTTCTTGCTGATCTTCGATTCGCTGGTTGGCGCGTGGCTCGTCAAGAGCCAAGGCGGTCAGGTCTGGCGGCGCTTTCGCGAGACTTCTGGCGCCGGCAGGGTGCCCGCAAACGAGGCGGTCGACGGCTTCCTGGTGATCCTCGGCGGGACGCTGTTGCTCGTGCCGGGCTTTCTCACGGACCTCGTGGGAATTTTCCTCGTGATCCCGCCCACGCGGCAGCTTTTGCGCAACAGATCGATCCGATTCGTGACCAAACGCGCGCGAGTCACATTCATGGGCGGCTCCTCAGCGGACGATACGCGTGTGCGAGACTTCGCGCACTCAGACCAGCCGCGCAGCCGGGCCTCTTCGACGGCCGGCGAGCGCGATCCCGAATTTGACTTTCAAACCCACCAGATCCACGAATGACATCGATCCAGTCTGTACCTCTACTTGAGGCTGAGAGTCTGGCTTTTTTTGAGCCAGAGAAGGATGTCTTCGGCATCGCAGGGCCGCAGGTATCGGTGATGTTCTCTGGCAGCGGTCCTGCTCAGAAGATGGCGTTCGCGGTGAGCGACGTGCAGCAGCTGACGACGCTCGATTCGAGTCACTGGCAGGCGCAGATGCAGTCGGCCGTGGGCAACTTTGAGCTCGACTGGAAGAGCCGCGATCAGGCCGCGCATCTGGACAGCAGCGAGGTGATCGCCTGCGCCGTCTCCGGTCGGGTCACGGAGTACGAGAAGCGCGAGCGCAAGTTCAAGAGCTTCGGCGTTGCAACCCTCCCCTCCCGCCGTCCTGGTCCGCCCGTGCTGCGCTCGATCGTCGCGATGTTCGACAACGGCGACAGCTTCTTTATGAACGCGTATCGCCCGGCGGTGTACCACGGCCATGGCGATGAGCGAAATGATGGTGTGCTGATTGAGGGCGGCACGAGCGTCGCGATCGCCGATGCCCGCCTCTCCACCGTCTTCAGCAAGGACGACCTGCACACACAGGCCTCGCTCGAGCTCTGGCTCGAAGATGACGAGTTCCCGCGCCGAATCAGTGGCGAGGCGATCGAAGGCACGCACGTTGAGCTGACCGACCGCGATGTCGCGCTGGCCTTCTTCAAATGGACGATGGGGCCGCAGACCGGCATCGGCTACTACGAAATCGCGCTGGCAGCCCCGCCGCGCAGGGCTGCGTAGTACAGAGCATGGCCGGCGTGCGCGTGGTGATCAGCGACTTCGGCGGGGTGCTGACCAACCCGCTTGAGGAGGCGTTCATCGCCTGGCAGGCCGAGACCGGCATTCCGCTCGAAGAACTCGGGATGGCGATGGCCGCGGTCGGTGAGAAGCTGGGCGAGAACCCGCTCTACAAGCTTGAGAAGGGCGAGATGCCCGAGAAGGAGTTCGAGCGCGTGATGGAAGACCAGCTACGCGCGCAGCTCGGGGAAGGGACGGAGTTTGTCGACTTCGCAGATTTCTATTTCTCGCAGCTCTCGCCCAATGAGCCGTTTCTTGACTTTCTGCGCGAGTACAAAGCCAGCGGCGGCCGGCTCGCGCTGCTGACCAACAACGTCAAGGAGTGGGAGCCGCGCTGGCGCTCGATGTTGCCAATCGATGAGCTGTTTGAGACGGTGATCGATAGCGGGTTTGAGGGGACGCGTAAACCTGAACCGCGGATCTACGAGATCACCTATGAGCGGATTGCGGCACTACCTGGATTGTCTGATGTGACGCCGGCCGAATGCGTGCTCGTGGACGACATCGAGATCAACTGCGAGGCGGCGGAGGCGTTCGGCTTCAAAGCCGTGCGCTATCACGGTGAGTGCGCCGAGGTGCTTGAGCGCCTACGCCCCCAGCTAGTTGTCTGACCCAATCCGGTCCCAGACATAGATCCGCATCGCCTCGGCGGCGAGCTCAATCGTCTGCTGGGGCGGGAGCCAGGGCAGCACGGTGTCCAGCATCTCCTCGTCGGAGGCGCCATTCTCGAAGGCCTCTTCGCTGCGAAAGCCAGCCGCGATGCGCAGCGCCTCGCGGCGGTGGTCGTGTCCGAGCGCCGAGTAGGCACCGATCAGGAAGTCGCGGTTTGCCACTGGCTGGCCGACCTCTAGCGATGCGTGCCATGCGGCGAGCACGGTGAGGTCCTCTGTGTCAAGAGCCTGGATCGCTTCCGAGTAGTGGATCGGAAGCTCAGAGTCGGGCAGGGAGTTGACCCAGGCGTGAACCACCTCGGTGACAAGCTGCCTGCGGGCCTCGCGACCCACGGAGTCGGCGACCACGCGCACGGCGTCCTGGGGCTCGATGAAACAGAGGGACATTGGGAGCCAATTTAGGCTCCGGGGGCGACGGAAAAGCGCCCTGGCAAGAAGTGCCTGCTCAGCTGCAGTTGCCGGTCGAGACTGGCCGATTGACATCGGCCTGCTCGAGCGCCTCGGCGATCTGCTCGCCGGGCACTCCAAAGCCGCTTCGGTTGTCGCTGTCGCTCTTTGCCGCGAAGACCGTGCTGCGCACGATGCCGTTCTCATCGACGATCGGACCGCCGGAGTTTCCTGACACCGGGGATGCCGACAGCGCAATTTGACAATGATTCCAGCGCCCCGGACTGGCTACTGGCTGCTGCAGTCAAACCCAGCTACCCATCGCTTGGGAACCCGAATCGCCGAGATCGCGATCGACTAGTACTGGGAATATGTTGTTGGCAAGTCCCGCGTCCTCAAAACGAACGTACCGTGCCGCACCGTTGCTGTTTTGAATCCTGTAGGAATCCGAATTCGCACACGCTTGACGTTGGGTGGGGCGAGGCCGACCGACTCGAAGCCACCGCCGGCCAGTTCGCGCGACTGCATCGCGTTGAGTCGAAGAATCTGGATTCGCTCGTAGCAGTTCGTCTCAATTAGCGATCCTTGTTTGTTCGTGGAGATACAGAATCCACGCTCGAGTCCATTCACCTTGAGCCATCGCAGCAGCGTGTACTCGTATTCGGAATCAGGAAAAGGGATTGTCCATGCATTCACAGGTGAGATCAGAGGCCCAGAATCGAAATCGGCCTCTCGCGATTGCTGCGCCTTGCTTTCCGAGTGCGCGCCCCCAGTTTCGCCAGAGGAAGCCTCACATCCCGATGTCGAAATTCCTGCGCCTGCCAGAAATAGGGATAGCAAGACCACCGCCAGCCGGCTCGCTGAGTTTGACAATTCCGTCACTGGTTGCGAATGTCACGATTGCCGCACGCCCGACCGTTAGTGCGCGGGCGGGCGTGCGGCAAGTTCCGTTGACAGTACGGCCTAGTACGTACCTGCGTAGATCTGAATGTCGTAGTTGTATGACGGACTGGTGGTCGTGTTCTGATGCCCGTACGCCTGCGGGTAGATCGTCCTAATGACTGGCGAATAGGCAAAGCGGGCACTCGTCCAGGAGCCGTTCATGTACGGATTCCCCCCGCACGCATTTGTGATGACTGCCCGGTGGCTTGGATACCAACTGAGTGTCGTAGGTGAGCCGAAACGGACGTAGTGTTGCGGATGGGTCTCAAACGGGTTATTGCAGTTGAATGTGGGAGTTCCCAAATAGATATTGGTGTTGCAGCGGTCGCCCAATATGTCCACTCCGGTTATGGAGCATGACTTGCTCTTAACCAAGGTCCCGGCTTCGGCCGAAGTTGTGTGAGCGAATGCGAACATCGCGATGATTGCAAGCGCGGCGAGCCAGTTCGTTCTAGAGCTCATCTACTTGTACTTCCTTTCGTCAAGAAGCCCGTTGAACTTCGTTGAGAAGCCACCGAGCGATGTAATCCATCCGTAGCTGAAGAACCTACCTTCTATCCCTATACCCAAAACCTAACACAACATGAGGATGCGAATCATGTTGTGCTTTGGGTGAACTTGCCGCTCTATTAGTCGCCGACGGCTGATGCTGAGTGCTCGCGCATGGCACATATCCAGTGCCACCTGGTGGATTTCAATCTTCGCCCCGGGTCGCGCCGCTCGGACTATGCACAGTTGCCGGTCGAGACCGGTTGATTGACATCGGCCTGCTCAAGCGCCTCCGCGATCTGCTCACCGGGCACTCCAAAGCCGCTTCGGTTGTCGCTGTCGCTCTTGGCCGCGAAGACCGTGCTGCGCACGATGCCGTTCTCATCCACGATCGGACCGCCGGAATTGCCGTGCCTGACCAGGCCGCGGAACGTCGTCATCCGTCTCGTCACGGGGCCGCTGCCGTAGATGTCGTCGGAGATCACCGTGCTGGTTGCGCCCATGCGCGCGGCGGTGATCTTCAGCGGCCCATTCAGCGGATAGCCGATGATCGCGCCGGGGGTGCCCTTATCGGTCTTGGCGATCAGACCCAGCGGCTGGGCGATCAGGCCCGGCGCATAGAGAATCGCCAGATCGTTCTTCGGGTCAAACCAGATCGCCTGTGCTCGTAGCTGCGTTCCGCTGCCCATCAACTGCACCGTCGTGTCGAGCTCGCCGGCGACAACGTGGGCGTTGGTGACCACCACTCCCCCCTGCGCAACCCAACCCGAGCCCTCCACGCCATATCCGCAGGCAGTGCCGAGCACGCGCACCGTTGACTGCGCCGCGCGCTGCACATCTGGATCGCTCGCGAGCGCGCCGGAAGGCGGCGCCACGTTGGCGGAAGGTCCGTTGATCTGCGGGACCGGGTCGATTCGCGAGATCGCGTCGAGGATTCCCTTCGACGGCGGCAGGACGGCGTTGATCTCCTTGATAACCGTCGACGCGCGGATCTGCTTCCTGAGCTCCTGGTTGGCGCGTGACTGCGTGATCGCGGCCGCGCCGACCCAGACGATGCCGACCGCGAACGCAGCCAGCAGAAGCGCTCCGATCGCGCCGTCGACCTGGTTGGCGCTGCGGCTGGTGAAGCGCACGCGCACTCGGTAGCCGATCATCAGCGCAAGCTCCGCCAGGAGCCCACCGGTGATCAGCGCGGCCAGCAACGCGAGCAGCGGCGTGTACGGCGAGTCGTTGCCGCTTTCCAGCAGCTTGCCCGCGACGTTGACGCCGACCAGCGTGCCGCCGATGAAGCCGATCAGCGAAGAGACACCCAATACGGCGCCCTGGCGAAATCCCCAGATTCCGAAGGCGAGAACGCCGGCGATGATCGACCAGTCGAGCAGGCTCATTGGGCTAGATGATGACGGCGCTGCGGGCGGCTGCGGCCATCAAGCGTCCAATCACAGGGGTGGCCCGATCGGGCCACCTTTTGCTCAGACGTCGAGGGTGATGCTGCCGGTCTCTTCGCGGCCCTTGATCTCCAGGTGGAGGGGGCGCGCGTCGAGCGAGCTGAGCGGAATGCGGAAGAGGATCAGGCCGCCGCGGATCGGGCCCACATAAGCAGGCGTGTTCGGGATCGGCAGCATGCCGCCCTTGCCGATCGGTGCCGGGGCGTAGCCCCAGCCCGGGGACTTGACCTCAAGCGGGCGGTAGACCTCGCCTGCGGCCGTCGTGATCTTCATGCGATCCGTGTCGATCGGCAGCACGCGGCCGTCGTGGGTCTCGTTGTCGACGCGCATGAACACGCCGAAGTAGGAGTCGCCCTTGGCCGGAGCGGGCTGCTCGAGCAAGTAGTACTCGTCCTCGACATCCTTCGGGTTGAGCTGGCGCGAGATCTGCACCTGGTAGAAGAGGTTGTCGACGTAGACGCGCGTCCCCTCCTTGGCTTCAAGGGCCTGAACCTCTTTGTCGCAGCCGCTGGCCGAGACGGCGATCGCGAGGATCGCGGCGAGGCCGGCGAGACGGATTACGGCCTGCTTGAGGCGCGAGCTTGACGGGGAATGCTCCATGCGGCGCGGAAGTCTAGTAAGTGGATCGGGCGGCCAAGTGACGATCGTCGCTTACGGGTTCGGCACGTAGAAGCGGTCGAGCCCGCCGACCGTCGGACGCTCGCCCGGGACCGCGTCCGGCGCGCCCTCAAGGATGCTGCGCAGGCGCCGCAGAGAGCTCTTCATGCGGCGCTTGATCTGACGTCGCATGCCGAATTCACGAATCCGGTCGGCCGGGTTGAGCGGGTAAGTCTCGATGATCCAGTGCAGGCGTGTGCCCCCACCCGGGAGCTCCTCGAGCAGCAGCTCTGCGGCCATCTGCACGCGTCCCCCGCGACCGGTCGATCCCTCTTCGAGGATGCGCTCGGGCGCTCGCGACTCGGTCACTGTGGTCCCCGCGTAGCGGTCGCGCAGCTTGCGGTGCAGACGAAAGCGTCCGCCCGCGCCCTCGCCGGCGCTCTCGACCCGCGCCAGGCGCAGGTCGCGATAGATCAGCGGAGCGAACTCCGGCCGCGAGGCGTAGTCGTTGAGGTACGCAAAGACTTCCTCGGGCGAGCGGTCGATCGTGATCTTGGCCTGCGCTGAACGCATGCGTTTGAGCCTACTCCAGCGCTACTCGGTCGAAATCGACGGGTCGGCCTGCTCGCGCTCGGGCACGCACATGTAGAAGTTCTCGCCGGCGTTGGCGGCCAGCCCGAGAATGCGGTCGGCCTCGTCGGCCTGGCCGCTCTCGCGCAGCTCGCCCGCGTACGCCTCGAGAATCTCCTGAATGTCGAGCATGCCCTCCGGGTCGATCTCCTGGATCACGGCCTTTGCGCCCTTGCCCAGGCGGCGGGTGAGCGCCTCCTTGGTCAGACCCATCTCTTCCCAGCGGCGCATGTAGATGCGCCCGCCGGTCATGCCGGCGCAGGCCCAGGGACCGGGGTCTCCCAGCACAACGGCGCGACCGTCGGTCATGTACTCAAACGCGAAGCCCTTGATGTTGGCGCGATCGGCAAGGCAGCCCTTGGAGTCGTCAATCGGCTGCTCGGGCTCGCCGCCGATCACGACGTCGGCACCCGAGAGGCGGATTCCGCAGCGCGAGTCTGCGTCGCCCTGCACAAACAGTCGCCCGCGCTGGGCGCCGTAGGCAAAGGACTTGCCAACCGAGCCGTTGACGCGCTTGCCGAAACGGTTCACGCCCTTCAAGACGCTAATCTGGCCACCGAGCATGCATTTGCCGACACCGTCCTGCGCGCCGCCCTGCACGTCGATGTCGACGCCGTAGACGTTGAACGCGCCAAGTCCGCCGCCGGCCACAGAGCCGTGGTTGAACTTGACATTGACCAGCGGCGCGTCGGTCGGTTCGGGGCCGTCGCCGAAGATTCGCTCGCGCGAGATCCCGCCGGCGAGCTCGGTGCCGAGCACGCGGTCGTTGGCGTTTGTTGAACGCGGATACTCGTACGACACAGGATCGCCCCCTGCGCGGGCCGGGCCGCCGCAGATGTCCGGCACAAGCGCGGCCAGAGTCTTGGACGCTTCCTTCTCAGGGAGCATGATCGGGCGGCTGACAATGATGCCGGCCTCCGCGCGCTCATCAGCGGTTGCCTCAACCGGCAGGTCCAGCGGCGTCAGATCGAGGTACTCCTCGAGCGGGCTGATCAGCTCGGCAAGATCGACCTTGTCGGCAGAGGCAGATTGCACGAGCAGATCTGAGCGTCCGACGAGGTCCTGCGCGTTCTCAAATCCGAGTTGCGCGGTGATCTCACGGACCTCCTCGCCGATGCCCTTGAAGAACGTGGCACAGGCCTCGACCGCCGGCTCGAGCACCTGCGGCGTGAACTTCTTCAGGCCGTGCTGCTCCGCTTCTTCGACGGTCTCGATCTGCGTGGCGATGCCGACGTGGCAGGTGTCGAGCTGACAGCCGCGGCAGATCGTGCAGCCGAGGCTGACCATCGCCAAAGTGCCGAAGCCAACGCGGTTGGCACCAAGGCAGTGCAGCTTGACGATGTCCCAGCCGTGGCGGTAGCCGCCGTCGGCCCAGATCTCCACGCGGTTGCGGATCCCGGCCTCCATCAGCGCCTGGTGGACGGCCCGGGTGCCGATGTCGCTCGGCAAGCCCACGTGCCGGAGCGCGTGGGCGCGCGCGGCGCCCGTGCCACCCTCAAAACCGGAGAGCGTGATGATGTCCGCGCCCGCCTTTGCGATGCCGACGCCGATCGTGCCGATGTTCGGCACGACGGGCACCTTGACCGCGACGCGGGCGTCGGGGTTGGCGGTCTTGAGCTCGTCGATCAGCTCCGCCAGGTCTTCGATCGAGTAGAGGTCGTGGTTGTTTGACGGGCTGATCAGGTCGGTGCCGGTGGTCGCGTTACGCGCGGCGGCGACCTTCTCGGTGACCTTCCTGGCCGGCAGATGTCCGCCCTCGCCGGGCTTTGCGCCCTGGCCGATCTTGATCTCCAGCAGGTACGAGCTGTTCAGGAGATCGGCGGTCACACCAAAGCGCCCGGAGGCGACCTGCTGGCCGCGGTGCTTGGGGTACTTGCCGATCATGTCGTGCGGCTCGCCGCCCTCGCCGTTGACCGAGAGGATGTTGATCTGCTTGGCAGCCTCCGCATACGCGCGGAACGCGGTCTCGCTCTGAGAGCCGAAGCTCATCGAGGCGATCACGATCGGATAGTCGTGGTGGCCGACGGCCGCCGAGACGTTCTCGACCGGGATCGGGTCGCGGTCGGATTTGACATCCATGATGTGCCGCAGGCTGATCGGGTTTGCGGCCTCAAGCTCGCGCACCTTCTGGCTGTACTCGGCGTACTCGCTGCGCTGGTTTGCGACGGCGTTTGCGGCCTTCCAGACCTTCGGGTAGAAGTGGAAGGTCTTGGCCGGCTTTGAGACCTCTTCCTCGGCGAGGATGCGCTTGCGCTCGTCGCCATCGGCGTCGAGCTCGGCAAAGCCGAGGCCGCCGTTGTCGCTGCCGAAGTAGCTCTTCGAGCCGAGGATCTCGGCGATCTCCGGCTTCAGACCGATCGCCGAGAACTGGCGCGCGTAGCCGCGGATCTCGTGGATGCCGATCGTCGAGATGACCTTCTCCATGCCCTTGCGCAGAGCACTGCAGAGGTTGTTGTAGTCGGCCTCGTAGTCGTCGACGCAGGCGACCTCCAGCATCACGTAGGGGCAGACGCCGTCGGCGCCAAGGCCCAGGGCGATCATCACGTCGTGGACGTTGCGAATTGCGCCGCTGCGCAGCAGCAGGCTGGTGCGACGGCGCAGGTTGATCTCGCCCGGCTCAAGCTTTGCGGTCTTGAGTGCAGAGTCGATCGCGCTGGTCACCAGGTGCGGGTCGATGTAGCGGCGGTCGCCCTCATAGACCGTGCGGTCAGAGAGGATGATCAGCTCGGCGCCTGCGCGCACCAGGTCGACGGCCTCGTGCTTCAAGCGCTCGATCGCGCCCTTGGTGTTCTCGGACTCGAGGCAGGCGATGTCGAGCACCGCGCTGCGCTTCTCCGGGAATGCCTCCCAGAGGTCCTCGAGCAGGTAGGTCTTGTGCTCGCGGGCGATTCCGCGCAAGGTCTCAGCGTCCAGCGGCGCCATGCCGTGGTGGCCGCCCAGCACGATCGGGAAAGACAGCTCGACCGTGGTCGCCTTCTCAGTCGCCGCGGTGGGGCTGGGGCGCTCGCCGAAGACCGTGCGGCAGGAAAAGTGCTCGATCTCACGTTCGCGGTCGATTGCCGGGTTGGTGACGACCGCGACAGTCTCCTTGAAGTAGTCGGCGATGTTCTGGCGCTCGGGGCTGAGCGCGGCCAGCGGGCCGTCATATCCCAGTGAGCCGATCGGCTCGGCGCCGTTGCTGGCCATCTGCTGGATCAGCTTCATGTCGTCGCGCTGCCAGCCAAAGCCGCCGAGCACGTGGTCGGTCACCTTGACCGGCTCAGATGGGCCGGCGTGGGCGTAGCCCGGGATCTCCGGACCTTCGGCCGGGCCACCAGTCAACAGCGCGGTGTCGTAGCGCGGGAACTCGCTGATCCCGATGCGCTCCTTCCAGCGCTTGAAAGCGAGCGTCTGGATCTCGTCGTGCGCCAGCAGGCGCGCTTCCTTGCCGGGCGTTACGACGACGCCGATCTTCTCGCCCGGCGCGAAGGGCTTGGGCTGAGAGACGACATCCGCGACCGGAGCGACGCCGGGCTCTGAGGAGAAGATGAAGTCGTCGACGGTCTCGACGATCCAGAGCGGGCGCAGGCCCAGTGCGTCGGTCGAGAAGACGCTCTCATTGCCGTCACGGCTGATCAGCGCCACGGGACCCTGGGTGAAGGGGCCAAATACCTGGCGCAGGTACATGTAGAAGTGCTGGAGCTCCTCGCGCAGGTCCTTGATCTCGTTGACGATCGGCGGGAGCACCATCTCCATCGCCTCGATTAGCGAGACGCCGTCGCGCTGGATCAGTGTGGCGACCGTGCGGTTGAAGTCCTGTGAGTCCGAGCCGTCGTCGTGGATCGGCACGCCCAGCAGCTTGGCCTCTTCGCGCAGCTGCACGATCGTGTTGATCTCGCCGTTGTGGCCGATCACGCTGAAGGGCTGCACGCGCTTGAAGGTCGGCCAGGTGTTGGTGGAATAGCGGTTGTGGCCGAGCACGAAGACGGTCTCGAGGCGCTCGTCCATCAGGTCCGGGAAGTACTTGCCGAGCGCGGCCGGGGCGCCCATCACCTTGTAGACGACGTTGCTGTGACTGAAGCTCGCAACGTGGACATCGAACGCCTTCTCAAGCTCGATCGTCAGGTCAAAGCAAGCGCGCTTGCCGTCGATCAGACCGCCGATCTGCCAGAAGACCGGCTCCTCTTCGCGGGCCGTCGGGCCAAGCGCCGAGCTGTCGACCACGCCCTCGCGCTGCGCGAGCGCGCGGAAGCCGGCGTTGCTCATCAACTCAAGCGCGTCGTGCTGGATCTGCTTGACGTCGGCGTGGCGCGGAACAAAGATGTGCGCGACAGCGAACTTCTCGTCGAGCGCGAGGTCGGGCGCGTGGCCATCGGTGCGGACCTCTTCGGCCCAGATCTTGCGCGGGATGTCGATCTGCACGCCGCAGCCGTCGCCTTCACCGTCGATGTTTCCGGCGCGGTGGAGCATCTGGCCGAGCGCGTCAAGCGCCAGCGGGATCGGCTCGTGTGAGGGCTTGCCGTCCTTGCGGACAGACGAGTAGAGAGCACAGGCGTCCTTGTCCTCGACCGATGCCGGCGGCCTCAGGGGCGCATAGTCGGCGCGATGGTCGAAACGCGGGGCGCTCGGGTTTGGAACGGTCTCTTCGGTTCTGGCGAATTCCGCGTGCCAGACCGACTTGGATCGGTCAATCTCGTAGTTCATGCTCTCTCCTCGGGACCGCGCCTTGCTTCGAGAGGGCGCGCGTGCGGGGTGAATCGACTGCTTACGACCGGATGGCCGCGCCGCCGAGCGAAGCTGCAGTTTACAGACTGCGAAGGGTCACGCGCGTTCCGCCCAAAGTGACGAATTCGTCCAAAAACCCGCAAATTGCGTACTTGGCCTCACACCTGGTGTGAGGCCAGGCGCGGAAATTGCGGGTTTTTAGAGTTCGGCTACGTCCAGGCCTTGGGGGGTGAATGGGGTTCGGCGGAGGGTCCAGCCGTCGCTTACGGTGTCCTGGACGGCGGCGAGGACGTTGCCGGTTTCTTCCCAGTTGGTCCAGATCAGCACCGTCGGTCCGGCGCCGCTGATCGTTGCGCCGATCGCGCCGAGACCTCGTGCGGCCTGGACGAGCGCTGCCGATTCCGGGTACAGATGCGCGCGGCGCGGTTCGTGGAGGACGTCGGTCAAACCGAGTGCCAGCAGGTCGAAGTCGCCGCGCTCAAGCCCGAGCACGACGTTCGCGGCGTTGCCGATCGAATCGACCGCCTCGCCGATCGGAATCTCGGGCGGCAGCGCCGCGCGCGCGGCCTCCGTCGGCACCGGCTCGCCCGGCGGAGGCAGCGCGATGATTGCCTCAAGCCCTGCCGGGGGCTCGATCCGCGTCACCGCACCGCCGGCGCAGACCACAAACCCGCCCTGCAGCGAGGCGGCAACGTTGTCGGGATGACCCTCGATCTGCACCGCCTGCGCGAAGAGGTCGGCGCCGAGCTCGAAGATGTGGTCGGCCGCGGCAACGCCGGCGAGGATCGCCGACGCAGAGGAACCCAGTCCGCCCGTCAGCGGGATCTCCGAAGAGACGCGAAACGTGAAGTCGTCGGCGCTGTGCAGGCTCTCGAAGGCGCGGACGATCAGGTTGTCCTTGCCGCGCGAGACGTCAAGGTCGGTCTCGACGGCGAAGCTGCCCGTCTCCTCCACCTCGACCGTGAGCGTCAGGGAGAGCGCCCCGGCCAGAACATCGAAGCCCGGGCCGAGGTTGGCGCTGCTGGCCGGAACCTTGATCACCCGGCGGCGATTCATCAGCCGAGCACTGCCTTTTCGAGCTGGCTCATCTCCGGCTCGCACGGGATCACCGAGCCGACGTTGTCGAACGCCGTATCCGGATCCTTGAGGCCATTTCCCGTCAGCACGCAGACGACCTTGGGCCGACCGCCGGCGCCCGCGCGTGCGGCATCCGAGACGCCGTTCTTGAGCAGGCCGGCGACCGACGCTGCCGACGCCGGCTCGCAGAAGACGCCTTCGTTCGCCGGGAGCCACTTGTAGGCGTCGAGAATTTCGGCATCGGTCACGGCGCGAACCGCGCCGTGCGACTCGGTGATCGCGGCCATCGCCTCTTCCCAGCGCGCCGGGTTGCCGATGCGGATCGCCGAAGCGACCGTCTCGGGGTTTGCCACCGGCGCGCCCTCGACCAGTGGCGCTGCGCCTGCCGCTTGGTATCCGTT
>JAEYBE010000005.1 GCA_023404495.1 Actinomycetes bacterium | reverse complement strand
CCCCGGAACCGAGCGAGCTAACCGCCACCGGCGTCGACGCGCTGTCAGTGCCACCGTCCCCGAGTTCGCCGTTGCCGCCGTAGCCCCAACACTTCGCGCCTCCGCTGACCACCGCACAACTTGTGCTCATCCCGGTTGAGACGCTCGTGACGCCGGAGGTGAGACCGACGACCTGGACCGGGAGGTAGGAGTCTGCGCTGCCTCCGTCGCCGAGCTGGCCGTAGCGGTTCCCGCCCCAGCACTTAGCGGCTCCCGCGCTGGTAACCGCGCAGTTGTGGCGCAGGTCCGAGTCGAACGACGTGAATGTGTCAGCCGCCTTTGCGCTGCCGCCAAGGCACACAAGCACGGTGAGTGCTGCGAGTGCGAACGCGAGCGCGCCGGTCCTGGCGCGACGGATCGGTCCGAAGTTCGCTTCTGACGGGTCGGAAGGGTGCAGAGCAGACATCACGTGGGGAACGTTCCTTTTGGCCGAGTTGGGAAGTGAGACTTGGTTTTGCGCGACGGTCAGCGAGCACTGTTCGGCGCATCGGCGCGCGGGAATATGCGCGCCGCACATACCTTACTCGCGCGTCACACGTCCCCGATTGCCAGCGGGCTCGTGCAGTATGCGCAGCGGCGCGCCGCAAACGGCACCTCCGAGAGGCACTCCGGGCACTCCTTGACGTCGGGGTCCTCTCCGCGCTTGGCCCGCTCGGTCCAGACGTTCATCGGCTTGACCACGAAGAAGAAGATCGCGGCGGCGACGGAAAGGAATGTGATCAGGGCGTTGATGAAAAGCCCGTACGTGAACTCACCGCCATTGATCGTGAACGCGAGGTCGGCGAAGCTCGGTTGGCCGAAAATCGCCGCGATTATCGGCGTGATCAGATTGTCGACGAACGCCTTGACGAGGGCGGCGAACGCCGTGCCGATCACAACCGCGACGGCCAGGTCGATGAGATTTCCACGGCTGATGAACTCTTTGAACTCAGTCAATATGCCTTTCACTCTCAGCTCCTTCAGTAGGCGCGCCAGTAGGCGCGGCGTTCGGGGGTCATCCGTTCTATCGAATAGCGCAGCGCTGTGCGCGGCATCTCGCGAGCGTGCGCGGTGAGAAACTCCTCCAGCGCCGCCTCGTCCTTCTTGCCGGCTTCGCGCAGCATCCAGCCCACCGCTTTGTGCATCAGGTCATGGGTGTCGCCGAGCAGCATTTCGGCGATCGTCAAAGTTGGGGTCAGGTCGCCCTCGCGAATGAAGGTCCAAGTGCTGACGATCGCGATGCGGCGCTCCCATAACAGTGGCGACTCGGCGAGCTCGACCAGCGGAGTCCACGAGCCGTTCGCGAGGAGGTAGCCGCCCACAACCTCACGACAGGAGATGTCGACGAGATCCCAGTTGTTGATTCGGTCCGTTCGCGCGAGGTAGAAGTCATAGATCCGCCGGCGAGTGCCGATGTCCGCACGCGCAGCCTGTTCGGTGAGGATGATCAGCGCAGTCGAGCGATGTTCATGGACCTCACTCTGAAGCAGCTCGTCGATTTGATCGAGTGGCAGTTCCCTGCGCTCGCGCGCGATCTTTCGCAGTGGCGGCACCTTTACACCCACGAATATGTCGCCTTCGCCGTACTCGCCAGGTCCGGTCTTGAAGAATCGCTGGAGGCCGGCTGCCTGTGCGGGATCAGCCAGCGCGTCGATCTCGCGCTTGACTGCTGCGGCTGTCACTCAGGCGCGACGCGCGACTTCAGCCGCGAGAACGCATCGTCGAGGCTCTGGGCGACGCTGGGCTCCCGCGCCGGCTCGTCGCTCTTAGCCGCGCGTGTCATCTCCGAAAAGCCGAAGGCAGCGTGCACCTCGCGACGGCCGCGCGCGCTCACGCGCCCGACGCTCTCCAGCTTCTCGAGTTCGGCCTTGATCGAATCGCCCACACCCAGATTCAACCGCTCGCGGCGGCGGAAGCTTCACGCGCGTACAGGTCGGGCAGGAAGCCCGCCAGGTTGGTGTACTCCTCGACGCAATGCGCGGCCAGCGCCGCTGGTGCGCCGCGCGGAATCAGCATCCGTCGAAACGCGCGGCGATTGATCAGCCACGCCGCGGGCACGGCCAGCGGCGCCGGAAAGTACGGCCGGAGTTTCGATCCGATCCAGAACCGGCTACGCAACACGGTCCCGCCGCCCGGGGCCTCCAGCCAGACGTGCACCATCAGTGTGTGGCGCGAGCGCTTTCCGTCATCGCCGGCAAATCCGCCCACGATCGCGGCAACGCCAGGTCGCTCGAGCGCGGCGCCGGAGAAACCCAGATCTTCTGGACAGAGAAACTCGATTCGCACGTGCGTCATGCCGATGCCGACATCCTCGACCGGGTGATGCGTCGTGCCCCAGTGGGGCTTGGCCTGTGCCTCAGTTGGCCTCTCGATGGCAATGTCCTGGTGGCCGGGATGCCACAGCCGGTAGCGATCCGGATCATCGGGATGCCAGTCAAACCACCAATCGATCATCTCCCCGGTCACGCCCGGCATCTCCACGCGCGAAGCGACATACCCGACCCCGTCGGGCAACCAGCACCACCCGCGTTCAGCGGGCAGAGAAGCGGGGTCGAGCAGGCGGTCGAGTTCGCTCTCCGCGAGTGCGTCAGCCTGGTCGATGGCGGCCACGGCGGTGATCATTGCTTAAAGGAAAAGACCGCCTAGGCGGTCTCTTCCAAGCTCAGCATCCTCCCCCATGTCGGTTGCTGAGAGCTATTTCGGGTGCCGCTCAGAAACTGAGTGCAACCCATCCCCAGCTCAGTCGGATCGAACCCCAATGCGATGCCGACGAGCTGATGAAGAGTGTAGTAGATGTGTGACCGCGGTCACAGATCGGACTGCGGTCCGATTGGTCTTGCCAAAGGGTTGGCTTGCATGCCTCTGGCATGCAAGAGGAGTGTGCTCCGATCGGCCGCATAGACAAGCCTCAAACCTTGCATGCCAGAGGCATGCAAGAGATTTCGCTTGTTCGAGGGGTTCCCAGGCGTGAAATTGCTTTGCATGCCAGAGGCATGCAAGCGGTGGCGGTGCGGCAGCGGCGGTGGCGCGGGTGCTGGTGGGTCAGGCCGCGGCGACCAGTGAGGTGACCTTCTCGGCCACTTCTTTGGTCGAGACCACGTGCTTGCCCATGCCCAGTTCCTTCGGGTCAAAGCCAAGCGAAAGGCCGATCAGCTGCGGTAGGTGCAGGACCGGGATGCCAAGGTCACGATCGACGAACTTGGCAGCCTCGGGCTGCTGCATGTCCAAGTTGAGGTGGCACAGCGGGCACGGCGTTACCAGCGCGTCGGCGCCGGCGTCGATCGCATCGCCAAGGTGACGACCGGCCTGCGTGAGCGAAGTCTTCTTGTTCATCGTGATCACCGGGAAGCCGCAGCACTTGTGGCTGCCGGTGTAGGCGACCGGGTCGGCGCCGACGACCTCGATGACCTGCTCGAGGTACTCGTCGCGCTGCGGGAACTCCTTGTAGCCCAGGCGGTCGGTCGGGCGGATGATGTAGCAGCCGTAGAACGGCGCGATCCGCACGCCCGTCAGGGGACGGGTGACCAGACTCTTGAGCTTGTCAAGGCCGATGTCCTCGACCAGCACCCAGAGGAAGTTCTTGTTCGTGACGCCGGCCTCGTACTTGAGGTTCTCCGGCTGGAGGTTCTCGTTGATCAGCTCGCGGTACTCAGACGAAGCATCCAAGCGTTCCTGGCACTCGCTCATCGCGCCTTGGCAGGTCGAGCAGATGTTCATCATCAGCTCGGCGCCGTCGGTGGCCTGTGCCATCGCGAAGGTGCGAGCGTTCAAGGTGTCGGCGAGTTCTTGGTTGTGCTCGGCGATCACGCCGGCGCCGCAGCAGTTGGCGCGGTCGAGCTCGGCGAGCTCAAGACCGACCTTGCCGGCGACCAAATCCATCGAGCCGTGCAGCTCAGGGGTGAAACCGCGCGATACGCAGCCGGGCCAGTAGGCGACCTTCATCAGCTTGTTCCTTCCTCGGCCGGGGCGGTTGCGGCGATCGGGGTGACCTCCGACTTGCCTTCGGCTTCGAGTTCGTCGGCATCCTCGCCGACGATGTAGAGGTTCAGCTCGATGCGCTCTTTGCGCGCGTGAACCTTCTCGTAGATGTCCTTGACCCGCTGCTGGTCGGGAAGCTTGTGGTGGTGCAGGACCTTCGGGATCGTCACCTTGCCCGAGGCAAGACCGCGCAGCGCGGTCGGCAGCGAGCCGATCAGGTTGATCTGGGCGTCCGGCGTGAGCTTGCCGAGGATGCCTTCGCCGTAGGAGTCGGGCAGCAACTTGGCCTCGTGGAGCGTGCCCCACTTCTCGATGATGCTGACGAACGCCTTCTCGTGGCGGTAACCGTTGTTGTGGTCCTTGATCTTGTAATCACCCGTCGCGCGGCGGCGCAGGCGCATGATCTGGTTCATCGGCGCGACGCCCTTGGGGCAGACCTCGACGCACTTGAAGCAGTGCGTGCAGTCGTAGATGCCCGACGGGTCGTTGGCCAGGTGCACAAGGCGATCCTTGGTTGCCGCATCGCGGGGATCGCCGACGAAGCGGTAGGCCTTGGCCGAAGCTGCCGGACCGATGAACTCCGGGTCGGCTTCCATCGAAAGACAGTCAGAGACGCAGACGCCGCAGTGAATGCACGCCATCGTCTGCGTGACGTCGACCATCGCCTCGTGCGGCACGACGTACTCACGCTCTGGCGGATCGCCGGCGGGCACGAGCCACGGAACGACGCGGTCGACCTTCTTCCAGTGGACGGCGTCCATGTCGACGATCAGGTCCTTGATCACCGGCATGTTGCCCATCGGCTCGATGTCGATCGTCACGCCGTCTTCGGCGGTCGCGACGGCGTCGCGCAGCAGGGTGTTGCAGGCGAGCGCAGGATTGCCGTTGATGCGCACTCCGCAGGATCCGCAGATCGCGGCCTGGCAGGAGCAGCGGATGCCGATCGAGCCGTCCTGGGCGGCGCGCGCCTCGAGGATGGCGTCGAGCACCGGGCGGTGGCCCTCCATCTCAACATCGAAAGTCTCGAAGTAGGCCGGGTCGCCTGTCTCGGGAGAAAAACGGCGGATGTTGAGGGTGTACTTCGGCATGCGGGGCCTACCTGTCTGAAACTAGTACGTGCGTGCTTGCGGCTGCCACTGCGTGATCTTCACAGGGCTGTATTCGATCGTCGGCTCGCCATCCTTGAGCTTGATGTCGATGTGCTTGAGCCATTCCTCGTCGTTGCGCTCGGGGAAGTCGGTGCGGAACTGCGCGCCGCGCGACTCCTTGCGCTCGATCGCACCCATCACGATCGTCTCTGCGATGTCGGTCATGAATCCAAGTTCGAGCGCGCCGAGCACGTCCTGGTTGAAGACTGTGCCCTGGTCGTCGATCGTCGCGGTCTTGGCCTCTTCCTTGAGGCGGCGTACGACCTCGAGCGCCTCCTGAAGTCCCGCCTCGTCGCGGTAGACGGCAACCTTCGCGTCCATGATCGCGCCGAGCTCGGCCTTGACCTCAGAGACGCGGCGACCGCCGTCCTTCGGGCGCTGAATGATCGAGTCGATCTCGTCGCGCACGGCGTCGAGCTTGGAAGCAGGCACGTCCGGAATGTTCATCTGCTTGGCAGCAGCTGCGGCGTGCACACCGGAGCGCTTGCCGAAGATCAGCGTGTCGAGCAAAGAGTTCGCGCCCAGTCGGTTGCCGCCGTGAACGGAGACGCAGGCGACCTCGCCGGCTGCGTAGAGGCCCGGGATGTCGGTCTGGCCGTCGACGTCGGTCTTGACGCCGCCCATGATGTAGTGCTGGCCCGGCTTGACCGGGATCGGCTCCTTCGTGATGTCGATGCCGGCGAAGTCGCGGCCGACCATGACGATCTCGCGCAGCGCTTCGTGGATGCGCTTCTTCGGGACGACCGTGACATCGAGGTGGACGGAGCCGTCGGGGAAGCCGCGACCCTCGTTGATCTCGGTCTGCTCGGCACGCGAGACGACATCGCGCGAAGCGAGCTCCATTTTGTTGGGAGCGCTCTTCTCCATGAAGCGTTCGCCCAAAGCGTTGTAGAGGTGCGCGCCTTCGCCACGAGCGCCCTCGGTGATCAGCAGGCCGTTGCCCAGCAGCGTCGTCGGGTGGTACTGGATCATCTCCATGTCCATCAGCGACGCGCCGGCGCGGTAGGCCATCGCCTGACCGTCGGCGGTGCAGACGAGTGCGTTGGTGGTCGGCTTGTAGATCTGGCCGGAGCCGCCGGTCGCGAGGATCACCGTCTTGGCGCGAAAGACCTCGAGTGAGCCGTCGCGGATGTTGCGCATGATCGCGCCCGAGCAGCGCCCGTCATCGTCGGTCGTGATGTCGACGGTGAACCACTCTTCGTAGCGGTCGATCTGATCGCTGTACTTGAGCATCTGCTCGTAGAGCACGTGGAGGATCGCCTGGCCGGTGATGTCGGCCACGTAGTAGGTGCGCGCGGCCGAAGCGCCACCGAAAGCACGAGTGCCGAGCAGGCCCTGGTCGTTCCTGTGGAAGGTGACGCCGAGGTGCTCGAGGTGGAGGATCTCGTCGGGAGCCTCGCTGCACATGATCTCGATCGCGTCCTGGTCTCCGAGGTAGTCGGAGCCCTTGACGGTGTCGAATGCGTGCGACTCCCAGGAGTCGTCGGGGTTCAGCGCGGCGTTGATTCCGCCCTGGGCGGCGTTCGAGTGCGAGCGCACCGGGTGGATCTTGCTGATGATGCCGACGGTCACGCCCTGCTCCGCTGCAGCGAGGGCGGCTCTCTGTCCGGCGAGTCCAGCGCCGATTACTAGTACGTCGTGTTCAGGCAAGGCGGGGCGAGTATAACCACCGGCGTAGTACCTACTATTTGGAACGACCAAGCCGCGAGCCCGATGGACCGGCCTGCGGCTTCCCACAAATACAGAGAGCGCCCAATTGATCATCGATCCGCAAATCGCTGTGATCCGCACCGCGCCGTCGACCGAGTTCTTCGACAATGTGGTGCAACGAGTACTGGCCCGCGACGAGCAGCCTGAGGGCGTGCTGATGCAGTACTCAGCAATTCACGACGGCGAGCTGATCGTCGGCACGCTGTTTCGCGACGCCGAGGCGATGCGCGACACGTTCGTCCGCTTCACCTCAATCGAGGTTCAGAACCAACTGCGCGAAACCGGCGAATCGTTTGACATCACGCGCGATGAATACGAACTCGAAAGGCTGCTGATCGCGCGGGATGTACCAGTCGAGCGCTTTGACGCGACTCCGTCCAGCAAGATCGCCGCGATCACCAGCGAGCTGTACAACCTGACGCCGGAGGAGTACCGCGAGGTGATTTCCGAACTCGGCTGGTTCGATCGGCCGGCGCCCGGACGGATCGCCCACGTCGCCTACAACCACAAGGGCTCGATGCGTTCGATCGATTTCTGGGAGTCGCGAGAAGCCTGCGAGGCGTGGCTCGATCCGTCAATGACGTCGAGATTTGACGAGTTGCTGCCCGGTCGAAGGTCCGACGAAATGCGCGAGGCAAGCTGGCTCGACGTGCACTCGCTGGTCGTCTCGCTCGAGCCCGGAGATCCGCTGCGCGACTTCGCCCGCACGGCAAGCGGCCCATCGCAGGAAGCAGATCCGAGCAGCTAGGTCGCCTCTGGCGGCGGTGCTTGTTGCTCGGTCGCGCGGGCGATCGCCTCGCGCAGGGCTCGCTGCACCTGCTCGAGCGTCACAACCCCCGAGAGCTGCCCAGCCTCGTCGATCGCCATCAGCGAGCCGTAGTCGCGGATCTGGTCGTTGACCAAGAGCGCCGTCAACGGCGTGTCATCGCGGACCGAACGCTCCTTCTCGGTGCCCGGCGCGATCAGCTCGCTTGCCCGCCTCGTGCCGAGCTCGCTCTCGTCGAGCAGGTCTACCGAGTGCTGTTCGATCAGCCCGAGAAACTGACCGGTGGGACCGACAACCGGAAACCACGGCCAGCGGTAGCGCCAGAAGAACTCGTCGAGCGCTCGTTGAGCCGACGCATCGGCCGGCATCACGACCGGCTGACGATCCATCACGTCGGCCACGGTCAGATCACGCGCCTCGCCGAGCACGCTCTCCTGCATCGTCGCCGCCTGCGCCGTCTGAGCCAGCGACCAGCCCATGAACATGAAGAGCGCCCCGGCGATCAACGCGCCGACGCTCACGATCATCGCAACACCAAGCCCGATCAGGATGTATCCGAACCATTTGCCGATCGTCGCCGAGACCAGCGTCGCTCGGTGCGAGTCGCCGGTAGCCGCCCAGATCGCCGAACGGGCAATCCGGCCACCATCGAGCGGATAGGCGGGAATCAGGTTGAAGGCCAGTAGAAAGACGTTGATCCAGCCGAGTGTCGTCAGCGCGAAGACGAGCGGCGCCTCTCCGGCGACGAACGTCAGCGGACGCAGCTCCTCGATCGGCCCATCGTGGATACCGAACGCCGCCCCGAGCAAGCCGATCGCGAGGATCAGCGTCACGAACGGGCCTGCGGCGGCGACCCGAAACTCGACGCCGGCGGTCGGCGGTTCGCGGTCCATCTTCGCGAGGCCGCCGAGCAGCCAGAGGTCGATCCCGAGGATGCCGATGTCATTGCGGCGGGCGACGATCGCGTGGCCGAACTCGTGCAGGACGATCGAGCCGAAGAACGCGAAGGCAACCGCGACGCCGTATACGAACGCGAGGTTCTGACGCTCTGGGCCCAGCAGCTGCTGATAGTCGTCGACCATCACGAACATCACGTAGCCGAGCGCGATCAGCCAGCTCCAGTCGACCGACACCTGGATACCGGCGACGCGGAACAGAGGCATGTTTCTCCCGCCACCAAACACGTGGGAACAGTTTGTCAGGCTAGGCTCGCGGCCATGGAGCTTCAGGGAGCGGTCGCAGTGGTGACGGGCGGTGCGTCGGGGCTCGGCGGGGCCACCGTACGCGGCCTGATTGAGCGCGGCGCGCGCGTTGTCATCGCCGACATCAATGTCGAGAACGGCACGCGTCTGGCGCTTGAGCTGGGTGAGAGCGCCGAGTTCGTCAAGTGCGACGTGTCCGTCGCAGAAGAGGTCGAGCAAGCCGTCGGAGTCGCCGTCGAGCACTTCGGCAGGCTCGATCTGGCGGTCGGCTGCGCAGGAATCGGATGGGCTCAGCGCACTGTCGGCAAGGACGGCGCCGCACCGATCGAACCGTTCGACGCGGTAGTCCGCGTAAACCTCGTGGGCATGTACAACCTGCTGAGGCTCTCGGCCGCGGCGATGTGCCAGAACGAGCCAGGCGAAGACGGTGAGCGCGGCCTTGTCGTGATGACCGCATCGATCGCGGCATTCGATGGCCAGATCGGTCAGACCGCCTATGCCGCTTCGAAGGGCGGGGTCGCGGCTCTGACGCTTCCGGCCGCGCGCGACCTAGCTGCGCGCGGTGTGCGCGTGATGACGATCGCCCCGGGAATGTTTGACACCCCGCTGCTCGCGGCGCTGCCCGAGCCCGCGCGCGTGGCGCTCGGCGAGAGCGTGCCCTTCCCGGCACGGCTGGGCGAACCCTCCGAGTACGCCGATCTTGTCGCCTCGATCGCCGCAAACGTCATGCTCAACGGCGAGACGATTCGGATCGACGGCGCGCTGCGAATGGCACCGCGCTAGAGGCCGCTAGACGCCGGCCATCATCGAGAGCGCCGCGACGACCGTCACGAGTTCGTCTTTGAGCGCGCGCACGCCGTCCGCGCCCTCGGTGATCAGCATCTCGCTGACCGGTTCGGTGACAGCGCCGACGACCGCCATGCCCTGCACGCGCGTGAGCGACGGATAGTCGGGGTAGCTCTTTCGCACGACCTCGCGCATCGCGACGTACTGGTCGGCAAGCGCGCGGTGCGTGGCCTTCATGTGCGCCACCGCCTCCGGGCCAGCTCCGACGATCTCGATCAGGACGATGCGCGACTGGGCTTCGTGCGCCGCGACGTATTCGAGCAGCGCGCCTACCCCGTGCTCGACGCGCTCGGCCGGCGGCGCGGTGTCCGACAGCGCCCCGGCGGCGGCAGCCATCACATCCTGTACGGCAACGTCGTAGGCCGCGATCAGGCAGGCCTGCTTGTCGACGAAGTGCTCATAGAAGGCCGGCTTGGCGACGCCGGCAAGGCGCACGACATCGGAGATCGTGGTGTTGGCGTAACCCTGCGTGCCGGCCAGCTCGGTCATCGCCGCGACCAGCCTGCGGCGCTGGGACTCGGCGACCACCTCACGGCTCGCGGCGTGGCGGCCGCGCGGAAGCTTGGCCGGTGGATCGATCTTCGCGGCGTGCACGACTTGCATTCTGGCGCTCCCCGTGGTAGTTTTCCAAAAAACCTTGCGGTTTTTTACAGCCACGGGGTTCACCAATCGGAAGTTGTCCAGGGGGATACTCAAATGGGGAAGAAGTTTTCGCGGGCGCTGCTCGCACTGACCTGCTGCGCTGCGCTGGCGGGGGCCGGCGCCGGCAGCGCATCGGCCGACCTGCCGGTGATCTACTCGGCTTCGACGGGCACGGTGGGATTCTTGTCCCCAAGCACGCCGCCGCCGGGCGCAAACGACTGGAGCTGCAAGCCGTCGGTCAAGCATCCGTATCCGGTCGTGCTCGCCCACGGGTTGGGATCGAACATGGGCGAGAACTGGGGAACGCTCTCGCCGTTGCTCAAGAACAACGGCTACTGCGTCTTCGCGCTCAACTACGGCGAGACTTCGCTCTCGCTCGGTCGCATCTACGGTCTGGCACCGGTAGTCAAATCGGCGGCCGACCTTTCGGCATTCGTGGACAAGGTGCTCGCCGCGACAGGCAAGTCGAAGGTGGACATCGTCGGTCATTCGCAGGGCGGCCAGATGCCGAACTACTACATCAAGTTCCTTGGAGGCGCCGCGAAGGTGCACACGCTGGTGGGACTTGCGCCGGACAATCACGGGACCGACGTGTCCGGGCTCCTCAAACTCGCCAATCAGCTCAGCGGCGCTCTGCCGATCGTCTCCGACGTGATCTACGGGGCGCTCAACTGGGACTCGCCGGGGCTCGCCGACCAGAAATTCGACTCGGCGTACATGCGGACGCTCACTTCGGTGCCCGACACGGTGCCGGGCGTCAACTACACCGTGATCGCCACCAAGTACGACTCGGTCGTCACCCCCTACAAGTCAGCGTTTCTCTCTGGAACGAACGTGAAGAACATCACGATCCAGGACAAGTGCATTCTCGATTTCTCCGAGCACATTGGCCTGGCCTGGGATCACGTGGCGCTGCGAGAGGTACTCAACGCGCTCGATCCGGCGAACGCTCGCGGCACGCTCTGCACACCTGTGCCGCCACTGATCGGCGGCTGACGCATCCGCTCGCGATTGACGACGGAGTGGCCCCGCGGCCACTCCGTCGGTCGTTTTCGCGCTACTTTTCACAGCGGACAAGCGACGCCGGTGCGCTACTTGCGACCCTCTGCGCCAGGCCATCGCCCGATGTTTTTCATCTGCCGCTGCAAACCCCAAGAATCTGCCGCGGCGAACTACCAAGGAGTTCCCTTCCGTCATGAGCAGAAAGAAGATCACGGTCGTAGGTGCCGGCAACGTCGGCGCGACCGCAGCGCAGCGTCTGGCTGAACGCGACTACGCCGACGTCGTGCTCGTCGACATCGTCGACGGCATCCCGCAGGGCAAGGCCCTCGACCTCAACCAGTCCGGTCCGATCGTCGGCTACGAGCCCAACGTCGTCGGGACCACCGGCTACGAAGAGACTGCCGGCAGCGACATCGTCGTCATCACCAGCGGTTTCCCGCGCCAGCCGGGGATGAGCCGCGACGACCTGCTGGCCAAGAACAAGGAGATCGTCGGTGGCGTCGCCAGGGAGGTCGCCGAGCGCTCTCCCAACGCGATCATCATCGTCGTGACCAACCCGCTGGACGCAATGTGCCACGTCGCCTACGAGGCCTCGGGCTTCCCGCGCCAGCGCGTGATCGGCATGGCCGGCGTGCTCGACTCGGCGCGTTTTCGCACCTTCCTCGCGTGGGAGCTCGGCGTGTCGGCCCGCGACGTCACCGGCTTCGTGCTCGGTGGTCACGGCGACACGATGGTCCCGGTCGTCTCCTACACAAACGTCGCCGGCATCCCGGTCAGCCAGAAGATCTCGGCCGGCCGGCTTGAAGAGATCGTCCAGCGCACGCGTGACGGCGGCGCTGAGATCGTCAAGTTCCTGCAGAAGGGCAGCGCCTACTACGCGCCGTCCGCAGCGGCCGTCGAGATGTGCGACGCGATCGTCTTCGACCAGAAGCGCGTGCTCCCGTGCGCCGCGCTCTGCGACGGCGAGTACGGCCTGAAGGACCTCTTCGTCGGCGTGCCGGTGAAGATCGGCGCCGAGGGCATCGAAGAGATCATCGAGATCGAACTCACCGACGACGAGACCGCGCAGCTGAAGAACTCAGCCGGCGCAGTTGAGGAGCTGGTGGAGGCGCTGGCGAAGGTCTGAGCACCACCAGCAGGATGAAGCGTTAGAGACCTCTGGCCCAAAAGGCCAGAGGTCTCTTTCTTTGTGGCAGGTTCGTTACGAGGCTGTTGATGCGGCGTCGAGATCGTCGCTTTTTGCATCGTTCGCGCGAGCGCGTGAAGTTAAAAACTTGCGATTTGCGAAGTCGTCTTTGGAGCCGCCGAGCGATCTGCGCTAGGTTGGAAACCAGTCGCCGAGGGGACGCTCAGAGAGGCCCTCCGGCAACATCGAAACCACTTCAGGGCCGCGCCGCGGACGTTCCCGCACGGCCTCCATCAGACACGCCCCGAACCAGCGCAAATGAACCCAGCCACCGCAGCAGAGACCAACGCAGCCGCCCGCAAACGGCGGCCGACCACCAAGTCCAAGGTCTCCTGCGAGGACTGCTACTTCCACCAGAATCACCTCTGCGCGCTGGGCGCGGACAAGCCCTGCCCGACTTTTCGGCCGGCGTCCGAGGGCCTCAAGGCACCGCAGCAGCTGAGCTTCGTTTTTCGCCAGGAGCGCACACGCTCAGCCTGGGTCTTCCAGCAACCGCGCTGAGGCTGCGACACTTTCCCCCGATGAGGGACAGGAGCACCGACAGATGCGCGTGACCGTGCTCGGAAAGTCACCTGCCTGGCAAGACGCAGGCGGTGCTTGCTCCGGCTACCTCGTGGAAGATGGCGAGACCAAGTTGCTGACCGACTGCGGCAACGGCGTCTTCGCGAAGCTGCGCCGCGTTCGCGAGTACACGACCGTCTCTGCGGTTGTCGTCAGCCACATGCACGCCGACCACTTCTTCGATCTGTTCCCCTACGCGTTTGCCTTGCTCTACGCGCCGCGCCAGCAGCCGGTGCCGGTTGCGCGTTGGTCCGGCGTCTCCGAGCGCCCGCGGCCGGATCTGCACCTGCCGCCCGGCGGACTCGAGGTGGTGGACCGTGTGGCGGAACTATTGGGCGTCCCTCAACTGATTGAGCGCGCGTTCAACGTCAGCACCTACGACCCCGATTCAACGCTGACGATCGGGTCGCTCGAGCTGCAGTTCCAACCTGTGCCGCACTACGTGCCGACTTGGGCGATCCGTTTCACTGGAGCGGATGGCAACCGCTTTGTTTTTGGCGCCGACCACCGCCCAAACGACGAGGTCGTTGAGTTCGCGAAGGACGCCGACCTCCTGATCATGGAGGCGACACTGCCGCGACCCGAGCGCGACGGCGATCGTGGTCACATGACGCCCGAAGAAACTGGTGAGCACGCGGCCCGCGCCGGCGCGTCGCGGCTGGTGCTCACCCACATCTCGGACGAGCTCGACCAACTCTGGGCGAAGACCGAAGCCGAGAGGACGTTTGGCGGCCCGGTTGCAGTCGCAGCCGAAGGCTCGGTCTACGTCGTCTGACCCGCCCGAGGCCGGCGCCGTGCTCAAACTCGTCTACGCCTGTCTCGCCTTTTCGGCCGTCGCCTTCGTGGCGCTGATCGTCGCCTCGGCCGATCGCGGTCCGGCGTTCCGCGGGACCACCGCAGGCATGGCGCGCGCGCTGACCAGCCAGGCGCTTGTGCTGGACGCCGACGCAAAGGGCGCGATCGTCCAAACCGGCAACGGCCGCGTCGAGGGCTACCGGCGTGGGCAGGAAGATCCCGTGTGGAGCTTTGACTTCGAGCGATTCCCCGACAACCCCGACGGCGGCTGGAGCGCGGAGCCGCCAAATGCCGCCGCGTGGTGCGCCGGTGAGTGCCCGGCGGCGATCGCCTCGGTGGACGGCAACTACAGCGCGCACGGCGGCGCCAACACGGCCCTGGCCGACCGCCTCAATGCGAACGGCGAACGCGGCGCTGAGCTGCTCGACGTGCTTGACACGAGCAGCGCCTTGGCCAATCTTGCCGGCAAGGATCCGCAATCAAAGCAACTCTCATTCGTCACCGGATCGACCTCCGAGCGCCTTCCGGTCGAGAATGCGTCCGTCGCGATCGCGAGCAAGAGCGGCACGCGCGTGATCGCCGGCACCAGCCTCGGCAACGCCGGGAGGCTCACGCGCGCGATTCGCGACGACGGCAGATGGCGAACGGCGTCGCCGACGATCGACGAGCCCAACCTCGCGAACATGTGCCTGAGCAGCGATGGCCGCTGGGTCGGAGCCGTCAGCCGCCGCGTGTTGCTCCTGCCGTTTGTCGGCGAGGGCGGCTACGGCGCCGGCAACCCCGTGTCAAGCGGACTCTGCCGCGCGGATGCGAGTGGCTACACAGTCGCCGTCAATCCGCTCGATCGTCCCAACTTCGTCGCGGCGTCGCGTTACACCCACGACGGCCGGCGCATCTGGGCACGCACCTTCGGATCGGTGCGGCTGCTCAGCCCGACAGGCTCGCCGCGCGTCGTCGTCCAGGACCGCGAGCAGAACGTGACCGCGATCGACGCGATCAGCGGCAGAGTGGTGCTCAAACGGCACGTTGCCGCGAAGCCATTCGTCGGGGCGGACGGGGCGATCGTCACGGCCTCGCGAGCAGGCACGCCACTCTGGATCGTCGCCGAGCCCGGCAGTGTTCAGTGAATAATCACCTTGGCGAGCACGAGTGATGCTCCGATCGCCGAATCGAGCAGACCGAACGCGATCGCCGCACGGTACCGCCGGCCGGCCTGCAGTGCGATTCGATAGCCGAGCACGAAGAGAATCATCGTCCCGAACCACATCGTCGATTCGGCGGCAACGACAGTGCTCACGCCTGCCAGTTTCTCCACGACCATGATGGCGCCGAGGATCAGTGGGCCGGCCAGTGTGGGGAGCTCGAATTGCCAGGCTCGTCGGCTGCCGGCGTGCCCCTCGGGTCCGGCGTAGCTGCCTGCCAGCCAGTGCGCATACACGTATGTCAACGCGAGCGCCAGTGAGGTGCCGAAGGCGATGACAGAGATCACCAGGACGTTGGCCGATTTCCCGGCCAGCGCGGCAATCACGGCCATCGCAGTCACGACGCCATAGATCAGGCCGGCGAGCGTCTCTGATGAGTGGCGGAATGGAAGAATCGGTTTGACCGGCTCGTTCACGACGCCGATCCTACGACTCACTCGACCACGCGGAGCGTTGAGGGGATGTCCATTCGTGTCAGACGGCGTGCGAGCAGGTACGGCGTGGCAGACACCGCGACCACGCCGACGAGCAACGCGAGCGCGATCGTCGCCAGGGATATGTGGCGGACCAAGCCGATTTCCGGCCACGTCTCGCCAAAGAGCGAATTGACGAACCAGCCGAGGGTCAGATATCCGAGCGCGATGCCCAGCAGAGTCGCGAGTACGCCGACGATCAGGTTCTCTGTGGCCGCCATTCGCAGGCCGCGCGAGACCGGCAGGCCCGCGGCGAACATCGTCGCGTATTCACGACGGCGCTCGTCGACAGCGATGCTCGAGAGATTGAATGCCATCAGCACCGCGAGCAGAAGAACCGCAAACGCGGCGAACTGAATGATCGATCCGAACTGCCCGACCGTGTCGTTCAGGGCCTGGGCGTCGGCGCCCGCAGGACGCGCCAGCGCGACGCCCGGCACGGCGGCCAACCGGCGTTGCAGCGAGGCCGACGACGTCCCCGGCTCCGGTAGCACCTTGAACTGATTGGCGATGCCTGAATACCCGGCCTTCGCGGCGAGACCCGGACTGCCGTAGACGAAAGCGCGGAACGGATCGCCCGTCAGCCCTGTCACGCGAACCACCAGCTGATTCTTAGCTTTTGCACTCACCTGGCGGCCGGGAAGCTCGAGCAGCAGCGGGTCTCCGATCTTCGCGCCCAAGTCGGCCGCCGCCTTGGGCGCGAGAAGCACTTCGTTGTCGCCCTTGGGCGCGGCTCCCTGGGCGATCGTCGGCTGCCAGATCTGCTCGCCCGACGCTGGCGCGCTCATCACCACCGGTATCGAAGCTGCGCTCGAGATTCCGCTGAGCCGGCCCGAGAGATCGAGCCGCCCCGACGACGAGGCGACGCCGTCGGTTGCCGCGATCGACTTGCCGACTTCGCCCGTGGCGGACTCGGGACCCGCGAGATAGGCGTTCATCAAGTTTGGCTCCGGGCCCGTCGCCTCAGCACGGCTCTTGTCGACGGTCGCGTCGAAACTGTCGACGACTCCCAACAGCGCGATCAGCACTGCGATCACGGCACCGAGGCCCGCCACGGCGACAAGGGTGCGGCGCGGCGTGCGCATCGCGTTGCGCCAAGGCATCTGGGCCCGCGTGCCACCGGGGAGCCGTAGTCGAGACGCAGCGCGAACCGCTCCGCCGCGGGCAGCCCGATCGCTCACCCTGATCGCCTCGACGGGCTGGACCCTCAGCGCTCGCCACACCGGCCAGACCGTCGCGACCAACGGAATGATCAGCCCGACGATCGCGCCACGCGCAAACACTCCGAAGGTGAACGGTTCCACGTACACCGGCAGCGGCAGAAGCTCCTTGTAGGCCGCCGCGGTGCCCTGCGCGAATGCATACGCGAGCGCGACACCGGCGAGCGTGCCGAGCACGGCGATCTGCCCCCCGAGCATCGCCGGGCGGACGGCGAGCCGGCTCGTGGGCACGCCGAGCGCCATCCCGACTCCGAGCTCCCGGCGCTCTGCCTCCACGGTGCGGCCGACGAGATTGAATGTCGCGAGGCCGGCGCCGAGCAGCACCAGCAGGCCGAAGAACGAGAACATGCGCTGCTCGCTGCCGGCGTCCTTGTAGCCGATCCGATAGACCGGCTCCTCCGCCTGGGTCGTGACGCTCGCGGAGGGAAGTGAGCTGGCCAGCGACTCCTTGAGCGTCCCCGCGGCGGCGGCCGTGCCCGCGCCAGCCGGGAGCCGAAGGACCAGTTCGTTGACCTTGCCCGGCTCGCCGGCGAAGGCCTGCGCCGCCGCAAGCGGCATGTAGAGCACGCCGAGTGTCGACTCGCCGCCAAAGCCGGACTCGGATGTGATCAAGAAATACTGTGGCGACTGCCCGACGCCCCGGTAGCGGACCTTGCTGCCGCCGGAGAGCTCCAGCGTCCCGCTTGCTGGAAGCTTGTAGTACGAGGCGTAGGAGCGATCGAGCATCGCCGTCCCGCGGTCAAGCGAGGACGAGGTCAGGCCGGCACCGCGTTGCACCGAGAGTCGATCAACGTCGCCCCGCGCGTCGACCGGTACACCGATCACCAAGCCGGGCGTGACGATGTCGCGCGCCATCGGCGCGGCATCGATCTGGGTGCGGAAAACAATTCGCTCTTGCTGGGCGGCGACCTCCACGCCCGCACGGGCGACCGCGCGCGCGATCGCACCCTCGCGAACGTACTCACCTTCCGCGAGCGAGACCCGCAGATCGTGGAAGCGCGCCTGCTCGAAGCTCTGCAGTTGCGACTGCTGGCGAAACTCTTTGAGTCCCCCGAGACCGGCGAACACCGCCACGCCAATCGCCATCACCAAAGCGATCGCTACGACCTGCAACCACCTGCGACGCAGATCGCGCAGACTCCAACGCATCCAGAAACCGGGACCTCGCACCGCCTGCGCCTACCAGTGGAGCGATCCGATGTCGGCCGGGCCGCCCTCGGGCGGCGCGTCGCTGACCACGCGACCGCTGGAGAGCTCGACGATGCGGTCGGCGGCGCGCGCAATCTCGCGATTGTGCGTCACAACCACAACAGCGCGGCGACCTCCGTCGGCGCGCGACTCCGCCCGCAGAAGCTTGAGGATCTGAATGCCGGTGCGAAAGTCGAGCTCTCCGGTCGGTTCATCGGCGAGCAGAACCGAGTTGCCTGTCGCGAGTGCCCGAGCGATCGCCACGCGCTGTTGCTCGCCACCCGAAAGTTCATGGGGAAAGTGGTCGATCCGGTGCGCAAGCTCGACCTTGCCAAGCATCTCGCGTGCGGCAGTCTCCGGGTCCTGGACGCCGGCGACTTCAGCGCCGAAGGCGACATTCTCGAAGGCGGTGAGCCCAGGGAAGAGGTTGAACGTCTGAAAGATGAACGCAACCTCGTGGCGCCGCAGCTCGGCGAGTTCTTTTCGCGAGGCGCCGGTGAGCTGGCGGCCGCCGACGGTCACGCTGCCGCTGGTCGGCGCGTCGAGCGCACCGATCATGTTCAGAAGCGTGGTCTTGCCACTGCCAGAGGCACCGAGCACCGCGACAAACTCGCCGGGCTCGACGCTCAGGTCGACGCCCTCGAGCGCAATCACAGGCTCATCCCCGACGTCATAACTGCGGCCGACACCGCTCAAATCGATCAGCGGCGATGAAGTTGGCAGCGGCGTCTGTGTGTTCATTCGGCAACCGTACAGACGCGCCGGCTCGGCTGCAATGGGGGTAGCCCGAATCGACCCAGCGGATAACACCAAACGCTAGTTTTCACCACATGCGCGACGACGACATCTTCGCGAACTTCGAACGCATGCGCAGGCAGCTCGACGAGCTCTTCGGTCAGAGCTGGGAGCGCGTGGGCGTCTCGAGTCGCAAGCGTCCCGGTTTCACTCCAAAGGTCGACGTCTACTACTGCGGCGATCCGCCGAAGGCGATCGTCACCGCCGACCTTGCGGGGATCTCGATCGAGGACGTCGGACTGGAAATCCAGGGCCGTCGCCTGGTGATCGGCGGCGAGCGCTCACACGGCGAGGACACCAATCGCCTCTACCAGCAGATCGAAATCGAACACGGTCGCTTTCGCCGCGTGATCGAGCTCGGTGCCGATGTCGTGGCGGACGCTGCAAGCGCAACCTACGAGGACGGCCTGCTGCGCATTGAACTGCCGCTCGCCGAGCCCGAGAAGATTCAACTGACGCCTGTCAAGAAGGTTCCCTCACGCGAGAAGGACGGCGCCTGATGGCCGACGACTCACTGATCGAAATCATCTCCTCGGGCGAGCCCCAGCAGGTGGAGTTCGGCGGCTCGTCGCTCCCGGATGTACTGCCGGTGCTGCCGCTGCGCGAAACCGTCACCTTCCCCGACACGCTCACGCCGCTGGCGATCGGACAGGACCGCAGCGTCGAGTTGGTCAATGACGTCTTGGCGGGCAATCGCATGATCGCGATGGTCGCGAGCACCGACCCGGAGAACGAGTCGCCCGGACCCGACCAGCTTTACGACGTCGGTGTCGCCGGGACGATTCAGCGGATGATGAAGATGCCCGACGACACGCTGCGCGTGCTCGTCCAGGGTTCGCAGCGAATCCGCATCGACGACTACACGCGCACCACCCCTTACCTGGTCGCGCGCGTCACCGAGCTGCCGGACCTGATCGAGGAGTCAACCGAGCTCGAAGCGCTCGTCCGCAGTGTTCAGGGCTCCTTCAATCAGATCGTCGAGAACGTGCCCTATCTGCCGGAAGAGCTGATGGTCGCGGTCGCCAACGTCGACGACCCCTCGCAGCTCGTCCACGTGATCGCGGGCTCCTTGCGTCTGAAGACAGAGGAGAAGCAGGAACTGCTCGAGGAGGCCGACGTCACCAAGCGCCTGCGCAAGCTCGCCGCGTTTCTGGCGCGCGAGGCTGACGTGATCGCGATGGGCGCGAAGATCCAAACCCAAGTCCAGGAAGAGGTCGACAAGTCGCAGCGCGAGTTCTTCCTGCGCCAGCAGCTCAAGGCAATCCAGGAAGAGCTCGGCGAATCGGATCCCGACGCGGCAGAAGCCGCCGACCTGCGCCAGCAGATCGAGGACGCCGGACTCCCGGAGGAGGTCCGCACCGCCGCCGACCGCGAGCTGGAACGCCTTGAGCGACTGCCGGCCGCAGCCGCCGAATACGGCGTCATCCGTACCTACCTTGAGTGGATCGTCTCGCTGCCGTGGGACAAGCACACCGAGGACAACCTCGACCTCAAACATGCCAGGAAGGTGCTCGACGACGACCACTACGACATCGAGAAGGTCAAGGACCGGCTGATCGAGTTTCTCGCCGTGCGCAAGCTCAACCCCGACGCGCGCGGCACGATCCTCTGCCTGCTCGGGCCGCCGGGCGTCGGCAAGACGTCGCTTGGTCGCAGCGTCGCCCGCGCGATGGGCCGCGAGTTCGAGCGCATCTCGGTCGGCGGTGTGCGCGACGAGGCCGAGATTCGCGGCCACCGGCGGACCTACATCGGTGCGATGCCCGGCACGATCATCCGCGCAATGCGCGACGCCGGCTCAAACAACCCGGTGCTGATGATCGACGAGATCGACAAGATGGGCAACGACTTCCGCGGAGACCCTGCGAGCGCGATGCTCGAGGTGCTCGACCCCGAGCAGAACGCGACCTTCCGCGATCACTACCTCGACCTGCCGTTCGACCTCTCCAACGTGACGTTCATCGCGACGGCCAACCAGATCGAGCCGATCCCCGGTCCGTTGCGCGACCGCATGGAGGTGATTCAGCTCTCTGGCTACACCGCCCAGGACAAGCTGCAGATCGCAAAGCGCTACCTCGTGCCGCGTCAGGTTGAGCGCAATGGGCTCACCAAGACGAAGATCGAGTTCGCCGACGACGCACTGACCGAAATCATCGACGGCTACACCCGCGAAGCCGGCGTACGCAACCTGGAGCGCGAGATCGGCGCCGTCTGCCGCAAGGTCGCCCGCGAGTTCGCCGAGGGAACCCGCAAGTCCAAGCGCACCGTCCGCAAGGCCCAGATCGTCGAGCTGCTGGGGTCGCGCAAGGTCAAGGCAGACGCTCCGCGCCGCACCAACACGCCGGGCGTGGCGACGGGTCTTGCCTGGACTCCTGTGGGCGGCGACGTCCTCTACATCGAGGCGACCGCCTACCCCGGCAAAGGCGGGCTGCAGATCACCGGGCAGCTCGGCGACGTGATGCGCGAGTCGGCCCAAGCCGCGCTCTCGTGGATCAAGGGCCACTACAAGGAACTCGGCTCCGGTCTGCCGGATGACTGGTTTGCGACCCACGACATCCACATCCACGTGCCGGCCGGCGCCGTTCCCAAGGACGGACCATCGGCCGGCGTGACGATGACGACGGCGCTCGCGTCGCTGGTCACCGGCCGGTGCGTCAGGAGCGACGTCGCGATGACGGGCGAGATCACGCTGACCGGTCAGGTTCTGCCGATCGGCGGCCTGAAGGAAAAGGCGATCGCCGCCCAGCAGGCCGAGATGAAGACGGTGATCGCACCCTCGGACAACGAGGCCGACGCCGAGGAGATCCCGAAGGCTCTGCTCAAAAAGACGAAGTTCAAATTCGTCAGCTCGATCGACGAGGTCCTCGCACTCGCGCTCGAACCGGCCAAGTCGTCCGCGAATGGAAAGCCGGGTAGGAAGAAGTCAGCGGCCAACGGCCGCACCGGCAAGAAGGTCAGCATTTAGTATCCGCAATCGACGTAAGACCGCCAGGAGGCGAGCCAGCCATGGCAACCACGAAGGCAAAGCAGATCAAGCAGATCCTCACCGACGCCGAACTCCGCGAGCACGCGCTCAGCGCGTTGCAGTCGGTTCAGCACGCGGTCGAGGAAGCAAAGCCAACCGAGCAGAAGATCTCCAAGAAAGCGCAGAAACAGATGAAGCGATCCGCCAAGAAGGCCGAGGAGAAGCAGGCCGTCGCCCCCGCACCCGAGCCTGAGCCGGCCAAGCAGGAGAAGAGGAAGCGTCACCCCGTGCGCAAGCTGTTCGTTGTCGCGACCCTTGGCGCGATCGTGGCCCTGGCGGTCAGCGAAGACGCCCGCAAGGCAGTGCTCGACGCGCTGTTCGGTGCGGAGGAGGAGTTCCAGTACACCTCCAAGACCGCGAGTCCGGTCGGCAGCAGCAACGGTTCCGCCTAGCGCGTGGCCCACTCGGTAGATCTGCTCTTCCCCGAACGGCGATTCGTCTTCGCCGTCGGGGCGGGCACCGCCGAAGTCCAGCAGGCCGCTGACTCGCCCAGCGGGTTCTCCAGGTACAAGGAGATCCAGATGAACGGCGAGTCGGCCGCGATGCTGGTGATCCCCAACTCTTGTCTGATCCGCGCGGCGCGCAATTACGTGGTCGACCCCGGGATCCCGATGCAGGGCGCTCCCTACAGCGCGGCGATCGGGGAGCTCGGCGCCGACCCGTTCAAGATCGAGGACGTAATCCTCACGCACATGCACTTCGATCACGTCGGGGCGCTGATGGAATTCCCCGGTCGCCGGGTGTTCGTGCACGAGATCGAGCTCGATGCGCCGTACGCGAAGATGTGGTCCGGACTGCTTGAGACGGTCGAGGTTGTTCCGCTCTCCGGCAGCGAAGGCGAGTTCGAAGACGGCGTGCGCTGGATGCTCACGCCAGGACACTCGGATGGGTTGATCACGCTGCTTGTCGACACGGCTGAGGGCCTGGTCGCGATCCCCAGCGACTGCGTCGGCCCGCTGCCTGAGTACTTCGAGAAGATGGAGCTGCCGAAAGACTTCCCCGGGCGCGAGACACTGCTCGCACAGTGGCGCAAAATCCGCGATTTGCAGCCCGTGCGGATCATCCCGGGACATTACGCCCCATTTGAGCCTTAGACTGCACGTCGAGTGGCTTCCGCGGACACAAAGTCAGCTCCGAATCTGACGGGCGAGAAAGCGACGCGAATCGTCGCGGCCATGCGCACTTGCGTCGCCAAGTACGGCGCGGCCGGCGCGACGTTCGATCACGTCTCCAAGGAGGCCGGTGTCAGCCGCGGCCTGCTGCACTACTACTTCGGCTCCAAGGAGCGCCTGCTGATCGAGGTGATCCGCCGCGAGACCGACCGGCTCGTTGAGGCGATCCAAGCGGCGACGAGCATCGCGAGCAACGCCGAAGAACTGGTCAATCTGCTGCTTGCGCAGCTGCGCATCATTCTCGACAACGAGCCCGAGCTCTACCTACTTGCGTTTGAGCTGATCGGCGAGGCGCGCAGGCACCCGGAGATCGGCAACGAAGTCGCCGACTACAACCGCAAGACGCGCGGGCAGTTCGCTGAGATCATCGAGCAGATGACGGCAAAAGGCGCAATCACCCCGCGCCATGCTCCATTGGCGACAGCGTCGGCGCTTCTGGCGATGGCCAACGGCCTGGCGCTGGAGATGTTTCAGGACCCGGAGGGCGATCATGACGCCTGCGTCGCCGCCGACATCGACGCCGCGCTCTATCTGCTCGGCGCCGAGCGCTCGTAGACCGCAACTACGGCTCGTCGGTCGCTGTTCGTAGTAGAGATGCGCTCCGCGCTGGCCACACTCGCCGTACTTGCCGTCTGCTGCTTCCCGGCCGCGGCAAGCGCCCTGACCCCGGACCCCGCTGCGTTCGGCGCCGAGGGCGATCTCCTGCTGCAGCGTGTGGACCAGCTCTCGGCGCAAGTGCCCGCCGGAGATTTCCCCGTCGGCACCGGCGACGATGGCATCCTGCGCTTTGCGCCCGGCAGCGATTGGACCTCTGGATTCTGGGCGGCAACGCTCTGGCACGCATTCGACCTGCAACCGACGGATTCGAACGCGGCGCGGGCGCGCGCGGCGACGATCGAGCACTTCGGATTTGAACGCACCAAGCTGCACGACCTCGGATTCATGTACGGCGAGTCGTCGGTCGCCGCCTGGTGGCGAATATGCGGTCGGTCGCAGATCGACTGCCGGCGCTTTGAGTCAAGCGGGCTGAGGGCCGCGGCGACACTGCTGCGGCTTTCGCGGACGACCGGCCAGGGAATCATTCCGATGAGCGCCCGAACCTGCTCGGACTGCCCAAGCGGCGGCACCGAGACGATCGTCGACAGCATGATGAATCTCGATCTGTTGTATTGGGCTGCGTTGGTCACCGGCGAGTCGAAGTACCGCGCGCTTGCCCGGCGCCATGCCGACTGGGTGGCACGGCATCTTCAGCGCAGCGATGGCTCCACTTACCAAGCGGGCCGGTATATCCGCAGCTCCAAGCGACCGCGAGTGATTCGCCACACCCACCAGGGCCTCTCCGACCGCAGTGTCTGGGCCAGAGGCCAGGCGTGGAGCATCTACGGATTCGCAGACGCCGGCCGGCAGTTCTCGAGCCGCAAGTTCCTTGCGATTGCGGAAAAGAATGCGAACTACGTCGCAAAGCACCTGCCGGCCGACGGCCTGCCGCTGTGGGATTACCGCGCGCGCGCCAGCGATCCGCGAGATGTCTCGGCCGGCGTGATCACGGCCGCCGGACTTCTGCACCTGTCCAAAGCGTGCGACGTCGTGCACAAGGGCTGCGCGCAACCCGAACGCTGGCAACCCTTGGCGAACCGAATTCTCAAAGGTTCGCTCGCGCGGCTGCGCAGCCACTCCCCGGCCGGGTTCCTTGGGAATCAGGTTTACAAGCGCGGGGCAAGCAGCGCGTGGAAGAACGACGCCGAACTGATCTTCGGCCTGAAGTACGCGCTCGAAGCGATCGCATGGTCGCGCTACGGCCACATCTAGCGGCGGCCGGGTCGAGCGCGTCTGCGCTCAGCCTTTGTAGCTCGCGATGAACAAAGCGACTGCCAGCGCAACTCGCTCGATCTCGCGCGGATCGACGGATTCGTCCGGCGCGTGAATCTGGCAAGCCGGCTCCTGCGCGCCGAGCAGGAGAATCTCTGCCTGCGGGAACTCGTCGGCCAGCAGCGTGCAGAGGGGAATCGAACCGCCCTGGCCCATCGTGGTGGTGGGACGATCGAAGGCCTCGGCCATCGCCTCGCTTAGCGCCGCAAAAGCCGGGCCGTCGAGTCTCCCGCTGAATGGATCTGCGACTGCCTCACGCTCGAAGCTGAGCTTCGCGTTCCATGGCGTGCGGCTGCGCAAGTGCGCCTCGAGCGCCTCGGCCGCGTGTTCGCCGGAGAGTCCCGGCGGGACGCGGACGCTGACCTTTGCGCGGGCGCGCGGCTGGATCGCGTTGGCGGCGCCGTCGACTGCCGGCGCGTCAATGCCGAGCACGCTCACGGCAGGCCGCGCCCAGATCATCTCTGGCACGCTGCCGTCGCCGGCAAGGTCCACTCCCGCAAGCACCCCCGCGTCGGCGGCGAAGTTCTCAGATGCGTACTCGACACCGGCCCAGGTCTGGGCCGAATCGAGGCCGTCGATCGTCGTGTTGCCGTTTGCGTCGGTCAGTGAGGCGAGCATCCCGATCAACGCGCCGAGCGCGTCCGGCGAGGCGCCTCCGTAGACGCCCGAATGCTGCGGGCCGGCCATCGTCTCCACGCTCACGTTGAGATTGACGATTCCGCGCAAGCTGGTGGTAAGCGTCGGCAGGCCGAGTTCGAAGTTGCCCGAGTCGAGAATCAGCATCGCGTCGGCCGCGAAGAGTTCGGGGTTGGCCTCGACAAACTGATCGAGGCCGCCGGTGCCCTGCTCCTCTGAGCCCTCCACGACGATCTTCAGATTCACCGGTGGGGGCGTGCCCGTCGCCACCCCAAGCCCTTTGAGCGCGAGCAATGAGACGATCACCCCACTCTTGCAGTCGGCCGCGCCACGCCCGAACCAGCGACCGTCGCGCTCGGTCAACTCGAACGGCGGGCTGCTCCAAGCGTCGGGGTCGCCGGCTGGCTGGACGTCGTAGTGGCTGTAGAGCAGGACCGTTGGGGCGCCGCTCGGGCCGGCGACCTCGCCGAGCACGACCTTGCTCCCGTCTGGTGTCTCGTGTGCGGCCGCGCCGGTGACGCCGGCTTCGCGCATCGCCGACACCACCCACTCGGCGGCGGCGGCGCACTCAGAAGGATCTTCAACTGCAGCGTCGGCGACCGAGCGATATGCAACCAGCTGCGCAAGGTTCTCCTTGGCGCGGGGCATTTCGGCCGCTATTCGAGACTGCAGGCTCACGTCGATCAACGCTCGGGAGAGTCCTACCCCAGCTTCGGGCTCTTCCAGTCAGCGGCAAGCTTCTCGCGCAGCAGCGCACCGACGTCGCCGATCGGAATTCGCGTCTGTTCGAGCGAATCGCGGTCGCGCAGAGTGACGGTGTCGTCCTCCATCGTCTGGTGGTCGATCGTGACGCCCCACGGTGTGCCGATCTCGTCCTGGCGGCGGTAGCGCTTGCCGATCGAGCCGCCGGTGTCGAACTCGGCCTGCATGTCTTTGCGCAGCGCTTCGTAGAGCGAACGGGCCTTCTCGGGCTGGCCGTCCTTATTGACGAGCGGCAGCACGGCGACTTTGACCGGGGCAAGCCGCGGGTGCAGGCGCAACACCACGCGCTCGCGGCCCTCAACGTTTTCCTCGTCGTAGGCGTCGACCATGAAGGCAAGCGTGCCGCGGTCGGCGCCTGCCGAGGGCTCAATCACGTGCGGGACGTAGCGCTCGTTGGTGGCGGGGTCGAGGTAGTCGAGCTTCTCGCCGGAGAACTGCTGGTGTTGGGTGAGGTCGAAGTCGCCGCGGTTGGCGATGCCCTCCAGCTCGCTCCAGCCCATCGGGAACCAGTACTCGACGTCGGAAGTGCCGCTCGAGTAGTGCGAGAGCTCGTCGGCGTCGTGCGCGCGCAGGGTGAGGTGGTCGGGGCGGATTCCCAACTCGATGTACCAGTTGAGGCGCGCTGTCTTCCACTCCTCATATGCCTGCTCGGCCATCGCCGGCGGCACGAAGTACTCGATCTCCATCTGCTCAAACTCGCGTGTGCGAAAGATGAAGTTGCCCGGCGTGATCTCGTTGCGAAAGCTCTTGCCGATCTGGGCAATCCCCATCGGCAGCTTCTTGCGCGCAAACTGCATGACGTTCTTGAAGTTGACGAAGATTCCCTGCGCGGTTTCGGGTCGCAGGTAGATCGTCGATCCCTCATCCTGGACCGGGCCCATGTTCGTCTGGAACATCAGGTTGAAGTTCTTCGGCTCGGAGAGCTCGCCCCCACAGACCGGGCACACCACGTTGTCGGTGGGCTTGCCTTCGGCCTCGAGTTCCTCGACCAGGTGGTCATAGCGGAAGCGGCGCTTGCATTTGCCCAAGCACTGCACGAGCGGATCGGAGAATCCGGCGAGGTGCCCGGAGGCCTCCCAGGTCTTCGGGTGCATCAGGATCGCGGCATCAAGCAGCACGACGTCGTCGCGTTCCTGGGCGACCGAGCGACGCCACTCGGCCTTGACGTTGTTCTTGAGCAGCACGCCGTAGTGGCCGTAGTCGTAGGTGCTCGCAAGGCCCCCGTAGATCTCCGACGACTGGAAGATGAAGCCGCGCCGCTTGCAGAGCGACACGATCTTGTCCATCGTGACGGTGTCCTGCGCGGCTGATTCTGGTGTCGGAAGGTCCCCCATTGAGGCGCAAAAGCTACCCTAACGGCCATGCCGATCTACGAATACAGGCGCGCCGACGGCTCGACTTTCGAGGTGATCCAGAAGTTCACCGACGAGCCGCTGACGAAGGATCCCGAGACCGGAGAACCGGTCGAACGCGTCTACACGGCGCCCGCGATCCACTTCAAGGGATCCGGCTTCCACAACACCGACTACTCGAGCAATCGCCGTGCGAAATCCGGCCAGGGCGCTCCCGACGATTCAAGCTCAGGTTCGAGTTCCTCCGCTGGCGGGAATACGTCCGAGAAGAAGTCAGAATCAAAGAGCAGTTCCACTTCTGAATCCACGAAGTCGAAGGACAAGCCCAAATGACAATCGGCGCCTCAATTTTCCTGATCGCAGTCGGCGCGATCCTCAAGTTCGCGGTCACCGCAACGGTCGCCGGCATCGACATCCAGGTCGTCGGCGTGATCCTGATGGTGGCCGGCGTGGTCGGCCTCCTGCTCGGACTGTTCATGATGGCCCAGGGCAACAAGCAGCCCCCGCAGGGCCCCATGCCGCCGCAGCCACCGGCACCGCCGACCTACTAATCACTTGCGTCAGTCCGCGAAGCGGCGCGCCCAGGTGGCGCGTTCGCCTTCGGGAATCACGATGCTGCCGGCCGGACCCGGTTCGGAGGGTTCGAGCACGCGCGGTTTGGGGTTCTCGCCGAGGGTCATCGATGCCATGAAGCTCATCAGCGTGAACGGGCTCATGTCTGTCACGAACGCTTTGGGCGCCGCCCAGGCGATCCAAGGGAGGCGGAAGAACGTCAACGGGCTGTAGATCTTGTGCTTCATCGACGAGATCACCTGCTGCTGGCGGGCGGCGCGATCGATGTCGTCCTCTCCGGGGTTGCAGCTGTTCTTCCGGACACGCGAGTAGCGCAACGCTTGCTCGCCATTTAGCTTGTGCTCACCGCGGCTCAGCTTGAAGGTCTTGCCGTCGAACGTGCTGCGAATGCAGCGCTGATCGACCTTCACCTTCACCCCGCCGAGCGCGTCGATCAGCGCCGGGAAGTGCTCGAAGTCGACGATGATCATGTGGTTGATCTGCATGTTCCCGCCGCCGACGTTCATGAAGTCCTCGACGGTGCGGATCGTCAGCGCGGCGCCCCCATAGGCATACGCGGCGTTGATCTTCTGCGCTTGGTAGCCGGGGATCTGCGCGTAGGAATCGCGAGGGATCGAGAGGCGACGTGCCTCGCCACCGCCGACGCGCAGCAGCATCAAGGTGTCCGTGCGCGCGGGACCATGCTCGGCGTTCCAGTTTTTCGGCCGCTCATCGAGGCCCATCACCAGCACGTTGCCCGGACTGGTGATGAAGTTGCCGCCGCCGCCGAGCTGAGCGTTGGTGGCATCGGAGACCTTCGACTGCTGGATCGTCGCGCTGACGACGAAGAGCACCGCGCTGAGCGCCACCCATGCGACCGCCCAGATCGCGACCCACTTGAGCACCTTCAGCCACGTGCCCGTGCTGCGCGGCTTTCGCACCTTCGGCGCCTTGCGCGGCTGGCGCTGGGCCGACCCGCCGGAGGCGGGGGCGCGTCTGGGCGGCGGCGCGGGCTGCATGCCGACGTCCTCCCGGCTGCGCGAGGGCGGGGGCGCCGGATAGTGCGGATCTCCGGGCTGGGGCGGCGGCGCATCGCTGAGCTTGTCGAACTGCGACCGCTTGAAGCGATCCCAAGGGCGGCGCCTTGCGCGATAGGTCTTGTATGGAAGTTTTCCGTTCATCGTCGGCAAGTAAAGGGAACAACGCTCGCGCAGGATTGTTTCCGCGGATCGCACCGTACGCCTGCCGGATTAGCATGCGCTCAATGAGCGACGGGGCGGCAGCACGCAGAGTGATCGGGATTGACCTTGGCGGCACGAAGCTCGCGGCCGGGGTGGTCTCGGGGGACCTGAAGGTCCACCACCGGGCGAAGCGTCCGTCGCACGGCGTCAGTCAGACGGAGCTGCTCGAGATGATCGTCGACGTCGTCGACGAACTGCGGCAGGTGACCGACGACGAGGCGCCGGTCGAAGCAGTCGGCCTCGGCATCCCCTCTCTGATCGACCAGGCCTCCGGGCGCGCGGTGATGAGCGTCAACCTGCCGATCGCGGACGTGCCGATCCGCGACCTGATGACCGAGCGACTCGGCCTGCCGGTCGCACTCGACAATGACGGCAACGTCGCCGCACTGGCTGAGCAGCGCTTCGGTGCCGCCCGTGGCAAGCGCGACGTGGTGATGATCGGCGTCGGAACTGGCATCGCCGGCGGGATCGTGATCGACGGCAAGCTCTTTCGCGGCGCGCACGGCTCTGGCGCTGAGCTCGGTCACATGACGGTCCTCGCCGACGGGCCTCCTTGTCAGGGGTTCTGCCCGAATCGCGGTTGCTTTGAGACGATGGCCTCCGGCACCGCGATCGGCCGCTACGCCCGCGAGTACGCGGAGGCCAACCCCGACTCCGGCCTCGGCCGCGAACTGGCGGCCGGGCGCGAGGTGACCGGAGCGACGGCGAGCGATCTCGCCCATGGCGGCGATCAGGGCGCGATCGAGGTGCTCGCACGAGCGGGCCATTTCCTGGGAGCAGGGCTGGTCGGGGTGGTCAACGTCTTCAACCCGGAAGCAATCGTGATCGGCGGCGGCGCTGCTGCCGGGGCCGGCGAGTTGCTGCTCGAACCTGCACGCACGCACTTGGCCGAGAACGCGCTCTCGCCCAACAAGGAGCAGGCGCCGGTGCTTGCCGCAAAATTCGGCGCCGAGGCTGGCATGCTGGGAGCGGCCGCGCTGGCGTTCGTCGAGTGTCTTGACGAACCACTGGAGGACATCTAGATGCCCGGCCGCCTGATCGTCTGCCCGACGCCGATCGGAAACCTCGAGGACGTCACGCTGCGCACTCTCACCACGCTGCGCGAGGCGGACGTGATCGCTTGCGAGGACACCCGCCGCACGGGCAAGCTGCTTGAGCGCTTCGGCGTCTCGGGCAAGCTTGTCTCCTACAACGAGCAGAACGAGCGCCGCCGCGCCGGCGAGCTCGTGAAGCAGATGGACGACGGGGCGACGGTCGCGCTCGTGTCCGACGCGGGGATGCCACTGGTTTCGGACCCCGGCTACGTGATGGTGCAGGCCTGCATCGCCGCTGGGCTCCCGGTGGAGGTCCTCCCGGGACCCTCTGCCGTGCTTGCCGCCCTCGTCGCCGCCGGGCTTCCGAGCGACCATTGGCGCTTTGAGGGCTTCATGCCGCGGAAGGCTTCCGAGATCGATTCGCTGCTGGCCAATCTCACCGAAACACTGGTGGCATTTGAGTCGCCCAAGCGGCTGGGCGCAACGCTTGAAAGACTTGCGACGATCGACCCGACGAGGCCGGTCGCCGTCTGCCGCGAGTTGACCAAGCTCCACGAAGAGGTGGCACGTGGAAGCGCTGAGGAACTCGCAGCCCACTTCGGCGGCGGCGAGGTCAAGGGCGAAATCGTGCTGGTGGTCGGCGCCGCTTCTCCAGAGTCGCTCGAGCACCGCAGGCTCGCCGACGCGCGCGCGGCGGTTGACCGGTTGGCCGAGTCTGGCGCGCGTGCGCGGGACGCCGCAAAGGTCGTCGCCGAGCTCACTGGGCTGCGCGCCAACGACCTCTACCAGCCCTGAATCTGCGCCGTCTGTGACGGCTCTGTAAAAACTTCGCGACGGCGCTGTAAAACCTGCGTCTTCGCACCCCACAGGCAGCTCAAACCCGTTTACGGTGGCCGCCATGTTGACCGTGATCGCCCAACCGAAAAGCTCTGTCCGCCTGGCGGCGAACGGCGGCTTTGGCGCGGCCGGCAGCTTGGTCACCGTCATCGCCATCGCGCTCGTTCTGCTCGCGCCGCCAGCGTCTTCGCCGGCGGCGACCGCAGCGGGTGGAAGCGGCGCATGGCCCTGGCCGCTGCTGGGCGAAGTGATCACGCCGTACAAGAACGGCAGCGATCGTTACGCCGCCGGTCAACACCGCGGGGTCGATATCGCCGCGCCGGCCGGGACGCCGGTGCTGGCGGTCACCCCCGGCCGCGTGAGCTACTCGGGCAGGCTCCCGGACGGCGGCAATGCCGTGACCCTTCGTAGCGAGGACGGCGCTTGGCTTGTCAGCAGCTTGCATCTGGCGGAGCGCGACGTGCGAATCGGTCAGCGCGTGCGCGCCGGGACACGGCTCGGCAGCGTCGGCAGCACCGGCCGGCGATCGGTCGATCAGCCGCACGTGCACCTCTCCGTGCGTCGCGCGGACTCGCGCGCATACGTCGATCCGATGACTCTGCTCGGCGCTCAGCGCGTGGCGACCACGGCACGATCCGCCGCGCCCAAGATCGAAGCTTTGGAGCGCCCAGCCGCGCGCTCCGCAGATGTTCGTGCGCACACAACAGGAGACAGCGCGCCGGCACCGAGGCATGGGGTTCAAGGGCGCCGCACCGCGGCAGCCCACTCCGCCGGCGAAAACGCGCACGAGGGCGACGCGGCAGACGGCATCAGCCGCGTCGCCCCTCCCCCCATTTCACATCCCGCTGAAGTCGCGGCCGACTCAGAATCAGTTCGGACCAGCCAAGCCGGGGCTCCGAAAGGCACTCCACTCAACGCGGAGAGAGAGCCGCGCGAACAGCTGCCACGCCGCCTGCTGCTGGTCGCAATCGCCGTGCTTTGTCTGGCAGCGCTCATCGTCCGGCGACAACCTCGCCGCACGCCACCCGCGGAGAATGACGGGCGGTCAGCCGTCGAGCAGGCGGATGTGATCCCGCTGCGGCGGACCGGTTGATACGGGTTGCCACGCCTGCTCAATCAGAAAACGGCGATCGTGCTCCTGTCCCGACACGGCTGGACGCGAACGACCGGTGGCAAACATCAGGTCAAGATGGTTCGTGAGGGCATGCGTCCGATAACGCTTCCCCAAACGAAGGGCCGCGATTACAGTAAGGGACTGACCGCGTCGATATTGAAGCAATCTGGACTATCGAGGAGTGATTTGACGTGAACGCACAGCAAGTCTCCGAGTTCACCGTCGCGATTCATCCGGAGCCGGATCATTACTGGGCCGAAGTTGTTGAACTCCCAGGCTGCTTCGCCACCGGAATTGATCTCGAGGAGCTTCGCGAATCGCTGGAAGAGGCGATCTCGCTCTATCTATTCGACGTGGAGAAAGCCGGGACGCTTTCGTCACTCTCTGCTTCCGAGCAAGACGATTCTGTCGACTTCAAGGCGCAAGTCTCCATGGCACTCGCCTGATTGCCTTTGGCGGCACTGCGGGCTATCTAGACCCCGAATGTAGGATCGGCGCGTGTCGTTCTACGTGACAACGCCGATCTACTACGTCAATGCCGAGCCGCATCTGGGCCACGCGTACTCGACGATCGGCGCCGATGTGCTCGCGCGCCACATGCGCCAGCGCGGCGAAGACGTCTTCTTCGTGACCGGGACCGACGAGCACGGCGAGCCGGTGGTGCTCGCCGCCGAGGCCCAAGGCACAACGCCGCAGGAGCTGGTCGATCGCAACGCGCCGCGATTCGAGGCGCTGACCGAGAAGATCGACGTCACTAACGATTTCTTCATCCGCACGACCAACCCCCAGCACAAAGCCGAGGTCCAGCGCGTCTGGCAGCAGATCCACGACAACGGTTACGTCTATAAGGGGACCTACGAGGGTTGGTACTGCCCCAAGTGCGCCGACTTCAAGTCCGAGCACGAGATCGCCGAGGGCAACACCTGCCCGATCCACCGCATCCCGCTGGAGAACGAGTCCGAGGAGAGCTGGTTCTTCAAGCTCTCGGCGTTCCAGGAGCCGCTCGAAAAGCTCTTCGCCGACCAGCCGGACTGGGTGCTCCCACGTCACCGCTACAACGAGGCGCTCTCATTCATCAAGGGCGGCCTGCGGGATGTCGCGCTCTCACGCTCAAAGATCAGCTGGGGCGTCGAGTTGCCGTGGGATCCGTCGCACGTGATGTACGTCTGGTTTGACGCACTGCTCAACTACTGGACCGCTCCGAAGATCGCCCGCCCAGACGCAGCGATCTGGCCCGCCGACGTTCACGTGATGGCCAAGGACATCGTCAAGTTCCACGCCGTCTACTGGCCGGCGATGCTGATGGCGCTCGGCGCCGAGCTGCCCAAGCGCATGTTCATCCACGGGTACCTGCTGATGGACGGCGAGAAGATGAGCAAGTCGCTTGGCAACGTGCTCGACCCGAACAAGGTCGTCGATCTCTTTGGTTCGGATGCGCTGCGCTTCTACTGCTTCCGCGAGGTGAGCTTCGGCAATGACGGATCGATCAGCACCGAGGGCTTTGAGACTCGTTACAACACCGAGCTTGCCAACGAGTACGGCAACCTCGCCAGCCGCTCGCTGGCGATGATCACCAAGTACCGCGACGGCGTCGTCCCCGCGCGGCCGGAGCGCACCGGGCTCGAAGACGATTTCGGCGGTGCGGCCGATCGCCTGATGCACCAGATCGACGACCTTGAACTTTCCGCCGCGCTTGATGACGTCTGGGGCCTGGTGCGCCGGTTGAACCGCTTTGTCGAGGAGACAGCGCCGTGGAAGCTTGCGAAGGAAGAGTCGAACGCCGCGCAGCTCGACGCGACGCTCTACGCGCTGGCAGAAGGCCTGCGCGTCGTATCGATCCTCCTGCATCCCTGGATCCCGAAGTCCACGGCCCAACTGCTCGCGGCGATCGGCCACGAGGATCAAGCGGGAGATATCGCCGCGGCAAGCTTTGGCGCCGGCGACGGAGGCTTCAAGGTTGACCAACTCGCCCCGCTGTTTCCCAAGCTCGAGCCGGCGGCCGGCTGATGGTCGACACCCACGCTCACATCGAGATGTGCGATGGCGAACCGGCGGAGATCGTCGCGCGTGCGCGCGAGGCCGGGGTGAATCGGATCCTCACGATCGGTCTCACGCGCGACACGTTCGATGTCTCGCTGCAGATCGCCGAGGCGCACCAGGAGGTCTTCGCAGCCGTCGGCTGCCATCCGAACGAGACAAGCGACTTCGGCGCCGCGCATGCGCAGGCGATCGACGAGGCGGCGAGCCACCCGCGCGTGCGGGCGATCGGCGAGACCGGACTCGACTTCTTCCGCGACAGCGCTCCGGCCGATGCCCAGCGCGAAGCCTTCCTCACGCAAATTGAGATCGCCGCGTCCCACAAGCTGCCGGTCTCAATCCACGCTCGCGCCGCCGAGGCCGAGTGCATCGACACGCTGATCGAACATGCCGGCGCGCTGCCGGCGGTGATCCTCCACTGCTTTTCCGACGTTTCGCAACTGGACCGCGCAGTCGACGCGGGCTTCTACTGCTCGTTCGCCGGCAACGTCACTTTCAAGAACGCGCCTGATCTGCGGGAGGCGGCTGCGCGGGTACCGGACGAGCTGCTGCTGCTTGAGACCGACTCGCCATTCCTTGCGCCGATGCCCAATCGCGGCAAGCGCTGCGAGCCGGCTTGGGTCACGCTCACCGCAGCGGTGGTGGCGGAAGGGCGAGGAGTTAGCTACGACGAACTCGACGCGCTCGTGACCGCCAATGCGGAGCGCGCGCTGGCCTGGTAGGCCACCGGTGTCCGATCGCGCCCAGCAACCGTCGATCGAGCGCATGCGCCGTTTCGACATCCGGCCCAGACGCAAACTCGGTCAGAACTTCCTCGTTGACAACAACATTCTCGGTGTGATCGCCGATAGCGCCGGGCTCGCCCCGGACGATTGCGTGCTCGAAGTCGGCGGCGGACTCGGAGTGCTCTCCGAATACTTGGCGGCGCGCGCGGAGTTCACGCATGTGATCGAGATCGACGAGTCGCTGCGGGCCCCGCTTGAGGATGCGCTCGCGCCGTACGCGAACGTCGAGCTGAGATTCGCCGACGCAGTTGGCCTCGATTTCTCGGCGCTCGATCCGCGTCCGAACAAACTGATCGCAAACCTTCCCTACAACGTCGCCGCGACCTGCGTGATCAAGGCCTTCTACGAACTTGAAGATCTTGAACTCTGCTGCGTGATGGCCCAGCGTGAGGTAGGCGAGCGGCTCGCGGCCAAGCCTGGTGGGAAGCTCTACGGCGCGACATCTGTGCTCGTGCAGGCTGTAGCCGGCGAGGCGGGAACGCGGCGGCTTTCGCGAAATATCTTCCATCCGGTGCCAAACGTGGACTCTTCGCTCGTGACGCTGACGCGAACTCGTGCAAACCCCCCAGCGGATTTCGCGGAGCTCGTACACGGAGCATTTGCGCACCGTCGCAAGCCGCTGCCGGGGTCGCTGGCGCTTGCCCGGCGCGACGACTCCTCGATCAAGCAGCGTGCGGCTGGAGCGCTCGACCAACTCGACCTCCCGCCAGATACGCGCGCCGAACGCCTCACGGCGGTGCAGTTTCTGCGGCTTTACGAGCTACTTGGGGAGGACGCATGAGCACGTGGATCGTCCAGGCGCCGGGCAAGCTGAATATCTGCCTCTATCTCGGACCGACGCGCGATGACGGACTGCACGAGATCGCATCGCTCTTCGAATCGGTTTCGCTGACCGACACGCTCACCGCCCGCGCCGCCGAAGGACTCAACGACCGGGTGATCTGCGACGCCATCGAAGGCGAAAATCTTGCCGAGCAGGCACTGCGCGGCGCGCGCGAGGCTGGCTTGCTCGACGGACCGCCACTCGAAGTGACAATCGACAAGCACGTCCCGATCGCCGCGGGCATGGGTGGCGGAAGCGCCGACGCGGCCGCCGCATTGCGCCTCGCCGCAGCAATTTCCGGTCGTCCGACCTCCGACTACGAGCAGCTCGCCTTCGCGCTCGGGGCCGACGTGCCAAGCCAATTGATCCCCGGCGCCGCGCTGGTGCATGGCGCTGGCGAGCGCGTGGCGACGATTGAGCCGCGCTGCCTGGCGGGCGCTGCCGAGCGGGCCTACGTGATCGTCGAGCAACAACAAGGCCTCTCGACCGCCGAAGTGTTTCGCCAGTCAGATCGCGCCGGATTGCCCGAGCCGGCGATCGTCCAACGCGAAGAAGCGCTGCTCGAGCGCATCTCTTCCGGGATCGATCTCGACGAGTTCTGCGCCCTGGTCGAGAATGCGCTGGAACCCGCGATCGTCGCGCTGCGCCCGGAACTCTCCGGTCTGCCGGCGCTGCTGAAGAGCCACGGAGCGCTGTCGGCCGCATTCACCGGCTCCGGTCCGACGAGCTTCGGCGTCTTTGACGGCCACCGCGCCGCCGAACACGCCGCGCTCGAGCTGATTTCGGCAGGGCACCTCGCGCACGCAGCTGTGCCAGTCGGTGCGGACTTTGCCGAGCCGCGAGCGGCTCAGGAGGCAGAGAGTTGAGCATCCCACTGGCGATGAACGGCATCCAGGTCACGGCGGCCCTGGCCGCGGCAATCTGGTTGCTGATCGCGGCGTTGCAGCTGCGCGCCGGCAAACTCGGTACCGAGCAGAAGGTCGTTTCGGTCATTGGAATCGTCGGGCTCGCGCTCTACGCCGGCGGCGCATTCGCGTGGCTCCCGCAGCCCGAACAGGTACTTGAGGACATCGCCACCGCGCTCGGCAAGTGGACCTACCTGCTCGTCACCGTCCTGGCTTTTCTCGAAACCGGCGCATTCGTCGGACTCGTTGCCCCCGGTGAAGCCGCGGTCGTTGTCGGCGGTGTGGTCGCCGGCCAGGGCGAGATCGACATTCGTCTCCTGATCGGTCTCGTTTGGTTTGCCGCGTTCATGGGCGATTCGGTGAGTTTCTGGCTCGGCCGTCGGCTCGGCCGCGAGTTCATGGTCAAGCACGGCGCGCGCCTGAAAATCACAGAAGCGCGGCTCGAGCAGGTCGAGCGCTACATGCACGAGCACGGCGGCAAGACGATCCTGATCGGTCGTTTCATCGGCTTGGTGCGTGCGCTCGCGCCCTTCATTGCGGGCTCTTCGAAGATGCCCTACCGGCGCTTCATGCCGTACGACATCATCGGATCCGGGCTGTGGGCGGCCTTCTTCTGCATGCTCGGCTACATCTTCTCGAACAACATCGAGGCGGTGATTCAGTGGGCCGAGCGAGGGGTGCTGATCTTCGGTTGGACGGTCGGGACGATCGTCGTGATCGTCTACCTCGTTCGCAGGTTCAGCAAGCCCGAAGAGCGCGTGAAGCTCGTCGCCTGGCTTGACGCGCAGGAGGCCAGCGATCCTTGGAAGGCACGATTGATCAGACCGCTACGGCGCGTCTGGATGGCCGTCGTGATGCCGGTCTATCGCTTCTTCGGCCCACAGCTCCGCTTTGCCTGGGCGCGCCTGACGCCGGGCGAGCTCGGGCTGGAATTCACGACCGTGATGGCCGTGCTCGCCACATCCGGATACACGCTCTACTTCTTCACCGTCGCCGCTTCTGACTGGCCGACGACCTTCACGACGCGTATCAATGACGCGGCGTTCCGCGTCGCCGACTCGATTCGCTCGGACTGGCTCGACACGCTCGCCGAGGCGATCACGCAGCTAGGCGCCTTTCCGGTCGCCGCGTTCTTCACGGTGATCGCCGCTGGATACTGCCTGAAGCGCAGGCATCTTCCCGAAGCGCTGGTGTTGATCTTCGCGATGCTGATCGCGGTCATGCTGGTGACGCCGATGAAGGACTGGTTGATGGTCCCGCGCCCCAGTGGATCGCTTGTTCCAACCGAGGGCTGGTCCTATCCATCGGGTCACGCCGCCTATGCGGTCACTTACATCTCGATCGCCGTGACGCTCGAGCGAGTGCGTGACATCATCGCGCGTGCGGCGCTGGTGATCGGCGCCGTCGGCCTGACCGCCGTGATTGCTCTGACACGTGTGTATTTGCGCGCGCACTACTTGTCCGACGTGATCGGCGGCGTCGCACTGACCGCGACGATCACGGCACTGCTTGCGGCGATCGCGTTTCTCACGCTGCACATCCACCAGCTGCGCAAGGCCGATTCGGCAGAGCCCGCCGATAAGGTTGCCTGAATGCTTGCCGCGACCAATTCGCAGCTCAGTCAATGGGCGATGATCGCCGGCGCGATCGGCGGCGGCGTGGTGCTGATCGCCTTCGTCGTACTGATTGCCTACCCCGCGTGGAACTCCTATGGGCGGATGTGGGAACGCTTCTCCGCGCTGTTTCTCTCGATCTACGTGCTGATCGCAATGCTCGGCGTTGGATCGCTGATTGGGTTGGGATTTTTCGCCCTCTTCGGCGAGAGCATCTAGACAAAGCGCCGGGATTCTTATGCTTGATCGGTGCCCAAGGCAACCCAAAGCACAAAAAAGCAGTCCCAAGGCCAGGATTCCGGCACCGGCGCGCTGAACAAGCTCGACGCTATTTCGGCTGCCGTCGAGTCCGGCACTGGTCTCACGGCGGTCACCCGCGCGGCGGCGGCGGCACTTGAAGCGTCGCTCGCGGTGATCGACAGCCGCAGTGCTGTGCTCGCGGTCGCAGCGGCTTCGCCGGAGGACGAACGGCGGCTCTTGGCAGGGGAAGGCGGCACCGCTACACAGGATCTGACCGTCGCCGAGAAGCGCGTCGGGACGCTGCGCGTCCGCTCGCGCACGAGCGACGCCGTCGACCCGGTCGCGCTACGAATGGTCGCGACGTTGATCGCATTGGAACTCGAGCGGACCCTCGCGCCTGAGCTTGCGGATCAGCAAGTCGCAAGCGGCTTCATCGGCGACCTGATCAATGGACAGGTGAAGGAGGCCGACGCCGTCGCCGCGCGCGCTGAAGAGCTCGGAATCGAAATCGAACGCGGATGCGCATTCATTCTCGCGCGCGCGACCCCGCGCAAGGCCGTCGGCGACGACTGGCGCGCCAGACTGTTGCTGGTGGTCGAGCGCGTTGCGCGCTCGCTGCATCCACGAGTCGTGACAGCGCAAGTGGAGCGTCCCGGATCGGCCGCCGGTGAGGTCTACGTGCTGCTGCCAAGCGCCGAGCCGGAGTCAGTCGCGAAGGCTGCGAGCACGATCCGCGAGGAGCTTGAGGCGACGCTCGGTGAGTTCAACTTCACGGTCGGACACGGCCGCATCACCAGCGAAGCGGCCGAACTCTACCGCGCCGGCCAAGAAGCGCTCCTCGCGGTGAACGTCGCCGAGGCCAACGGCGCCGGCAACATGCTGAGCTTTGAGGAGACCGGCGCCTACCGGCTGCTGCTGCCGGCGCTTTGCGACGACCCCGACGAGCTGAGGCGCTTCTACGCGGAGACGATCGAACCACTGGTCAACTACGACGACCAGTACGAGACAAACCTTGTTCAGACAGTCGACACGTTCCTGGCCGCCGACGGCAACGTCGCCGGGACTGCGCAGCGACTGTTCACCCACCGGCACACGATCCGCTACCGCCTCGAGCGCGTGAAGGATCTCACCGGCCTCGATTGCTCCTCGACCGACGGCCGCGAGCGCCTCTCACTCGGCCTCAAGTCGATGCGCGTGCTCGGTATCGCCAACCCGGGCGGACCGGCTTATGAGTCTGGTGCTGAGGGTGGGCGGGTGCCCGGCTGATGAAGCGTGCGACGCTCATTCTCTCCGCGGTGATCTTCGCGACGGTCGCGATGCCGGCGAGTGGCGCGAAGCCACCCGGGCCGATCTCCGGGAATATTCCATTGCGAGTGAACGAGCCGAAGAGTCGCTTCGACGTTCCGAGCCGAACGGTGATTGTTCGGCCGGGAACCCAGAAGTTCTCGGTCTATGTGCCCAAGAGCGCAAGAGGTCGCCATGGCGTGGGGCTGAACGGGGGCTACTACCGGAACGTCAACGGCGCATCGGTGCGACCGGGCTTTGTTAGTTCTCTGACGGTTGCTTTGCGACCCGGCAGGTACACCGTCTACGACCCCTTCGCGCGCAATCGCGCGAAGGGCTTTTACGTGAAGGTCGTTGTGACCAAGAACAAGGGTGGGAATTTCTCGTTGGGGACCGAGTGCAGTGAGGAGGTGTTTCCATCCTTCGCGTCGACTTTTGCCTGGGTCACCGACATGTCGTGCAAAGCCGCCGGAGATCTCAAGACCGAGATCGAACTTGCCGAACTCGACCCGAATTTCAAGTGGTTGCCCTTCAGCATCAAGGGATTCAGCTGCACGACAGAGCCGTTCGCGCGCACCGGGCTGACGACCACCTGCGTGAACGGAACGCAGAAGGCAATCTTCAACTAGCCCGGCTGATCAACCGCCGAACTCGGCCTCAATGCGCTCGCGGCGGTAGTTGAAGATTCGTTCGGTGTCGGGCGCGACCATCAGCCGCCGGACAACCTCGCCGAGCGGGCCGAACGGGATTCTGTAACGAACCGTGTCGCGGATCAGCGTGCCGCCCTCGGCATCCTCGAACTCGTGGGTGTGATGCCAGAGCGAGTACGGCCCCGCTATCTGGGTGTCGACGAATCGCTCGCCGGGAACCCACTCCTCGATCCGCGTGGTCCAATGGATCGGTGTGCCGCGCAGCTTGAGCCGGTAGCGGATCAGCGCGCCCGATTCCAGTCGGTCTGGGATCTCCTCGATCTGGAAGTTCAGCCACGGCGGCGTCAGCAGCTCGAGATTGCGCGCGTCGCTGAAGAACGCAAAGACCTCGTCGCGCGGCCGGGCGACGAACTGCTCCTGCTCGATCATGTGTGCGCCCTCGAGAGAGGCGCGTTTCGAGGCAAAATTGATTCTCAGGAAATTTGGCGTCATGCCGGAGGCTCAGCATATGTGGGGATGCTTCGCCGCTGGTGCGATCAACCGGTCAGACGGGATACTCCTCTGGATACGCCGAATCCTGAGCGGCACCATCTGCGGCCGCGTCCGCGTCGGGAGCTTGCGCTACCCGCTCCAGCACGGCCGGCCCGTAGGTTTCCAGTTTTGCCACGCCGACGCCCCTGACTTCAGCCAGCGCCTCCAGGCTCGCGGGCCTGCTGCGCGCGATGCCGCGAAGCGTCTTGTTGTCGAAGACCATGTAGGCGGCAAGTCCACGCTCGTCGGCCTGTTCCTTGCGCCAGGTGCGAAGCGATTCAAAAAGGATCTCTTCGTCTGGCGTCAGTGGCGCTTCGTCGTCGGGAAGCGTCTCGCGTCTGCGCGCTGGCTTCGCTCGCTTGACGGCCACGCGCAGCTCGAGCGGATCTTCGGACTTGACGAACTCACGCCAATCTCCCGAGAGCCTGAGCACGTTGAAGTGATCGGTGTCCTGAAAGATCAGCCCGCGTGCGACCAGCCCGCGCTGAACGGCCCGCCACTGCTGCTCGGAGACCTCTGACCCGATTCCCCAAGTCGAGAGATTCCAGTGGTTGAAGCGATGGACCTTGTCGGTCTCCTTGCCGCGCAGCACATCGATGATGTGGCCGGCGCCGAAGTTCTGATCGCAGCGGTAGATACACGAAAGGAACATCCGCGCCTCGCGACCGGCGTCCCAGGTGTCGGGCGGCGCGAGGCAGTTGTCGCAGTTGCCGCACGGCTCTGAACCCTCGTCGAAGTAGGCGAGCAACTGCTGGCGGCGGCAATGCGTGCTCTCGCACAGCGCAAGCAACGCGTCGAGCTTGCGGCGCAGGACCTGCTTGTGGCGCTCGTCGGCCTCGGAGTCCTCGAGCATGTTGCGCTGCATCACGACATCCTGAAGCCCGTAGACCATCCAGGCCTCGGCCGGCTCTCCGTCACGGCCGGCGCGGCCGGTCTCTTGGTAGTAGCCCTCGATGTTCTTCGGGAGATCCAAGTGGGCGACGAAGCGGACGTCGGGTTTGTCGATCCCCATGCCGAAGGCGATCGTCGCGGTCATCACGACGCCGTCCTCGCGCAGGAAGCGGTCTTGATTTCTCTGCCGCTCGGCCGCCGAGAGGCCGGCGTGGTAGGGCAACGCAGTGATTCCGTTGTCCGCGAGGTGTCGAGCGGTCTCCTCCACCCGCTTGCGCGAGAGGCAGTAGACGATTCCCGATTCGCCTTCGTGCGACTCCCGGATGAAGCGTAGGAGCTGGTCCTTGGCGCGCTTCTTTTCTTCAATCGCGTAGGAGATGTTTGGACGGTCGAAGCTGGAGATGTACTGCGTGGCCTGGGTGAGATCGAGGTTTGTCGCGATCTCCCGTCGGGTGAGCGCGTCGGCGGTCGCGGTCAGAGCGACGCGTGGCACGTCGGGGAAGCGCTCGTGCAACACCGTCAGACCCTGGTACTCGGGTCGAAAGTCGTGACCCCATTGGCTGACGCAGTGGGCCTCGTCGATCGCAAAGAGGCTGAGCTTGCCGGCGTCGTGAAGCGCGGCCAGATCGACCAGGAAGTTCGTGTTGGTGACGCGCTCGGGCGCCGCGTAGAGCAGGGTGATCTCGCCGGCGAGCATTCGCTCGCGGGTGCGCTGGAACTCTTCCGGGTCGAGCGTCGAGTTGAGGAACGCCGCCTCGATGCCGAGCTCGTGGAGCGCCAGCACTTGGTCGCGCATCAGGGCGATCAGCGGCGAGACGACGATTGAGACGCCGTGGCCGGAGCGTTGGCGGGCGAGTGCCGGGAGCTGGTAGCAAAGCGATTTGCCGGCGCCGGTCGGCATCAGCACCAGCGCGTCGTCGCCCCCGGTGACGCTGCGAACAATCGCTTCCTGCTCGCCGCGGAAGGTTGGGAAGCCGAAGACTTCTTGAAGGAGCTGTTGGGGGTCCACGGTTGGTGGGCTGGCCATTGGCGGAGGCTAACGCGATCGGTGGTTCCGCATGTACCGAAACAGCTCGGAAGCACGCTTCGTGTTACGGATCTAGCTGCGCCGTGCCAATCATCCGCGCACAGCGTCGTTGAACCGCGCGCCATGCCCTGGAGCCGCCGGCGTAGCTGCAGACGAAGGCAACCCGAAAATCCGAGCGCGGAAGATACGTGACCCGAGCTCGCTCGCCGTCGCTGCCGGCGCGGAACTGCCAGAGCTGCGCCTCCGCCCCATCGACCCTCGCGTTGCCGTAGACCACTTTGGATTCGGCAGCGTCGTACACCGCACGCTCGATCGTCATGTATGGATTCTCTTCACTCAGTCCGACGCGTGACTTGTCGGCGCGAAGGATTGCGAAGCGCGCCGACCGACCTTCATTCGTGTCCCACGTGAGTGTCCATTCGGCATCGCCGTAGTCCGTGCTGTCGATGAGAATCGGGCGCTCGGTTTCTTCCCGTGCGCGATCGGTGCCGCTCGGCGTGTAGGTGACCGTGACTCGGTCGCCAGGTAACGTGGATCGACCGGTCGCCACCGCGTCTGTGCGCGAACCTTCGGGTTTGACCAGATTGCTCTCGACCTCCAGCCGAGCTGCAACGATCAGCGCGGTCGCTGTCAGTCCGATCGAGATCGACCCGATCACCGCTTTGCGCAACCGCTCGGCGCCCAACGATCGGCCTTTGCGCCCAGCGGGAAGCGCAACCATCACCGCGCCGAGTCCCACGCGCTCCGCAGCAACTTGCCAACGAGTCTCGTCGATGTTTCCGACGCGCATCTGATCGATCCAGTGATCAATGTCGAAAGCATGTTGCGAACTAACTGCAGTACGCGACCCGACGGGGTTCGGTCTCTTGATCTCCCATCCGGCGCCAGCGAGCGCTGCGGTCACGGAGTCTGCCGCCTGCGCGACGAAGTTCAACTCGCGATTTCGCACGTGATGCGGCAGATCCGCGAACACCACTTGCATTGCGGGCGTGAAAGACCTACTCATCTCGAAGATCCTCAATCACGAGACCGCCTTTGATCTCTTCGCATCGGGCCGCACTCGCTGGTGACGCACCCGAGGCGGTGCGGCAGTCGACTACCACGGTTTTGTGTCCGACTGGAATCCAACTCAGTTCAGCCCAGCGGTTCTCCCGATCCGAGTAGGACATTTGGTAACCCGTACGGCCGGCGAGCTTGACCCGGCGCAGCTTCTGTTCAGTGGCGGTTGCGAAGCTGTAATCGAGTGCCAGCCCCTTGAGCCAGGTTCGTCGTTGCTCAGGCTGATCCAGATCGAACACCCAATCGCCTACGCCGAGTCCGACGAAGGTCCGACGCTCTCCATGCCAGTTACTGATTCGCCACACAGTCTGAGACTTCAGCCCGAACGCCTGGCGGTCGACGACTGTCTCGATGCTCTCGGCGTCGCCAGCTACCGGCGTGTAGCTGGCGACCGCTAGCTCGCCCGGAACGTTGCTGAGTCCGTCGACCAAGAGTTCCTGCTCAGTCTCGTAGTGCTTGTGCCAGATGAGTTCGCCGGTGGGAACAAACTGGACGATTGCGAAGAATGCGACGATCACAGCGGCAACCGTCCAGGTCACCCAGATGCGCAGCTCTCGACGGCGACTGCGTAGCGAGCCGGCAAACGGATCGGATTCCGCTGTCGCCCGCGCATGCTCGGTTGATTTGCGTCTCAAGCTCTTCATCGGAACAAGAATCGTCGCCTACCGAATATCGATAACTCGAAAGAATCGCTTGAGTGGAGCGAAGCGTCGCCTGCAGCGCAACTAGATTTCCACCATGCCAGCGTGGATCTACCTGCTCGCCGCTGCGGCCCTGGTCGGCTTCCTGGTTCTTGCCACCTACAACGCGGTCGTCAAAGCCAAGAACCAGGCCGACGAATCATGGTCGGGAGTCGATGTGCAGCTAAAGCGCCGGCGTGACCTGATTCCCAATCTCGTAGCGGCCGTCGCCGCGTATGCCAGGCACGAGGCCGGAGTCCTGCAGGTTGTCACCGAGACGCGCGCAGCAGCGGATTCGGCCGCGCACGGCGGGCCAGCGACTGCAGCGCCCGCAGAGAATCACCTGACCGGCGCGTTGCGCGGTCTCTTCGCGGTGGTCGAGCGCTACCCGCAGCTCAAGGCCGACGGCAACTTCATGCAACTCCAGCGTGAGCTGGTGAACCTCGAGAACAACGTCCAGGGGTCGCGCGCGATCTACAACAGCAACGCGCGGCGCTACAACGACCGCATCCAGAGCTTCCCGGCCGTTGTCTTCATTCGCTACTTCGGATTTCGCGCGCTGCCGTATGTCGAGGCGGCCCAGCAGGAACGCGGACTCGGCCGGGTGGACTTCGCATGAGCTTGCAGCCGTTTGAGCACTACGCCCAGGCCGCCAGCAACGCGGCCAATGCGCGCTGGGACTCGCGCATGAAGTTTTTCGCGATCGGCTTCGCGATTGCCGGCGTGATTGTCGGGGTCCTTGCGCTCGGTGAGATCGGCTACGCCGTGCTCGGCGCGCTCGTCGGAGGGATCGTCGGTTACGGAATCTTCCGGGCGATTGTCTACGCGAGCGCTTCCGCCAGCGCCGACGAGCTCTTCCGCGCCGACTGGTGCGCCGAGCGCGGGATGCGGTACATCGGCGACGACTTCTTCCCACCAGACGCCCCCTATGCAAACAGCGGCGATAAACAAAGAGCCACCGACGCCTACGAGGGTCAGTGGAACGGCCTGAACACACTCTTCTACAACTTCACCTACACCGAGAAGGGCGGCTCGGACGATCCGGACACCGACTACGACTTCCAAATCATGCGTCTGACCGGCCGCGAGCTGCCGATCGCGCGCTTGACGATCCATCAGCGCAGCTTCCTCAACCGCTTCAAGTGGGCCGACAATCTGCAGGCGAAGTTCACTAAGGAGAAGCCGATTTCTCTGGAGAGCGCCGAGTTCAACGAGAAGTTCGACCTGACGATCGACGACGACGCTGACGAGATCTGGATCCGCCGGATCTTCGACCCGGCGACGATCCAGTCGCTGGTCGACGGCTCATTCACGATCCCGGACGTGCGCTACTACAACTGGGCCTGGTGGTTCGTCTACGACGGACACTTCAAGACGCGCGAACTTGAAGACTGGGTCGCCAAGCAGAAGCTGGCCGCAGACGCGGCGCTGCACCTCTCGCGCGTACAGAACCTGTAGCCGAAAGGTGGCCCGATCAGGCCACCTTTCGCTCCAGAGATGGCCCGGGTTTAGCGCTGGGCTACGAAGGTCACCGCGTTGCCGCCGTTGCCGGCGCGGCCAGTGCGGCCGATGCGGTGGATGTAGTCGTCGTGCGTCTCGGGCTCATCGAAGTTGATCACGTGCGAGACCTCGGGGATGTCGAGGCCGCGCGCGGCGACGTCGGTCGCCACGAGCACGTTGACCTTGTCGGCCTTGAAGGCGTTCAGTGCGCGCTGGCGCTGCGGCTGAGACTTGTTGCCGTGGATCGCTTCGCTCTTGAAGCCGCGCTTGTTGAGCTTCTCCGAGAGCTTCTGCGCACCCCACTTGGTGCGAGTGAAGACGATCGCCTTGGTGACCTCGGGGTCGATCAGCACATCGTGGAGCTGGTCGACCTTCTCGTTCTTGTCGCCGGCCGTGACGATCGACTGGTGAATGTGATCGTTGGTGGTGTTGGTGCGCACCGAGCAGGTGACCGGCTTGGTCAGCAGTCCGTCGATCAACTTCTGAATCTCCGGGGTGATCGTCGCCGAGAAGCAGAGCGTCTGGCGCTCGACCGGCACGCGGTCGCAGAGGAACATCACGTCCCGGATGAATCCCATGTCGAGCATGCGGTCGGCCTCGTCGAGGATCAGCGTGTCGGTGAAGCCGAGATCGAGCTTGCCCTGCTCGACCAGATCCTTCAGCCGGCCGGGTGTGCCGATCACCACGTGCGGCTCCTTCTCGAGCGCACGGATCTGCGGGTTGATGTTGGTGCCACCGACGCAGAGCGCCGAGTGAAGCTTGATGTTCTTCGTGAAGGCGCGGAAGTCGTCCTCGATCTGCGCGGCGAGCTCGCGGGTCGGGGTGACAATCAGCACGTCGTTCTTGCCGTCGGTCTTGAGCAAGTGCTCGATCACCGGAAGGATGAACGCGGCGGTCTTGCCGGTTCCGGTGTTGGCGAGGCCAAGCACGTCGCGGCGCTCCATGATCGGCTTGATCGCCGTGTCCTGAATCTGGGTAGGCGTCTCGTAGCCGCGCGCCTTGATGTTGCGCGTCAGCCGCTCGTCGAAGCCGAAGTCGTCGAACCTGTGCTCGGCCGTGTACTCGACCTGCTGCGCGGGCTTGACGTCCTTGTTGACGAAAAGCGAAGGGTCGAGCAGCTTCGACTTCTTCTTGGCGTTGCCGCGGCCAGCGTTGTTGCTGCCGTGACGGGGATTTCTGGGTTTGTTCGTGTTGCGGTGCTGCTTGTTGCGCGCAGCACCAGATCGGCTATTTGCCATTCTCAAAGTTCTTTCTGTGATTTGTGCTCAGGTGAGCATTCGTGTGGCTGTCTTTCGTGACTTCACATCGAATCCGGCTTCGGTCCGCCGGCACAAACGAGATGTCCGGGAAACTTCAGTCCATGGGGGTGGACGGTCTCCCTCGAAATTCACCACAACGGGCGGCGCTCCTTGCGCGTGGTGCCCGTCGATTTGGTTGATTGTGGCAGGTTCAGGCGCCGATGACCGCGTCGACCTCGATCTCAACCAGCATCTCGGGGTCGATCAGGGCGCTCACCTCGACCATCGCCATCGCCGGTCGGATCTCGCCGAAGACCTCGCCGTGGGCGAGTCCGATCGCTTCCCACTGAGAGATGTCGGTGACGAAAACGCGAGTACGCACGACGTCCGAGAGTGACGCGCCGGCCTTCTCAAGCGCCGCCGCGATGTTGGCGAGGGCCTGCCGGGTCTGCGCAGCAGCGTCGCCCCGACCCACGAGCTCGCCGTCTTCCCCGGTCCCCGTTGTACCGGCGACGAAGACCATCCCGCCGGCAACGACCGCACGTGAGTATCCGAGCTTGGGCTCCCACGGGGAGCCGGTTGAAATGTTCGTTCTTTCGCTCATTTCGAGAATGCTAGATCGCGCGGAAACTAGGATGCCACCACGCAGTGGGGCGTAGCCAAGTTGGTAAGGCTCCGGGTTTTGGTCCCGGGATCCCTGGTTCGAGTCCAGGCGCCCCAGTCGTTCGCTTCGGTCGCTAGCCTCGCCCGCGGGGGCAGTACAAGCTGGAGGATCAAAGTGGACGTTCAGGAGTACATGGCGCTTGACGCGACCGGCCTTGCCGAGCTGGTCGCAGCCAAGCAGGTGACCGCCGCCGAATTGCTCACGCTGGCCCGCGAGCGCGCCGCGCAGGTCAACGGCAAGCTCAACGCGATCGTCATCGACATCGACAAGGAGTCCGACGCGCAGGTCGCTGGGGAGCTGACCGGAGCATTTGCAGGAGTGCCGTTCCTGGTCAAGGACCTGATGCAGGAGTACAAGGGTTACCCCACCACTTACGGATCGCGCACCTTGAAGAACTGGGTCGCCGAGGAGCACGCCCTGGTCACCGAGCGATTCCTGCAGGCCGGCCTCGTGATCTTCGGCAAGACAGCTACGCCCGAATTTGGAGCGAAGGGAATCACGGAGTCTGAGCTCTGGGGTCCGACGCGCAATCCGTGGGACACCTCGCGCACTCCGGGGGGATCTTCCGGGGGATCCGGATCAGCCGTCGCCGCGGGAATTGTGCCGGCGGCCGGTGCGAATGACGGCGGCGGTTCGATCCGCATCCCGGCCGCCTGCAACGGACTCGTGGGTCTAAAACCCAGCCGCGGCCTCGCGCCGTACGGACCGCAGACCAATGAGCCGCTGTTCGGGATGGCCGTGCAGGGCGTGGTCTCGAAGTCGGTGCGCGACTCGGCCGGAATGATGGATGCGATCGTCGGACGCACGCCGTTTGCCGACTACGAGGGTCCGGTGCCTTCGGCGCCCTTCGCCGAGCTGATCAAGACGGCGCCGGGCAAGCTGAAGATCGGCTACTCGGCGAAGTCAGCGATCACCGCGCAGCCCGATCCCGAGGCGGTCAAGGCGCTCGAATCAACAGCGCAACTCCTGACAGAGCTTGGCCATGAGGTCGAAGAGATCGATCCGCCCTACGACGACAAGGCGCTGGCCGCCGACTTCTTGGCCATTTGGTTTGCGCAGTGCGCCGCCGAGGTCGAGATGGCGCGCGAGGAGACCGGCGCCAAGTACAAGGACTTCGAGGCCGACACCCTGGCGATGGCCGAAATCGGTCGCGCCAACGGGATCGTCGAAGCGTCGAAGGCGCTCGCCCGCACGGTCGAGCACACGCACGCCGTCGCCCACTTCCACGAGAAGTACGACTACTTCCTCACGCCGACAATCGCCCGCCGGCCGGTCAAGATCGGCGAGCTCGACACCGCGCCGTCGCTGCAGCGGGCGGCGCGCGTTGTTCACCGCATCCACGCCGGCAAGCTGATGCTCAAGACCGGGATCATCGAGCAGATGATCGAGGAGAACCTCGGCTGGGTGCCCTACACCCAGATGGCCAATCTCACAGGTCGCCCGGCGATCAACGTCCCGATCTACTGGACCGACGACGGCCTACCGCTGGGGGTGCAGTTCAACGGCGCCCTGGGCTCGGATGGCGCGCTACTGCAGCTCGCAGCCCAGCTCGAGCAGGCCCGCCCCTGGGCAGATCGCTTCCCGGCGCAGCCTCTATAGCCGCCAACCAAAACTCCGCAAATAGCGACCAAGCTGTCAGACCAGGTCTGACAGCTTGGTCGGAAGATGCGGGGTTCTAGCGGTATTCGGGGTTGGCGGCACCTGGGCCGGCGAAGTCGAAGCGTGCGCCTTTTTCCCAGTCGGCTGCCTGGTTGCCCCAGGCGGGTATGCCGCCCGCGCGCTTGAGCATCCGCGCCAGGTGCATCAGATTCCAGGTCATGAAGGTCGTATTCCGGTTCGTGAAATCGTTCTCCGGTCCGCCGGAGCCTTCATCCAGGTACGACGGGCCGGGACCGGCCTCACCGATCCACCCCGCGTCAGCCTGCGGCGGAATCACGTAGCCGACGTGCTGCAGCGAATAGAGCACGTTCATCGCGCAGTGCTTGATGCCGTCCTCGTTGCCGGTGATCAGGCAGCCACCGACGCGCCCGTAATAGGCCCACTGGCCATCTGAGTTGCGCTCGCCCGAGTGCGCGTACAGCCGCTCGATCACCTTCTTCATCTCCGACGAGTTGTCGCCCAGCCAGATCGGCCCAGCGAGCACCAGGATGTCCGCGCCGAAGACCCGCGGCCAGAGATCGACCCACTCATCGGTCTCCCACCCGTGCTCGCGCATGTCCGGGTAGACCCCGGCGGCGATCTGGTGATCGATCGACCGAATCAGGTCGACGCTCACCCCGTGCTTCTGCATGATCGACGCCGAGATGTCGATCAAGCCCTGCGTGTTTGAGACATCAGGCGACTTCTTCAGTGTGCAGTTGATGAAGGTGGCCGAGAGGTCCGAGAAGTCCAAGTCGATTTCGCTGTTCATTCCGGCAACCTACTTGCTCGCGAAGTACGATGCGGCGCATGACAGCAGTAGGCGCAGTGGCGATCATGGCCGGCGGCAAGGGCACGCGCATGCTCTCAAAGCTCACGAAGGTTCGCCACCCAGTGGCCGGCCTGCCGATGCTCGTCTATCCGGTGCTAGCCGCGCAGCACGCCGGAGCAGAGAAGACGATCGTCATCACCGGAGCCGACGACGACTTCGCCGACATCTTGCCTGAGGGTGCGACCACCGCGACCCAACAGGAGGCAAACGGCACCGGCGACGCGATCAAGTCGGCCGAGCAGGCGATCGGCGACGCCAGCCAGGTGATCGTGCTCTCCGGCGACGTCCCGCTCGTGGATTCGGACTTCGTCGCAGCGCTCGCCGAGGCCCAGAGTCAGTCCGGCGCGGCGATGGTTGTCGTGACCGCGCGCCTGGAGGACCCCGAGGGTTACGGACGGATCGTGCGTAGCTCGGACGGTTCGGTTGAGCGCGTCGCTGAAACGAAGGTGGCGGGCGACGCCACCGAGGAAGAGCTGGCGATCGACGAAGTCAACGCCGGCATCTACGCCTTCGACCGCGAAAAGCTCTTCTCCGCGCTCGCCGAAGTGAAGACAGACAACGCACAGGGCGAGTACTACCTGCCCGACGTACTGCCGATCCTGGTGGCGCGCGGCGAGCAGGTGATCGCTTTCGAGCTCGACTCACCTGAACTGATGCTCGGGGTCAACGACCGCGTCGATCTCGCTGAAGTCCAGCGCCTGATGAACGCCCGCATCGTCTCCGACCACCAACTCGCAGGCGTCACGATCGTCGACCCGTCGACCACCTGGATCGACGGCGCGGTCGAGATCGGCGCCGACACCGTGATCGAGCCAGGCACATACCTGCGCGGCACCACGACGATCGGAGAAGGCGCCACAATCGGTCCCCAGACGACGATCGCCCACTGCGAAATCGACGACGGCGCCACGGTGTTGCATTCCTATCTCGTCCAGGCGCGCGTCGGCAAGGACGCGAGCGTCGGTCCTTTCTCCTACCTGCGGCCCGACGCCGAACTCGGCGAAGGGGCCAAGGCCGGCACGTTCGTGGAGATCAAGAACTCGCACATCGGCGAAGGCGCAAAGGTCCCCCACCTCTCCTACATCGGCGACGCCGACGTCGGCGAAGGATCCAACCTTGGCGCCGCCACGATCACGGCCAACTACGACGGCAAGAACAAACACCGCACGACGATCGGCAAGGGGGTCCGCACCGGAGTGGACACAACGCTCGTCGCCCCGGTCACTGTCGGCGACGGCGCCTACACTGGAGCAGGAAGTGTGATCACCAGGGACGTGGATCCGGAGGCACTCGCCGTGGCCCGCTCCCGACAGAAGAACATCGCGGATTACGCGCGGCGTAAGACGTGAGCAGGAAGGCTTGAAATCCCCGTCATGGAGCCCACGACGATGACCAACCCGCCGGAAGTCGAGACGCGCGCGCGCAAGACCGAGATCACCGACGGCGCGAAGCGCATGATGGTCGTCTCTGGCCGTGCATCCGGTGAACTCGCGGGCAAGATTGCGGACCGGCTGCGCGTCGACCTCTCGCCGGTGACTCTGAAGACCTTTTCCAACGGCGAGATCTACGCGCGCTTCGAGGAATCTGTGCGCGGCGCCGACATCTTCATCGTCCAGTCGACCTGCGGCAACGAGGCCGCCGGTATCAACGCGAACGACGCGCTGATGGAGCTGCTCGTGATGATCGACGCCGCCGTCGGTGCCTCGGCCCACCGCGTGATCGCCGTCGCCCCGTGGTACGGCTACTCGCGCCAGGACAAGAAGTCCGCGCCGCGTGAGCCGATCACTGCGCGCCTCGTGGCCAAGATGATCGAGGGGGCCGGAGCCGATCGCGTGCTCTCGATGGACCTCCACGCTGGCCAGGTCCAGGGCTTCTTCCAGAAGCCGCTCGACCACATGACGGCGATGCCGATCCTCACCCAGTACATCAACGACCAGCACATGGGCGACGACCTGGTGGTCGTCTCGCCGGATGCCGGTCGCGTGAAGCTCGCCAAGAAGTTCGCCCAGAAGCTCGGCGCCGAGCTCGCGATCCTCAACAAGGAGCGCCCCGCACACCAAGTCGCAGAAATCGGCTACGTGATCGGTGACGTCAAGGGCAAGACCGCGATTCTCGTCGACGACATGATCGACACCGCCGGCACGCTCTGCGCAGCCGCGCAAACGGTGCACGACGAAGGCGCAAGCCGCGTGATCGCCGCCGCCACGCACCCGGTTCTGAGCGGCCACGCCTTCGAGAACCTCGACGCCTCGCCGCTTGAGCAGATCGTCGTCACCGACACGATCCCGCTGCGGCCCGGTGCTCCGGAGAAGATCAAGGTGATCACGGTCGCCGACATCCTCACCGACTCGATCCGCCGCATCTTCAGCGACGACTCCGTCAGCGAAATCTTCGCCGGCGAGAACCAGCTCTTCTAGGTCATGTCGCTCGGTCCGGTATTTCGTACTCCGGACGATCGCTTTGCCGACCTGCCGGACTTCGGCTGGGCACCGAACTACTTCGAGACCAGCGAAGGCCTGCGCGTCGCCTACATCGACGAGGGGTCGGGGCCGCTGGTGCTGCTGCTGCACGGCATGCCCTCCTGGAGTTTCCTCTGGCGCCATGTGATCCCGCCGCTCGTCGAGGCCGGCTATCGCTGCGTGGCGCCGGACCTGCTGGGCTTTGGGCGCTCAGACAAGCCGACCACAGTTTCTGACTACACCTACCCGCGGCACGTCGGCGCGATCACCGAGCTGCTCGACTCGCTCGGCGAGCAAAAGGTGCATTTCGTGCTTCACGACTGGGGCGGACCGATCGGCACGCTGGTGGCGGCGAACAGCCCCGAGCGCATCGCCAGCACCACGCTGATGGACACCGGATTCAACACCGGCGACTTCAAGATGAGCGAGACCTGGCAGGCGTTTCGCGACTTCGTCGCGACCGCCGAGGAGCTTCCGATCGGCTTTCTCGTCAAGGGCGCCGTCGCGCGCGAGATGCCGGACGACGTCTTCGCCGCGTACGAGGCACCGTTCCCCGACGAGGCATCAAAAGCCGGCGCCCGCGCGTTCCCACCGATGATCCCGACCGACCCGGATCACCCCGACGCGCGCGAGGGCCTACGGGCGCTCGAGATATTCGCCGCCGGGAGTTGGCCCAAGCTAGTTCTCTGGGCCGACAAAGACCCGGTGCTTCCGCGCAAGCTTGGCGATGTGCTCGCCGCCCGCATCAATGCCGGCGAGGCGATCACGATCGAAGATGCCGGCCACTTCCTTCAGGAAGACGCCGGAGCAGAGATCGGCGAGCGCATCGCCGATTTTCTTGCCTCGATCGCTTCCCCGTAGAGCGCGGCAAGCCGCGGGGCGAATGCGTCCTCGCTGAACTGCTCCCGTGCTCGCAGGAGTGCGCGCTCGCCGCTCGCCTGGCGACGCTCGGGGTCGGCGTGCAGCTCAGACATCAGCTGGGCCAGCGCATGCGCGTCTGACGCCGGCGCGACGAGTTCGGACTCGGTCAGCTCGGGGAGCCCGCCACGATCCGAAACAACCAGCGGCAACCCAGCAGCGAGCGACTCAAGGGCAGACAAGGGGAGCACCTCGCGCCAGATCGACGGCACGAGTGCAAATCCGGCCCCCATCCGCGCCGCCACGAGCGCCTGGCCGTCGATTCGCCCCATGAAGTCGACCGGCGCGGAGAGCTCCTCGGCCAACCGGCGTGCGCGCAGAGCGTCCGGTCCGTCACCGGCGATTCGCAGCGGCACGCCCGACTCAGCCGAGGCAGCGATTGCCGTGAGCACGCCCTTCTCGCTCGAGAGCCGCGATACCAGCAGCGCGTACTCGCCTCGGCCAGCCTGCGACCCGGCCGCAAACTCCGCCGGCGCCATCCAACTCGGGAGCACGGTGATGGGAATTTCGAATCCGAGTTCGGCGAAGTCGTCTACAAGCTGAGCGACCGGCGCCGCAAAACGGTCCACCGCATCGAAGGTCATCTGCTGCCCACGGCCGAGCGCCGCGGCGTAGACGGCGCTCTCTGGCAGCGACCCGCGGCAGTTGTGCCGCAGGCCGCGCGACGTGCGGCGAGGCGCGCATTCGGTGCAATCGGCGCCGTCGCGCCAGGCTGTGCCGATCGCGCAGAAGAGCCGGTAGTTGTGCAGATGCAGCACCGTGGCAGCGCCCGCCGCTCGCGCCGCGGCAAGAGCGCGATGCCCCAACAACGGGTGGATGTTGTGGGCGTGAACCACGTCGATCTCCTGGTCGCGAACGACCTCCGCGATCGCGACGGGATCAAGCCCGCCCCGGAGCAATCCGGTTGCCGCGCGAATCGCGCCGGCATCGCGACTCGATCGCTCAAGCAACGCAACATGACCGGCCTCCCGTCCCAGCAGGTCGACGAGCTGAGCGACAAATCGCTCCTCACCCCCCGGGATGCGGTAGCGATTGTGCAGCACCAGCACGCGGTGGGCGGAGAGTCCAGCCATCTCGCCGATCCTAGAGATCGCACGCGACCGGTTTAGCTCGGGCGGACTACGGGTACTGCCGGCGAAAGCCCAAATCAGAGCTCCAGCAACTTTCGCCCGTGCGGAGGTTTACTTGAAAATACGGCCCTGCTTCTCGGCCTGATTTGTCAACTCTGGAGTAACCACGGATCACCGGAGGACGCCAACTCCTTTGGTAGCTTGCGAGAGAATGTTGAGCACGACGCCACGCAAGATCGCGACACTGCTCGGCGCCGCGGCGCTGGCCATTTCGCTGTGCACCGGCACTGCCATGGCTTCCGCCAGCGCGATCTACCAAGCCTGCCGCGACGAGAGTTCGCTGGACGGTTTCTCCAAGGCCGATCTGCAAGCGGCGCTCGGAGGAGTACCGGCAGATCTCGACGAGTACAGCAGCTGCAGCGCGAGGATCAATCAAGCGATCGTCGACAAGTCGGTCAAGAACATCCCCGGCTCCGGCAAGGGAGTCAAGGGAACGCGGGCCAAGCTGCGCAACGCCAGCGTCGAGGATCTCACGACCCCGAGCGAGCGTAAGAAGGCGCTGGCCAAGGTCGAGGAGGAGACCAAGCTCGATTCCTCGGAACCGCTCTCGTCGACGACCGACCCATCGATCCAGACGGCAGCCGGCAAGACGCTGGCGTCCAGCACGGCACCAGGCACACCGGTGGCACTGATCATCGGGCTCGCGGGACTGGTGCTCTTGCTCGCCGTGGATCTGGCGGGCCGAATCGGTTTGATTCCACGCGTGACCAAGATTCTCCCGGGCTCGAGTGAGCGTGACGGCGACTGACGCCGAGTCGCCGGTCGGCGACGCCCGAAAGCTCAACCCCACGCTCACCGTGCTAACCACGGCGGCGCTACTGGCGGGCGCGGCACTCGCAGTTGGAGTAAACAGCGGCGGCACCAGAGCCGGGGTGGTCGAAGTGCTGGCGGTACTCATCACGACGGCGATTTATGGCCGCTGTGCCTATAACGGCACGCTGCCGCGTCCGCTGAACGCATCTCTGGGCCTGATGATGATGGCGCTCCTGACCGGCGTCGCCGCACTGTCGGTCGGCTGGTCACTGGTCCCCAACGAGTCGCTGCTCGATGCGCTCAGACTGGTCGCCTACACCTGTGTACTGGCGGCAATCGCCCTGCTCGCGCAGATTCACCAGGAGCGCGCCAGAGAAGTCGCGCTCGGCATCGGCCTGGCTGCGCTGATCGTCGTCGTTTACTCGCTGCTCTCTCGCTGTTTCCCGGGCCTGTATCCGGAAACCGACAACGTCGCTCGCCTGCGACTGCCGTTCGGCTACTGGAATGCGGTCGGAACGGTGGCGGCGATCGGCCTCGTGATCTCGCTGTGGGCCGGCACGCGCCGCGGCGAGTCGCGGGCGGTCGAAATCGCCTCGTATCCGGCAGGCGGACTGTTTGTCTGTGCGCTGATGCTCAGCCAGTCACGCGCCGCGCTCGTCGGGCTGCTCTTGGCTGCCGCCGTGTGGTTCCTGCTGGTCCCGCGCCGGCTCCGCGGGGCCGGGTGGCTCGCGATCGTCGCATTGCTCTCAGGGATCGTCGTCGCGTGGGCATACAGCCGCGCGGCGCTCACGACCGATTTCCTGCCGCTGGCGGAACGTGAAGCGATCGGCTGGAAACTGTTCCTTGCGCTCTTGGCATTGAGCGCAGTGCTCACCGCGGCCGGCTGGGCCGTGCGCAAGCGCAGGCACACGGATCCGCTCAGCCAGTCGCAGCGTCGCTCGACGGGCAAGATGCTGCTGATTGCGCTCGCGGTCAGCCCGTTCGTCGTCGCACTCGCGTTGGCCGTCGGCACCGACCGAGGTCTCTCAACGATCTCCGATGGCGCCAGCGACCTGTTCACGACCTCGGCCGTGGCCCCGGCCAACTCGCCTTCGCGCCTGACGCAGACCAATTCACTGCGCGGGCGCTACTGGAGCGAGTCTTGGAAGATCTTCAAGCTCCACACCTGGCACGGCACCGGCAGCGACACCTTCGGGGTCGCCCGCTTGCCCTACCGGCCCGACCTGCTCAGCGCGTCGCACGCCCACGGCATGGTGCCCCAGGTGGCGGCAGATCTCGGAGTGATGGGCCTGCTCGCGCTGCTCGGCCTGACGATCACCTGGCTGGTCGCGGCATTCAAGCTTGCCGGCGCGGCACTGCGGGCACCCTGGCGATGGCTCGAAGATGCCGACGAGGTGCGGCTGACTTCAGTCGCGTTGATGACCGCGGCCCTTGCCTTCGGGATCCATTCGGCACTCGACTGGGTCTGGTTCCTGCCCGGCGTCGCCTTTTTCGGACTGGTCGCGGGTGGCTGGGTGCTCGGATCGCCCGCAGCCCACTCGGAGGCAAACGCGACCGGTGCGGTCGAGCATCCAACCAGTGGCGGACGCGCCCAGATGATCCGCGCGGCGGCGATCGCGCTGATCGGGATCGCTGTCGCGTATGGCGTCTACCAGCCGGTGCGCGCGGTGCACAAGGTCAACGCCGGCCTCGACATTGCGCAGGACGACCCGCAGAAAGCGATCGCGCTCGGCAATTCCGCGATCGACCTCGACCCGACTTCCGCGCAGGCGTACATGCTGGTTGCCACTGCCCAGGCCAACGCCGGGGACAAGCAGGACGCCGAGGCGACACTCGTCGCGCTGGTCAACCGCCAGCCGGGCAATCGCGAGACCTGGTTGCGACTCGCTCAATTCCGGCTTACGGTGCTCAACGACCCCGATGGCGCGATCGACGCCTTGGGACCGCTCTTCTACATCAGCCACCTGGACGTCCAGGCGACGGCCTTGCTGACCGCCGCCCGCCAGGCCAAAGCCGATGCGCTGCTCAAGAAGCAGGCCGAAAAGAAGCGCCGGGAGCTCGAGCGTCAGCTCAAGGAACTAGAACGCCTGCAGCAGCAAGGCTTTGTGCCGGGCGTCTGAAACGCATCGCGAAGCCAGAGCGGTACGGTAACGGCGAAGCCGACAGGCCGCCGAGCGCGACTTTCACGCCTGAATCCCGTTCCAACTGCTGATGACCCAGAGCACGCTTCCAGAGTCCAAAGACCAGCCCGCCCCGCTCGCGAGCGCTGCATTGCCGATGCAGAACACTGGTGGACGCGACCTACGGGCAACCCGGCAGGGACTCTTCTCGATCCTCACCAGCAGGCAGCTCTTGCTGCGCTTCGCCAACGGAGTGTTGCTGGCTGCGATGGACCTGCTGTTGCTCTTCGCGTCGCTGATGATCGCGCTGCGTTTGAAGACGACCTTGCTCTCAGAGGACATCGCGCTGGCAGACTCGTATGACTACGCGGTCGGAGTCCTCCCGTTCGCCGCGCTTGTGATGCTTTTGCTGTTTGCCGGGGACGGGCTCTACCGGCAGCGCAATCTGCGACCAGGCGCCGCGCGGATCCTCGGTTCGCTGTTCAAGGTCACCGTCGTCACGCTGATTTTCGCGCTCGTCGAAGGCGAGCGATTCTCGAGCTACTACGTGTTCTGGGGCACGTTCATCGTCGCCTCGGTGCTGATCGTCGGCGCACGCATGCTCTACGACCGCGCAAGCGAGCGCTTTGAGGACGCCTTCGGCCGCGAGCGCCACGCCGTGATCGTCGGAACCAACCACCAGATCGAGGCCGTGGCGGAGGCATTGGAGCGCGCGCCGATCAAGCGCATCAAGCCGATCGGTTTCAGCAGCACCGAGGCGCGCGCCGAGAACGGATTGCGCGACCTTGGCCCGCTCGACGCGATCGAGGATCACTTCGACGAGATCGACGAGGTGATCATTGCTGACCCGACGTTCCCGGCCGAGGAAACCGTGATGCTCGTCGACCGCTGCCATCGCGGCGGCGTGCACGTGCGCGTGGCGCCAACGACGATGGAGATCCTGCGCGCCGACATCGCCGAGTTCGTCCCCGGCGAAACTCTGCCGCTGTTCGAGATCAAACCGCCGGTCTTCGAGGGGGCGCAGTTCGTCGTGAAGCGGGTCTTCGACATCGTCGTCAGCTCGCTGCTGATCCTGCTCTTCTCGCCCGTCCTGCTGGCTGTTGCGGCGACCGTCAAGTTGACTTCACGTGGTCCCGTGTTCTTCCTCTCCCCACGACCGGGGCTGGGCGGCGAGTCGTTCAACTGCATCAAGTTCCGAACGATGATCACCAACGCCGATTCGCTGCAGGACGAGCTCGAGCACCTGAATGAGGCCGACGGTGCGATTTTCAAGATCCGACAGGATCCGCGACTCACGCGGGTCGGCGGCGCCCTGCGCGGCTGGTCGATCGACGAGCTGCCGCAGCTTTTCAACGTGCTCAAGGGCGACATGTCGCTGGTCGGACCTCGGCCGCTGCCGCAGCGCGACTACGACCGGCTCGATGAGTGGCACAAGAAGCGCTACCTGGTGCTTCCCGGCCTGACCGGTCTCTGGCAGGTCTCCGGTCGATCGGAGCTTGAATTCGACGATCTCGTGCGCCTCGACTTCCTCTACATCGAGCGTTGGAGCGTCTTCCTCGACATCGTGATCATGCTGCGAACGATCCCCGCGGTCTTCGCCAAGCGCGGGGCCTACTAGGCGCTCGGCCGCGGCGATTGGCACAATTGTGCCGTGTGCCGGCGCGTTGTGACATTGCTCTGCCTGGCTTGCCTCCTGGCTGCACTCGGCTCGGGATTCGGTGCCGGAACTGCGGCAGCGGCAGTCTGCGCGAGTCACGCCACCCAGCAAGCGGCTCAGGACGCCAAGGACACGTTTGACGCCGACGGCGACGGCATCTACTGCGAAACCCTCCCGTGTCCCTGTTCGCCGGAGTGGAATGCCCAGCACGGCGGCGGAAACAGCGACGCGCCGAACGTCAAGTCGAAGAAGACCTATGTCTACTCCGGTCGTGTGACCAGGGTGGTCGACGGCGACACTCTGCACGTGAAGGTCAAGAAGAAGACCAAGAAGGTGCGAGTTCTCGGCATCGATACCCCAGAGCTCGGCGTGCCGCCGGTGGCACCCGAGTGCGGCGCGGCCGAGGCAAAATCCGCTGCATTCAAATGGGCTTTCAGAAAGCCTTTGGACACGGATCGCGATGGCCTGTTTGACCGCGGCCGCGAGGGCCGCGAGGTTCGCCTGCGCACGGACAACACGCAGACCAAGACCGACAAATACGGCCGGCTACTGGCTTACGTCAGCCGCGGGGCGAATGACTTCGGCAAGTCGCAGATCGCACTGGGCTGGGCCGAGCTATTCGTCTACTTGGACAACCCGTTCAAGCGGGTCGAGTCATACCGCCTGAAGCTCGACCAGGCACGAGCGGATTCACGCGGAGCGTGGTCGCTCTGCGGCGGGAACTTCCACTTGAGTCGGTGACCGGCGGCGCTAACGCGCAAGCCGCTCGACACCCGAGAGCTCAAGTGTCTTCTGCAGACCCGACCGTAGGTCGATCTGCGGCTCCCAGCCGAGCACCTGCTTGGCCAGGGTGATGTCAGGCTGGCGCACCTTCGGGTCGTCGATCGGCAGCGGCTCGAAGACGATCTCGCTGCGCGACTCGGTCAGTTCAATCACGACCTTCGCCATCTCGAGCAGCGAGAGCTCCACAGGATTGCCGATGTTCACCGGCTCGCCGTAGCCGCTTTCCGAGAGTGCGATGATGCCGCGGATCAGGTCGTCGACGTAACAGAAGCTGCGCGTCTGCGACCCGTCGCCGAAGACCGTCACCGGCGCGTCCTGCAGCGCCTGTCGCATGAAAGTGGGAATTGCGCGACCGTCATGCGGGCGCATGCGCGGCCCGTAGGTGTTGAAGATCCGCACGATCGACGTGTCGACGCCCTGCTGGCGGCGGTAGGCCATCGTCAGGGCTTCGGCATAGCGCTTGGCCTCGTCGTACACGCCGCGCGGGCCGATCGGGTTGACGTTGCCCCAGTAGGACTCCGGCTGCGGATGGATCTCCGGATCGCCGTAGACCTCGCTTGTGCTGGCAAGCAGGAAGCGCGCGCGCTTGAACTTCGCGAGACCCAGCGCGTGGTGTGTGCCGTAGGAGCCGACCTTGAGCGTGTGCAGCGGCAGTCGCAAATAGTCGATCGGGCTTGCCGGAGAAGCCAGGTGGTAAACGAAATCAACTTCCCCGTCGATGAAGAAAGGCTGGGTTATGTCGATATTCAGGTATTCGAAATCTGCGGACCGAATGTGCGCGATGTTCTCGAGCGAACCCGTCTCGAGATTGTCGACACACACGACACGATTGCCGCGCTCAAGGAGCGCGTCACACAGGTGTGATCCGAGAAATCCGGCGCCGCCGGTGACAACACATACAGACATGACAATTCCAACTGTAACGCCAACGCTTCCGCCCTCCGAGGAGCAGCGCGCCGTGCAACTCTGATGGCTTCGGGCTCTTCGCACAAGCGCAAAGCAGACGACGGCTCGCCGCCGGCGATCGCACCCCTGCCGCTGCCAGTCGAGGACTCACGCTCCGGCGAGCCGGCGCAGACCCACGCACTGCCAACCGGCAGCAGCGGCAAGCTCTCTCCGGCCCAACGCGCGAGACTCGGACTCGACGTCTTCGGCAAAGATTCCGCGGCACACGAGCAGCCACCACAGTCCGGCACCACGGACTTCGGATTTGCGCAGATGGACCCGCCAGCCGCCCCGCAGCCGACCTCCGAAGAGCCCAGACTCGCCCCAGTTCAGAATCTCGCACAAGACGCCGCCACTCGGACTCCCGAACTGCGACCCGCTGTGGCCGCGCCGCGCCGCAGCGCATCAGATCCCGACGCAGCGCGAAATCCCGCGCCCAGCGCGAAGCGCGACGCCCAGACGGTCTCCGAGCGCGACGGCATTCCAGAGGTCGAGCGCGACCGCGCCGTGCTCGGATACGGGGTCGGCTGGACCATCTTCTGCCTGCTCTTCGCTGCGGTCATCTCCGCGATCAACGTGAGTTCAGGAACTGGCTCGGGGGTGAATCCCGGTGCTTTCGTGCCGGCCGTGATCTCGATCGTGATGGGCTGGATCATCGTCGCAATCGGACATCGGATGCGCGCCTGGGGCTGGCTGATGATCGTCCCGGCGATCGTTCTGGTGCTCGGTCCGTTTGTCTACACGACTTGGAGACTCGGCGCCGTCGAGTCAAACGCAAGGGCCTACCTCTCGCCCGCCGCCCAGGGCACACCGATCGACATCGACGTCGGCAGCATCCTCTCCTCAACGATCAACACCGACCAGGGTTGCTTTGCCCTGACGATCGATCGCATCAGCGGCGATGTCCGGATTGACACAGTCACATACGCGCCGGCCACCGCCCAACAACAGGCCTCGATGGCGCTCGCTCCGCGCTTCGCCCGACGCGTTCCTGCCGGCGGCGAGCGCGCCCTCCAACGTTCATTCCAATTGCCCGACGGCAAGCTCCCCGTGACGACGACCGTGCTCGGCTCCCCGTCGATCGACTGCGCGCTAGCGAGTTCTCAGTAGCGCCAGAGAATGCGGCAGAAGGCCGCAAAACGGCTCGAACTCGTACATTCGTCCAGATCGGGCCACAGATTGACCTGCGCGCGGAGGTTGATCTACGATCAGCCCCATGTCCACCCCATCTTCCACTGAGAATCACCCGACAGTCGCACCGATCGTCGGCCCCGACGACCCGCGCCGCTTCACCGACAGCGGCATCGAAGAGAAGCTCCTCTACGACGAGTCCGACATCGCCCACCTCGACCTCCCCGAGCGTCTCGGCAAGCCCGGTCAATTCCCGTACACACGCGGCGTTCACAGCGAGATGTACCGCAGCCGCCACTGGACGATGCGCCAGTACGCGGGCTTCGCGACGGCGGTCGAGACCAACAACCGCTTCCACTACCTGCTCGAGCACGGCTCGACCGGGCTCTCGATGGCTTTCGACCTCCCGACTCAGCTCGGCCGCGACTCCGACGATCCGCTCTGCGAGGGCGAAGTCGGCCGCACTGGCGTGGCGATCGACACGATCGAGGACATGCGCGCCGTCTTCAACGGCATCCCGCTCGACCAGGTCTCGACCTCGATGACCATCAATGCGCCGGCAAGTGTCTTGCTGTTGCTCTACGAACTGGTCGCAGAGGAGCAGGGCGTCAGCTCGGACAAGCTGCGCGGCACGGTGCAGAACGACATCCTCAAGGAGTTCATCGCGCGCGGCAACTTCATCTTCCCGGCCGAGCCCTCGATGCGGATGACCACCGACCTCTTCGCCTACTGCAAGGACAACGTGCCGCGCTGGAACACGATCAGTATCTCCGGCTACCACATCCGTGAGAAGGGCTGCAGCGCGGTTCAGGAGGTCGGCTTCACGATCTCAAACGGAATTGCCTACGTGCAGGCGGCGCTCGACGCGGGCCTCGACATCGACGACTTCGCGCCGCGCCTCGCATTCTTCTTCAACGGCCACAACAACGTCTTCCAGGAGGTCGCCAAATTCCGTGCGGCCAGACTGATCTGGGCCGACGTGATGAAGAACCGTTTCGGCGCCAAGAACGAGAAGAGCTGGATGCTGCGCTTCCACACCCAGACCGGCGGAGTCACCCTGACCGCCCAGCAGCCCGAGAACAACATCGTCCGTGTTGCGCTGCAGGCGTTCGCCGCGGCCGCCGGCGGCACGCAGTCGCTGCACACAAACGGTTACGACGAGGCGCTTGCGCTTCCAACCGAACGGGCCGCCCGGATCGCCCTGCGCACCCAGCAGATCGTCGCCTACGAGAGCGGTGTCGCTGACACCGTCGACCCGTTCGCCGGCAGCTACTTCGTTGAGGCGCTGACCGATGAGATCGAACAAGGCGCTCGCAGCCTGATCAACAAGGTCGACGAGCTCGGCGGCTCGGTGCAGTCGCTCGACTTCATCAAGAACGAGATCGAAGAGAGCGCCTTTGGTTACCACAAGCGTTACGAGATCGTCCAAGACGTCGTGGTCGGCGTCAACAAGTTCATCGAGGAGAACGAGGCTCCGCATGAGGACTTCCTGAAGGTCGAACCGCAGGTCGAATTCGACCAGGTGGCCCGGCTCAAGGCGTTCAAGGCGTCGCGCGACCAGGACTTGCTCAAGGCGAAGCTCGCCGCGATGGTCGAGACCGGACGCGGCGACGGGAACATTCTCGTCCCGATGCGGGAGGCGCTGAAAGTCGGTGCCTCGATCGGTGAGGTCTGCGGCGCGCTGCGCGACGAGTGGGGCGAATACCAGGAGACCCTGTAGGCATCGCCGCCCTCAGTTAGATTGCCCGGATGATCTCCGCAATCACGCTTCTTCAGATATCCGTTGGGCTTCACGCCGTCTTTGCCATCTCGTTCATCGGGGTGGCTGGCGCGAACTCGGTGATCGGCCCGATGAGCCGGGAGAACCCGCAGCACGCGCTCTTCGCGCTCAAGGTGTCCTCGAAGATGCACAACACAATGGTGCTGCCAGGCATCATCGGCGTGTTCGTGACCGGTTGCTACCAAATGATCGAGGGCAACTGGGGCAGCGACGCAATCTGGCTGCACGTCTCGCTGGCGATTTTCGCGATCATGGTCTTCCTCTCGCTCTTCGTTCTGCACCCGGCCAATAAGACCGCGATCGCGGAGCTCGAGGCGCAGACCGAGCCCGGCCCGCCCTCGGAAAAGTTTCAATCAGCCGTCGGCAAGCTCGGCAAGATCGGTCCGTTCATGGGGATCATGCTGATCCTGATCGGATTCTTGATGGCCGCCAAGCCGTTCTGAGCGGACGCGTTGGCAGCTCTCCCACGGACATACGACGTCGCCTGCGGCTTCGTGGCCGTGCGCGCAGCCGACGCATTCGCGTGGGTGAGCGACTTGACACGCTGGCCCGAGATCTTCCCCGGCTGGATCGCGGCAGCCGAGCCGGATGACGAGCGCTGGCGCGTCACCGGCCCGAGCAAGGAGAAATACGACTTCTACCCACACGCAGACGCCGAGCAGCGCACGCTCGACGTCGAGGTCGTCGACGAGCTCGGTAGCGGCGACATCTTGCGGTTGCGTGTGCTCGAAATGCCCGGGGGGGCGCTTGTGCTGGTGGCGCATGGAAAACTCAGCGGCACCTCAGATGCAGCCTGGGAGCAGAAGCGCGACGGCGTCACCAGTGGGCTGTCCGCCCTCTCCTTAGACTGATTTTCATGACGCTTCCGCTCGCCGCGCTCTACGACATCAGCCTTGCCGTCCATCAAACTGCCGGCCTCGCGCTGATCTTGATCGCGGTCGCAATAACCGTGCTTTCGGTGCTCGCGCGAAATCAGGACGGGATGCTTGAGAAGGCAATTCCGTTGGCCAAGCTCGCCGGACCATGCTTCGGACTGGTGCTGCTGACCGGTGCCTACCAGTTGATCGATCGCGACATCAGCCTGCTCCAGGCATGGGTGATCGGCGCGCTGCTGCTGGGCATTGCCTTCATGGGGACCCTGCACGGAAACTGGCGCCCGAAGGCACAAACAATCATCACCGGTGAGATCGCGGGCGACGCCGCTGCGAAGGCCAAATCGACGCTGGTGGGCGTATCTGCCGCAATGATCGTGATGGTCGTGGTTGCCACGTACCTGATGGAATCGGGAACCTGAGCCGAAAAGTCTCTTGCGTCGAAAGGGTCGCCGGGGAGGGCATAGAAGTCCTACGCGATGTCCGCTTACAAGGTCTCACGCACGTTGGTCAAGTCCCAGCCCGAAGTCTGGGCCGAGCTTGAGAAGGTCGAACGCCTCGCCGAACTGCTCGGCGACGACGAGATCCGGATCGTCAAGTCCGACCCGGAGTCGACAATCCAGTGGGAGGGATCTGCCTCCAGCGGAACGATTGAGATCGCCTCAAGCGGCTGGGGAACGAAGGTCAGCCTGGAAGCCAAGTCGATCGATGTAGTGGCGACGCAGGCAGCGGTCGCACCTGAGCCCGAGCCGGAGCCCGAGCCCGAGCCGGTCGCAGAGGTGTTGCCCGACGAGCCCGAGGTCACAATCGACCCGGTCGAGCCGACCGCCGCAAAAGTCGGTTTCTGGCAAAAGCTCAAGACGATGTTTGCCGGAGCAGAGCCCGCGGTCGTGAGCGAACCCGAAGCCGCGGACACCGGGCCCGAGCCTGAGCCGGAACCCGCGGCGATCGTCGAACCCGAGCCGATTCCCGAGCCCGAGCCCGAGCCGGTCGCCGAGCAAGTCACCGAGCCGGTCGACCTCGAGGCCCGCATGACGGCCGTGCTCGATCACTTGGGCTCAGCGCATAAGCGCCCGTTCGTCAACGGGTAGCTTTCGCCGCTTCCTGCTCGGACCTTCGCAGCGCGTCCAGATCGCTGTCGATCTGGTCCAAGTGTTCGCGGATCGCGTGCACCCGCTCGTGGAGCGCCAGTCGCGCGGCCTGGGAGTCTGAGATGCCGTGCGTGTCGTCGGCAAGCTGCTTCTCGGCACGACGAAGTTCTTCCGCCCGCGCCTCCTCCATCGAGTTGAGCACGATTCCGATGAAGAGGTTGAAGACCAGGAAGCTTGCCAGCAACACGTACGAGACGTAGAACGGCACGGCCCAATCGGAGACCTCCCGCCCGCGCGCGATGAACTCCGGCAGGCCTTCGAGCGTCAGGACCTGGAACATCGTCAGCATCGCCTCGCCGATGTTGCCGAAATTTGCCGGGTCGCCGGTGTGGAAGATCACCCAGCCGATCATCGCGTAGACGTACACGAGCATCGCGCTGGCCAGTGCCAAAGAGGAGAGGCCGGGAATCGAGCGGCCGACCGCGTGGACGATCACGCGCAGATCCGGCAGTAGGCGGAAGAGCCGCGTCACGCGCAGCAGCCGGACCATGCGGATCAGGGTGGCGTTCTCGCGCAGGCCCGGCACGAATCCGACCGCGACGATCACGAAGTCGAAGTCGTTCCAGCCGCTCTTGAAGAACTCCCACGGGCGCCGACCGTACGCGGTGATGCGAATCGCGAGCTCGACGACGTAATAGCCGAAGAAGATCTCGTTGAGGATCGTTAGCTGGCTGTTGTACTTCTCGTCGAGCGACTCGAAGGTCTCGAGCCCGAGCACCACGGCGTTCGCCAGGATCACTCCGACCGTCAGCCAGTCGAACCAGACGGCCTCGCTCGTTTTTCGCGCCCAAGTAACCATTCAGCCGCTGGATTGTTCCAAATGGAGCGACATTTCCGGTCGCATATGATTTCGCGCCCCATGCGACAGAAGGTTCCAGAGACATACGAAGAGAAGGTCGAGCAACTCGACGAGCTGCGTGCGAGCGCGCACCACGACGAGGTCGCGACTGAGAAGCAGCACGCCAAGGGCAAGCTGACCGCGCGCGAGCGCATCACCAAGCTGCTCGACCCGGGCTCCTTCCAGGAAGTCGACACCTTCGTGCGCCACCGCACCTACGACTTCTCGATGGAGAAGAACCGCCCGTGGGGCGACGCGGTCGTCACCGGCCACGGCCTGATCGACGGGCGCCCTGTCTGCGTCTTCTCCCAGGACTTCACGGTCTTCGGCGGTTCACTCGGCGAAGTGATGAGCGAGAAGATGTGCAAGATCATGGACCTCGCCGAGAAGATCGGCTGCCCTGTGATCGGTATCAACGACTCTGGCGGCGCGCGCATCCAGGAAGGCGTCGTCTCGCTTGGCGCCTACGGCGAAGTCTTCGCCCGCAACGTCAAGAGCAGCGGTGTCGTGCCGCAGATCTCGGTGATCATGGGACCGTGCGCCGGCGGCGCCGTCTACTCGCCGGCGATGACCGACTTCATCTTCATGGTCAAAGAGACCAGCCACATGTTCATCACCGGGCCCGACGTGATCAAGACCGTCACCGGTGAAGAGCCGACCTTCGAAGAGCTCGGCGGCGCGATGACGCACAACTCGAAGTCGGGCGTCGCCCACTTCGCCTCAAACTCCGAGGAAGAGTGCCTTGAGGATGTGCGCTACCTGATGAGCTTCATGCCTCAGAACAACCTCGAGCTGCCGCCGCGCGTCGAGACCGGCGACGACCCCGAGCGCATGGACCTCGCGCTCGACACGCTCGTCCCGGACAACCCGAACAAGCCTTACGACATGCGCAAGGTCGTCGAGAAGATCGTCGACGACGAGGAGTTCTTCGAGGTCCAGGAGCACTGGGCCAAGAACATCATCGTCGGCTTCGCGCGCCTCGGCGGGATCTCCGTGGGCATCATGGGCAATCAGCCCAACCAGATGGCAGGCGTGCTCGACATTGACGCCTCGGCCAAGGGTGCCCGCTTCGTGCGCACCTGCGACGCTTTCAACATCCCGATCATCACGATGGCTGACGTCCCGGGCTTCTTGCCCGGCACGGCGCAGGAGTGGGGCGGCATCATCCGTCACGGCGCGAAACTGCTCTACGCGATCACCGAGGCGACCGTGCCGAAGATCACCGTGATCACGCGCAAGGCCTACGGCGGCGCATACGACGTCATGGGGTCAAAGCACCTCGGCATCGACTTCAACTTCGCCTGGCCGACCGCTGAGGTTGCGGTGATGGGCCCCGAGGGCGCGGTCAACATCATTTACCGCAAGGACATTGCTGCTTCTCCGACGCCCGACGAGCGCCGTCAGAAGCTGATGGACGACTACAAGGCGCGCTTTGCCAACCCGTACAGCGCGGCCGAGCGCGGCTACATCGACGACGTCATCGTCCCGCACGAGACGCGCCCGAAGCTGATCAAGGCTCTGGAGATGCTCCAGAACAAGCGTGTCGAGCGCCCCAAGCGCAAGCACGGCAATATTCCGCTCTAGGCGGGGAGCAGCTCGAAGAAATCCGTGTGCGCAGGCCGCACGACGGAGAAGTGTCGGCGATCGAGCGTGAGGATCTTTGTCGCTTCGAGGCGTTCGGCCGTTGCGATCAACGACGCGTCGGTGCCGCCTAGCTGCAGGTCAGCGTATTGCTCCGTGAGTTCGGCGATACGGGTCCAGTCGGTTGAGGTCGGACTCTCGACCTCCCAGTTGAGTAATTCGCGAAGGAATCCTGCTTCGGCGTGTGAGCCGATGCGTGTCGCGATCATGTGACAAGTCTCGGCGACGACCATCGTCGGTATCACCGGGCGCAATCCCGGGTCGGCGAGTACCGCGACGCACTCACGATGATGCGGGTCATTCGCGGCGGCGGCGGCGAAAAGCGGGCCAGTGTCAACGATCGCGATCGAAATCCGGGTCCCCCCATTCTGCGGCGAGAATTTCTTCCACTCGCTCGGCTGCGCCTGGCTCGTTGCTGTTGCCAAGCGCAGCGAATCCGACGTGGCGATTGCCGTGCGGGCTAACTACGAGATGCAGGTGCTGCCCGAGCGCGTCCCGGGCGACCGCCGAGACTGAACTGCCTCGCCGCCGCGCCTCGCGTCGCATCGCCTGCTCAATCTCAGGCGTGACGCTGATTGTTATGCGGTTCATAACTTCATACTAACGAGATCCCGAGCCGGCCGTTGCGCGGCCGGCCCGGGTTTCTCAATCAGGCGTCGAGGTCGAAGCGGTCAAGGTCCATGACCTTGTCCCAAGCGGCGACGAAGTCCTTGACGAACTTCTCGCTGGCGTCGTTGCTGGCGTAAACCTCTGCCAGCGCACGAAGTTCGGAGTTGGATCCGAACACGAGATCCACGCGGCTCCCGCTCCAGCGACCGTCGGACGACTCGAAGGTGTCCTCGGACGGCGACGTCGGCACCCAAGTCGTGCCGAGCTCCAGCAGGTTCACGAAGAAGTCGTTCGTGAGCTTGCCCGGACTCTCCGTGAAGACGCCGTGCTTTGAGCCGCCCTGGTTCGCGCCAAGCACGCGCAGACCGCCGACGAGGACGGTCATCTCGGGGGCGGTCAGCGTGAGCAGATTCGACCGGTCGATCAGCATGTACTCAGCCGGCAGCGGGTGTCCCTCGCGGACCCAGTTGCGAAAGCCGTCGGCCGACGGCTCGAGCGCCTCGAACGACTCGGAGTCGGTCTGCTCCTCCGTGGCGTCGACGCGCCCCGGCGTGAACGGAACCGAGACCTCGTGGCCGGCGTCCTTGGCAGCCTGCTCGATTGCGGCGCAGCCGCCCAGAACAATCAGGTCGGCCAGCGAGACGCGCTTGCCGCTGCCGTTCTGGGCGCCGTTGAAATCGCCCTGAATCGACTCAAGCTTGCTCAGGACACTGGCCAGTTGCTGCGGGTCGTTGACCTCCCAGTCGCGCTGCGGCGCGAAGCGGATGCGCGCTCCGTTGGCGCCACCACGCTTGTCGCTGCCGCGAAACGAAGCCGCCGACGACCAGGCCGTCGAGACGAGCTCCGAGATCGATAGACCGGAGTCGAGGATGCGCTGCTTGAGATCGGCGATCTCGGCGTCGCCGATCAGCTCGAAGTCGCGCTTGGGCAGCGGGTCCTGCCAGATCAACTCTTCGCTTGGAACCTCGGGACCGAGGTAGCGGGCGATCGGACCCATGTCGCGGTGCGTGAGCTTGAACCACGCGCGCGCGAACGCGTCGGCAAACTCGGCCGGGTTCTCGTGGAAGCGACGCGAGATCTTCTCGTACTCGGGGTCGATCCGCAGCGACAAGTCAGTGGTGAGCATCGTCGGCTTGCGCGGCGCGGAATCCGGCTCGGGACCTGGGACGGTTTCTTCAGAGGCCTTGGCCACCCACTGGTGTGCGCCGGCAGGACTCTTGTCCGGCTCCCATTCGTTGCCGAAGAGCTTGTCGAAGAAGTCATTGCTCCACTGCGTCGGAGTCGACGTCCACGTGACTTCAAGGCCAGACGTGATCGCGTCCTCGCCGCTGCCGCTCTTGTAAGAGCTGATCCATCCGAGTCCCTGGTCCTGCAGCGGAGCTGCCTCCGGCTCAGGGCCGACGTAGGTGTCGGGGTCTGCCGCGCCGTGAGTCTTCCCGAAGGTGTGTCCGCCGGCGATCAGCGCCACGGTCTCTTCGTCGTTCATCGCCATGCGCGCGAACGTCTCGCGGATGTCACGGGCTGCGGCGAGCGGATCCGGGTTCGCGTTTGGACCCTCTGGATTCACGTAGATCAGACCCATCTGCACGGCGCCCAGCGGATTCTCCAGATCGCGTTCGCCGGTGTAGCGCTTGTCGCCGAGCCACTCGGTCTCCGGTCCCCAGTAGACGTCCTCATCCGGCTCCCAGACGTCTTCGCGTCCGCCGGCAAAACCAAACGTCTCAAAGCCCATCGATTCGAGCGCGACGTTTCCCGTGAGGATCATCAGGTCAGCCCAAGAGAGGCTCTGGCCGTACTTCTGCTTGACCGGCCAGAGCAGGCGACGGGCCTTATCGAGATTTCCGTTGTCGGGCCAGCTGTTGAGCGGCGCAAAGCGCTGCTGACCAGCACCGGCGCCGCCGCGGCCGTCGGAAATTCGATACGTGCCGGCGCTGTGCCAGGCCATGCGGATCATGAAGGGTCCGTAGTGACCAAAGTCGGCGGGCCACCAGTCGACAGAAGTCGTGAGCACCTCTTCGATGTCGCGCTTGACGGCGTCGAGGTCAAGCGCGAGAAATGCTGCGCGATAGTCGAAGTCCTCGCCAAGCGGGTTCGACTCGGCCGGGTTCTTGGCCAGGATCTTCAGGTTCAGGCGGTTCGGCCACCAAGTGGTGTTGCCGCCGCCCTGCGTGGGGTGCGGGAATCGGTCGTGGTCGACCGGGCAGCCCCCAGCGCTCTCTTCGTTCATCTCGCCGACAACGGCATCGGGTTGGTCAGACATGGAGGTCCTTCTTGGGATCGGAGGTTTTGCTCGAGCGGAGAAATTGCAATCTCAGGCTTGGATTTCAGCACACTCCGACAGGTACAACTGCCAGCCCGCGAGTTTGTCCATCGGTGCGCGACATCGCACTTCCGATCTCGGTACGTTGAATTGGAGTTCCCCGACACACAAGACCAGACCGGAGGCGATCCAAATGGAATTTTCCGAGAACTTCGCAAGCGAGGCCGGTGAGCTGATGGACAGCATCCTTGCCGACACCGATCTCAACCCCTCGATCATTCCGCAGATGGATCTCGGCGGCGGCGAGCCGGCCCACGATCTGTTTGAGTCGCTCGACGACGGCGCGCCGTCGCTGGACCGCATGAAGCGCGCGGGGCTGCATCACGACGAGGCGTTCGAGTTATGAGCCTGGCGGCGCTGGCGCTCCGCCAGACCAGCGCCTAGATTTAGCGCATGACTCGGTACTTCCTCGCTCCTTCGCGCGCAGGTTTCCTGCTGCTCGCCATTTCACTTCTAATCGCATCCGCCCTCGTCGCAACATCAGTCGCGACCGCACAGGTCCGCAGCGACGGTGCTCAGACCTCGGCCAAAAAGAAGAAGTGCAAGATCACTCAGAAGCGCAACTCCAAGGGCAAGTGCGTCACGAAGAAGTGCAAAAAGGGCTACAAGCTCAGCTCCAAGAGCGGCAAGTGCAAGAAGATCAAGTGCAAGAAGGGCTACAAGCTCAGCAGCAAGTCGGGCAAGTGCGTGAAGGTCACGCTCGATCGCTCGGACATCGACGGTGACGGGATCGGCGCGAGCCGCGAGAAGGAATTCGGGTCGAATCCGCTGCGCAAGACGATCTTCGTTCAGTTCAACTACCCGTCCACGTCGATGCGAGATTCGCTCGAGTGTGGCCAGTTTGACCAGGTCGTCAACGGATTCGCCAACGCGCCGCTGGTAAACCCCGATGGTTCGACCGGGATCGACTTGTTGATTGACGCCGGCCGGACCTGCCCTTCGCGTTCTTACGATCGCGGCGGATCGCGCATCTACTCAGCGAGCAACCCGGCCTGCCCCGGGACCAACGACGGGATGACGACCGGTTCCGATCTTTCCGGCGCGCGCCTGGGCGTGTACCACGTGGCCGCGATTCAGCCGACCTGCGCGAACGGAGGAGCCGGCGGCGTTGCCTCGCTCCCTGGAATCAAAATGGTCGTCTACGCGGAACCTGGCAATCTCGCAATGCCGTTGATGCATGAGCTCGGCCACAACCTCGGGCTCGACCACGGGCCCGGCAATCCGAATCGCCGCAGCGTGATGTCCGTACGAATCTTCGACGCACCAACCGCAAGCTCCGGCAGCGCCTACGAGGTTCTCGACTTCCAGCGTTATGAACTTCCGGCTCTCAATGAAAACGCGTTGCTGGAGACGTCGGGCATCGGCCTTCCTCCCGGAACGCGCAAGCAGTACGTCTCGTTCCGCTGCCCGGACGGAAGCCCCCATCCGCCGATGTGGTCGGGCTGGTCTGATGGCTGGCTCGACTGGGACTGTGGTTGGGACACCCTGGCCTCGCCGTTCACGCCGCAAGACATCGACACCGACCCAGTCTCGGTCGACATCAACGGCGATGGTCAGAAGACGGTATTGCCGGCGACACCGACCGAATGGGACAAGATCACCTTCAACGCCGCTGGTCAGATCTCACCCTGATTCCAAACGGCCAAACACTCCATACCTCTGCCCGATTGGGCGGAGGTATGGCAAGTCGACGGCGTCAGTCCCGGGAAGCGGTGATCAGTTGCGCTTGGGCGGATAGATCTTCAGACGCCTGCTCTCGACGACGGTCGGCTTGGCGAACGGTCCTAGCTGCGCGAAGGCGACCGCCGAAAGACCGCGCCGCTTGGCGCGCGAGACGGCCGACCGGCCGGTGCGGGTGAAACTCAGGCGCAGCCGCTGGCTGCGGTTCTCGCCGACGCGCAGATTTGCCTTGCCGATCACGACCGTCCGCAGCTTGCCGCGCAGACGCAGCCGCGACTTCACCAGCACCCGTCCTTTGCACGGGTCGCCGACGCAGCGAAGTGCAAGGAATGCACGCCCGCGCCGGTCCAGCCGGAGCGAGCGCGAGTTGATCTTTACATCGGCCTGCTTCTTCACCGCGGGCGCGGGCGGAACGACCGGAGCAGGCGGCGTGACCTGGCCCGCACACCCGGGCGCGGCGGGGCCTTGATCAGAATCGATGATCACCCGCATCGTCGCGACCGAACTGTCGAGCGACGCCTGCACTTGCGCCGGCCCGACGTCGCTGAACGAGAAGCCGTATGAGTCTGAGTAGCTGGCAATCGTGGCCGCATACTGGTGGAAGTACGGAGCGAAGTTCGGCGGCGAGGTCCACGCGGCGGCGAACGGCGGCTGACCAAACCATGAGGCGCCGTTGTTTCCGTACTTCCCGCCCCAGTAGCCGAGCGCAAAGCCGGCCGCAACGTCGCGATAGATCACTGCATAGACGTCGTTGTCGGAAACCTGAGCCGGATTGCCGCCAACCGTGTAGTTCCCGTTCCCGGTGTAGATCGCTTCAAGAAGCGACGATCCCTGGATCACAAGCGGTTGTCCTGCCACCGTCGAGTTCGTCCCAGGCGTCGAGATCGTTCCAGTCAGGCTGATCGAACCATCGGGCTGGAACGTGCCGCTGTAGTTCGTCGTCTGAAACGGGTTTCCGTAGTACTTGCTCTGAAGCTGGATCGTCTTTCCGGACATTGAGCTCAAGTAGGCCGTCATCTGGGGATAGGCCGAAGGAGCAAGCTGCGGCGAGAGCACCCTTGAAAACGCGCCGGCACCGGTCAGAATCTGCGCCGCCGGTCCACCCTGATTCGCCAGCAGCGCTGGCTTGATCGTCGACGTGTGGCAGCGGAATGCGAGCGACTCGAGCACGTTGCCACTCGAATCGAGCGTCTGAATGTCGATCGGGATGCCGAAGAAATCGACCGATGTCAGGTTGGCTTTTCCGGGGTTGGTGAACTCGATCTTGTCGTTGCGCACCGGATAGGTCGGAGGATCGGCAGCAGTCACCGGCTGGTCGTAGGAAATAAACAGACGACCGGCGTTGATGTCGCCAAGGCCAAAGGATTGCCCAGCGACATTGCTCAGCTGCACCGGCGTCTCGGCCGGGAGCTGCCCGTCGGTGCTTGAACCGTTATGCAGCAACAAGTAGATCGAGCTCGGATCACGCCCGGTTTCGTTGACGATCTGTACATCGATCGCGCTGGACGACGGTACGGAGACAATCAGCGCGGCCAGCGCGCAGGCGGGCGCAAGCAAGCGCCAACGAAAGAGTTTCATGACACCGGATTTCGGCACCTCACCCGTGGTGCCTTAGCTCGGCGCGATCGATTGGCCGTTCCGCGGCTCGACTGCGCCCGCGGCGGCGCTATTTCTTGTAGACGTCGAGGTAAGTCAGCGGGAAGCCCGGCGTCGAGAGGTCGAGGCAGACGTAGCCGTACTTCTTGTACTTGTCCTGATCGGCCATGGCGCAGGTCTGGCCCTTCTTGTACGGGCCCTTCTTGCACTTGCTGCCGGACTTCTTGTAGCCCGGCTTGCACTTCTTGGACTTCTTCTTCTTTTTCTTCTTCTTGGCGATCTCAACCGCCGGCGTGTCGCCGGTCGGTGCCGCACCGGCGCTTACGGCCAGCGAGGAGAAGCTGAGGGTGAATACGAGACAGAGGAGGAGAGCGAGTTTCTTCATTACGCCATAGTAATGAAGACCGAGTTACGAAGAGTTGGCGGCGTTAGGTGTGACGCAAGTACCGGAGGACCGCCAACACGCGTCGGTGGTCGTCCGGGGTCGCTTCAAGCCCGAGCTTTTCGAAAATTGCGCCAACGTGCTTTTCCGCAGCACGCGTGGAGACCGTCAGATGCTCGGCGATCGCTCTGTTGGTTCGACCTTCGGCCATCAACCCGAGTACCTCGAGTTCCCGCGCCGATAGGCCATCGAGCGACTGCTCGCGCGCTTTGCGACCCAGCATACGCGAGACAATGTCCGGATCGATCGCGGACCCGCCGTTCGCAACGCGCGTGAGCGCGTCCAGGAACTGAGGGACATCGACGACACGGTCTTTCAGTAGGTAGCCGAAGCCGGATGCATCGTCGGCAAGCAGTTCTGCGGTGTAGAGCGACTCGGTGTACTGCGAAACAACCAGCACCGCGACGTTCGGCAGTTCCTCCCGAATCGTCTTGGCCGCCTCAAGTCCTTCGCTTTTGTGCGTCGGAGGCATACGAACATCGACGATCGCAATATCTGGCTTGTGCGCCCGGACCTTGCGAAGAAGATCGTCGGCATCGGCGGCTTCACCTACAACGTCCATGCCCGAGTCGCGCAGAAGACTGACCAGACCTGCCCGCAACAGCACTGAATCGTCTGCGACGACGACGCGCAACGGAGAATGATCCTTGGCGTTCTCAATCACGCCGCGTGGCCTTCGAAACGACTCGTTCGCATACATGTTCGCCATCGTGACTGAAACAGATCATCGATTGTGTACGGCAAGCCACCGTTGGCGGGTTCGGTTTTCCGAACCACCTTTCGCCTGCAGTCCGAACCCATGGAGCCACTGAACCCTGGAAAACTGCATTCTGGTTAGAACGAAGCCGGGACTACCGAACCTCGGCCAGGTGTAGGGACAGACGGTTGGCGCGAAACGATGTGGACGTACTCCCCTCATGCATCGTTTCGCGCCGATGTCTTCAGTCGGTGACTTGGATCCCGCGCTACTCACTTGCTACCACGGAAAAACCGATAACGCCCGGTCTGTTCACGGTCAGGAATGGATCAACACCCCGACGCCTGGACGATGAAACGCGTGCCGAGAACCGATCAAGGATCACGCGCGCGTCTCGCGGATACGACCGTCGGATCCATTCGGGAAGGTCCTTGAGTCGCGGGACTTTGACGACGAGGATTCGATGCGAGTTGACGGTTGCAACAGTTCGCATCACGAGCCCGCGAATCGGACGCGCCGTCTCAAGCCGCAGTAGGAATCTCGCGGTCTGCCCACCTCGCGGTCGCAGGTTGTAGAACGACAGTCGTCCCTTGAACGTCGAAAGCGAGCCGAACTCCGTGCGGGTCCCGCCTGGCGTCGCGAGGTATCCGCTGATGGCTCCGCCACCGACGCGAGACATTCGAGGACATCGCCGGGCGTTCACCGATCCACACATTCGTATTCCCTTGGCTCTCGGATGAAAGGAGACGCCGGGCGCCTGAAGCGCAACGGATTTGATGCGGCGCAGCGGAGGAACGTCCGCGGGTTGGTACGCGCGGAGCGAGAAGCCCAGCGAAACGGGCTTGCCCGGAGTCGCCATCCCGGGCCCGGAAACTTGTCCGCCAAATCTGCTCACCCCGGCGACCGCGTCGCCGCAAACGACGCAGAGCATTAGAGCGGTAGTCGCACCTAGGGCGACGAGCTCGGTCAGCCGCAGTTGGGAGATTTCTCTTCGCATTGACGAATCTTCGCGATGTCAGTCTGGATCGATTGCAACGTCTTCTCAAGACTTGTGGCCACCGCTCCCAGGCCGAGCATGTAGTCGACCAATTTGCGAATCTGGCGATTCATGCCCCTGAGCTGCTTCCCAAGCCCGGGGATACTGGCGGCGGAATCGCCGAGGCTTTGAGCCGAAGCCGCCATCTGCTCGACGACTGTCGGAAAACCACCTAGCGTCGCTGTGTTGCCATTGAGTGACTGGAGCTGACCGAGCGTCTGGTCGAGCGGATCGCGAAACTCGCGCTTCGTGCGGTCGATTTCGCGGATGAGGGCTTTTGAAGACACCCCTTTGGAAGTCGGCGGGAGTTCTGGGACCTCGGCTGTGTTCTCTGCGGTGACTCGAGCCACTCCGGGTTTCTGGATCTCCTGAACGGTTTTGAGCAGCAGTATGTTCGCGGCGATCAAGAGCGCGATCACAACACCTGCCGAGATCACCAAGTAGTGCTGGACTCGCTCTGGCATATCAGCGCTCTCCCGGACCTTCGGCAAGTCTCGCCGTGTAGTCGAGCGAAATCACATCGACACCGAAGTTTCGCTCCTGGTGGACGCGTTCGGAAATAATCTCGTTGGTCTCAGTGGCAATCCAGCGCTCCGAGGACTCGCGCCCGGTGAAGTCGCCATTGAAGACGAACTCCGATTGGATGCCCGCGGCGGTGACGCGCTCTCCGCGCAGCGTCATGCTCTTGCGTCCAAGCAGCTCCATTCGGTAACTGCCGCTTGTTGGGCCTCGAAACTGGCCGCTCCAAACAGATCCCGAGCCGGCGATTGATTGAACCGGGGGACGAGGGAGGACGTCGGCTATCTGCCCGCCACTTTGAACCAGCAGTCGTGTCAGATAGACGTCATCCCCGCGAATCGCGAATGTTGAAGTATCCGCAAGCGAATCCGAGTACCGACGCTGCGCGACGAAGCACTTGACCTGGCCGAATGACTCTGCCGGTAGAACGATGAGGCGCATCTCTTTTGGCAGCTTTCGGGAGTAACCCTGCGACCCGGAAAGCTTCCGTTTTCCACGTACCGCGAATCGGTATGTACCCGCCGGCGGGTCAAGATCTGCGGCTGCGCGTTGGGACTGGAGGATCGGGATCGCGCAGTCGGATGCGGTCGGAGAAGTCGGCATCTTCACCGTCACCGACCCTCCCGTCGCGTCTTCTTCCGCGGTACTGGCGCACCCGGCGCCGAGCGCGCACGCGAAGACGACCAGCGCAACTCCGCTGTACCACTTGATGGACCCCCAATACATCAAGGCCAAAGCGTATCGGTTACACATATTTGGGATGGTGTGCACTCGGCGAAGAGCGATCAATTCTTTGAGGTACGGAAATCCGAACCCAACTGTCGGTCAGATTGCGAAAGAATGTGGCCGATGCTGTTGTCCGGGGGAAGACATCGAGTGATCTGCATTGCAGAGCAATCCCAACTGGATTCGGCTCTCCGACGTAAGCAGCCAGAAACACTCGAACACCCGTAGTGCCTGATTCCCGGCAACAAGCCTGAGACTCAGCAGAGTGCCTCGTTCGCTTCAGATTGGAATCGTGCCTGCCGCGCTTGTTGTGGCCGCAACGCTCGCAATCGTCTCCGACTCTTGGATGGATGGTGCGGGTGCGTTTGCAGTGGCGACGCTGGTCGTCGCGTTGACATTTGTCTCGGTCGGGAGTCGCACATGGGAACTTGGTCCTTCTCGACGCGTCGGAACGGTACTGGTAGCTGGCGGGATGGCGATCTCCGCCCACTCGCTCTACGCGGCGGGTTCGGGCACTTTGTCGAGCATCGGTTTTCTTCTAAGTCACCTCACCCCGGTTCTCATTGGCCATCTGCTGTTGATCTATCCGAGCGGGCGATTTGATGCGCGCTACCAAGCGTGGCTGGTCGGACTCGGATACGTAGACGCACTCTTACTCGCAGTGCCGTGGATCCTCCTCTTCGACCCGACAGCGAACTGCATGGGTTGCGCTCAGAATCCGTTCTTGACCGCGACGGATGAAGGGCTACTCCAAACGCTCTCAGTTACTCGGCTGGCACTTAGCGCACTCATGACTACAGGATTGGCGATCGCACTGACGCAGCGCTGGAACGCCGCCCCGCCCACACAGCGTGCGGCTCTCAGACCAGTCATCGGCGCGGGAGGGGCCGCGATCGGTGCGTTTGCAGTCCTGTTCGTGGCTGAGATTGCCGACGCAGGTGTCCCCGCCCAAACCGCCCTCAACTTTGGTGTACTGGGTGCCTGCCTAACGGTCCCACTAGCCGTGATTTACGGCCAGATAGCGACTCGCTTCTCCCGCGCTGGAGCAATCAGCGACCTCGTCGCGTCGATCGGGATTCATGACGGTCAGCCTGCGCGCATCGAGGCAGCCCTGGCCGAAGCACTTGAGGATCCATCGCTTCGTTTCGCCTACTGGCTCCCCGCGCAGCAACGATTCACTGATGCTGAAGGGCATGCGCTTCCACCGTCAGAACTCGCAGCGGATCGGCTCTGGTTTCCAGTTGAACTGAACGGCGAACCGGTCGCTGCCGTCGTCTATGACCGCAAGAACGGAGATCAATCCGCGCTTCTGGGTCCCGCCGGAAGCGCCGCGGCACTTTCTCTTGAGAACGTCCGACTTGAAGCAGCGCTTCGCGCCCAGGTCGAGGAGCTCAAACGATCGCGGGCATTGCTCGTGGAGGCCACCGACAACGAGAGGCGTCGGATCGAGCGCGACCTTCACGACGGCGCGCAACAACACCTCATTTCCATCGCACTGAATCTCACGTTTGCGACGAAACGCATCGCGGTAGACCCGACCGAAGCAGCCCGGATGGTCACCGAGTCCACCAGTGCGCTCACAGCAGTCACAGAGGAGCTGCGCGACCTGGCACGAGGGATTCACTCAGCGATGCTCGCGGATCGAGGTCTAGACGCCGCCGTCAGGGCTCTCGCAGACAGGAGCGCGCTCCCCGTTCGGATAGCTGACATACAGAGCGCCGAGCTCCCCGACGACGTGGAATCAACGGCCTACTTCGTCGTCTCCGAATCACTCGCAAACGCAGCGCGAAACTCCAATGCCAGCGAGGTTCGGGTCGAGATATGGCTCGAAGGCGGTGCGCTTCAGGTAGAAATCAGCGACGACGGCGTCGGCGGGGCAAATCCGGAGCGAGGCACCGGGCTCGCCGGCCTGGCGAGCCGCGTGTCGTCACTGGACGGTGAAATGCAGATCATCAGTCCGGATGGCGAAGGCACGATTGTGCGAGCGACGCTCCCGGTCGACATCGTCTCCCAGTGAGAAGCTACGGAAAGGCAGCCACAGCTTCCGCAATAACGGCTTCGCACCTTGCCGGATCGACGACAACGCTCCCCGAAGTGGCGCCGTAGCCCTCTCGTTCGATCGTTCTCAAGGTTTCCTTGTAGAGCGCTGAACTTGCGGCGACCCAGGACCGACCGATCGGTAGCTGTGGAATTCCACTCTCTCCTTCCTCAAACCACGCATCGGCTACACCGATCCAGTACCGAAGGAGCTCTTCGCGCTCACCGGGGAGGATTGACCCGAAACGCTCGATCGACTCCTGCGGGACATACGTTCGGCCGTCGGCGAGGTCAACATCGATGTCCCGGAGCACGTGGGCAAGCTGAATCGCCTTGCCGAGCGTTTGCGCTCGACTCAGTGTCATCTCGTCATCGACACCCACCACCTCTGCAAACATCTTCCCAACGGCACCTGCGACTTGCCCGCAGTACTCCTCAAGCGAAGAGTCCGTTTCAAGGTGGTCGCTCGCGATGTCGTGTTGCATAGCGAGACAGAATTCACCTACGGTCGAAGGTCGCAATGAGCGGCTCACGGCCAGACGCTCAAACACAGTGGTTTCGGGAGATGAGACTTCCCGCGTCTCGGCCCAGCGCCGCGCTGCCTCCACTCGCTCCGCCGCAAGCGGAGCTCTCTCGTCCACGAGATCGTCAAGCGTGCGAAGTGCCAGGTACAGCTCCACCGCATCCGGTTTCAGGTCTGCAGGAAGCAAGTCCATCGTCGGAGTGAAGGTGCTCGATGGATCGACCGAAGATGGCGCGCTGAAGTCACCCACAGCGCCAGTGTACGTCCCAGGCTTGGGCGGGAGGTGGCCATCTCGACCAATGTTCTGACTTAGTCGCTCGTGCCTTTCAGTCACTGAGGACACTCGGCGGAGAAGTCTTGGTCAACGTCCGGACCACCACTGCCGCTACCAGAAGCGCGATGGCGACCAGAAACAGTGCGGCCGTCAGAAGCGGGCCCGGACTCGGGACGAAATCGATCGGATACCCGACCTCGGAGAAGGTCCGGAAGATCAGTTCTTGACCAGCGATGCCGATCGCCGATCCAGCTACTAGTCCGACCACGAGTATGAAGCCGAGCTCAAACGCAACGGAACGATATAGCTCACCCGAAGTCACTCCCAAGGAACGCAGCACGGCAATCTCACGCGACCTCTGAGACGCGGCCGCCAAGCATGAGGCGAGCAACGCCAGGGTCGCGCCGATCAGCACGACGAGCGAAATCTGCCTTAGCGTCGCGAGTCCATTCACCACGTTTCGGTCGCCACGCGCCTGGCCGGCTTCGCGTGTTTCGACGCGAAAGCCGGAATCCGGTCCAAGCGTGGCCCGAATGCTCCCAGCGGCTTCGCTCGGTGAGACTCCCGGCCTGAGCTTCACCCCGACCATCGAGGCGCGATCATCGCCCCAGTTCTTCGCGAACGTGTCGTAGCCCATTGCGATAGCCCCGGGTTGCCATCCGTAGTTTGAAATCGTCGCAACGTAGTTCAGCGAATTGTTGCCTGTAGGGGTCTTCAATCCAACCCGTTCGCCGAGCTTGAATTCGTGCTCGTTGGCGAGCGCCGAACTAATCGCGAAGTCGCCTGTCTTTGGCAGACCGGCGGTCATCGAGCTGCGATCGCCTTGAAGGAACTCGTTCTCGTTCAACGGCCTCTGTACTCCCCTCGCGTAGGCGATGACAAGCACTCTTCGGTCTTGAACGTCCAGAAACGCGAGTCGATAGGCACGAAGGCTCTCGACGGCAGGCAGCTTGCCGATCGCCGCTATCTCACGCACATCGAAGGGCTCGGTGCCGATGTTGTTTTCTGCGCCGTCGACAGATATCCACAGATCGCCGGCGTCAAACATGTTCCCGGCGAGTGAGGCCATTCCGTGCTGGAGGTTCTTGCTCGTTCCCCCGATCAGCACCAGAGTGCCAAAGCATGCTGCGGCGATTGCTGCGAGGACCGTGGCGCGCACCGGAGCGCCACGCAGGCTCATCACGCCGAGCTGACCGACACCTCGGGGCGACGGCAGCCATGTCGAGGCGAGGCCGAGACTCGCGGCTGCGAGGCCGGGGAGTAGTAATCCGCCGCCAACGATCATCAAAATCAGGCCGATGGTCGTCGCGCTCGGAACCGCGACGGCAATCGCGACCCCGGCCGCGAGAAGGAAGCCTCCGACACCGGCCGCAGCGCCGATCCAGCGACGCGAAACCTGGTCGCCGACCCGATGCGTGGCGCGGCGAGGCGACGGACTCAACTGACGGATCAAACGCACGGTGGGCAGCGTCCCGCCGATCACAGCCACAGTCGTTCCTGCAATGACCGCCATCGCGGCGAGCTCAGCCGAGATTCTCACGTCGGATGTGACCAAGAAGGCCGCCTGCAGATACTGAGGTCCGTCGCCGGTCAATGGCCCGAGCGCGAATTTGCTGAGCAGCACCCCGAACAGCGAACCAAGGATCCCCAGGACCGCCGCTTCAGCGGCAGATTGGAAAATCACTACAGAGCGCGGCGTGCCAAGCAGCAGAAGCACTTCGGTGTCCTTACGACGATCGAATGCGCTCAGGGCGGCGATGTTGAACACGAGCAGTCCGCCGATCAACAACGCGAGCGAGGCAAACACCGAGGCAAGCTCGCGCTCAAGAATCGTGCCGCTTTGGATCAGCCGGGCGTCCTGTCCTCGAGTCTTGATGTCCGCCAAGCCACCGGTTGCGCGGCTCAGCGCGGCAATCTGATCACGCGATGGCACCTGGTTGAACCGAACGAGGATTCTTCCGACCCGGCCACTCGTACCGGTCAGGTCCTGCGCGAGCCCAAGCGGCGCAAAGGCAAGCGGCATGCCGCCGACTGCGTCGTCGGCCCTCCCGGTGAGAATGCGTGCAACTAAGACTGTTCGCGAGCGTCGGCCGTCAACGATGCGAACGGCGTCGCCGACATTGACGCGGAGGCTATTCGCGATCTCGTTCGAGAGATAGATCCCAAGTCCGGACTCGTCCTTGGGGTTCATCATTTCGGAGTTGATCGCGGCGGGCCGAAACGACGCCAAGCGCTGGTCTGCACCGACCAGAGCTACGCGAAGCGACTTCGAGGCATACTCCAGGCGGACAAGGTTTTGAGACGCCGGCGCGGCTGCTTGCACTCCAGGAGAAGCTTCAACCCGTCGGAAAACGCCGACTGGCATTCCGGCTTCATTTCGTGCGACCACGTAAAGCGACGCATTGCCGGCAACGGCCTTCTCCAGCCGCTCATACGCCTCGGCCGGGGCACGGTCAATCGCCTGGATCGAGAGCATGAACGCCGATCCGCCGGCGATCGCGAGGATGCTCAAGATCGTGCGAACTGGTCGATTCCACAGATGCCTCGCCGACAAGCGGGCCAGCGGTCCCGATGCGTTCACTCTGGTGATCCGAGACGGGCGGTTGTGTCGGTATGCGCTCCCGAAGGATTCTCGCCGGCGAGCTTCCCGTCAATCAGGTGCACCACGCGATCGGCGCGAGCGGCAGCAGACTCGTCGTGCGTGACCATCAGGAGCGCTGTCGAGTGCTGCGCGCACTCACGCGCGAGAAGGTCCAATACAACCTCGCCATTGCGCGAGTCAAGGTTGCCCGTCGGCTCGTCGGCAAACACGATTGTCGGTGAAGTGGCGATTGCCCGTGCGACGGCCACGCGTTGCATCTCCCCGCCTGAGAGCACAGAGGCCATCTGGCTGGCCTGGCGCGTAAGGCCGACGGATTCGATCAGCCGGTCAGCAGCCTGGCCAGCCTCCGACCGCGACTGGCCTTGAAGCAGACACGACAGCGCAACGTTGTCGCGAACACTCAACGCGGGGATCAGGCTGAAGAACTGGAATACAAATCCCAGGTGATTGCGCCGGTACCGGGCGGCGTCCCGCGCTGAGAGCGTTGAGAAGTCACGCCCATCGATCTCGACCACGCCGGCGCTCGGTGACTCGAGCCCTGCAGCAACGTGCAGAAGTGACGATTTACCCGCGCCGCTCGGACCGCATACGGCGACGAACTCGCCCCGTTCCAACTCGAAGCTGACACCGTCGAGAACGCAAACCGTGCCGTCGCCGGAAGGAAAGACCTTCTCGACTCCCTGGAGCC
>JAEYBE010000030.1 GCA_023404495.1 Actinomycetes bacterium | reverse complement strand
CATGATCGACGGCAAGATGCAGGACGACGCCACCTGGAAGCAGTGCAAGGTGATGGTCGACCTGGCCGAGATGCTGGCCAAGAACGATCCGGAGCTTTCCGAGGCCTACGGCCTGACCCCCGCGAGCGCCTGATCGCGGACCAGCAGACCTTCAACTACGACCCCCGACCCACTTAGGAGCATTAAGTGAGATTTTTCGAGTACGAGGCGCGTGAGATCGTCAAGCGCGCCGGAATCCCGGTGACCGATTACGGGTTCACCAAGACCGCCGACGAGGCACGCGAGATCGCTGCGCGCATCGACGGGCCGGTCGTGATCAAGTCGCAGGTGCTCTCGGGCGGCCGCATGAAAGCTGGCGGAGTCCAGTTCGCAGACACCCCGGACGAGGCGGCAGAGCACGCGGCCAATGTTTTGAAGCTTGAGATCAACGGGCACATGCCGCGCGGCATCCTGGTCGACCCGAAGGCCGACCTCAAGCAGGAGTACTACCTGGGCGTGGTCTGGGACGGCGTACGCAAGAAGCCGGTGATGCTCTTCTCCGACATGGGCGGAATCGACATCGAGGAAGTCGCCGAGCAGCACCCGACCCACGTCGGCCGCAAGCACTTCTCGAGCCGCACCGAGCCGCTCGACTACCTCGCCAAGGAGTGCATCGCCCAGACCGGCGTTACCGGCCGCGCGCTGCAGCGGATCACACCGATCCTCTCGCGCCTGGCCAAGCTCTTCCTTGAGCGCGACATGACGCTCGCCGAGATCAACCCGCTCGGTGAGCTGAATGACGGTTCGTTCGTGGCGCTCGACGCGCACATGGACATGGAGAACGAGGCGCGTCCGCGCCAGAAGGCTCTGCTCAAGGACCTCGAGATCGGCGACGAGGAGACACGCGAGGCCCGCGAGGCCACGCCGTTCGAGATCGCCGGTGAGGAAGTCGACGCGATGGACCACCGTGGTGTGGCCGGAAACGTCACCGAGTTCGACGGCAACCTCGGCCTGGTGATCGGCGCCGGCGGCGGTTCGCTGACGCTGTTTGACGCGGTCCGCAAGTACGGCGGCGAGCCCGCCAACTACTGCGAGATCGGTGGCAACCCGTCGGTCGCCAAGGCCTGTGGCCTCGCCAAGCTGGTGCTGCAGAAGCCGGGCGTCGACAAGATCGCCGTGATGATGTCGATCGTCTCAAACACGCGCGTCGACATCGTCGCCCGCGGCGTGATCAAGGCCTGCCTGGAGCTGGGTTACGACCCGGCCGAGAAGATTGCGATCTTCCGTATTCCGGGCGCCTGGGAGGACGAGGGCTACAAGATCCTCGACAAGTACGGCGTTGAGTACTGCGACCGCTCTGTCTCGATGCACGAGGCCGCCAAGCGAGCAGTTGAGAAGATCGGAGCAGCAGCATGAGCATCCTCCTGAGCGAAGACACAACCTTCATCGTCCAGGGCATCACCGGTCGCGAGGCCGTCAACCTCACCAAGGAATGTCTTGAGTACGGAAAGGGCGCCAAGGTCGTCGGCGGCGTCACCCCCGGGCGCCTGGGACGCGAAGTGCACGGCGTACCGGTGTTCGACACCGTCGAGCAGGCCGTAAAGCACCACGGCGGGCCGATCGACGGCTCGGTTGTGACCGTGCCCCCGGCGTTCACCAAGGACGCCGTGATGGAGGCTCTGGCCAACGACATCAAGATCATCGTGATCGTCACCGAGCGCATCCCGCGCCAGGACGTCGCGCAGATGGTCGAGTACGCGGGCGAGAAGGGCGCGCGCATCATCGGCCCGAACTGCCTCGGCGCGATCGTCCCGGACGTCATCAAGATGGGCGGAATCGGCGGTCCTGCCAAGGACGCCGCCAAGGCCTACACACCCGGATCGATCGGCGTGATGTCGCGCTCCGGCGGTATGACCACCGAGATCTCCTCCACCCTGACCGCCGCCGGCCTCGGCCAGTCGACCGCCGTCTCGATCGGCGGCGACGCGATCATCGGCTCGACCTACACCGAGCTGATGCCGCTGTTTGAGGCCGACGAGCAGACGCAGGCGATCGTCATCTACACCGAGCCCGGTGGCCGTATGGAGGCCGAGCTCGCTGAGTACGTGACGACCAACAACTCCCGCCTGCCGATCGTCGCGTTCATGGCCGGCAAGTTCATGGACGAGATGCCCGGCATGAGCTTCGGCCACGCCGGAACGATCGTCGAAGGCAAGGCCGACACGGCGACCGAGAAGATCGCCCGCCTCAAGGAGGCCGGAATCGCTGTCGCCGAGGAGATCGCCGAAATCCCGGACCTTGTGAAATCACTGATCGGCCAGGAGGTGTCCGCATGACCGTCGCCGAGAACCTGTTCATCGACGTCAAGGTCGATGACTCGATCAAGTCCGACGCCGAAGTCGCGGCCAAGCTGGTTGATGCCTGCCCGGTCGACATCTTCGCGCAGGCCGCTGACGGCTCCGTGGAGATCGTCACCAAGAACCTCGACGAGTGCGTGCTCTGCAACCTCTGCGTTGACGCAGCGCCGGCAGGCACCGTCGAAGTAGTCAAGCTCTACGAGTAACCGCGCCCACCCAACCTTTGGCACCTGGTGCCAAAGGTTGGGAACTTGCGGTTATTGGGCGTAGTTTGCTGCTGCCAGCTGGTCGATCAGGCTGGCGAGGGGCGGTAGATCAGCGTCGCGCGTGGAGATCTGTGCGTCTGCGTGGGCCCAAGGGATTCCCAGCGCCGGGTCATCCCAGCGACAGCCGAGCTCATCGCGCAGGTCCCAGTAGTGGCTGACCGCGTAGACGTGAATGCTCGGCTCGACGAAGTAGAAGCCGTGGGCGACTCCAGGCGGGATCGCGATCGCCTTCGGTTCGGCCGTCGAAAGCTCAAGCGTCGTCGCGGCCATATGCGTCGGGCTTTCCGGACGCAGGTCACATAGGCCGAGCGTCATGTGCCCGGCGGCCATCGTCAAGTAGTCGGCGTGTTTCAGGTGCACATGGACGCCCCTCAGAACCCCGGCGTTCGAGTGCACAGCGTTCCATTGGATCGGCTCGACGGAGCTCCCCCACTCTGCCCGGAAGAGCTCGGTGAACACGCCTCGATCGTCGCGGTGCGCTTGTAGCTCAAAGAGCTCAACGCCGTCGGGGAGCGATGGGGCGCTCACGCCGGGACCTTCCGCCGATCTGTCGCGGCGTCGATGATCGCCTGCACGCTGCGCACGATCGCCAGGCCCTCGGCGGCCGAGGACTTCGGCGGGTCGCCGCCACGGACGTGCGCGACGAACGCGCGGAGCTCGGCCAGGAGCGGCAGCTCGCCCGGGGTGTCGATGACCACGTCGTCGCTGCCGTGGCGTCGCACCGTGATCTGCTCGCTCCAACCGCCGTCGAGGATCGCCGCCGCCTCGCTGCCGATCACGCGCAGTTCGCGTCGATGATCCGGAGCGTTGTCCGACACCTCGAGCGTGACCCACGGCCGCTCGCCGAGGATCGCCGTGACGCCGCGTAGTTGTCCGGACTGGTACTCACCAACCGCGCGGCTGACGTAGGGGATCTCACCGAGTACTTCCAGTGCGATCGACAGATCGTGCGGTGCATGGGTCCAAATCGTGTTGACATCCGGGTGCGGATTGCGCGTCGAGACCCGCCGTGTCGCGATCCCCTCGAGCTCCCCGAGCTCGCCGGATTTTGCGAGTCGCGCAAGCTCAAGCACCCCCGCGTGGTAGCGCCATTTGTCCATCACGAACAGCCGGTCCGGGAGCGCTTGGACCAGCCGCTCTGCCTCCGCGACATCTGCCGTCAGGGGCTTCTCGCTGTAGATCGGGCCGTCAGTGCGATCGGCGAGTTGTTCGATCACCTCGGCGTGACGTGTGACGATCGGGGCGGCAACCGCTGCGTCCAGACGAGGCAGCTCCGAGACGCTGGGCACGATCCCGGACGCGCCAAATTCGCGGGCGCTGGCAATCGATTGATCGCTGCGAGCCACTGCATGAACCTCGCAGTCGAGCGAGACAAGGTCGCGCAGGATGTGGCGCCCCCACCGGCCGACGCCGACGAGACCAACGACTGGTCGGTGCGTAGTGGTTGCGCTTGATCGAGCGATGCAATGAAGCTTAGGAAGCACTGAGCCTAGGATTGCCCGATGCCGGCGATCCCGCTCCCGAGCTGCGAAAACGCCTCCGCGCCCGAGCTTTCGATTGTGGTGATGTTCACGCACGCCCCGGATCTCGCTCGCGCTTGTCTTGAGTCGATTTCGGCGAGCATCGATGAGCTGCCCCGGAGCGAAACGATCTTGGTTCTGAATGCCGTTTCGCCGGAGGTTCGGGATCTGATCGAGAACGGGACTTCCGGCGCGCGGATCATCGAATCGCCGGTCAACACCGGGACCGCCGTCGCTTGGCAACTCGGCTTCACCGCGGCGCGGGGCGAGTACGTGTTGTTGATGCACGAGGACGCAGAGCTGATCCCCGGCGTCGCCGCCGGACTGCTCTCGACATTGCAGGCCGAACCGACCGCGGCGGTCGTCGGCCCGTGGCTGGAGGAGTTCGGCGATCAGCGCAGCGACATCAACGCCGGATGGCTGAGATTCTCCGATGGCGGGCTGCGCTTGACATCCGATCAGATCCCGGGCCGGCTCGCGACGGCGCCCTATGCGGTCCACGAAGTCAGCTCAGCGATCTCGCTCTGGCGACGTGAAGCCTGGGAGGCGATCGGCGGGTTTGAGGAGCGCACGTTCCCGGCGATCAGCGTCGAGGCGGATTCGTTCGCCGGAATCTGGGCGCGCGGTAGGAGCGTTCTGGTCGACCCGCGTGTCTGTGGGCGTCATCAAACCGGCTCGATGAACTCGGCGCCGACGCTGTTGTCGGGACCGCACATTCGCCACTTTCTCGGCTCGCGATTCGAGCGCCTCTGGGAAGCGAAGTGGTCACCTGTCCTCAGCTCGATTGGGCCCTCGGAGCCGCCCGAAACCGTGCTCGACCGCCTCCAGCGGCAACGGTCAGAACTGCCGACGATCGACGATCCGCCGCGGTCGCTGCAACCGATCACAAACCCTGAGGGTCGCTCGCCGGCGCCGACCGAGATCGACGCGGGGATCGAAGAACGCCTCGCCGCCACTGAACGTGCCGTGATCGACGAGTACACCCGCTGGTTGATCGACCGTGACATCGAGATGACCGCGCGCTACGAAGAGGCGATGGCGGCCTACCGCGAGGAGAGCAAGAAGTCGGCGGCATTGCGCGCCGAGATCGCAGGTCGGCCACGGTGGCGTTCCATGCTGCGCAGGCTTTGGCCGAAGCGGCCCGCGCGTTAGCCTCGCAGCGATGAGCGCACCGCGTTTCACAAGCTTTCCGCAGATCGTTGACGAGCTCGCGGCCCGTCCGCCGGGATTGGCGCTGATCGAGTTGGCGCGCGACGGTTCGCGTCGCGAGTTCAGCTTCGCGGACGTAGTGGAGCGCTCAGCCGCCTATTCCGGCGCGTTCGCCGCGCGCGGAGTGCGGCAAGGAGACGTAGTGCTGACACTCGTCGGGAATCGTCCGCAGTGGGTCTTCTCGATGCTCGCCTGCTGGCGGATGGGCGCCGTGGTACTCCCCTGCAACGAGATGCTTCGCGCCAAGGACCTCGCGCTGAGGATCGAGAGCGCCGCGCCCAAGCTCGTCGTCTGCGACGAGCGCAACCGTGCGGAGCTTGAGGCCTCTGGCTGGAGTGGGGAGACGATCCTGATCCCGGACGACACCCTTGATGGCGTCCCGCCAGCGCTGGCTTTCCACGCGCAACCGTCGGACCCAGCCCTGATGATCTTCACGTCTGGAACAACTGGCGAGCCCAAGCCGGTGGTCCACACCCACGGCTGTCTGCCGGGCCAGAAGCTACAGGCCGAATACTGGTTTGACGCGCGACCCGGGGAGGTCGCCTGGTGCACGGCGGCCAGCGGCTGGAGCAAGTCCGCCCGCAACGTTTTCCTCACCCCCTGGCTCTGCGGCGCCGCCGCGGTCCTGCACGACGTTCGCTTTGACCCGGAGGAGCGCATGGCGACGATCGCGGCCGAGAACGTGAACGTGCTCTGCATGGCCCCGACCGAATACCGCGTGATCGCACGCCGAATGGAGCTCTCGAAGATCGACTCGCTGCGCCAGTGCGTATCTGCCGGCGAGGCGCTGAACGCCGAGATCTTCAAGAACTGGCGCGAAGGCCTGGGCGTCGACATCCACGACGGCTACGGCCAGACCGAGACCGGCGCGATCACGGCTGTCAGGCCCGGCGATCAGATCAAACCAGGCTCGATGGGACGTCCGATGCCGGGGATCGAGATCCGCATCGAAGACGGCGAGCTGCTGGTGGATCCTTCAACGGTCCCGACTTTTTTTGCCGGCTATGGCCGTCCCGGGGAGCTTGAGGCCCCGGAACTGCGGGCCGACGCCGATGGCCGCCGCTGGTGGCACACGGGTGATCTGGTGAGCCAGGACGAAGACGACTACCTCTGGTTCGACTCGCGCAACGACGACATCATCTCATCGGCCGGCTACCGGATCGGGCCGTTTGAAGTCGAGAGCGCGCTGATCTCCCATCCTGCGGTCGCGGAAGCCGCGGCAGTCGGCGCTCCCGACCCCGAGCGCGGGCAGATCGTCCGGGCGGTTTTGGTGCTCAAGGACGGCGTCGCCGGCTCTCCCGAGCTTGTGGCCGAGCTCCAGAACCACGTCAAGGGCGTCACCGCCCCCTACAAGTACCCGCGGCTGATCGAGTTCGCCGACGAGCTCCCCAAGACGGCAAGCGGCAAGATCCGCCGCGCCGAGCTGCGGCGTGCCGGGCCGCCAGCAGGTTCGCAGTAGTTCGACAGGCGTCGAACCCGCATTAGAATGCGGACATGGCAAGCGTTGTGGAGCAACCAGACCTCGCCGACGTATCGCTCGAGTCGGCCCTGCAGGCGCTCGCGGACGAGACCCGGCTGCAGATCGTGCGCGAGCTCGCCAACTCGCCGGTCGCCTGCTCCTGTGGCTCGATTGATGTCTGCGTCAGCAAGGCAACGCGTTCGCACCATTTCAAGACGCTGCGCGAGGCCGGGATCACCCACACGGAGATCTTCGGCACCAAGCGCCTCGTGACGCTGCGCCGGGAAGAGTTCGACGCGCGCTTTCCCGGACTGCTTGATGCAGTTCTCGCGCCAGCTCCAGGGCCGGCGCCCGCGCTGCGCTGATCAGCTCGCCGGCGCGCGCTGCGAGCGCAGCCCCAGGTAGGCCCCGGCGGCAAAGAGCGACCCGGTCGCCAAATGCAGCACGACATCCCCGACTGGATTGGGGAAATAGAACAGTCCCCCGAACGGATACTCCGTCGCGAGCGACCAGAACGCCGTTCCCCAGATCGCCGCGGCGGCAGCCGCTTGGACCCAGGGCAATAGTTCAGCGTTGCCAAGCACCAGCAGCACCGGAATAGCCACCAGGAAGCCCGACACCGCGTGCCAGCCATTCATATCGACGCCAAGCACCAATTCGGATGTCGCCTGCGCGCCGATGCCGAAGTCGGGATTGACGATCAACCCTGGGATGCTCCAGACCATCAGTGCAATGCAACCGCTGACCGCGCACCACTGCTGCGCATTCAATCCACGCTTCTCCGCTTGCATGGGCTCCACATTAGCCGCCGCGATAGCGTCCACGCCATGCCAAACCGCCTCGCGAGCGAGCCCTCCCCCTACCTCCAGCAACACGCCGAGAATCCCGTCGAGTGGTACCCCTGGGGCGCCGAGGCGATGACGGCGGCTCGTGACCGCGACGTGCCGATCCTGCTCTCGATCGGCTACTCGTCGTGCCACTGGTGCCATGTGATGGCCCATGAGTCGTTCGAGGACCCTCAGACCGCGGCCTACATGAACGAGCACTTCGTGAACATCAAGGTCGATCGCGAGGAGCGCCCGGACGTCGACGCGATCTACATGGAGGCAGCCCAGGCGATGAGCGGCCACGGCGGCTGGCCACTGACGGCGTTTCTCACCCCGGATCAGGTGCCGTTCTTCGCCGGCACCTACTTCCCGCCCGAGCCGCGGCCGAACATGCCGAGCTTCATGCAGTTGATGGAGTCGATCGTCGAGACCTGGCTCGCCAACCGCGCGGCGATTGAAGAGCGCAGCGCGGCGCTCACCGAGCAGCTGAGCATGACCGCGCGGCTGAAGGCGCCGGAGGATCCAATCACCGGCGAGTCGATCGCCACCGCGCTCGGCAACCTGCGAAACGCCTACGACACCCAACTCGGCGGCTTCGGTGGCGCGCCGAAGTTCCCACCACACAGCGTGATCGAGTTCCTGCTCGGAGCCGACCGAGCAGAAGACCGCGAGATGGCCCTGCACACACTCGGGAAGATTGCCGCCGGAGGAATCCACGACCAGCTCGCCGGCGGATTCTCGCGCTACTCCGTCGACAACCGCTGGCACATCCCGCACTTCGAGAAGATGCTCTACGACAACGCGCTGCTGGCGCGCAGCTTTCTGCACGCGTTCCTGCTCACTGGCGAGGCGGACTTTGCCACCACGTGTCGATCGACGCTCGACTGGATGCTCGATGAGATGTATGAGGAAGGCGGCGGATTCGCGAGCGCGCTCGACGCCGATTCTCTCGACGCGGACGGCCACCTCGAAGAAGGCGCCTTCTACGCCTGGGAGCTCGATGAGCTGCGCGAGGTACTCGAGCGCGCCGTGCCAGATCACGCCGACGCGCTGATCCGTTACTGGGGCGCGATCGATCACGGAGAGTTCGAGGGCAAGAACGTTCTCTTCGTGGACAACCCTGCGGCCAGGCCGCCGGAAGCGGCGCTCGCCGCTGCCCGCAGCGCGCTGCTCGCCCGCAGGGCAGATCGAGTAAGGCCCGGCCAGGACCACAAGCGAATCGCCTCCTGGAACGCTTTGGCGATCGCCGCGCTCACCGACGCCGGCGCCGTCTTCAGCGAGCCGCGATACACAGACGCGGCCGTCTCGACCGCAGAGTTCATCGAGCGCGAACTGACCTCTTCCGACGGACGCCTACTGAGATCGTCTGCCGCCGGCACGCCCGGCCCGCCCGGCTATCTGGAGGACCACGCCTACTGCGCCTCCGCCTACCTCACGCTCTACGAGCGCGGCGGCGACGCCCGTTGGTTCCTGCGAGCAAGGCAGCTCGCGGAGCTCACACTCAAACACTTCGAAGACGCCGAACTGGGAGGCTTCTTCTCGGTCGCCAGCGACCACGAGAAGCTGATCGTCCGCCGCAAGGACATCGAGGACAACCCGATCCCCAGCGGCAACTCCGCGATCGCGCTAACACTCTTGCGGCTGGCAGAGTTGACCGGCGAACACCGCTATCGCGAGTCAGCCGGACGCGCGCTGCAGACCCTGCAACGGATTGCCGCGCGGATGCCGCTCGGATTCGGCCACACGCTCGAAGCGATCGCCTTCCACCTGGGCCCGACGCAGGAAGTCGCTCTTGTCGGCCCGGAGGCCGGCCGCGAAGCACTTGAGCGCGTATTGCTTGGTGCCCACCGGCCGCGCATCGTTGTCGCAACCGCGGAGTCCGCCGAAGGCTCGCCGGTGCCACTGCTCGAAGGCCGAGCGCCGATTGACGGAAAAGCGGCCGCCTACGTCTGCGAGAACTTCGCCTGCGACCTTCCGGTCACTAGCCCGGCAGACCTGGCCAGGAAACTCGATCAGCCGTAACGCGAGCTGCCGCGCGCGTGGCGCCACTCGGGCGGTTCGGTTTCGATCCTCACCGCTCCGTCGCCGGGCGCCGGCAGCTTCGAAACCGCCGGAGTCTGCTCACGCGGTACTTCAATCTGTTCGGCCTGAGTCGCCCCCTGCGCCAGGGCCGACGGCCACCACATCCTCTCTCCGAGCAGGAAGCCGAGCGCCGGCACCAGCGCCGTCCGCACAATCAGCGCATCGAAGAGAACTCCGACGCCGATCGCAAAACCGATCTCTGTCAGCACCGTGATCGGCATAGCCGCCAGCACGAAGAACGTGCCCGCGAGCACCAGACCAGCCGAGGTGATGACTCCCCCAGTGACAATCAGACCGCGCCGCATGCCTTCGCGTGCGCCAAAGCGCGCCGCTTCCTCGCGCACGCGTGCCATCAGGAATATGTTGTAGTCGACCCCGAGCGCGACCAGGAAGATGAAGACGAAGATCGGCACGTACTCATCGACGCCCCCGTAGCCGAAGATGTGTTCAAAAGCCCAGTAGCTGGCGCCCATGACGGCCAGAAACGACGTGACCACCGTCACCATCAAGACGAGTGGCGCGACGATCGACCGCAGCAGGATCAGCAGAATCGCAAGCACAACGATCAGCACCAGCGGCATGATCAGCTTGTTGTCCTCGGCCGCGAAGTGCCTGCTGTCGGCCTCCACGGCCGTTGCCCCGGACACGAGCGCGGAACCGCCCAGCTCAGAGCGCACTCGGGCGACAGCCTCCATCGCCTGATCGCTGTAAGGGCTGTATTTGAGCGTCGCCTCAATGCGCGTCGCGCCATCGCCCTCTTGGACGAGCCCGACCGAAGCGACGTCCCCGGAGTCCTTGAGCGTCTTGATCGCCACCGGTACCTGCGCGGAGTCGCCGACCAGAACGGTCATCGGGCCGGTCGCACCAGGCGGAAGCGCCCGCTCCAGCTGCTTCATGCCCTCGACCGAATCGACCGGCTTGTGGAATGCCCCCGCAAGATCAAGTCCGCCCGGGCGCTGAGTGAGTCCGAGCGCCATCACCGCCATCACGGCGAAAATCGAAACAGCGATCACGGCCGGCCTGCGCGCGATGCGATCAGAGAGACGAGACCAGAAGCCGATCTGGACCTCATCGCTTGCGGTCCCGGCGATCGGCACTGACGGCCAGAAGGCAACCCGTCCGACCACGAGCAAGAGTGCTGGCAGCAGCGTCAGCATCGCCAGCATCGCGATCGCGATCCCCATCGCGCCTATCGGCCCCGCGCCACTGGTCGCGTTGACGTCGGCCAGCGTCATGCACAGCAGCGCGGCGATCACGGTCGCCCCGGAAGCAAAGATCGTTGGTCCGGTGCGATCGAGCGCAGCGGTCATCGCCTCGTGTCGATCCTCGGTGCGGCGAAGCTCGTCGCGATAGCGGGCGATGATCAGCAGGGCGTAGTCGGTTCCGACGCCGAAGACCAGCACCGTCATCAACGCCGCCGCCTGCGACGTGATCGTCATGCCGGCCTCGGAGAGCAGGGTGCCAAGGCCACGCGAAGTGACCTCGGCAAACCCGACGCTCGCCAGCGGCAGCAGCCATAGGAATGGACTGCGGTAGATCAACAGGAGCAGCAGCGAGATCAGCAGGACCGTTCCGATCAGCAGCCTGCCGTCGACCTGGTCGAAGATTTCCGCCTGATCATTGAAGAACCCGGCCTGACCGGTAAGCCGCGTCGTAACCCCGGCCGGCGCCTGGTCGGCGATCTGCTGCATCCGGTCGGCCGCGCCGAAGAGCAGCTCCTTCTCGCCATGGGCGCGCATCTGGAAGTAGATCGCCGCCGTGTCCTTGTCCTTGAAGAAGAGCGGCAGCGCCTCGCCGTACTGACCGTTGATCGGCCGTGCGTCAAGGCTCTTTGCGCCGGCAAGCACCGCGGCGCGATCGGCAGCGGTCAGGCCTGAGTTGTTCTGGTAGACGAGGAGCCCGGTCAGCAGCTCGTCGCCAAAGGCCTTCTCCTCCAAGTGAATCGCATCGAGCGACTCGGCCGAGGCCGGCAGGTAGTTGGCGTCGCGGTTGTTCTGCGCGCTGTTGAAGTCGAGCGCGTGCGGGGCAAGCGCGACGAAAATGGCTGTCCAGCCAGCCAAGATGATCCACTTGGTCCGGCGTCCTGCTGAGCGGCTAAATAGGTGCATTCTGGGGGAGATCGGAGGCTGTTGCGGGCAATGCCCACTACCTCAATCGGCGGAGTACCGAAAATCTTGAAACGTAGATATCAAAGGATTGGGAGATAACGCTCGAGCTCCCACTGCGTGACCTGCGTGCGGTAGCTCTCCCACTCGTTTCGCTTGATCTCGATGAAGCGTTTGAACATGTGCTCGCCGAGCGTCCGGAGCACCAGCTCAGAGCCAGAAGCAAGCTCCACAGCCTCTCCCAGCGTCTCTGGGAGGTGTTCAACGCCAAGGCGGCGCCCCTCCTCGGTGTTGAGGTGGTAGAGGTTCTTCTCCATCGGCTCAGGCAGCTCGTAGCCCTTCTCGATCCCTTCGAGGCCGGCTTGCAAGAGCGCTGCGAAAGTGAGATACGGATTGCAGGCCGGGTCCGGGCAGCGCAGCTCGGCGCGCATCGCCTGGCCGTCGGCGTTTGACCCGGTCGATCGGTACGGCGGGACGCGCACGAGCGCCGACCGGTTGCGGCGCGACCACGCGAGGTAGACCGGCGCCTCAAATCCGGGCACGAGCCGCTTGTAGGAGTTGACCCATTGGGCGAAGATCGCGCAGATCTCGCGCGCGTGCGTGAGCTGGCCGGCGATGAAGGCCTTGCCGGTGTCTGAAAGTTTGTAGCGGTCGTTCTCGTCGTAGAACGCGTTCTTGCCGTCCTTGAAGAGCGACTGGTGCGTGTGCATTCCCGAGCCGTTCTCGTCGTAGAGCGGCTTTGGCATGAAGCTCGCGTGGTAGCCGTACTGCTGGGCGTACTCCTTGACGACGATGCGGTAGGTCATGCAGTCGTCGGCCATCTTCATGGCGTCGGCGTAGCGCATGTCGATCTCGTGCTGCGACGGGCCGACCTCGTGGTGCGTGTACTCAACGTGGACGCCCATCTTCTCGAGCGCGAGCACGGTGTCACGGCGGATGTCAGAGCCGGCGTCGAGCGTGGTGAGGTCGAAGTAGCCGCCGCGGTCGAGCGGTACAGGGCCGCCACCGGCAACCGGCGAGTCGTCCTTGAAGTAGTAGTACTCGAGCTCGGGCGCGACGTTGAAGACGTCAAATCCCATCGACTGGGCGCGCTGGACCGCGCGCCTGAGCGCGTGGCGCGGGTCGCCCTCATAAGGCTGGAGGTCCGGCGTGACGATGTCGCAGAACATTCGCGCGACGCCCTGCTCTGACTGTCGCCACGGGAGGACCGAGAAGGTCGTCGGGTCAGGCATCGCGATCATGTCGGATTCTTCGATCGCGTTGAATCCGGTGATCGAGGACCCGTCGAAGCTCGCGCCGCCGTCGAAGGCGTCCCGCAATTCGGCGCTGTTGATCGAGAAGCTCTTCAGCTGCCCGAGGATGTCGGTGAACCACAGACGCACGAAACGGATGTCGTGCTTCTCGATTTCTCCGAGAATCTGTACTGGCGTCTTGTTCTCCGGCAAGATGGTGCTCCTCGAATCAGTGGCGCGCGGTTGCGACCCTGGAGAGGCGAATCCTAGTCTGCGCCGGCGATGTAGGTCGCGGGGCTTTAGGTGCCGGTGGCGATCGCTACGACAATCATGAATACGCCCATGAAAAGCGCCCACTGTGCGGCGCGGTCAGGGCGGCGGTCATAGCGGTCGAGCTGGACGGCGATGCTGCGCTCTGCGGCGCGGCGGCGCGGCGGCGTGGCCTGGCCGGAGATCTTCACCGTGCGGATGCCCTGGTCGTTGTAACGCGGACGCTCGTCGACGGTTGCCTTGGCTGCGGCAACAGGTGCGGCCGGAGGTTGGTGGCTGTTGACGCGGCGAGCGCGTGCGGCGCTGCGGTCGTAGCTCGCGTGAGCGCGCGGGCGGGCGTCGTGCTGGTGCCTTTGTGACGAGGGTCGGCCGTAGGTTGCGAGATCTTGCTCGTCCCCGATGACCGGATCGCGGAATGTGCTCACTTTCAGTACTTCCTCTTTCGTGGTGCTTACGGGGTTAGCTGACGGACTCGCGCGGAAAGAGCCGCGCTACGCGCCGGGCCGATTGGCTGCCCTTTGCGATTCGCCCCCGTCGTAGCCGCCGAAAAGGCGGATGTGCCGGATGGCACCTACGACACTGGGTCCCCCGCGTCCGACGTTCTTGCATGTCGAGTTGCATGAACGGACTTCAGCGGATACTGGAGCAGGATGTTAACAAGCCCGTCCGACGACTTGCCACCAAAAAGGCTGCAAATCCCTGCAAATTGCCGAGAAATAGTTATTTCCTGGGGCGATATCGGTAAACCTGGCCCCCTTGCTAGCTTCCGGCGCCGTGATCCTGGTCTTCGGAGCGACAGGCTTTTCCGGACGGCTGACCGCCGAACAACTCGTCTCGCGCGGCCTTCCGGTACGTGCGGCGGCGCGCTCGGCCGAGAAGCTCGAAGAGCTGGCCAACGAATTCCCGGGCATCGAAACGGTCGTCGCCGACGTCGCGGATCCGCCGAGTGTGTTGCGTGCTGTACAGGGTTGCGAGCTGCTGATCACGACCGTCGGCCCCTACACAAAGTTCGGCGACGTGGCCGCCGAAGCAGCGCTCGCGGCAGGCGTGCCCTACATCGACATCACCGGCGAGCCGGCCTGGCTGCGCAAAGTCTTTGGCGGCTACTCCGCCCGGGCCCTGGAGGCCGGCATAGCGATGCTCCCTGCATTCGGCTACGACTACGTCCCGGGCAATCTCGCCGGAGCGTTGCTGCTTGAGCGATTCGGCGACCACACTACGCGAATCGACATCGGGTACTGCCTGGCGACGAAGAGCGAGCGCAGCACGAAGTCATTTTCGAAGGGAACGCTCGACTCGCTTGAAGCCTCGTCCGGCGAAAAGCCATTCGCGTTTGCGGGCGGCGAACTCGTCGACGTCACGGGGCCCCGCAAGAAGCTCGCCTTCGAGTTGGACGGCCAGCCGGTCAGCGCGGTCGCGATCGGCGGCTCCGAGCACTTCACGCTGCCGCGGCTCGCGCGTGGGCTTGTCGATGTGAACGTCGGACTCGGGTGGTTTCAACCGGGTGAGGCCGCGAGCGCTGACTCAATCGCCGACGAGAATGCGCCCGCGGCTGGACCGTCCGCCGAAGTCCGCCAACGAGCCCGTGCGCGCATAGTGGCCGTCGCGCGAGACGCCAGCGGCGAGGAACTCGCGACGATCGACGTAGACGGACCCAACCCCTACGACATGAGCGGGCTGCTCTGCGGTTGGGCAGGTCAAGCGATCCTCGATGGAGCGCAGCTTCCGACCGGCGCGATTGGCCCGGTGGAAGCGTTTGGTCTCGAGCGCCTGCGCAAAGGCTGCGCTGAAGTGGGCATCACCGCCGCCTACCGCGGCGAGTGATTACTTACCGGCGACTTCGGCGACGTAGTCGCTGACCAGCTTGGCGTCTTCGCCAGAGAGCAGGCCGAGCGGCATCTGCTTGCCGGTGACGCCACCGGTCTTGATCGCCCCTTCGACACGCGACGCAACGGCCTTGGGGTCAGCCCCCGGGGTGCCGAGTACGACGTCGAGATCGGGGCCGTAGACGCCGCGTGCGTTGGCGGCATTGAGCGTGTGGCAGCTTGCGCATGTCGAGCGGAAGATGTCGCGCCCGTCGATCGAGGCGGTGCTCGCCTCAATCGTGTAGGTGCCGGCACCGCTGGGAACGCGGTCGGTCGTCTTGCTGAGCACCGCGGCCGGAATGCCCAGAACGAGCACGGCGGCGGCGACCGTGATGACGAGCTTGAATCCCCACGGCATCTTGCCCTGGTAGGTGAACTTCTTGTCCTTGTCGCGCGAGAAATAGAACGCGGCGAGGAAGACGGCGAGGGCCACACCGACCCACAGCAGAGTAAGCATCAAGGCTTGCATCGGCGGGCATCATATACGGCGCCGGGACGGTTCTTTGTGTGGATCGAGGCGATCTGCGAGAAAAGCTCGCAGCCCGTGCGGATCCGCGTTCGGGCATAGAAAAGGCCCGCACGAGGCGGGCCATTCCCTTAGCAAGCCGATAAGCCGGATTCTGTCGTTGAACGGCCATCTATCTCTGCCCTATTCAGCGCTTGCGGTCCGAAAACCACGTGGCCTATAAGGCGGGGGCTTCACCGAAGCCAACACCTCCGAGGAGGCTGGAGTGCTCGGCCGAAGCTTTGCCCTCCTATGTCTTGGTTCCACTCCCTGCGAGCTACCTGGATCTCGGCGAGCAGCTTCAACGATCCTGTTTGCTCTTGCACCTGATGGGGTTTACCTAGCCGCCACGTCACCGTGACGCTGGTGCGCTCTTACCGCACCGTTTCACCCTTACCGTCCGCTTCCGGGTTGCCCCTTCAGCGACTTAGGCGGTTATTTTCTGTGGCACTTTCCGTCGGCTTTCGCCGCGTCGGGCTACCACCCCCGACCATCATTGCTCTCTGGTGTCCGGACTTTCCTCGAAAACAATCTGCCGCCGGAGCCGCGGACGAATCCTTGGTTCCGGTTTTGACTGCTCCCGCGACCGTCTGGCTTGCAGAAACTGACAAGGTCATTCTACCGCCGCGTGCCAGTCGCAGCGCCAGAATGCAAGCGCGATTTTGTACCAAATAGCGGGTTCTTCGACGCCTGTGCGTCTAGAGCACGCGCCGAAACACGCCTACGACCGAGCCCACTACCGCAGCATCGCGCGAACGGATCGGCTCGTAGGCGTCGTTCTCGGGCTGCAGTCGTATGTGGTCGTCTTCCTTGAAGAAGCGCTTGACGGTCGCCTCGTTGTCGATCATCGCGACGACGATCTCGCCGTCGCGGGCTGTCTCCTGGGACTTGACGACCACGAAGTCGCCGTCGAGGATCCCGGCCTTCTCCATCGAGTCTCCGCGCACGGAAAGCACAAAGTCCGCGGCGTCGCCGCCGGCGATCTTCGGCACGTCGATGTAGTCCTCGATGTTCTGCTCGGCGACGATCGGACCACCGGCCGCGACCTGGCCGATCAACGGCAGGCCGCTCGTGGCGTCAGAGATCGCATCACCGATGCGGCCGGCTGCGCGCTTGGTCGCGCTGACAGCGGCAGAAGTTTTGTCGCCGAGGATCTCAAGCGCACGCGGCTTGGTCGGGTCGCGGCGGATCGCACCGGCCTTCTCGAGGTTCGCAAGATGGGCATGCACGGTCGACGAGGAGGTGAGACCAACGGCTCCGCCGATATCGCGGACCGTCGGGGGGTACCCGTTGGCGTCGAGGTACTCCTGAATGAACTCGAGAATCTCACGCTGGCGCTTGGTGAGCTGCTGCTCCTCTGCAAGCGCCGGATTCTGGATCTGATCAATCATTGGTTGTCTCACCTTCGACTCGTCGAACCTGCGCCCAGTGGGCGCCGTGGCTAGTGCATGTCACGTGATCGCCCTTCGAACCTCCCGTTCACAGAAGCGGAGACTGACCTTCCGCCGCCGTGAAATCCAAAAGGCGAACACTTGTTCGGAATATAAACGGATGCCCCGGACGGAACATTTGTTCGCATTGGACGTTGCAACGCGCGCGGCTAATCTCGCGCCCGTGAGCAGCGGTCGCCCCCTGAAGATCGAGATCGACGAGCAATACGCGTTCGATCCCGAGATCACCCACAAGTTCACCAAGAACACGTTCCCCGGGTGGCTCGGATTTGAGATCCTCGAGCTCGGTCCCGAACGGGCGATCGGACGCATGCGGGTGAGCGAGCGCCACCTGCACAACGTCGACTACATGCACGCCGGCGCCTGGACAGCTTTCGCCGACAGCATCGCCGGCTGGGGCGCGGCGCGGCTGCTCCCGATCGGCTGGAACTTCACGACGGAGAAGAAACAACCGTGTGGCTATCCGCCTCGCGCAACTCCAATTGCAGGTTCAAGCAGGCTCCTAAGCATTGCCCGTACGTTGAAGGCGAATGCGTGGTCGTGCTGTGAAGCTCGACGCCTACATTCGTGTCAGCAAAGTCGGGAGTCGGTCCGGGGACTCGTTCATCAGCCCAGATGCTCAAGCCGACTGCATCCGCAGTTGGGCCGACAACAACGCCGTTCGGATTCTCGAATGGCATACAGACTTGGATCAGTCCGGCGCGAAGCTCACGCGGCCGGAGTTCGATCGCATGATGCGGCGTGTGACGGCGGGGGAAACTCAAGGTGTGGTGGTCGCCAAGATCGACCGCTTTGCTCGCTCGCTCGTGGGCGCCACCGAAGCGCTCAGGCGTATCGACGCGGCCGGCGCCATGTTCTTCTCCGTCCAAGACGGCGCTGACGTTCCTACGTCCGCTGGCAGGCTCCACCAACGCATGATGCTGTCGCTCGCTGAGTTCGAGCTCGACAGGATCCGAGAGAACTGGAACACCGCGAGAGAGCGGGCCGTCGGCCGTGGTGTTTACCTGGGGGTGGTTCCGTTTGGCTACAAGAAAAGTCAAGGTGCTGGACTTATACCGGAGCTCACGGCGGAACTGGTGACTGCCTCTTTCCTGATGCGGTCGGAATCCCGCAAATTGGCGGATATTTCGACCTTTCTGAACGGACGAGCGAAGCCGCAGCGAGGCGCGCAGTTCACGCCGGTCACGGTCGGGAAGATGCTCAAGAACAGGGTCTACCTCGGCGAGCTCAAGCACGGCGACTTCTTCATGGCGAACGCCCACCAACCGCTCACCGACCCCGAGACCTTCGTGCTCGCTCAAGGTCAGCACCGCGCTACCCAGCCGGCCGTCAAGCACCCGCTAGTTGGTCTTCTGCGCTGCGCCGGCTGCCGCTACGTCCTCAACTACCGACACGGCAAACGCTTCCGATGCACTCAGCACTACGCATCGGGAAACTGCAAGGAGCCGGCCGTCGTGGATTCGACCGCAATCGAGCAGGTCGTCACCGATGCGATCATGCGGCGCCTGCCCGAGCTCGCCACCGAAGCCGACCTCTTGGAGTCTCAGGCCGCAGTCGATATTGCGGAAGCCGCCCTCGTTGCCTACCGCGACGACCTCGACCTCCAGAACCTTCTCAAGCACTCAGATTTCGTTGGAGGGCTCACCACCCGCAACGATGCATTGGAGGCTGCCAGAAGCCGTTACAGCGCGGCTCTGGCGCACCGATACGGCATCGACCTGGCGACGATCCCCGACGACTGGGACTCCATGGATCAAAATGCGCAACGGACGACCGCGCACAAGCTCATCGAAGCGGTATTCGTCAGAAACGGCGACCCGCTCGAAGACAACATCGCGATCGTCTGGAGCGGTGAGAAGGTGGAACTGCCGAGCCGCGGCGCACGATCATACGAGTTGGCACCGTTCCGTTGGTAGAGCCTCTAGACTCTCTGGCGAGCGGCTACAAAAAGCTCAAGGTGCACGGAGGCCCTGGCGTCAGCTGGGGCTTTTGTGCGTCTGGGGAAGAAGTCGGGGTTGCAGGACTCGAACCTGATCTCGGGCGCGACCCGATGCTCTACCAATTGAGCTACACCCCGAAGTGGGTCAGTTTACGAATTTGATCGCGCGAGGGTTGACCCGTTGGCCCTGCGTGCCGCGCACAGAGAACCCGTACAGCACGGTGTCGAGCATCATTTGGAACTCGTCGGGGAGCGGCGGCCTCACGTAGACGTGCACGCCGCCCCACGCTTTCCACTGACGGAACACTGGCCCGTAGCGCCGCTCGATTTCCTCGCGGGCCACGAACTCGGCTGGGACGACGATCGGCTTGTACGGATGTTCAGGAACAGCCATGCCGTCAGTCTAACCCGGGAGAGGCGCGCTTGCCGGATCGAAGTCGTAGTACGCCGCGAGGCCGACGATCTCTGACCGCCTGATGTACCGGTACTCGCCCACCGGATCGGGCCGAAGCACGTTCAGGTCTTCTCGGAGACCGCGCGCCCACGGGAAGCGAAGCACCGGAGCAGCATCCGGCCGCGCGACGATTGTTCCGTCGAGCGGTCCGCCGATCAGGGCGCAGTTCACGCTCATCAGAACGGAAGAGTCGCCAGCGTCTCGGGGTCAGCTGGAATCGGGGTCTCGTCCATCACCTTCGTCTCGATCTCTGCGGCGCGTGCGATCCCCAGAGCGTCGGCTTCATCCTGCGCGGCCTTGCCGGTGCCGGTGTAGCCAAGACCTCTCGCCCACGCCATGATGTCGGCCTTCTTCGCATGACCGTTACCGATCGCTTGCTTCTTCCACGACGCCGGCGGTAGCGTGTCTACGTAGCCGAAGTCATCAAGCGCCAGGCAGATCACGGCGCAGGCGTACCAAAGCCGCGGCTCCACGAACTTGCCTCCAGGCTGCTCGACAACGATGGATCGTGCCTGCCCGTAGCTTTGGAGCTCGCGTGCGATCTCGAACGTCGCCTCATGCAACTCGCGCAAGGTCTGGACCATCGGGAGCCCTTCTTCCACTTCGGCGGATCGCACCTTGAACCGGCCGGGAACAAGCGCTGCAACGGAGACGCGCCGGTATCCGATGTCCACGCCCCAGTGGGCGACCCGCTGCTCGTCAGGAATCGAGAACATCTGGATCCTCCACGGCATACGCCTCGCCGCAGTCGTAACAAGTCGCTACGCCGTCGCCCTCGTAACAGAGCTTCGCGTCACACTCACACATCGCGCGGCTCCTTCGTTCCGATCACGTAGAACCGTTTCTCGAATTCGTCCTTAGTGACCTCCCGCTGCCGCTTGGCGCTCATAGCGAAGTCTCCGATGATCCGGAGCTCAACCGTGTCGTCTGTGACCGCCGTGACGGTGAACGCGAAGCCAACTGCGTTCTTGGCGATATCCCCGACCTCAGGCATCGAGCGCCGCCTCAACCCGCTGAAGCGCGAGCTCCTTGTCCGGGTGTGAATACACGTCGCTGAGTAGACGGGTGTCATGGTGACCCCAGAGAGCCACGGCAACATCCCGGTCTGCAACGCCGCGGTTCACCATGTCCGTGGCGAACTTGTGACGCAACAGGTGCCAGTTCATCTCCGGCAGACCGGCCTTCTCTCGAACCGGCTTCATCAACCGGTGGAGCTTCTTGCGATCGAGCTTGCCGTTGTGCTCGAACAAGAACTTGCCATCCATGCGCCGGTCGATAATCGACTGGACCGAGCGCGGGACCGGAACGACGCGATCCTTATCGCCTTTGCCGATAATCAGCAGTCGCATCCGGTCCTCAACTCGGCGGACTGATTCAGGCTCTAGCTCGGCAAGCTCTGTAAGCCGCAGTCCCGTTCCTTGCGCAGTCTCGATCAGATCGCACACCAACTGCGCCCTGTGGTCCGCGTAGACGCTCTGGGCGGCTCTCTTGGCCCGCTTGATCTGCTCTTCGGATGGAGGGAGCTTGGGCTTCTTCTTGGCCGTGACCTTGAGACCGTCGAAAGGGTTGTCAGGCAGGACGCCGATCTCGACTCCGTACTGACAGAGCGCTTTGAGGTACCGGGCCTGAGCGAAGTTGTCCTGTGTCCACTCGACGGCTTCGAGACGGATGAACGATGCCGCCGGCCGATTCCCGTGGCGCCGCAGGAACGGTCCCACCATGTCCTCGTTGTGCTCATGGGTGTCGTCCTTGGCTTCGGGCCGTTTGCACCATGAAGCCGCGAGCTCGATGAAGGTCATGGTCGGGTGCGGCGAGAGGATCGTGCGGTCGATCGACGCCTGGGCGTGGTCATGCTCCGCGAAAGTGCCGAGCCAGAGTTGCGTGCCGGCGATCGTGAGCTTGGCGCTGTGCCGGCCGTTGCGGGTGATGATTGTGCCGGCGCTCATTTAACACTCGATTCCTGCGCGGGTTCGGATTCCCAGCCGAAGAACCACCGATAGGTGTCTTCCGCTTTGGTTTCAACTGCCTGCTTCGTGTCCGCGTCGAACGGGCCCACGGTGTAGATCCGCGTCGTGTGGCGAGTGACGTTGGAGTGGCGGACCATGAGCGCTCGTACCCGTGTCTCCGGACCGTCCCAGACCATCCGACATGCCTCGCACCCCGCCATTGCGTAGTCCTCTCCGAACTCCCCGGAGAGCTCATCACGCACGATGCCGCGAATCTGATCATCGATACCGCTCATCGGTACTCCTGACAACCGCAGCCCGGTCGCTTGCACGGCCCGTTGTCGTGGTGGTGCTCGCTCATCCCGTGGCTGCACTTGCACGGCGGGTCGTCCTTGTCCTTCTGCTTGAGGTCGATGATCGCGTGGGACGGCGCCGGCGAGCTCGAACCGGGGTGGGTTGCGTTCCGGCGGTTCATGACTCGCCCCCTTCACTAGCCGCTGCGCGGAGGGCTTCGGTGAATGTGTTGCCGGAGCCTGCGAGTCGGTCATCGGTATACGACGCGGGTCGATGGATTTCCCACACCGGATTTGAGTTCAAGTCGCAGTTCGCGTCAAGCGTGCCGAGCTTCTTCGCCAACTCGTCAATCTCCCGTCGTGCCTTCTCTTCGCCTTGCTGGATGAAGTGGTGGCGGCGGGTCGTTTCACGAAGATTCATCGCGTCGGCGACGATCTGGGCGGCGGTCTTCGCGCCGTAGAGTGCGGGTCCGGGGAACTCGGGGACCATCACACAACCGTTCACGTTGTCCACAATTGCCCAGCCAGCCCAGCCATCCCTTGTGAACACGCCGTAGCGCTCTCCCTCGATGCGTTCAGTCATGGTTGGCCTCGGTGGGGTTGGCGGAGCCGTAGGTCGTCACGGATTCGGTGTGAAGCGTGACCTTGTGTCCGGTCTTGGCGGCATGACGCTGCGCGGCCATGCGAACCGCGTCGTAGCTTCGGCCCTCCGTCGTGCTTTGACTGAACGCATCGGGATCGCGAACATCGCAGCCCCAACACACCGCCGTCGATTCAACTTTTCGGTTCGCTGACACGCTCATCTATGCCTCCCTGTTCCCTCGGGTATCGATCGGCGGATCATCGACGCTCAGGATCAGGCATTTCAGATCGCCGCGATCTTCGACAACCGCGAACCGAGTCGTCAACACAACCTCATGAACGGCAAACGGCGCTTGGTTCGGGGAGAATCCCCAGATGAGCGGGTCAAGTGACAATTCGACTGCCTCCGCTGGGTTATTGGCTTCCAGAATCAGAGGACGCGCGTCGCTCGGATCACCTTCGGGCACGATCAGAAACATCAGTGCCATCGTCTACGCCTCCCTGTCTTCTAGGTTGAGCTTGAAGCGCTTGTGCTTCGGGCAATCCCAGGCATGCGGTCCAAGAAACGGCACCTGCTGGCAGATCGGACAGCGTGCGGAGCCGCCCGCCTCAGCTTGCAACACGACTCCAAGCGACGAGCGCTCAACGTCGATGTCTCCGTTTGGCTTTTTGACCACTCGGTCCATCACGCCTCCTCTTTTGAAATCCGCTCTGATCGAGGGTTCCTTTCGGATGGTTGGCGCTTCGCAGACCGCCCTACTTCAGCGAAGTCTCCACGCCCTGTCACGGCGTAACCCGCCGCGAGGATGTTCAGTGCTGCGTTCGTGTCAGCGTGTGCCGTGTGACCGCAGGACACGCACCGGAATGCCGCTTGGCTCTCGCGGTTCTCCGATGCAATGTGCCCACAGTCAGCACACGTTTGACTCGTGTACGCAGGGTTGACTCGCACGACTTCCGCGCCGTAGCGCTTTGCCATGTAGTCAAGGTTGGTAAGAAATTGGGACCAGCCTTTGTCGAGGATCACTCGGTTGAGCCCGCGCTTGCCGCGTCCCCGTTTGGTCATGCCGGCGACGTTCAGATCCTCAACAACAATCAGCCCGTAGTCGGTGGTCAGTCGATGTGCGGTCCTCGCGTTGAAGTCCTTGCGACGATCCGCGATACGGCGGTTGATTCGTTGGAGCTTGGCCCTGGTCGCCTTGCGCCGATTTGAGGTTTTCGACTGACGGGCGAGCTGCTGCTGAAGTCGCTTGCGTCGCTCGGTTTCTTTCGGTGTCACGAACTCGCGGTTGACGAACCAGCCGTCAGACGTTGCGACCATCTGCGCGACACCGCGATCGACACCTACCGCCGGACCACTCGGCTTCGCCTCAACAAGCCCGTCTTCCATGGTGATCGAAACAGTCCACCGTCCTTGGCGGTTGACGACTCGCACGTTGCGAAGCTCGCCGGCAATGTCGCGCGTCATGCGGAACTTGATCCAGCCCAGCCCTTCAACGCGCACACGACCCCAACGCCTGTTGACCCGCTCTACCCGTATGTAGTTGCGGCTGCGGCAGAGAAAACTTCTACTTACGTCGCGCTTCGATTTCCAACGGACGCGCCAGGTTCCATGACGACGGCAGGCCCGGTCAAGCTCTCTTAGGGTCGCCTCGACCGCCGCCCTCGGCACACCGGCAATCCAGTTCTCCGCTGTGCGCAGATCCGTCAATTGCGCCGACTGTTCGTAGAAACCAATCCAGACTCCACGGCGACGGTACTCCCGGCGCTGTTCAAGCGCAAGGTTCCACACAAAGCGACACACATCGTTGATCTCCGTGGCCCGATCTTCCTGGGCCAGAGTGAGCTTCGCATCGAATTTGAAGCCGAGGATCATTCCGCCGCCAACCCCTCGTCCTCGCGTACTGGTGTGGCTGGCTGGGAGGCGGTGAGGCGCATCATTTCCAGCGCGTTCTCAGCGTCGGCCCTTTCCGCAAACGGCTCGCCGTAATAGGTCAGGGTGTGCGGGTTCATCACATACCAACCATCACCCGCGCCCCTGCGTCGG
>JAEYBE010000046.1 GCA_023404495.1 Actinomycetes bacterium | reverse complement strand
GGCCAATCGGCCTAACCAGCGAGCGGCAGTTGAGCAAGTAGTACGATTCTACCACCACAAACACCGTCGTCACAACGGTCTGGGCTTCAACCAGCGTCGCACCCTGGTCCAGTTCGTACAGAAACAGCCCATAAGCGGCAATCAGCATCAGTACACCAACCAGCAACGTGCGCATGATCAGTTTAGGGGTGAGCAGCGGTTGGTTGGAAGCACGCGGTGGGCGGTCCATAATGCCGGGCTCTTTGGGCTCGAATACCAGCGTGAGGCCCAGCAATACCGAAGTGGTCATGTTTATCCAAAGCAGCTGCACGGGCAGGAGGGGGAGCTGAGAGTTGAGCGCCACAGCCAGCAGTACGACAAGCGCCTCGCCCAAATTGGTTGGCAGCGTCCAGACGATGAACTTGGTCAGGTTATCGAACACGCCCCGTCCTTCTTCCACGGCACCCTCTATCGACGAAAAGTTGTCATCGGTGAGCACCATGTCCGAGGCGTCTTTGGCCACGTCAGTTCCGGTAATGCCCATGGCTATACCTATATTCGCCTGTTTCAGGGCCGGCCCGTCGTTCACGCCGTCGCCCGTCATGGCCACCACCCGATCAAGCGACTGCAGGGCTTTGACGAGCTTAAGCTTTTGTTCAGGTGCCACGCGCGCAAATACGGCTGTTTTCTCTACAATGTCAGGCAGTTCGTTGTCTCCGATCTGCTGCAATTCCTTGCCTGTTACGGCCACAAGCTGTCCGTCTTTCTGGCGACCCTTCAACCCGATCTGGGCGGCAATGGCAGCGGCTGTCACGGCATGATCGCCCGTGATCATCTTGACGTCTATACCTGCGCGCTGGCAAAGGGCCACGGCCTCCATGGCTTCTTTGCGGGGCGGATCAATCATGCCCTGCAGGCCCAGGAAAACGAGGTCTGAGCTGGTATGGTCATGGTCTATTTCCGAAAGGCTATCCTTCGTTTCCAGCATGGCGAAGGCCAGTACGCGCAAACCTTCGCTCGCCATTCGCTCCACCTGCTTTTCGATGTGTGGTTTATCCAGGTCAACCAGCTCCCCGTTTGGTTGGAGGGCCTTGCTGCTGCGCTCCAGCATAGCCTCCACAGAGCCTTTAAGGTAAATGACCGGTTTATCGCCACCATGCAGCGTGGCCATGTACTGGTATTCCGACTCAAATGGAATGGCGTCCTGACGGGGATGCTCTTCCTCAAGCTTTTCTTTCTCGAACCCGGCCTTTCGGGCCGCTACCTCCAACGCGCCTTCTGTCGGGTCACCTTCTATTGTCCACTGGCCGTCTTTCTCTTTCACGGTGCTGTCGTTGCAGAGCATGCCAGCTTTCAGGCATTGCGCCAGTGCCTCGTTGCTCAGGTCCGTTTTGCTTTCATCCTGCTGAATTTCTCCATCCGGCCGGTAGCCTAGTCCGGTAACCGTGTACTGCTCGCCTCCGGCCACGATTTGTTGCACGGTCATCTGGTTTTCGGTGAGCGTGCCGGTTTTATCGGAGCAGATGACATTGGTACTGCCCAGGGTTTCCACGGCCACCAGCCTGCGGATAATGGCACGTCTTTTTGCCATTTTAGACACCCCCAGCGCCAGCATAATGGTAACAGCCACCGGCAATCCCTCAGGTATAGCGCCTACCGCCAGGGCAACTGCCAGCATAAACGTATCGGCCGGGTCGGCTCCCCGCAGGTACTCAACCAAAAACACGGCGGCCGACAGCCCCAGAATAACCCACAAAAGCAATCGACTGAAATCCTTTATCTTGATGGTGAGCGGTGTGTCCAGGTTCTGGGCGCTCGAAATGGATTCCTGTATTTTGCCAACCTCGGTTTTGTCGCCGGTTGCCACCACCAGGCCAGTTGCCTGCCCATAGGTCACGACCGTGGAAGCAAAGCCCAATGAGAAGCGGTCGCCCAGTACGTCGTCCGCGGCCACCGGATCCACGTTTTTCTCCACGGCCACCGATTCTCCGGTAAGCGCCGATTCGTCCACTTTCAGGTCACGGGCTTGCACCAGCCGCACATCAGCCGGAAACTTATCGCCGGACTGCAGCAGCACAATGTCGCCGGGTACTAATTCCGATGCGTCTATTTGCTGCTTGTTTCCCCCGCGCAGCACACTGGCTTTGGCGGACATGCTTTTGGATAATGCGTCGATGGCTGCCAGTGCTTTTGATTCCTGTATAAAACCGATGATGGAGTTGATCAGGACAACCCCAAAGATGACGCTCGAATCGATGTATTCGCCGAGCAGCAGTGTTACAATGGTGGCAGCGAGCAGGATATAGATGAGGGGTTGATGAAACTGCAGCAGGAACAGCACCAGGGCACTTTGCTGTTTTTTCTGCGTCATCACGTTGCGGCCGTACTGTTGCTGGCGCTTTTGTGCTTCTTCGTCTGTTAATCCTTTTTGGGGTGATACCTCCAGTAGTTCGAGCGCTTCCTGTGCGTCCAGGCTATGCCAGTCAAGGCGTTGATCAGGTTTCAGGGGAATTTTGCTCTCTCTTTTCTGTTCTGTTACACTCATGTTAGCTTGATGTCTTGTCTATACCTGCATCGGCAGTGAAATGCTGCCGCAGGCCGTTATAATTCCAATACA
>JAEYBE010000022.1 GCA_023404495.1 Actinomycetes bacterium | reverse complement strand
CCGTCGAATACGTCGGACTGACCGTCGTGCTCGGCACCGGAATCGGTCTGATCGTCACCGGACTCGACGGTCTTGGCTTTGCGACGAAGATCGGCAGCAAGCTGATCGGCGGCATCACCGGGGCACTCGGCAAGATCATCTAGATCGCAGCGCGGCGGGCGACGGGGGATTGTTCGTATGATCCCCCGTCGATGGCGCGCAGCGGTTCAAGAGCAGTTGATCAGCCCCGGACGATTGAGATCGAGCCTGGCTTCGTGCGAACAGCCGACGGCTCGGCGCTGATTTCGATCGGCGAGACGCGCGTGATCTGCACTGCGTCTGTGGATTCAGACGTTCCGGGATGGATGGCCGGTCGCGGGCGCGGCTGGGTCACGGCTGAGTACGGGATGCTCCCGGCCTCGACTGGCGATCGCAAGCGCCGCGACAAGGGCGGCAAACAGGACGGCCGCTCGGTCGAGATCCAGCGGCTGATCGGCCGCAGCCTGCGCTGCTGTATCGACCTCGGTCTACTGGGCGAGCGCTCGGTCTATGTCGACTGCGACGTCTTGCAGGCCGATGGCGGTACGCGCTGCGCGTCGATCACCGGTGGCTACGTCGCGCTCCACCTGGCGCTGCAGAAGCTGATCGATGACGGCGAGCTGGCGCGAATGCCGCTCACCACTTCGGTCGCCGCGATATCTGCCGGGATCGTCGACGGCGAAGCGCTGCTTGACCTTGAGTACGTTGAGGACTCGCAAGCCGATGTCGACGCGAACGTCGTGATGACAGGCGACGACGGCCTTGTTGAGGTGCAGGCGACCGCGGAGCGCACCCCGCTCTCAAAAGCTTCGCTCGACGAGTTGCTTGAACTCTCGGCCAAGGGAATCGCCGAGCTACGAGATATTCAGGCCGCCGCGGTCGGCGGAACGCTTCCAGGCTGATCCCGATGCCCGAACTGGTGCTCTCAACCCGCAACGAGCACAAGGTCCGCGAGTTTGCCGGGCTGCTCGAAGGCTGGGACGTGCTGCCGCTGCCGGCCGAAGTCGAGCTGCCCCCCGAAACAGGCGAAACGTTTGCCGAGAACGCATTGGTGAAGGCCCGCACTGCTGCCCACGAGACCGGAATGGCCGCGATCGCCGACGACTCCGGGATCACCGCGCCATCGCTTGGCGGAGCACCTGGCGTGTATTCGGCGCGCTACGCCGGCGAAGGCGCCGACGACGCGGCCAACCTGGACAAACTTATGCGCGAGATCTCCGCGACCAGCGATCAGACGGTCGAATACGTCTGTGCGATCGCCTACGTCGAGCCGAGCGGGCTCGAGCGCGTGTTCGAGGGGACCTGCCGCGGGGTGATGATCGAAGAGAAGCGCGGCGAGGGCGGGTTTGGCTACGACCCGGCGGTCGTGCCGGACGACTATGACGACGGGCGGACGATGGCCGAGCTGACGCAGCCCGAAAAGGACGCGATCAGCCACCGCGGGCGGGCCGCTCGCGACCTGCTCGACTGGCTCGACGAGCAGTAGCCGGGCCGGCTACTCGGGGCTGCCGAACGGGATCAGGTTGACGGCCGCCGCGCCGGCCACCGCCAGAAACACGCCGCCGTAGCCGTCGTAGCCCGAGACAAACAGCGCGATCGCGACGATCACGAAGAGGGCCGTGGTGAGCGACCAGGCGATGCGGTTGACGACCATTGGGACATTGTGGCTGAACGGTCGGCGACGTTGCGTAGAGTGTTGCGCCGATGTCCAGCTCTGAGGAAAACGCGCTCGTCGAGTCCGAAGTGGCAGAGCGCGTACTTGCGCGGGCACTGAAGAACGGCGGCGACTTCGCCGAGCTCTACGCCGAGCACCGCCACGGGCTTTCCGTGCAGTTCGACGACGGGCGCCTCGAGGGTGCCAGCGACGGAGCCGAGTCCGGGGTCGGACTGCGGCTGATGGTTGGCGACGCGACCTACTTCGGCCACGTCGATTCGCTGGCCGAACGCGATTTGATCGAGCTTGCGGACTCGCTCTCGCAGGCGGCCAGCAGTGCTCCGGCCGGGGAGATCACGCTCGCCCACGCCGCGCGTGTCGCGCCGCAGTCGGTCGAGCGCGCGCCAGAGCAGGTCGACCTCGCCGAGAAGATCGAAATGCTGCGCGCCTGCGACGAAGCCGCGCGGGCGGCCGGCGGCGAGATCTCGCAGGTCTCCGCCGGGTATGGAGAGAATCGGCGGACGGTCACGATCTACAACTCTGAGGGCCTCGCGGTCGGCGACGATCGCATTCGCGTGCGCCTCGCCGTGCAGGCGATCGCCGCGCGCGAGGGGCGCATCGAGAACGGCACGGAAACGCTCGGCGGCCACGTCGGCTACGAGTTGATCGCCGACGATCCCACCAAGGTTGCTGCGAGTGCGGCGCGCAAGGCGCTGGCCGCGCTGGATGCTGTTCCTGCCCCGGCCGGTCAGATGCCGGTCGTGGTCGGCAACGGCTTTGGCGGCGTGCTGCTGCACGAGGCCGTCGGACATGGGCTCGAGGCCGATGCCGTTCAGAAGGGCGCCAGCGTCTACGCCGGCAAGCTCGGCGAGCAACTTGCCCCGAATTTCGTCAACGCCTTTGACGACGGCCGCAAGCCAGGGGAGTGGGGAACCGACGGAATCGACGACGAGGGCATGCCCACCCAGCAGATTCCGATTCTCGAAGACGGCGTGCTCGGCTCATTCCTCCACGATCGCAGGAGCGCGAAGAAGGACGGCGTTGTCTCAACCGGCAACGGCCGCCGCGAATCCTTTCGCCACCTGCCGGTTCCGCGCATGACCAACACATACTTCGCACCGGGCGACCACCAGGTCGCCGACCTGATCGAGGCGGCAGGCAAGGGGCTCTACGCGGTGTCCTTTGGCGGTGGCCAGGTCGAGCCGCCGACCGGCGACTTCGTCTTCGGTGTCTCGGAGGGCTATCTGATTGAGAACGGCCGCGTGACCAAGCCGGTCACAGGTGCGACGCTGACCGGCAACGGACTCGCCGCGCTCTGGCAGATCGAGGCGATCGCCGGCGACCTCAAGCTCGCAACCGGATATTGCGGCAAGGCCGGTCAGCGGGTGCCGGCCGGCGTCGGCCAGCCCCACGTGTTGCTACGTGAACTCACCGTGGGCGGGACCGCAACATGAGCGATGCGCTTCAGGCCGCCGCAGCGCTGGCTGTCGAGCTGACACTCGAGGCCGGCGCCAGCGCGGCCGAGGGCTTCGCGCAGAACGAGCGAGACGTCGAGATTCGCGTCTACGACCGCGCCGTCGAGAGCCTGACCGAGGCCGGCAGCCGCGGGATCGGCATTCGAGCTTTTGCCAGCGAGGGCCGCAGCGGATACGCATTCGGCACCTCGCTCGAAGAGTCTGACCTGCGTGAGCTGGCCGAGCGGGCCGTCGCCCTGGCGGAGCTTGCGGACCCCGACGAATTCGGCGGGCTCCCGGGGGAGACCGGCGCCGGCGATGCCGGGCAACTGGTCGCCTCGGAATACGCCGACTGGGACACCGCGGCGAAGGTCGATCTCGCCATCCGCGTCGATGCCGCGGCGCGCGAGGCCGATTCGCGGGTCAGCCAGGTTGAACAGACGATCTACGCAGATGGCCACTCATTCGTGGCGATCGCAAACAGCGACGGGTTCGCCGGCAGCTACGAGTCGACCGGCGCATATGCATACTCGTCGGCCTTCGCAGGGGAAGGCGAGGACCTGATGACCGGCCTTGGCCTTGACATCGCGCGCGGACCCGGAGGTCTGGACGCCGAAGCGATCGGGCAGGAGGCCGCTCGGCGCGCGGTGGAGATGATCGGCGCGCGCCGCACCAGTTCGCGCAAGGCGGCGGTTGTGCTGGACGAATTCACGGCGGCGAGTTTCATCGGCATTGCCGCCGGCGCGCTCTCGGGCGAGGCGCTGCTGCGCGGGCGCTCGCCGTTTGTGGGCAAGGAAGACCAGGACGTCGCATCCGAATTGCTCACCGTGACCGATGATGGCCTTGCGAGCGATGGACCGTCGACGGCTCCATTCGACGGCGAAGGCGTAGCTCAGCGGGTAACGCCGCTGATCGCCGGTGGGCGGATCGAAAACTTCCTCTATGACTCGCGCACCGCGCGCGAGGCAGGGCGCGCAAGCACCGGAAACGCGCGGCGCGTCTCGTATCGAGGAGGCCCCGGACCGGGCGCTTCAAACATCGTCGTCGGAGTAGGCGAGGCGACGCTCGAAGAGCTGATCGCCGAAGCGGCCGATGGTCTCTACGTGACCAATCTCGTTGGCCTGCACTCCGGCGTCAATCCCGTCTCGGGGCAGTTCTCCGTGGGCGCGAGTGGGATCGAGATCAAGGGCGGCAAGCTGGCCGGTCCGGTACGCGAGGCGACGATCGCCGGAGACCTGATCGCGACCCTCCAGGGGGTGCGTGGGGTCGGCGCAGAGCGCCGCTGGATCCCCTTCGGTGGGTCGATCCTGACCGCTCCGCTGCTGGTCGCCGAACTCACGATTGCGTGACTTACGGGCGCCAGGCGCCGCCATATAGCACGAAAATCGGTCTAATTTCCGCGCAAACCCGCATGAATCCTGCAAGTTCCGCCGCTGGGGGAGTTACGTTGGCGGGCGAATCAAACCTCATCCCTCTCGAGGAGGAATTGTGACCAAGCAGGAATTCATCACCCAGGTAAAGGAAAAGACTGGCCTCACCGCCGGTCAGGCCGGCGAAGCGGTTGACGCCGTGCTCGACACGATCTCCGACACGCTCAAGCGCGGCGGCGAAGTGTCCTTCACCGGTTTCGGGAAGTTCAGCGTCTCGCACCGCAGCGCGCGTCAGGGCGTCAACCCGCAGACCGGCGCGACGATCCAGATCGCGGCGAGCAAGGTGCCGAAGTTCTCAGCCGGCGCGAAGCTCAAGCAGACTGTCAAGGGCGGCTGATCGAGACCGATCCTCAGCCCTTTGGCGACCGACTCGAAGCGCTCGTCCGGGAACGGCAGAGTCAGCTTGTTCTCGGCCTCGACCCGGACCCGGCAAAGCTCTGGGCTCCAGCAGTCGCGGATCCCGAGAACGCCGAGGAAGTCGCTGTTCCGGCGCCCGCAGAACCCAGGACGGGTGAGCGGGCGACCGGCGGGCCGCCGGCGCCAGTCGTTTCAGACGCGGCCGAGCTGGCAGCCCGAGCGGTATCCGCGCACTGCAGAGCGGTGATCGCGGCCGTCGGCGCAGAGTGCGTCGGCGTGAAGCTGCAGATGGCTTGCTTTGAACGGCTCGGCGCGCCCGGATATCGGGCGCTCGCCGAGACCGTTCAAGCTGCAAAGACCGAAGGCTTGATCGTGATTGCCGACGGCAAGCGCGGCGACGTCCCGGTGACCGCGAAGGCATACGCCCAGTCGTTGTTCGGATCGACGCCGAGCCCATTCGGCGCGGTTCCCGGGCTCGGGGCGGACGTCGCGACGGTCAACCCGCTGCTCGGGGAGGATTCGGTTGAGCCGTTCGTCGAATCCGCCCACGCCCACGGTGCGGGTGTCTTTCTGCTCGTCCGCACGTCGAACCCGGGCGCAGCCGACATCGAAGATCTGGTGGTCGAGGGTCGTGGCGGCGATTCGGTCTCTGACCGGCTGGCGGAGATGGTCGACCGCATCGGCGCGCGTTACGTGGCCGGGGGCGGCCTCTCGTCCTTGGGTGCCGTGGTCGGCGCGACGCAGCCCGGCCACATCGAACGCTTTCGCGCGGCGATGCCGCGGGCCGTTTTTCTGATTCCCGGCGTTGGCGCCCAGGGCGGCAAAGTCGAGGATCTTGCCGGTGCGTTTGGCGCCGGCCGTGCCTCGGCGCTGATCACTGTGTCCCGCGCGCTCGTGAACGCCTGGGAGCAGACCGGAAGGGATCACGCCGGTAGTGCGAAGGCCGCCGCCCAGGAGCTGCGCGCGGCGATCTGGGCCGTCTCGGGCTGAGCGATCGCGTGGCGGCGCGCGTCGCCAGAGTCGAGCCGACCGCGGGTCGCGTCAAGCTTGTCCCAAGGAGTCGACGTGCAACCCGCGATCATCACCACCGCAGGTCCGGCGCCCGCAATTGAGCGGCAGCCGATCGCAGCGCGGTTTGGCAGCGAGCGCGGCGAGTACGTCTATGCGACGGATGCGGTTTCTGCCGTCGATGCACTTGGTTGGGTCCTCGAATCGGCAACAAGCTCGCCGATGAGCGACGCGCTGTCGGTTGGAATCGACATCGAAACGACGTCGCTCGCGCCGCAGGATGGACGCATCCGGCTCGCGCAGATCGCTGCCGGGGGCCGATGCGCCGTACTCGACTGCTTCGCCTTTGACGCGTGGGACGCGCTGCACCACGCGATCGCCGGCCTTGAGATCGGGTGGATCGCGCACAACGCCGAGTTCGAACAGAGTTGGCTGGCCCGCCACGGCGGCTTCACGCTCACCCCGATGTTCGACACCCGCTGGGTCTTCGTACGCGAACGCGCGCGCCGAACCGGTGTGTTTGCACCGCAGGGGAGCAATCTCGCGCACGTCTGCAACGAGTTGCTGGGTTTTGAGCTCTCGAAAGAACAGCGACTCTCGGACTGGAGCGCTCCGGTACTCACCTCGGCGCAGGTGGAGTACGGCGCGCTCGATGCAATGGTGCTGATCCCGCTGCGCAACCGGCTCGAGCGCGATGCGCTCGAGTTCGGCTGGAGCGCCGAGATCGAAGCCGCCGCTGAACGATCGGTCTCAGAAGCTCGCAGATTCGCTTGATTTGCAGGGAATGTCTGCTGGGTGGCGCATTGCAGAGCTAAGCGCCGGACCACCGCGCGCCGTTATGATCGCCGAAGATGGCCGAACCCCTGAAGAAAGTTCCCGCCGGCAGCCAAGCCGACCAGCCGCGCCCAGTGCGCGGGCGCTCAGAGCGCGATATCGGCGACCGCTCAAAGCGTCCGCCGCGTGGTGAGCGCACATCGCCTTCAGGCCGGCAGTCGAGGCCTTCCGGCGGCGCCAAGCGCGCGGGTGGAAACGGTGGCAGTTCGCGCAGCGGCCAATCACCGCGCGTGCACACTGCGGGCGGAAGTCCGCGCCGCCCACGTGATGTCAAGGCCGGTTCCGGCGCGCGCATCATGGCGCCGCTTGCGGTTGTGCTGACCGCGCTCGCGTGTTTTGTCGTGCTCACCTCGCAGAGCAGCGACGGATCGGTCAAGTCACCTTCCAGCAGCGATTCTCCGAGTTCGTCAAGCGCGTCCGAGGCCAAGCAGGCCTCCGGTGGCACCACGACCAATCGCACCGTCTACGTGGTGAAGGCCGGCGACAGCTTTTCAGCGATCGCTGTGAAGTTCGGCGTCGACGTCGACACGCTCCAGGAACTCAACCCCGAGATCGACCCGCGGGCACTGCAGCCCGGCCAGAAACTTAAGCTCAAGGAGTGATGCACTCCAAACGGCCGCAAGCCTTGCCGCCCTCCGCACTAACGATGGCGCGTGCCCTGCTCGCGCTGATTGTCATATTGGCGGTCTGGCAGGTCCTCGCTGCACAATCGTTCGCCGCCGACAGCGTCGTGCGCACGGTCAGCAGCAAGCGGGTAGTCGTCAAAGAGCCCAGGGCGCCCGGCGGTATCGACGCGAAGACCGGAATCGTGCTCGACGCGCAGACCGGCGTCAAGCTCTGGGGGCGCGGCACGCAGAAGAAGCGACTGATCGCCAGCACCACGAAGATCATGACCGCGCTGGTTGCGATCGCGCGGACCCGGCCGGGCGAGATGCTGACGGCGACCAATTACAACGGGACGCCGGGCGAGTCCCTGCTTGGATTGCGGCCGGGCGAACTCATGAGTGCGCAGGACCTGATTCGCGGTCTGCTGCTTGAGAGTGGAAACGATGCGGCCGACACGCTCGCCGCGCGGACGGCGTCGTCGCGAGCGGCGTTCGTCGCCGCGATGAACCGACAGGCGCGTGCGATGGGGCTGACGCGGACACGCTTTGCCAACCCGATCGGCCTCGATTCCCCGAACAACTATTCGACCGCCAGCGATCTCGCGCAGCTCGCGCGCAATGCGCTCAAGGTGCCGCGATTCGCGAACGTCGTGGACAAGTCCCGGGCAACCTTGCGCTCCGGTAACCGCGTCCATCGCATCGCCAACCGCAATCCGCTGGTCGGCAAGTACCGCTGGGCGACTGGGGTCAAGACCGGTCACACGCTGGCGGCCGGATACCTGTTGGTCGGCTCGGCGTCCAAGGCCGACGCGGATCTTGTCTCTGTGGTCACAGGCGAGCCGTCTGAGGCAGCGCGCGAGGGCGACTCGGCCGCGTTGCTGAAGTTCGGTCGGGCGCACTACGCGGCGCTAACCCCAGTGCGCAAGAAGCGGGCCGTGGCCGCTCTGCCCGTGCAGTACCAGGACATCACCGCGAAGGTCTATCCGCGCCGCGATATCGCACTCGCCGCCCGCAATGGGCAACGCGTCGCAGTGCAGCTCAGGGCGCCCGAGGAGATCAAGGGTCCGCGATCCAAGGGGTCGGTTGTCGGCAGCGCGATCGTGCTGCGCGACGGGAAGCAAGTTGCCACGGTGCCGGTCGCGCTGGCCGAGGCGGTGCCTGCGGCTCCAACCTACGCGGTGATGCTGCACACGCTAGGCGGAATCCTGCCGTTCCTGTTGATCGGCGCCGCAATCTTGCTGCTCTGCGCGTTTTTCTTCGGCGGTGAGCGCGGGCGGACGCGCCGGCCGCGTTTCGTGGGATAATCCCCGGCGCAACTTCAGCCGATGCAGGGGTGGGGATCCCAGCCGCGGTAAACAAGCAAGCACGGCAATCCAGCAACGATGATCATCACGGTCACACTCAACGCGGCAATCGACAACACGTTGTCCGTTCCGCACTTTCGCCTTGGCGCAAGGCACCGCGCCGTTGACAAGCGGGCCGCCGCCGGAGGCAAGGGCATCAACGTCGCCCGCGCGCTGAAGTGCCTTGGTCAGCCGGTGATCGCAACCGGATTTGCCGGCGGCGTGACCGGAACGAGGATCATCGAGTACCTGACGCAGGAATCGGTGCTCAACGACTTCGTGCGGATCGGCGAAGAGTCGCGAACTTCCACCGTTCTGATCGATCCGACGACTGGCGAGCAGACGGAGATCAACGAGCACGGCCCGCGCGTCACCGAGGCCGAGCTCGAGCTGTTTCGCGAGAAGCTGATGTACCTGGCGCCAGGCGCCGACATCTGCGTGATCGCCGGCTCGATGCCGCGCGGCATCGGACATGAGTTCTACGGCGAACTTGTAGCGGCGCTGCGCAAGGCCGGCGTCACCACGCTGGTCGACGCCGAAGGCGATGTGATGCTCCAGGCGCTGCGCTCCGAACCCGACATGATCGCGCCGAACGTGCTCGAGACCGAGGAGTTGGCAGGACGCGAGTTCGTCGACGACGCCGATCTGGCCTCGGCACCGGTCGAACTGCGGACGCTCGGTGCGCGCGACGCCGTGGTGACCAGCAGCGACGGTTGTTGGGCGGTGATCGACGAGCAGCCAGACACAACTCTGCATGTGAAGGCACCCGAGCTCGACCCGGTCACGACAGTTGGTTCTGGAGATGCGCTCGTCGCGGGGCTCGTGAGCGCGCGATACATCGGCCTGGGCGGCGAGGAGGCGCTTCGCTACGCCGTCGCCTGCGGCGCCGAGTCGACTCAGCACTTCGGCGCCGGGACGCTTGACCGCACGGCGGTGGACCAACTCGTCGACCGCGTCGAAATCGACGCGATTCGCCGTCCGGTCGTCTCATAACTCATCGCTTTTCCGGCACTTTGCAGGAAAGTTTTGCGGAGGCGCAATCCCGCTCCAAATCTGCCGATTAGAGCCGTCCTGCCCGTTGGTAACGTAGACGGATGAAGCCCCTGTTGCTGGCCGGCACCCACCGATCCGGACCAGCTCGTCCCACCATCCTGAGGTATCCATGGAAGTAGAGATCGGCCGCGGTAAGAAAGGTCGTCGTGCCTACGGCTTCGACGACATCGCCATCGTCCCGTCGCGCAGGACGCGTGACCCTGATGACGTCGACATCTCCTGGACGCTCGGCCCGTATCGCTTTGAGCTCCCCTTGATGGGATCGGCGATGGACGGCGTGATCTCACCCAAGACTGCCGGAATCATCGGCAAGCTCGGCGGTCTCGGCGTGCTGAACCTCGAAGGCATCTTCTCGCGTTACGAGGACGCCGAGGACAAGCTCGATCAGATCGCCGGCTACGCCCCCGAGGTCGCCACGGCCGAGATGCAGAAGATCTACGAAGAGCCGGTCAAGCCCGAGCTGCTCGCCCAGCGGATCCGCGAAATCAAGGAGCAGGGCGTCGTCACCGCCGCCTCGCTGACCCCGCAGAAGGTGCAGGACTACTACGAGATCGCACTCGACGCAGGTCTTGACATCCTCGTCATCCAGGGCACCGTGATTTCCGCTGAGCATGTCTCGACGACTGTCGAGCCGCTCAACCTCAAAGAATTCATCAACGAGATTCCAATCCCGTGCGTGCTCGGTGGCTGCGCCAGCTACTCGACCGCGCTGCATCTGATGCGCACCGGTTGCGTCGGCGTGCTCGTCGGCGTCGGACCGGGCGCTGCCTGCACGACCCGCGGAGTGCTTGGAGTGGGTGTGCCGCAGGCAACTGCGATCGCCGACGTCCAGGCCGCGCGCAGTCAGCACATGCTCGAGACCGGCGAGTACGTCAACGTGATCGCCGACGGCGGCATGCGCAACGGCGGCGACGTCTCCAAGGCCGTGGCCTGCGGAGCCGACGCTGTGATGATCGGCTCGCCGCTCGCTCGCGCCTACGAGGCGCCTGGACGTGGCTTCCACTGGGGCATGGCGACCTTCCACCCGTCGCTCCCGCGCGGCGCGCGCGTGCGCACCGAGCAGAACGGCTCACTCGAGCAGATCCTGCTCGGCCCGGCCAACGAGAACGACGGCACGTTCAACCTGATGGGCGGACTGCGCACATCGATGGCGACGACTGGATATGCCGATATTCCCGAGTTCCACCGGGCAGAGGTGATGGTGGCCCCGTCGCTGCAGACCGAGGGCAAGCAGCTCCAGCGCGCGCAGTCGGTCGGCATGGGATCGAACGGACGCGCGGCCGTCGCCGTCGCGGTCGACAAGAACTAGGGGCGGCGTTGAATCCGTCCGAGCACGCCACCGCAGGCGACGCAGCAGCAGAGCTTGGCGTCGCCGGCGGTGCGATCGGCGGGTCAGAGCTCCAGGCGCAGGAGGTGCTGGTTCTCGACTTCGGGGGCCAGTACAACCAGCTGATCGCTCGCCGCGTGCGCGAGTGCGGCGTCTATTCGGAGCTCTTGCCGGCGAACATCCCGGTCGAGGACCTGATCGCGCGCCAGCCGAGCGGTTTGATTCTCTCCGGCGGACCGGCTTCGGTGTACACCGACGACGCGCCGGAGCTGCGCCAGGAATTGCTCGAGCTCGGCATCCCGGTGATGGGCATTTGTTACGGCATGCAGGCGATGGCGCTTGGCCTCGGCGGCAGGGTCGAGCAGGCGCCGGTCGGCGAGTTCGGGCGTTCCAACCTGCACGTCAAGGAGCATGGCCGGCTCTTCCGCGATCTGCCCGATGAGCAGCAGTGCTGGATGAGTCACCGCGACACTGTTTACGAGGCGCCGCCCGGCTTCACCGCGCTGGCGTCGTCCGACGAATCGCCGGTTGCCGCTTTTGAGGACAACGAGCGCCAGCTCTACGGCATCCAGTTCCACCCCGAGGTCGTGCACACGCCCTACGGAACAGATGTGCTCAAACGCTTCCTGTACGACGTCTGCGGGGCGGACGGTCTCTGGAGCCCAGCTTCAGTGATCGACGAGCAGATCGCCAAAATCCGCGAGCAGGTCGGCGATGGGAAGGTCATCTGCGGGCTCTCAGGCGGCGTTGACAGTTCGGTGGCGGCACTGCTCGTGCACAAGGCGATCGGCGATCAGCTCACGTGTGTCTTCGTCGACCACGGGATGATGCGCAAGAACGAAGCCGAGCAGGTCGTCGCCGTGTTTCGCGACAACTTCCACGTACCGCTGATCCATGTGGACGCCGCCGACGTGTTTCTCGAGCGACTGGCCGGCGTCACCGACCCGGAAGAGAAGCGCAAGATCATCGGCGACCAGTTCATCCGCACGTTTGAGGCTGAGGCCGGCGCGCTTGAAGCCAAGTTCCTTGTCCAGGGCACGCTCTACTCGGACGTGATCGAGAGCGGCGGCGGACACGGCACCTCGACGATCAAGTCCCACCACAACGTCGGTGGACTGCCCGAGGACATGGATTTCGAACTGGTCGAGCCGCTGCGCTGGCTCTTCAAGGACGAGGTGCGCGCCGTCGGCGCGGAGCTCGGGATGGCCGAGAACCTCGTCTGGCGCCAGCCCTTCCCGGGTCCGGGTCTCGCGATCCGCATTGTCGGCGGCGAGGTCAACCGCGAGCGCCTCGAGATCGTGCGCGAGGCCGACGCGATCTTGCAGGACGAGATCCGCAAGGCCGGTCTCTACCGCGAGCTCTGGCAGAGCTTCTGCGTGCTGCCGGTCGTCAAGTCGGTCGGCGTGCAGGGCGACGAGCGCTCCTACGCATATCCGGTCGTTATCCGTGCGGTCACTTCCGACGACGCGATGACAGCCGACTGGGCGCGGCTCCCGTACGACCTGCTTGAGACCGTCTCCAAGCGCCTGATCAACGAGCTGCGCGGCGTCAATCGCGTGACGCTCGACATCTCGAGCAAGCCGCCCGCGACCATTGAGTGGGAGTGAGCGAGGCGGCTGAGCTCGTCTTTGCGGGCGACGGCTTTCGCTACGCCCTGCGGCGCTCCAAGCGCGCCAAGAACATCCGCATCACGGTCGGAGACGACGGCGTCGTGCTAACTCTGCCTGAGCGCACGGCCGAGCGCCACGGCCACGCGTTCATCGACGAGCGCGCCGAGTGGATCAATCGGACGCTGGCGAAGATCGAAGCGGCCGATGAGATCGTCGCCTCGCGCGCGCTCGCGGATGGCTCGAGTGTTCCGTTTGTCGGAGTTGAGCTGACTCTGCGTGTGCTCGACGGGCCGTCGGGGCGCGTCACGCACAAGGTCGCCGCGGGGGAGCTGTGGGTTCGTGTGCCGAACGATCGCCGTGAGACCGTGGCTGCAGCGCTTGAACGTTGGTATCGCCGGCAGGCGCGGGAGATCTTTGCGACTCGGCTCGATGCCTGTGTGCTGCGAAACGGCACAAGTTACGAGCGCGTCGCGGTGCGCGACCAGAAGACGCGGTGGGGGAGTTGCTCGACCAGCGGCACGATCAGCTTCAACTGGAGGTTGCTGCTGGCGCCCGAGGCAGTGCTCGACTACGTCGTCGAACATGAGGCGGCGCACTTGGAGGTCCGCGACCATTCCTCGCGCTTTTGGGATCTGATGGAGGCACGAGTGCCCGAGTGGCGCGAGAGCCGCCTTTGGCTAAAGCGCCACGGCTCCACGCTGCGCCTGATCTGAGCCACGGGGCGCAACTGAGCCAGATTCTGCGAAGAGGTACGTCTTGCCGAATTCGGCAAGACGTATTTCTTGGCAGCGAAGGGCTTGGAGATCAGATGCGTGCGGTTGCGAGACGGCGCCGGGCGATCGAGGCCCAGTCGGCTTCGATTTGGTCGTAGGCGGCGATCGCGCGCTCGATGTCGTAGTCGACGCGTCGCAGGTCGAATGAACCATCCGGGGCGAGCAGGGCGTAGGCCGCGCGCTGGTCGCCGTCGAACGGCATGCCGACGCTTCCGGGATTGACGATCTCGATCACGCCGACCTCGCGGGCGAACTGAATGTGCGTGTGGCCGCAGACGATCGTGTTAGCCTCGAAGTCGCTGGCCGCCGCCGCGCCGTCGCCATCGGCCGCTTGATCGGTGAAGCCGACCATGTCCGAACCCGGGGAGGCGTGGCAGAAGAGCGTCATCTCGGCGCCCGCAAACGGCGCATCGTGCACTAGGTCCGGCAGTGCGGCAAGCTCTCGCACGGACTCCACGCCGGTCGCGTGCTCGACGAACAGCGCCGCGTCACGAATCGCCTCAACCGGGATATCGGGTGAGTCCGGGTGCTCGACCCAGCGTTCGGTATTGCCGCGAAGCCAGACCGTGTCGGCCGGCAGCGTTTCGAGCTGGTCGAGCACCGCGGCGGGCCGCGCTCCCATCAGGCAGTAGTCGCCGCCCAGCAGCCAGGCGTCTGCGCCTGCGGCGCGCGCGTCGGCGATCACCGCTTCCAGGGCGAGATCGTTGCCGTGAATGTCGTAGAGCAGCGCGATCACGCGCGTAAAGCATACGGATAGGATGCGCCTCGCATGACGATCGAACCCACACCGGCGATCGAGATCCAGACGGAGCAGCCGACCGACCTGCAGGTCATCGGCAAGGACTACCTGCTGCGTCTGGCCGTACCCGATGACGCCGAGCAGCTCTTTCAGCTGGCCGAGGATCCCGCGGTCACCCGATTCTTCAGCTGGGGCCCCTACACCTCGATCGAGCAGCCGCTCAAATACATCGATGACTTGCAGGCCAAGCGCGACACCGGACAGCTGCTCGAGTTCGTGATCGTTGAGCGCGCGACCGACAGCGTTGTGGGAGTCACGGGTCTGACCGAATTCTCAAAGCGCGATCATCGTGCGGTTGTCGGGTCGTGGCTGGGCCACCGCTACTGGGGAACCGGTGTCAACCTCGCATCAAAGTCATTGGTGCTCGGCCTCGGCTTTCGACACTTGGGCCTGACGCGCATCAGCTCCTACAGCCACGTTCGCAACGGTCGATCGAAGTCTGCGCTGCAGCGGATCGGTTTTGTCACCGAGGGGATCCTCCACTCGTGGCACTGGCACCACGGCGAGCCGCAGGACGTCAACATCCACTGTCTGCTGCGGGAGATCTACGAGCGTTCGGAGATCGGCTCGGATGAGATCGAGCTGACTGGCACGATCCCGCCGGCATTCCTGCCTGACTAGCGACTTGTGAAAGATCGGTGAAGCCCGGCCACGGCGCGCCGATCCGTCTCTAACTTGATCTGTATGACACAGATCAAAGAACAAGTACGAGAGATCCAGACCGAGGATCTGTCACCAAGCGCCGCGATCGCGGCGATCGACCTGCACTTCCCGACCCGCGGCAATCAGAAGCTCGAGCGGCTTCTGGAGAACGCCGACGCCGACCCGCAACTGAAGGCGTGGTGGCTATCGGCTGGGGTCAACGCGACCAAACGGCTCGGGATGTCCGACCACGGCTGGGTGCACATCCAGGTGGTCACGAACATCGCGCTGCGGATCCTACGGTTGATCACGCGCCGAGGCGTCGAGCCGTCAATCGTGACCGACTTCCAGATGGGGCGCCGCGACGCCGAAGTGGTTGTCGCTGCGGCCGCGATGTTGCACGACGTGGGCATGTCGATCCACCGCGTCGACCATGAGGCCTACAGCCTCTTCCTGGCGGCCGACAAGCTGCCGTCGTTGCTCGAGGGCATCTACGAGGAGCCCGAACGATCGGTCGTCGCCGCAGAAATCCAGCACGCGATCATCGGCCACCGCAGCAGCGGACGGCCGTTGACCCTGGAAGCCGGAATCGTTCGGGTCGCCGACGCCCTGGACATGGCTGCCGGCCGCTCGCGCGTGCCGTTTGAGGCAGGGCAGAACAACATCCACGCGCTCTCGGCAGCCGCGGTGGATGGGGTGACGATTCTGCCGGGCGAGGCGAAGCCGGTGCGTGTCGAGATCGCCCTGAACAACTCGGCGGGGATCTTTCAGATCGACGAGTTGCTCGGCAACAAGTTGCGCGGGTCCGGCCTTGAGGAGCTGATCGAAGTAGCGGCGCGCGTTGATCGTCAGCACGAGGCGCGGTTGCTGCCCGACTTGACGTTCTGAGCGGCTGCGATCGCGCCTACTCGCAGCCGGCGCCTTGGGCCCAGAGCTCCGCCAGCGAGCGGCCGGAGTCGCTGTCGGGCCGGTCGAGCAGAGTGGCCAGCGCACTCTCCTTCGTGGGCTCCTTGGCGACCTCCAGGTCAGTCGGCTTGCGGCAGCCGTTCTCGTCGGTCTCGATGGTCACGCGGTAGACGCCCTCGTCGCGCGCGTTCACGATGCAGGTTTCGCCGTCGCCACTCGGGCGGCAGCTGCTTGAGATCTCGGCGGAGTTCTCGCTTACGTCGCCGCACCAGTGGACGCCGCCGCGCTGCTCAGCCGAGCCGCCCGCGACGCCCTCGTCTGCGCAGGCGACGTCCGTGAACGAGCTGACGAAACGCTCGCTTATGTCTTCTGACGAGGCCCCGCCGTCGGCAAAACAGCCCGTGAGCGCAAGCGCAAAGAGGGCGACGAGCGCAATTGACAACGCGTTGCGTCGCATCCCCCGCATTCTTACAGGGGCGGGCCGCCGTAACGGTCGATCAACACCCCTTCTCGGAGTCCGCCGCGACCGACCTCCAGCCCGAAACCAAGACGCTCCACGAGCGACTCGAGGATCGCAAGGCTGGCCGGCAAGATCCGCGCGCGATTCTCGGCGATCCCGAACTTGGCGGCAAGGTCGCTGCTGGCCATGCTGGTGGTGAGGGCGAGCACGCGCGCGATTCCGGCGCTGTCGAGCACGCCGCCGGTCAATTGACGTGCCGTGCTCGCGCCGCCGCCGACCGCGAGCGCCAGGGCGCAGCTTTCCGGGAGAGCAAGCTCATCGAACGCCCGGTCGGCGTGCTCGCGAGCGCGGTTGATCTCCCCGGGCAGCGGCGGGTCGCTGGCGATGAAGCGGTTGGTCAGGGTGGCCGAGCCGATCGCGAAGCTGGCGGTGACCGGGTCGCTGCCCGGGGCGCAGTGAGACACCTCCGTCGAGCCGCCGCCGGCATCGATCACGACCGTCGTGCCGCGGACGCGGTGCAGCCCACCGACTGCGCCGATGAACGAGAATCGTGCCTCTTGATGCCCGTCGATCACTTCGAGTCGCCTCCCGGTGGCCTCGAAGACCTTTTCTTCGAGCTCGTGAGCGTTGTGCGCCTCGCGGACGACGTGGGTGGCGACCAGTTCGATGCGCTTGCAGTCGAGCTGCTCCACGTACTCGAGCAGCTCCTCGACGGCGATCACGACCTCCGCGATCTTCTCGTGGCTGATCCCGGTGGGGCCGCTCTCGTCGCCGAGCATCGTGAAGACGCGGCGCGTTCCGACCGGGGCTATCTCGCCCTCGGAGACGTCCGCCACCAGTAGGGCGGTGGTGTTTGAGCCGACGTCGATGCAGCCGCAGCGCGTCACGGACACGGCGCAGTGCTCCACTCTCGAAGCCGCCTGCGCGGCCTAACGGTGCTTGAAGATCGCGCTCTTGCGCTCGTCGGCGCGACGCTCGAGGCGGCCCTGGATGTAGCTGCCGATCAGGGCCACGAGCGGGAAGATGATCACGATCCCGAGGCCGAAGAAGGTGACGATCTTGTCGTTGGCCTCGCCGATCCAGCCCTGGCCGTTGTCGCCGGCGAATGCCGCCTGGGCCGAAATCGCGAGGATCGCGAGGCTGAGCATGACTGTCTGGGCTGCTTTCTTCATCGCCGCAGAGTGTACAACCGCGATAAACGCCAAATCGTCCGGTCGCGGTCGCTAACGTGCGCCGCCAATGAGCATCTTCGAAGCGATCATTCTCGGCATCGTCCAGGGCCTCACGGAGTTTCTGCCTATTTCGAGCAGCGGACACTTGCTGATCGTGCCCGCGCTGTTTGGCTGGGAGGATCCTGGCGCCGCCTTCACGGCCGTGATCCAACTCGGCACGATGGCGGCGGTGGTGATCTACTTCCGTGACGACCTCTGGCGCATCCTGCGCGCCTGGACCCTCGGGTTGTTCGGGCGGGTCAGCACGGATCAGGAGCGCTTCGACGCGCGGATGGGCTGGTACCTGGGACTCGGGACCGTGCCGATCGTGATTTTCGGGGTCGCTTTCAGCGACCAGATCGAGAGCGGCGCGCGCAATCTCTACCTGGTCGGCACGATGCTGATCGTCTTCGGCGCGATCATGGCCGCGGCCGACATCTTCGCCAAGCACGTGAGGCACCTCTCGCAGATCAAACCGCCGGACGCCGTGATCATCGGCATCGCTCAATCTCTGGCACTTATCCCAGGCGTATCGCGCTCGGGCGCGACGATCACCTTCGGCCTCTTTCGCGGCTTCTCGCGCCAGGACGCGGCGCGCTTCTCGTTCCTGCTGTCGATCCCGGCGGTCGTGCTGAGCGGCGTGTACGAGCTGAAAGACGCTGTCGGCCACGACACCGGCGCGAGCCTTGCCGCGGTGATCGCCTCGACGATCGCCGCCTTCATCGTCGGCTACTGGTCGATCGCATTCCTGCTCAAGTGGCTGGGCGAGCACTCGCTGAGAATCTTCGTGCTCTACCGCTTCGCGCTCGGTGCGCTCGTGCTCGTGCTCGCCGCGACTGGATCGATCACCGCGGCGACATGATTCGGCGGCTGCGAGAGCGCCTTCCACACGCGCTCGACTGGCGCGTCTTCAACATCTGGCCGGCGATCGTCGGCACCGGCGGGCGCGTGACGCATGTCTCCGAGGACTGGACCGAGATCGACGTCCGCGTCCCGCTCAACTGGCGCACGCGCAACTACGTCGGCACGATCTTCGGCGGCAGCATCTATGCGGCCACAGACCCGTACGTGATGGTGATGTTGATCCGTCAGCTCGGCGAGGACTACGTCGTCTGGGACAAGGGCGCGAAAGTCGCCTTCAAACGCCCCGGTACCGAGACGCTCTACGCCGAGTTTCGCCTGCCCGCGGCGCTGGTCGCGGAGCTGCGGGCGCAGGTCGATGAGCACAACAAGCTCGACTGGGTCTACTCACTGGACCTCAAGGACGCCGACGGCAAGGTCTACGCCACGGTCGAGAAGCAGGTCTACATCGCGCGCAAGGACTGGTACCAGGAACGGCAGGCGCGTCGAGGTCGCCCGGCCACCCAGTAATCAATCAATCCCAGTCTCGACTCCAAACGGTGTTGACCCATCACATACGTCTTGTGACCGGCCATAGGACGTATGTGGTGGTTGGATCCGGCTTGTTTGCGCCGGCAGCGGCGATGCTTTGCCGGCGGCGTAGTCACTCAGCAGGTCTTGGCCGGCTCGACGAGGCGTCCGTGAACTCGCGGAACTCGCCGGTCACGACGAACGCCGTCTGCTCGCCGATGTCGACGCAGTTGTCGCCGATGCGCTCGAGGTGGCGGCCGATCAAGACCATCAGGATCGCCCACTCGCGGCGATCCTCGTCGGTGCCGATTTCGATCGCTCGCTTGAAGATCTCGCGGTTGAGCTGGTCGAGTTCGTCGTCCTCGCGCACCAGTGCTTCTGAAAGCTCGGCGTCGCGATTGGCAAGCGCGTGCTTGGCCTGGAAGATCTGGCTTCGGACCTGAAGGCCCATGCGCTCAACGATGTTGAGGATTTCTGCGTCGACCGGAGGCTCTTCTCCGGTCAGCGGGACGGTCTTGGCGATGTTGACGGCAAGGTCGCCCATCCGCTCGACGTGGTTGATCGTGTTGAGCAGCGCCGCGATCACGCGCAGGTCGCTCGCGACCGGTGCCTGCAGCGCGATCAGGTTGAGCAGGCCCTGGTTGACGTCGAGGTAGCGCCCGTCGATCTGATCGTCGGACTCGATCACGAGCGTCGCCAGCTCGACATCTTGGTTCAGGACGCTCTCGACCGCCCGGTCGGACATCTGCGCCGCCAGATCGAACATCGAGAGGACCTTCTCCTCGATGTTCTGGAGCTCCTCGTGAAAGACGATGCGTGTGCCGCCCGCCAGGTCTTCGGCCATCATCCGACCTTTCCGCTGACGTAGTCCTCAGTGCGCTGATCGCTCGGGTTGGTGAAGATCTTCTCGGTGTCGTCGAACTCGACGAGCTTGCCGTAGCGGTTGTCCTGCTCGCCGACCTCGACGGTGAAGTAGGCGGTGCGGTCGCTCACGCGCGCCGCCTGCTGCATGTTGTGCGTGACGATGACGATCGTGAATTTGTTCTTCAACTCGGTCATCAGATCCTCGATGCGCGCAGTGGAGATCGGGTCGAGCGCCGAGCACGGCTCGTCCATCAGGATCACGTCCGGCGAAGTGGCGATCGCTCGCGCGATGCAGAGGCGCTGTTGCTGACCGCCGCTCATACCGAGGGCGCTCTCCTTTAGGCGGTCCTTGACTTCGTCCCAGAGGGAAGCGCGACGGAGCGAGGTCTCAACGACCTCATCGATGTCGACCTTCATGCCGAGCACCTTGGGGCCGAAGGCGACGTTGTCGAAGATCGACTTCGGAAACGGGTTGGGCTTCTGGAAGACCATGCCGATGTGTTTGCGCACCTGCACCGGATCGACCGCGGGGCCATAGAGGTCCTGGCCGTGAAAATTGATCGAACCCTCGACGGTTGCGCCCGGGATCAGGTCGTTCATGCGGTTCAGGCACCGCAGCAGTGTGCTCTTGCCGCAGCCCGAGGCGCCGATCATCGCGACGATCTCGTTCTTGGGCACCGAGAAGCTCGCCTCTTTGATCGCCAGCGCGCCGCTGTAGCGAACGCTCACCTTCTCGATCTCGAAGATCGGCCTGGAGACCTCGGCGACGGTCGGAGCTGCGTTCAGCGCGGCGTCGGCCTTGGCCACATCAAGCGCCGAGCGCTCGGAATCGTCTTTCTCTTTCCAAGTCAAAGTCGTGGTCTCCTCGAAGTGCTCGTGCGACATTACTCCAGTCCTTTCACGCTGGGGTCCGGCCCCATCACCACTTGCGCTCGAATCGATTTCGGATGACGATCGCGACCGAGTTGAAGATCAGGAGAATCACCATCAAGACGATGATCGCGCTGGCCGCCAGCGACTTGAAGTCCTCCTGCGGGTTGGAGAGCCAGTTGTAGATCTGCAGTGGCAGGGCGGTGAATGCGCTGCCTAGCCCCGTCGGGTTGAACGCGATGTACGTTGCGGCGCCAACCATGATTAGGGGGGCGGTCTCACCGATGGCCCGCGACAGCGCGAGTATTGATCCAGTGGCGATTCCGGGGACGGCCGACGGGAGCACCTGGTGCCAGATCGCCTGCCACTTCGTTGCGCCGAGTCCCATCGCGCCTTCTTTGATGCTTGGTGGCACGGCGCGAATTGCCTCTCGCGCCGCGATCACAACCACCGGCAGCACGAGCAGTCCGAGTGTGAGCCCGCCCGCGAGCACCGTGCGTCCGAGGTCGAGCGGTCCGCGCACTAGGTAGGCAAGACCCAGGATTCCGTAAACGATCGACGGGACGGCGGCGAGGTTCTGGATATTGACCTCGATGATCCGGTTGTACCAGCGTTGACGGTCCGCGTACTCCTCGAGGTAGATCGCGGCGGCCACTCCAGTCGGAACCACGAAAAATGTGCAGATCGCGGCGAGCCAGAGCGTCCCGACGATCGCTGACTGGATACCGGCTTTGGCGGCGAACGCGGACGGCATGTTCATCAAGAAATCAAAGCTGAGCCCAGAGAGTCCGTCGATCAGAATTTTCGCGATCAGCCATGCGAGGACGCCCAGCGCAATAGCGATGCACGCGATCAGGGAGGCCTTGAAGCTCCATTCAAGCGCGCGTGCACGGCCGGCGGGTCGAGAAATCAACTCGTTGTCGAACTGCGCTTCAACGGCGCCGGCGGCCGCGCCGGCGGGGCGGGCGGAGCGTCCTGACCTTGGTCGATCGCTCATTCGTATTCCTCCCGGAAGCGGCGGACCATCGCATTGCTGAAGAGGTTGAGCAGAAGCGTGATTACAAACAACAGTGCTCCGACAGCAAAAATTGTCTTGTACTCAAGCGAGCCGGTGGAGACATCGCCCTTGCCGGTTGCCGCGATGAAAGCCGCCATCGTCTGGATCGGCTCGAGAACGTTCCATGTGAGCGCGGGCTTGGCTCCGGAGGCGAGGAGCACGACCATCGTTTCGCCGATGGCGCGTGAGGCGCCAAGCACGATGCTCGCGATGATCCCGGAAAGTGCTGCGGGAACCAGCACGCTGATCGAGGTCTGGCGCTTGGTGGCGCCAAGGCCGTAAGAGGCCTCCCGCAGACCTTGCGGCACCGCCGTGAGCGCGTCTTCGGACACCGAGGCGATCGTCGGGATCACAAGCACGCCGACGACGATCCCGGCGGAAAGGGCATTGAAGACCTGGACATCGAGGCCGACCGCTTTTAGTGCGGGCGTGACGGCGACGAGGGCGAAGAACCCGAAGACCACGGTGGGAACGCCCGCGAGGATCTCAAGAATCGGCTTGATCACCTTTCGCGTCCGCGAGGAGGCAAACTCGTTCAGGTAGATCGCGGAACCTACGCCGAGCGGGATCGCCACGACCAATCCGATGAAAGTGATCTGAAGCGTGCCGGCGACAAGCGGAAGGACGCCGTAGCTGGGTGGGCTGAAGAGCGGAGACCACTCGGTACCGAAAAGGAAGTCGATGATCGAGACTTCGCGCAGGAATGAGATCGTCTCGCTGGCGAGGGAGAGCACGATCAGAATCGTGGTGAGGACGGTCACCGCAGCGGCGGCGAACAACGCTACGAAGATCACCCGCTCGCCGTAGCGAGGCCGCGCACGCGACAGGGAGACCGCTGGTGCGATCTCCCTGTCGATGCTTACTTGTGCGCTTTCCATCTGGAGATGCTTTTTGCCGGTGGGGAGGCGGCGTCAGGAGACGCCGGCGGCTGTCTTCGCCTCCGAGAGCTGCTCGTCGCTCATCGGGACGACCAGCGCGGTCTTGGCGATCTCTGAGTTGTTGTTGAGCGAGTAGTTGAGGAAGGCCTGGACCTGCGGCTCGGCCTGCGCCTTCTTGCTCACGTAGTAGAAGAGCGGGCGCGAGAGCGGCTTGTATGTGCCGTTCTGGATCGTCTCGGTGCTCGGAGCAACGCAGCCGTCGCCACCGTCGACCTCAACGAGGTTGAGCTTGTCCTTGTTCTGCTCGTAGTAGGAGAACCCGAAGTATCCGAGCCCACCCTTGTCGCCGGCGATGCCTTCGACCAGAACGTTGTCGTCCTCGGACGGCTGGTAGTCGGTGCGGCTTGCGCCCTCTTCACCGTTGATCTGCTCGGTGAAGTAGTCGAACGTGCCGGAGTCGGTGCCCGGGCCGAACAGACTGAGCTTGGTCGTGGATGCGCCGTCCTGGACCTCGGAGAGGCTGGCGACCTTGGAGCCCTTGTTCCAGATCTTCTTCAGCTCGTCGGTCGTCAGGCACTTGACCTGGAGGTCCGGGTTGGTGACCACGGCGATGCCGTCGAGCGCAACCTGCACCTCGGTGTAGTCGATGTTGTTCTTCTTGCACGCCTCGATCTCGTCGTCCTCGATCGGGCGCGACGCGGTCGAGATCTGGGTCTCACCGGCGCAGAACTTCTCGAATCCGCCACCGGTGCCGGACTCGCCGACCGTGACCTTGACGTTGGGGGACTCGGACTGGAAGCCTTCTGCGGCGGCCTGGGCGAACGGGTAGACGGTGCTCGAGCCGTCGATCGCGATCGAGCCGGAGAGGTTGGAGTCGCCTGAGCTGCTGTCACTGCCACCGCAGCCTGCCGCCACGAGGGCCATGGCTGCGACAAGTGCGAGCAGTGCGAACATCGGGTTGAAGCGTTTCATCACGGAACGTCTGGTCCTTTCAGGGATTCAGTCTTGAGGGTGATGGCGCAAGCATGCCGTTCACGAATGTCAACGTAGTTACCAATCTGTAACCAGGTTGTAAAAAGCTTGTGAACACACGGTCACACGTGTGAACCGGGCGTTACCATGGCCGTGCCGGAGCCAAACGCTCCGCAAAACCTCGGATGAACCGATCGGACAAATCCCCCCGCAAGGTCCTCGTTGTAGACGATGACTCCGGTTTCCTGACGGTGCTCTGTAAGCGCCTCGAGCAGGCCGGCTGGCAGCACGTGGTGCAGCGTGCGCTTCCGAGTGCAAGCGAGCTGGTCGCGATGCGCCCGGACGCCGTCGTCGTAAATCCCTCCCTGCTTGGTGCCGGGTACTGGGAGACGCTCCAGACCCTCGGTGAGTCGCTCGGTTCGATCGGGCTGATTCTTTGTTCGGAGCAGAGCACGGTCGCCCAGCGCGTGCGCGGTCTGCGCATGGGGGTCGACGACTGGATCGGCAAGCCGTGCCACCCGGAAGAAGTCGTCGCACGCGTTGAAGCCGTGACGCGCCGCCATCGCCGCGTCGAAGCCGACGCGGTCGCCGAGGCCGGACCGCTGACCAAGGGCGAACTGGAGTTCCGCGTCGACCGCTACGAGGTGCTCGCGGCCGGCCGTCAGGTCGAGCTGACCAAGCGCGAGTACGAACTGCTGCTCCTGCTGGCGCGCAGCGACGGCCGCGTGCTCCCGCGTGAAGACATCTACCAGCGCGTCTGGGGCTATGCGATGGCGCGCGGCGATCGCTCTGTCGATGTGTTCGTGCGCAAGGTCCGCCACAAGCTTGAGGCCGCCTCACCGGGCTGGCGCTATGTGCACACACACTTCGGGATCGGCTACCGCTTCGATCCGGAACCGGTTGACGCATCTGCCGCCTCACCGGTCGCAGATGGCGCGCCGGCCGTTGACCAGCCGGAAGTGCCGGCGCTCGCGGCCGACAGCGAACTGGTCGCTCAGTGAGCGCGCTCTCGCGTCGGCCCGCCGACGAATTCTTCGACCTCTTCGAGGCCGGTATCGCCAACGCCGAGAACGCGGCCCAACTGCTCCTGCAGATGCTCGAGGAGTTTCCCGACGAGGGCGACATCATCCGCCAGATCTTGCTCTGCGAGCAAGAGGGCGACCGCATCACCCAGGCGATCATTCGCCAGCTCGGCGACGGCTCGCGCCCTCCGCTCTCGCGCCCGGCGATCCACAAGCTCGCCGGCGCGATCGACGATGTGGTCGACTACATCGAACAGGTCGCCGATTCTTTCGGGCTCTACAAGATCGAAGCTCCGATGGACCTCTCACTTGCGCTCGCCCGCGTACTGGTCGAGTCCACGCATCAGCTGACGAAAGCGGTGGCGACCCTGCGCACCGGCGAGTCGATGTCGGACGCAATCATCGAGGTGCATCGACTCGAGAACGAAGGGGACCGCCTTTCGCGTGAAGCGATCGCGTCGCTGTTTGCCGGCGGCGTCGACCCGATGGTCGTGATCCGCTGGAAGGACATCTTCGAGCAGATGGAGCACGCGGTCGACGCCTGTGAAGACGTGGCCCACACGCTCGAGGGCGGCACCTTCGACGCCTGACGCTGGCGCGCGGCGTAGGCTGCGCGGGATGAACAATCCGCGTCGTACATGGATCGGCATTGCCGTGATCGCGCTGGTCGCGTTCCTGATCGTCGCGCTGCCCAGCGGCGGCGTCGCGATGGACCTGGTCAACAATTCCGTGCGTGCGGCGTTCTTGGCACTGCTCGCCTACGGAATGGTGAGCCTGTACCGCAGCCAGGGCGAGTGGCTCTCGATGCTTTCCGAGCGCGACCGCGGGATCGTCTACGGGGCGGTGGCCGTTGCCGTGCTCGCGATCGTGGCGGTCGAGCGCTTCCGCTCGCTGTGGAACGGCGGCATCGTTCTCGTGATCCTGATTCTTGGTGCCTGCGGCGGCGCGATCTACTGGGTCTGGGATCGGTCGCGGCGCTGGTCGGTCTGAACCGACGATTGCAGGTTGGCGACTTTTCCGCCCGCTTGCAGGGAAAAGACCGCCGATTCCGACCGGTGGCGCAGTTACTTTGGCGTCACTATGCCCGTTCTGCCCAAAACTTTCCGCACTGACGGCTTCGCGCGCAAACGCGGCGCGAAGCTGCTTCCCGCGACACTCGCGGTGATTGTCCTTGTCCTTGGTCCGCTCGCCCTGGTCGCGTATGCATGCGGCGGCGGTGGTGGCGGCGAGCGCCAGCAGTGGGGCGGGGGTTGGCATGGTCGCCCCAGCGCTCCCTCGACGCCGAGCGCCCCGTCCACCCCGACGACGCCTCCTTCGACGCCGCCGAGCACTGACAACAGCGGCGGCTCTGGCGTACCCGGTGGTTCCGGAGGCTCTGGGGGCAACGCTGGCAACGGTGGTTCCGGTGGCAACGGTGGTCCCGGCAGCCACGGCTCCGACCCGACCACGGACGGCTCGAACGGTGGATCCAACGGGAATTCCGGCAACAGCGGCTCCGGCGGTACCGGCGGCCCGGCAACTGGACCGCGCGGCGGAGTTGTCGACGAGAAGCCTTCGAAGCCGCGCAGCTCGCGTGGCGAGATCGATGATTCCCCGAGCAAGGAAGTAAAGAGCGAGTCGGTGGGCAGCTCGGTCAGCTCAGGCGTGGCGGGGATCGCTTCCTCGGTCGCGCAGCCGGCCGTGGCCTCGATCCGACCGGCCGTGAGCGCCGCCTCCGGAGACGACGAGAAGTCAAAGTCGAGTTCCGGTTCGAGCTCTAAGGAGCCGGCGCCGGCCCGCAACGCCGAGCAGCTGCGCGAGCGCACGACGATTGCGCGCGCGGTCGACGGCATCCCGCTGATCTTCCGCGCCGCGCTCTTGTTGCTCGTGTTTGCGACTTCGGTGCTCGCGGTTGTCTCGCTGCGCGAGCGCCGCCGCGCCACTTCGGTGGCCCGCATCGCGCAGCTCGACCACCTGACTGGTCTTGCCAACCGCGAGGGCTTTGATCGCCAGATGGCGATCGAGTGGGAGCGCGCGATGCGCCACGGTCGTCCGCTCGGCCTCGTGTTCGTCGACCTCGACAACTTCAAGGAGTTCAACGACACCCACGGACACGTCGCCGGTGACCGCCTGCTGCGCGAGGTCGCGGCGGCGATCACAGCGACCTCACGCGCCTCGGACTACACAGCTCGTCTGGGTGGCGATGAGTTCGTCGTGATCTGCCCGGACGCCGATGCCGACGGGCTCGAGCGCCTGGTTGATCGACTGCGGGTCGAGGCCGCCGGCATGGCGGTGACCCTCTCGGTCGGTGCCGCCAGCAAGCTCGACAGCGACGAGTCTTCTGACGCGCTGGTGCACCGCGCCGACATCGCGATGTACCGCGCCAAGGGCGGCCGTCGCCGTACGGTCAGCTCGGCGAACCCGATGCTCGGTTCGCTGCGCCGCCCGTAGGTTTCGCCGCCCGGCGCTCGGGCAACCGCCAAGAGTTGCTAGTTCGTCGCAGAATTCTCACGCTCTCGTAACGAAGCGGTCTTGAATCGTTACGCGCGATCCGGGAGTCTCCCGGGCGTATGCGATTTCGCCGCGCACAACTCGGACAGGGCAGCGTCGAACTGATCGTCGCGGTGCCGCTGATGGCCCTCGTGCTGATGTCCGGATGGCAGGTCGTTGTTGCGGGCCACACGTGGTGGAAACTGCACGAGGCCGCCCGCCTGGTGGCGCGAGAGCGCTACGTGGCCAATCAGCGCGGTGAGGCCGACGATGGCCTGGCGCGGGGTCGCAATCTGGCCGCAGCCCTGCTCGCATCGAGTCCGGCCAAAGGGCGGCGCGTGCGTCACGCGCGTTCAGGGGCGGTCACAGTCTCCGCCCGCGTGCCGCTCGTCAAACCGTTTCGCGGAGTGCTCGGTGCCGGCTCGGGGCCGCTGATCTCCGCGACGTCCCGGATGGCGCCATGAATCGCGTGCCCCGCGCGCTGCTCTCACATTTCGGCCAGGCCGGCGTGGAGACCGTGGCAATGGCGCCGATCCTGTTGCTCTGCTCGCTGCTCGCGCTGCAGGGGTTGGTCGCCGGCGCGAACTTCGTCGTCGCCGGCAACGCGGCGCACGCAGGCGCGCTGGCCGGTCAGATGGGAGAAGATCCCGAGCCGGCGGCGCGGCGCTCGGCGCCCGGTTGGTCGACCGCCGGGGTCAAAGTGACCGAGCGAGGTTCGCTCGTGCGGGTCAAGCTCACGCCACGCGCCATCGTTCCGGGGCTTGCGCCGATGCTCGCTGCCAGCGGCGAGGCGGGATACGCGCGCCCGTGATCGCACGCGCTCTGGACATCTTCGTCGAGCGGATTGCGATCGAATCGGTGGGTCCACGACTCGTCACGGCCCGCCGGCTGCTGATGATCGATGCCTGCGCCCGGCCGCTGTCCGGGGGCGCGATGCTCACGAATCTGGCGGCTCGTTCGCCCGTCTCACCGGAACTCATCCGCTTTGATCAGCTTGGCCGATCACCCGAGCGTCCGGCGATCGATCTTGCCTGGATTCTGCTCGATGCCGGGAGCGATCTCGTCTTCTGCGAGCTCCTGCGTGACGAGCTTGCTCGCGAAGCTCCGTCCGGTGCCCATCTGGTCGGGGTCGGTGAGCTGGAAGTCGAATCGCTGGCGGGTCGCCTCGAGGCGCGGCACTTTGGCGCCGGGCGTCCGTGGCGGCGCGGGCGCGACCTGGCTGAGGGTGCTGACGCCGCGGCGCGGTTGCTCGCTCAGATCGAGGCGGCTTCGTGAGCCGGAGCGCGCGAGATCAGCAAGGCCAAGCGTCGATTCCGCTCGTCGCCTGCGCGGTGCTGTTGCTCGCTGGTGCCTTGCTGCTGGCTCAGTACGGCGGCGCGCTCGCCGCACGCGGCGGCGATCAGCGCACGGCGGACGTCGCGGCGCTTGCTGCGGCGCAGCGAATGGGCAAAGACTTCCCGCGACTGTATGAGCCCGTTCTGCTTCCGGGCGGCGCGCCCAATCCCCATCGGCTCTCCCCGGCGCAGTACCGCTTTCGCGCCCGGGCCGCAGCGATGCGCGCGGCGTCGGCGAACAAGGCGCAGCGCAGAATCGCATCAGTGCGGTTCGGTGCTTCCCCGGCGCCGACCTCGGTCACCGTCTCGACCTCACACCGTCGCGAAGTCGAGGTGCCCGGCTCGGCAATCAAGCGCAGGGTGACGATTCGCACTCGGGCAACCGCCGAGCTCAGGTTCACGTTTCCGGCGCTCGCCGATCCGCTCGCCGCCCATGGAAGCGGGGGCGGCTACAGCGGGCCGCTGGCCTATCGGCAGGGCAAGCCGATGCGACCGGACGTCGCCTTGGCCTTCGATCGCATGGCGGCCGCCGCGCGCGGCGCTGGCGTCTCACTTGCGATCAACAGCGCCTTCAGGTCGGACGCCGAGCAGGCGAGGCTGTTCGCCGCGCATCCGGATCCCAAGTGGGTAGCTCCGCCGGGAACTTCGCTGCACCGCTACGGCACTGAGCTCGATCTTGGCCCGCCGTCTGCCTACGGATGGCTCGCGGCCAACGCGCGGCGCTTCGGTTTCATCAAGCGCTACGCCTGGGAGCCCTGGCACTTCGGCTTCGGCGCCAACCCCCGTGACGTCCCGGCCCAGTACGGCGCCGGCTCGCGCGATCCCTCCGGCGGCAGCTTCGTCGGCGTCGCCGGCCTGCCGTCATGGGTGCCCGCGCGATACCGCGGCACGATCGTTGCCGCGGCCCAGCGGCACAACGTCCAGCCGGTGCTGCTGGCGGCGCAGCTGAAGGCCGAGTCCGATTTCAACCCCAATTCCGTCTCGCCGGCCGGCGC
>JAEYBE010000026.1 GCA_023404495.1 Actinomycetes bacterium | reverse complement strand
ATCTCACGACGATCCAGTGGGTCGCCACCGGCTACCTGCTCGCGCTGGCCACGGTGATTCCGTTGACCGGATGGGCCTCGCACCGCTTTGGCACCAAACGGCTGTTCATCCTCTCGGTCACCCTTTTCACGTTCGGCTCGATGCTCTGCGGGGCTGCCTGGAGTGCCGAGTCGCTGATCTTCTTCCGCGTGCTCCAGGGCTTTGGCGGAGGCATGATCATGCCCGTCGGCATGACGATTCTCACGCAGGCGGCCGGCCCCCAGCGCGTCGGGCGAATGATGGGCGTGATCGGCGTGCCGATGTTGTTGGCGCCGATCGCCGGCCCGATTCTCGGCGGCTGGTTGGTGGACGACGTCTCTTGGCGCTGGATCTTCTACGTCAACGTGCCGATCGGCATCCTCGCCGTCACGCTGGCCCAGCGTTTCCTGCAGCGCGACGAACCCTCGCCCGGCGAAGAGTTGGACTGGAAGGGACTGCTGCTGCTCTCGCCGGGTCTCGCTGCGCTCGTCTACGGCCTGGCCGAAACCGGTCCGCAGGGCGGATTCAACGCTCCCGAGGTGCTTGTGCCGATGATCGTCGGTCTGGCGATGGTCGGCGGGTTCGTTGTCCATGCCCTACGCCGGGCAAACGCGCTGATTGACGTTCGCCTCTTCAAGGACCGCGTGATGGCGATCGCCACCAGCACGTCGTTCGTGCTGGCGATGTCGTTCTTTGGCGCGATGATCCTGATGCCGCTCTACTTCCAGATCGTGCGCGGACTTTCGGCGCTTGACGCCGGTCTGCTGATCGCGCCGCAGGGCGTCGGCGCGGCGTTGATGATGCCGGTCGCCGGCAAAATCACCGACCGTTTCGGCTCCGGCCGAATCGTCCCGTTCGGCGCGTTGGTGCTGCTGGCCAGCACATTCGCCCTGACGCATCTGGGCGCTGAGACGCCCTACTGGCAGATCATCCTCGCGCTGTTTGTCATGGGGCTCGGGATGGGCGCGACGATGATGCCGACGATGTCGAGCGCCTTCGTCACGCTCAAGCACGACCAGGTTCCGCGCGCGACCTCCGCGATCAATGCGATCCAGCGGGTCGGCGGCTCGATCGGTGTCGCGATCCTCTCGACCTACCTGACACACGAAATGCTCCAGAGCCTGCCGGCGGCCGGCGCTGTCGCATCCAAGACGAGTGGATTGGGCGCGCTTGAGTCGCTCCCGCCACGGGCACAGGACCAGCTCGCGCCGCTGATCGCGGAGGCCTTCGGCAAGACCTACTGGGTCTCGTTCGGGCTGCTCTGCACGATGTTTGTGCTCTCGCTCTTCCTGCCGCGCCACGGAACTGACGAGGCGATCGAGCGCTCAGGCTCGATGTCGCCGAACACAGCCGACGAGGACGAACTCGTGCTCACCACCGAGCCACCAGAGGCCGTGGCAGCCAAGTAGGAACTATGAAGCGCGGCGTACGCTGCGCGGTATGGGCTCAGATCAACCAGAGCAGGCGTACCGCGCGGCGCTCGCGCGGATACACGACGATGGTTTCGGATTCATCGCGACCGGTGCGGCGAAAATGCTGCTTGCCGGACTGGCGCTCAATCGACTGAGTTCGGGAACGGTCGCGGAACTCGCCTGCGGCGGCGGGATCTCCTCGCGGATGATCGCCGACGCCGGATACGACGTCTGTGGCTTCGACATCTCACCCGACATGGTGGCGATCGCCCGCGATCGGGTGCCCGAGGGCAAGTTCGAAGTCTGCTCGCTCCACGACGCGGAGTTGCCGGACGGCTGCGTGGCGGTGACGGCGATCGGCGAAGCGTTCAATTATCGCTTCGACCAGCGCACCGGGTTTGACGCGATCTGCGCGGTCTTCGGGCGCGTGCGCGACGCACTGGTCGGCAACGGCATCTTCATCTTCGACGTCGCTCAGCCGGGCCGGGCGATGCCGCGCCTCGAACACACGATGTGGGAGGGACCCGGGTGGCAGGTGACCTCAGAAACCGTCGAGCATCCCGGCGATCAAACGCTGGAGCGCCGCATCACGAGCCGCACCGAGCCGGGTCTGGCGACAGAAGACACCGAGATTCATCGCCTGGCGCTCTACGACCACGAGGCGGTGTTTGCGGCCCTGCGCGAGGCCGGATTCGATCCGGCGACGCTCGCCTCATACGCCGATGATTACCGCTTCTCGGCCGGGCACGGCGGGTTCTACGCCGTCCGCCCCTGAGTGCGATTTCGCCGGATACCCGGTGTACGGTTTGACCGATCGCCATGTCCGGTCTGCCACAGCAATCACAGCTCAACCCGCCCGCGCCGCTGCCGCGCGGCCGGCACAAGCTCGACCGCGAGGTCGTGCTTGCATCCCAGCGCGGCCGCCTGATCTCGGCGTTTGTCGGCCTTGCCGCAGATCGCGGCTACGACAAGGTCACGATCATCGACATCGTCTCGCGCGCGGGCACCTCGAAACGCACGTTCTACGAACACTTCACGGGCAAGGAGGACTGCCTGCTCCAGGCCTTCGACACGACGCGCGACATGCTGATCGCGGCGATCGTCGCCGAAGCCGGTCCGGTCGAAGATCCGATCGAGCGCATTCGCGTCGGGATGCACGCCTACATCCGCATGCTCACCGACCTGCCCGACTTCACGCGGCTGTTTCTGAGCGAGTCGATGGCGGCCGGCCCGGCCCTGGCCGACCGCTGGATCGACGCCACCGGAATGCTCGCGACGATGATCAGCGCCTGGCGCGACGAATCGCGCGAAGCACACCCTGAGGTTCCGCCGCTGCCGCTGATGCGGGCGAAGCTGGTCGTGGTCGGGATCAATGAGATTGTCTGCATGACCGTGCACCGCGAGGGCATCGCTGGCGTTGTGAAGGCGGCCGACGAACTCGTCGATCACGCGGTCGCACTGCTGACGGCAGACTGAACGCGAACGCGCCGCGTACGCTCAGGGGCATGACAGAACTCCCCGAAGGCCATCTTTATGCGGTGGTCGAAATCCCCAAGGGCTCGCGAAACAAGTATGAGTGGGACGAGCGCCTGAATGCGATCAAGCTCGATCGCTTTCTTTATTCATCCGTCGTCTACCCCCTGGACTACGGCTTCATCCCCGAATCGATTGGCGCTGATGGCGACCCGCTCGACGCCATGGTGTTGGTCTCAGAACCGACTTTCCCCGGCTGCTGGATCGAGGTCAAGCCGATCGCGCTCTTTCGCATGACCGACGACAAGGGCTCAGATGACAAGGTCATCTGCGTGCCGGTTTCAGACCCCAACTGGAACTCCTTTGAGTCGCTCAACGATGTGCCCAAGCAGCTTCAGGACGAGATCGCTCACTTCTTTTCGATCTACAAAGATCTCGAGCTCAAAGAGGTCGAGGTCGAAGGGTGGTTCGGAGTGATGGACGCCTGGAAGGTGATCGAAGAGGCCCAGGCCACCTGGCGCGAGTCGCACGAAGAGTGATGATCCCTGCCATACCTCCGCCCGATCGGGCGGAGGTATGGCATTTGGGTCGCGTCAGTTCGCGAGGCTTTGTAGGGCTTGGGACTGGCCGGCGCAGTTGTAGAGGTCTGAGTTGTTGACTTGCTTGCAGGCCTGTTCGGCGGCGTTGATCGCTGACTCGCTGCCCTCCCGTCTGTCGGCAAAGCCGCCGCCGATCCCGCCGCTGCCGGCGTAGATCCAGCGGAGGCGACCGTCTTCCACGGCGTCGGCGAGCCAGGAGACCGAGACAGAGCTCTCGCGTCCGGAGAAGCCACCGATTCCGGCTACGTCAGCTCCGCTGGCGGCGATGTACTGCGCCGCGGCAGATTGACTCTCGACGCCGATCGTTCCCCCGCCGTGGGCCTTGGCATACGCGATTGCGGTGGTCAGCTCGGAGCGCTGGCCGCCGAACATGCCGCCTCCCTGACCGGGCGCACTGCCCGGCCTGGTCGTCATCCGGCCGCCGGGCGGGCCGCCCATCCCGCCGCCGGCGTCCTGCGAGCCTCCGGCGGGGAAGGTTCCGCTGGTTGCGTGTCCGAGCGTGGCAATCGACCATGCGGCTGGCGCGACCAGCAGCGCGGAAACCCCGGCGATCAGCGCCCATTTGCGGATCTGTCGATCGGCGCCGGCGATTGCCAGCACAGCGGCGGCGCTCAGAACGATCAGCGCCATCGGCGCCTGCCAGGCATCCATTCGGTCGGCGGTCGCGTTCGCGAGCACCCAGAGCGTGGTTACGGCGCCCGCAGCCAGGGCGGCCGCGCCCCAATAGCGACGCAAGCGGCCTTCGTCTGTCGACTGATCTCCCGACGTGAAGGTCCCAAGTCCCGCGCCGAAGAGCATTGCCGTGAACGGTGCGAGCTGCGAGCTGTAGTACGGGTGGAAGATCCCCTTGGCAAACGAGAACGCCAGGGCGATCGTCGCGAAGCACCCGCCGACCGCGACAATCCATCCGGTGTTGGCGTCGCGCGGGGAGAGCCGCGAGAACCAGGTCACCGCGCCGGCGGAGACGACCGCGAATCCGGTCAGCCATGCGACCTGAGGGCCAAGTGCTGAGTTGAAGAGGCGCGACCAGCCGGCTTCGCCGCCGAATACGCCTCCGCCGCCCATCCCGCCGCCGCCCATCCCGCCGGGACCGCCCTGCTGCCCGTTGAGGCGCCCGAGCCCGTTGTACTGCGTGATCAGCGACCAGATCGAGTTATCGGTCGTGCCGGATATCCAGGGCCGGCTCGCCGCCGGAGTGACCGCCATCAGCAGCGGCCATGCTCCGGCCACCGCAACGAAGACGCCGCCGCCGATCAGAAGTTGCACCAGCGCGCGTGAACGCGCCACCGGCGCGGCCCAGAGGTAGGCGACAAACAGCGCTGGAAGTACCAGCAGGCCGGCGCCCATCTTCGTCGTGAAGGCACCGCCCGCCGCTGCCCCCGCGAGGGCGATCCAACGCGTCCGGCCATCTTCCAGAGCGCGCAGCACGAACCAGACCGCCGCGACCGAGAGCAGGATCAGCAGCGCGTCGGGGTTGTTGTGGCGCGAGATCGCGACCGTCATCGGCGTCAGCGCGAGCACCGTGCCTGCCGCGAAGGCCGGCCAGCGGCCGAACCGGCGCGAGACGATGTCGTACGTCAGTGCGACCGTCCCGACGCCCATCAGTGCCTGCGGGACAAGCATCGAAAGCGACGAGTAGCCAAAGAGCTTCACCGACAGCGCCTGCACCCAGAACGCCAGCGGCGGCTTGTCGACGGTCATCACCCCGTTCATGTCAAACGAGCCGTAGACGAAGTTGTGCCAGCTGGCTGCCATCGAGCGAACAGTCGCGGCGTAGTACTCGTTGGCCATGCCGTTCTTCGAGAGTCCCCAGAGATATAGCGTCGCTGCCGCCGCCAGCAGCGCAAGCAGTTCTGGGCGGGCCAGCAGGCGCGCGGCCAGCAGTGAGCTCGAGCGCGCGGCAGGGGAGCCGGCGGCTGGCAGGTCCTGATCGCGCGGGCCTTCCGGCTGCAATTGCATGGTCGTTGCGTTCATCGTGCGTTCTCCGTTTCTGGGGTTGAAAGGTCGGCCGGCGCGGCAGGGGAGGAGGGTTGCCGCGCCGGCGCCGGCCGCGGCGGGGGAACGCGTCGGCCGTGCGCGAAGACGTGGAAGCGGAGCACGGCGTACCGCGTCAATGTGGCCGCCACGTTCGCAAGTGTGAGTACCGCAAGCTCCACGCCTCGCGGCGCGCTCGGTCGCAGCTCGTGCAGCGCGATAAGGACGCCGTTCGTGAGCGCCAGCGTCAGGACAAAGACGCCCATCGCCATCGCGTACTGCCGGACGATCCGATGCTGACCGGTGACGCCGAAGGTGAACTGCCGGTTGGCCGCGGTATTGCCGAGCGCGGTGATACCGAGTGCCGTGAAATTGGCCCAGAAAGCGCCGATCGGATCGCGCAGCGCAAGGAAGAGACCCGCGTAAGCGAGCGTCGAGGCGATCCCGACCAGCAGGAAGCGGATGACATTGCTCTCCCACGCAAGGCGCGCCATCCCGCGCAGGTCCTTCACCGCGGTCGAGACGATCGCCACACGCGAATCCGGGTCGTCAATCCAGTCAACCGGAACCTCGTGGATGCGCATGCCCCTGCGCTGGGCGAGGATCAGAAGCTCCGTGTCAAAGAACCACTCCTGGTCTTTGACCTCGGGCAGCAGACGATGGGCAACGTCCGCGCGCACGGCCTTGAATCCGCACTGCGCGTCCGAGAAGTGCGCGTTGAGCGCGGCGCGCAGCAATCTGTTGTAGCTGCGCGAGATGAACTCGCGCTTGGCACCGCGCTCGACGCGCGAGCTGCCGGCGAGGCGAGTGCCGATCGCGAGTTCGCTGTGGCCCGAGAGCAGCGGGGCGACCAGCGGCAGCAGCGCGGCAAGGTCGGTCGAGAGGTCGACATCCATGTAGGCGACGACCCTCGCGCCGCTGGCGCTCCAGGCCAGCCTCAGCGCGCGGCCGCGGCCCTTGGCCGCGAGGTGCATCACTTCGACGCCGGGTAGCGTGTCGGCCAGATTGTGGGCGACATCGAGTGTCGCGTCGGTGCTCGCATTGTCGGCGATCGTGACTCGCCAACTGAAAGGGAAGCCGTCAGTCAGGAAGGCGTGCAGGCGCTCGATAGACGGCGCGAGCGAGTGCTCTTCGTTGTGGACCGGGACGACGATTTCGACGTCGAGTCCGCTTGTCGGTGATTGGTACATGCCGCAAGATTCGCCTGCGGCAATGTGAGAGAACTTGGCTCAGTCTGAGAGTTCTCTGAGATCGGCCAGCGGCAACCAGACGCTGAACACGGCGCCGCCACCTTCGTTCGCGTTCTTTGCATGCACCCGGCCGCCGTGAGCCGCGACGATCTCGGCGACGATCGCAAGGCCCAGTCCGGATCCTGCCTTGCCGCGCTCGCGCCCACCTTCGGCGCGCCAGAAGCGTTCAAAGATCTGCGAACCGGCACCGTCGGGCAGGCCGTTGCCGTGGTCTCGCACATCGACACGCACATCGTCGCCGCTGCGCGCGACGGTGACGTCGATCGGACTCCCGGCCGGAGTGTGGACGGTCGCGTTACGCAGGAGATTTGCAAGCACCTGCTGTAGCTGATGTCTGTCGCCCTCGACCTCAAGCCCGGGAGCTGCCTCGAGCGACAACGTGCGATCGGGCGCCGCAGCCTCGGCATCGCGAACCGCGTCACGCGCGAGCGCGGCGATCTCCACCCGCGAGCGATCGTGCTGGTGAGTTTCGTCGAGTCGCGCGAGCGTCAGCATGTCTTCGACCAGCACGCCCATGCGCTCGGCCTCCTGCTCGATGCGGTCCATCGACCGGTCGACCTCGGACGGGTCGTTGGTGGCGCCGAGCCGGTGTAGTTCGGCGTAACCACGGATCGAGACGAGCGGGGTGCGCAGTTCGTGCGAGGCGTCGGCCAGGAACTGCCGTAGCCGGCTTTCGCTGGCCTCACGTTCCTTGAACGCCTGCTCGAGACGATGGAGCATCCGGTTGAGCGCGAGGCCGAGCCTGCCGATCTCCGAGCGCTCGTCGGCCTGCTCGACGCGGCGCGAAAGATCGCCGCCGGCGATTGCGTCGGCCGTCGCACCCATGCGGTCGAGCGGTCGCAGCCCGATCCCGACGAGCAGCCAGGCCGCGACGCCGAGCACCGCGAGCACCAGCGCGATCACGATCGCCTCGACCGCGAGCAGCCGATTGATCGTCTGTTCGGTATCCGACAGCGGGATCGCCACGACCACGTGCTCACCGGCGGGGAGGGTACGCACGGCCGCGCGAAACTCGGTGGTGTCCTCGCCACGGGACTGCACGGTGTGGGGCCGCGAGCGAAGAGCCACGTTCTCGAAGTGCGGCAGCGCGTATTCGCCTGATTCGCGGTAGCCAAAGACACACTCCGCCAGCACATTGCCGTTGCCGTCAAGCACGGCGCCGTAGGTGCCGGGCGGTAGCGAGATCCCCGGCGGCAGCGGGCCACCGCCCTGGCGGCCATCGGAATCTCCGCCCGATCCGCCGTGATCATCGTCGAGCTCGCCTTCCGGGACCTGCCCCGTGCAATTGTTTGACCCCGACTGTTGGGCGAAAAAGAGCTGCCCGCGTACGAGCCCGAAGCCGCTCTCGACCTGTCGGTCGACACGGTCGTAGAGATACGAGCGCTGCGCGGCGAAGGTCACCGCCGCGAGCACAAGTAGGCCGGCGAACGCGACAAACAGCAGGATCGCGACAAGGCGGCCGCGCAGCGAGCGCATCGCTAAGTCCTACGCCTTACCTGCCGCAACCTTCGGCCGCAGCGCGTAACCGATCCCGCGGACCGTCTGGATCAACGGGTCGTCGTCGGCGTCGACCTTCTTGCGCAGATAGCTGATGTAAGTCTCGAGTACTCGCGCATCGCCGTCGAAGTCGTACTCCCAGACATGGTCGAGGATCTGTTGGCGTGTGAGTACTCGGCGCGGATTGAGCATGAAGTAGTGGAGCAGCCGAAACTCGGTTGCGGTCAGCTCAATCGCACGACCGGAGCGACTGACCTCGCGAGTCGCCTCGTCGAGCTCGAGATCCTCAAACTTCAGAATGTCTTCGGCCTCGCCCGAGGCCTGTCCGCTGCGCCGCAGGATCAGACGCACGCGGGCGATCAGCTCTTCGAGCGAAAATGGCTTGGTCACGTAGTCGTCGCCGCCGATCGTCAGCCCGCGGACCTTGTCCTCGGTCGAGTCGCGCGCGGTCAAGAAGATGATCGGCGTGCGGCTGCGACTGGCGCCCAGTCGTTCGGCGACCTCAAAGCCCTCCATGTCAGGCAGCATGATGTCCAGCAGCATCAGGTGTGGCTTGAACTTGTGTACTGCGGTGATCGCGTCGATTCCGTTGTCGGCCGTCTCGACGGTGAAGCCCTGGTAGCGCAGAGCCATCGAGATCACGTCGACGATGTTCGGCTCGTCGTCGACGACAAGGATGCGCGCGCCCTGAGTGTCGGCGTTTTCGTCCATGCGGCAATTATCGGGCAGAAACCTGTGAGTTTCCTGGGAAAATTGTGAGCTTGCAGTTACGGCCCGGCGGTGGAATCACCCGCAGTCGGTTCGAGCGCCTCGCGCTCGGTCTTGGCCCAACCGCGCTGGTCTGTGACCTGCCGCCAGACCGAACGCACCAGCACCGGCCAGATCAGCCAGGTGTAGAACGCGTAGAGCTGGGCGATAAAGAAGCCCGTCAAATAGCCCTTGCGACCGCGCGCCGCACCCGCCGCGATGCAACCCATGATCACGCCGCCGAAGCCCAGTAGGTAGAAGAAGAGAATCTGCTGCCATGCATCGGTGTCGTAGATACCCGCCTGACCGGTGACCAGCAGGTAGAGCGCCGTCAACATCGCCAAGCCGATGATCGACTGCCAGACCGGCATCAGGATGTACATCACGCATTCGAAGCGCGCGATCAGTGGTCGCGGCGAGCGCAACACCGTGCCGATCAGAGACATCGCCTGCAAGTTGCCCTGGGACCAGCGCGTGCGCTGGCGCAGCAGCGGGCGCAGGCGCGAGAGTCCTTGTTGGTCAACGTTGGCAAACAGCGACTGCTGTCCGAGCCAGCCCACGCCGATCAGCCGCAGCCCGAGGTCCTGGTCTTCGGTCAGCTTGTCGCGCCAGGGTCCGACCTCGTCGGCGACTTCAACCAGCGCTGAGTAGCGGTTGAACTGCCCGTTGCCACCCATTCCTGCGGTACCCCAGGCATTGCGCCCGGCCTGGAAGAGCGCGCCGTACACACCGAACTCGATGTCCTGAAACCAGGCGAGCGGCTTATTGCGGTTGTAGATGCGTACCTGTGACTGGACCCCGCCTACCAGTTCGTCTTCAAAATGCGGTCCAATCCAGGAGGGAGCGTCCGGGTGCAGCCGGCCGTCGGCGTCGACGATCGCGACGATCACGCGGTTTGGATCGATGCCCTCAAGTTGCCCGGCGAGTTGCCCGAACGCCCAATTGAGCGCAGCGGCCTTGCCCTTTTGCGCCTCCGGCGCTTCGCGGCGCAGTGCCACGAGTTGCGGATGATCGATTCCCGCGAGGATCTGCGCGGTCTCGTCCTCGGAACCGTCGTCGATCACGATGATTCGTTTGTCACGCGCTTGAACATCGATCAGCCGCTGGACCGAGTCGGCGATCGTCACCGCCTCGTTGAGTGCCGGAACCAGAAAGACCCAGGTGTAGCTGTCGGCGATCTCCTGGCTTGGCTCGGGGGAGTGGCTTCGCGCTCGTTGGCCGCGTACGAAGAGCACGAAGGTCCAGACGAACATCAGGACGATCGTCACCAGAGCGATCAGCAGAAAAGTCCGCCACGGTTGATCGATGCCCTCGAAAGGAAGTTGCAGGGCTAGAGCGGCCATGACTGATCGCCGGTCGGTGCATGAGCGTCGCTCATCACGTCCTCAATCGCGACGTCGTATCCGCCGTCACCGAAGGTGATGCCAGTTGCGTTGCTGATCTCGCGGCGGGAGAATCCGTGGCCGAACGGCACTGGTGGATTCTTCCCGGTCAAGGTGAAGTCGAGAGCCTGCACGATTCGCTCGGCGGCGTAGCCGTCGCCGTAAGGATTTGCCGCCTCGGCGATCTTCGCGTACGCAGTCGGATCTTCGAGCAGCACCGCGGCCTCGCGTTCGATCGTCTCCGGGTCGGTGCCGACGAGCACGAGTGTGCCGGCGTCCACGCCCTCACCGCGCTCGGTGCTCTCGCGAGCGACCAGCACCGGTTTGTCGAGCGACGGGGCCTCCTCCTGGATTCCGCCGGAATCGGTCAGTACGAGATAACTGCGACCGATCAGCCGTGCGAACGAGGTGTATTCCAAGGGGTCTGTCAGCAGGACGTTCTCGTGGCCCTGCAGCGGCTCACCGAGGTCGGCGCGGACGCGCGGGTTCGGGTGCAGGGGTACGACGAACCGCACGTCGGGAAACCGGCGGGCCAGGCGCGAAACACCCTCGGCGATTCCGGCGAGCCCGGCGCCCCAGTTCTCGCGCCGGTGCGCGGTGACCAGCACGATGCGATCGCTGCCGGCGTCGAGCTCGGCGACGGCCGGATCGAGGTACGGGGCGTTGAGTGTCGACGCCCAGCGCAGTGCGTCGATGCCGGTGTTGCCGGTGACGAAGATCTGCCCGACCTCGACGTTCTCGCGCACGAGGTTCTCCAGGTTCTCAAACGTCGGCGCGAAGTTCATGGCGGCGATGCAGGTGATCACCTGGCGATTCAGCTCCTCCGGGAACGGGCTCATGATGCTGCCGCCGGTTCGCAGCCCGGCCTCGACATGGAGCACCGGAATCTGCAGGTGGAAGCTCGCGAGCGCCGCCGACATCGCCGACGATGTGTCTCCGTGCACGATCACTGCGGCCGGGTACTTCCCGGAGAGAATCTGCTTGGCCAGGTTCTCCTCGCCAGGGTGTTCGCCGAACCACTCGAGGCAGAAATCATTGAAGCGGCGCATCACGGTGGTCACACGCTCGGTGAGGCTGGCGCGCTCGGTGCCGGCCCAAAGGTGTACATGGGTGCCGATCCCGGCCTGCTCGAAGATCTCCTCGACCATGTGGTGGTGCTGTCCAGTTGAGACGACGATCGGTTGGAACTTCTCCGAGTCGCGCAGCGCGACGATCACCGGCACCAGTTTGATCGCCTCGGGGCGCGTGCCGACGACCACGGGAATCAGCACCTTTGGCGGTGCCCCGGGCTCGCCCAGGAAGCTGAGCGGGCTTGAAGCTGCCGGATCCTGATCGATATTCATCTGCTCACTATCGGCGCATGACCAGCTGGAACATGAGGTCCGGCTACTCAATCAGATGCACCGGTCCTGTCCAGGAGTCCAATTGGTTGGGATTGAGTCTGTCCAGTTGCGCGCTTGGACGTGCGTGGGGCGCGTATAAATTGCCGGTCATGCACGCGAAACCGGAACCCAACAAGCCGATGGCCAAGGGCGAGTTCGAGAAGGAACTCAAGCGGCTACAGCGCGAGCTGGTGATTCAGCAGCGCTACATCATCTCGACCGGCCAGCGTGTCGTGGTGATCTTCGAGGGGCGTGATGCCGCCGGCAAGGGCGGGGTGATTAAGCGCATCAGCGAACGCGTCTCGCCCCGCCACACGCGAGTGGTAGCTCTCGGCACCCCGACCGAACGCGAAAAATCGCAGTGGTACTTCCAGCGCTACGTCGAACATCTGCCCGCCGCCGGCGAGATGGTGCTCTTCGACCGCTCGTGGTACAACCGCGCCGGCGTTGAGCGTGTGATGGGCTTTTGCACCGACGACGAGTACAAGGAGTTTCTGCGCAGTTGCCCGGAGTTCGAGCGCATGCTGGTGCGCAGCGGGATCAAGCTGATCAAGTACTGGTTCTCGGTCTCGCCGGATGAGCAGGAGCGGCGCTTCCAGGCGCGTGTGGACGATCCGATGCGCCAGTGGAAGCTCTCGCCGATGGACGTCGAGTCGCGCGACCGCTGGGTCGATTACTCGCGCGCAAAAGACGAGATGTTCGCTGTCTGCGACATCAAGCAGGCGCCGTGGTGGGTCGTCGAGGCCGATGACAAGCGCCGCGCGCGGCTCAACTGCATCAGCCACCTGCTCAGCGAAATCCCCTACAAGAATCTGCACCCGGAGAAGATCGCGCTGCCGCCGCGGCCGGACATCTCCGGCTACGTCCGGCCGCCGATGGACGAACAGACCTTTGTGCCTGAGGTCTACTGAGCCTCTGGGCTACTGGGCGAAATCGGGCGGATCGACGTCCGGGTAGAGCGCGCGCACCTGGTCGACATAGGCGGCCAGGCGGTCGGCGATCGCGGCGTCGTGAATCTCGAGCACGTTCTCTGCGTTCTGCTCGCCGCTGCGTGAGAGGTTGAACGAGCCGACGAAGCTGACGTCGTCGCAGACCGTGATCTTGGCGTGCATGTAGTCGTGGACCCGCCCCGGTGCGTACGGCGTGGAGCGCTTGCCGGTGAAGAGAGCGCCTTCAAGCACGTCGTGCAGCAGCGGCATCTTCCAGTGCGAGCCAGGGTTGTTCTTCCACTGACCGAAAACCGCGTGCAGCTGCGTCCAGTCGCAGACGCCCAGTACCTCGACCCGCCGCTCGGCGAGCACTTCGGCAAGCGTGCCCAGTATCGGGCCGCTGGTCAGCACCGGAGAGGCGATCCTCACTCGTTTGCGCGAAATCCCGATCTGCTTTGCGATGCGGTGCGCCAGCTGCTCGCCGCGCCCAGGTGAGAACCAAGCCTGTACGTTGCTGCGCCCGACCGGGGTCAGGGGTGCATCGAAATCCCCGCTTCCCTCGACCTGCTGGCGCTCCCAGAGCTGCTCGAAGTTGCGCGTGTAGGCGGCCGCAAGCTCGGCCGACTCGAGTTCGACGATCGCGTTCTCCTCGCGCGTCCACGAGTCGAGAGTCCAGTTCGTCGAGCCCGCCCAGATTCGCCTGCGGTCGGCGACGACGTACTTGTGGTGCATCAGGTCAGGCTCGCCGGGAATGCCTTTGAGCGGCACGTCGAGCGCTGCCAGCAACTCGGGGTGCGTACTCGGCGGCGGCGGAACGGGGATCTTGTAGAAGCCGTCGGCGTTGTACATGATCCGTACCGCGACGCCGCGCCCCGCGGCCGCACGAATCGCGTCCGCCACCTTGTCGCCCACCGAACCGGGCAGCCGCACGTCGTAGAGCGCGAGGTCGAGCGATTGGCCGGCACCTTCGATCAGGTCGATGATCGGGCCGGCGATCGCGTCGGCCGGCTGGCCACCGTCGGTCAAGGTTGTGATTCTCACTTCGCCTCCGCTCATGCGCGACGCTCCTCCAGCGCGAGCTTCTCTGCTTCTGGCCACATCAGCCAGGCGCCGAAAAAGAAGCAGATCGCTCCGAGCAGGGTCCCACCGTTAGCGGCGGCCGTGTTCAGTAAGTCGCCATTGTCTGGGACCACGTACGCGCCGATCGCCGAGAGGCCGAAGAAGATCGATCCCAGCAGATTCAGCGACGCGGTCGCCCATGTGGCGCCGCGACGCGGATGGCCGTGCCAGCTGGCGCGAACCGCGGCGAAGGCCAGCCAGCTCGACCAGAGGAAGGCGATCGACCCGTAGGCATCCGGCGCCCAGACGAGGTGTTTGGCCTGGGAAGCCGAGAGCGCGCTAGCCAGGGCGAAGCCGGTGCTGACGTTGAAGCAGAGCGTGCCGACAGACTGAATTGCCGACGCCTTCCAATCGACCGAGCGGGGCACTCGTCCAAACCACCGCGGATCGTCGAAGTGTCCGGCGTTGAGCGCAGAGAGAAACTGACCGTACCCGGCGGTCGTGAAGAAGATTGAGCCGACGAAGTAGATCGCGCTGGCTGTCTCGGGTGCCGACGAGACGGCGACCACCGTACCCGCGGCAAAGCAGAATGAGCCGATCATGAACAGCGTGGCGACCCACCAGGTGAAGCTGCCAAAGCCGGCATAGAACGGCCCGACGCGCGAAATCAGCCTGCCGTTTCCACAGAGCATGCGCGAGAGACGACTCTCGCCCGGCTGGATTGCGCTGGCCACGCGGCAAGTCTAGGCGCGCCTTCGTGCCGGGAATCAGTCGGTTAGGATCCGATTCCATGGAAGCTTCGACGCCAGCACCCGACCCAGTCGCCAAGAGCAACAGAACCGTGATGATCGTCCTTGGCTCGATCCTCCTCGTGGTGGTCCTGGGTCTGATCGTCTTCTTTGTCACGCGCACTTCAAAGGAAGAGAAGGCGTTGCAGGCCGTCTGCACGGCGCGACAGGACATTCAGACTCGCGTCGACAACCTCGCCTCGACGACTGTGACCAACTTCACGGTCGACGGCTTCAAGTCCGACGTCAACGGGATCGTGCAGGACCTCAAGACGATCAAGGACAACCAGGCCGATCTGGACCCCGACCGCAAGCAGCAGATTCAGCAGGCGAATGAGCAGTTCGGCAGTGAGGTCTCCAGCACACTGCGCAGTCTCGGCACCAGCTTGTCGCTCGAGAATGCCCAGGCCAAGCTCAAATCCGCCGGTGAGCAGCTGGTCGAGAGCTATAAGACGACGCTGCAGCCGGTCGACTGCAGCGGCGTGGACACGAGTAGCTGAGCCGCTGTAGGGCGGATGAAGTCGCCCGTATCCGAGTTTCTGCAGTCGCTGCACGACCGCCACGTCGGCGAGCGCGGCGGCGCGGTCGCCGACTACATCCCAGAGCTCGCGGCGGCGCCTGACGATTATTTCGGTATCGCGATGGTCACCGCTGACGGCGCGGTGTACGAGGCCGGCGATACGCGGGTGCCGTTCACGATCCAGTCGATCAGCAAGCCGCTGACCTACGGCTTGGCGATCGACGAGGTGGGCGAGCAGAAAGTCCGCAGTCACATCGGCGTAGAGCCGACCGGCGACGCATTCAACTCGATCACGCTCGATCCCGAGTCCGGCATGCCGCTGAACCCGATGGTCAACGCCGGCGCGATCGCGGCGGTCGGGCTGCTCCAATCGAGTCCGCAGCGATCACGCCTTGCGCGCATTCTCGACACCTACGCCGCGTACGCCGGTCGTCAGCTCGACGTCGACGAGGCCGTGCGCTCAGGCGAGAGCCGGACAGGGGATCGCAACCGCGCGATCGCGTACCTGCTGCATGGATCCGGCGCGATCGACGAACCCCCGGACGAAGTCGTCGAGGACTACTTCGCGCAGTGCTCCGCGCTCGTCGACTGCCGTGACCTTGCGACGATTGCCGCGACGCTGGCCGCCGGGGGCATCAACCCACGGACTGGACGACGCGCCGCCAGCGAGGCGACTGTTCGCAAGGTGCTCAGCGTGATGATGAGCTGCGGGATGTACAACCACGCCGGCCAGTGGCTCTACACGGTCGGGCTTCCGGCCAAGAGCGGGGTGGCCGGCGGGATCATCGCCGTGCTGCCTGGACAGCTCGGCATCGGCGTTTTCTCGCCGCGGCTCGACTCCGCCGGCAACAGCGTGCGCGGCGTGCTGGTCTGCGAAGACCTCACTCGCGAGCTCGGTCTGCACCCGATACAGGTCGGAGCCAAGCCGGTCTCACCCGTGCACACGCGCTTCCGCCTCTCGGAGATGCGCTCCAAACGCTGGCGCCCCCCACAGCAGCTCAAGGTGCTTGAAGAGGCGGGCGAACACGCCGGGGCCTTTGAACTACAGGGCGACCTCGATTTCGTCGCCGCTGAGCGCGCGATTCGGGCGATCGACGGCGCCGCTTTCGCGCGCACCGTTGTCGACCTGCATCGCGTTGACCGAATCGATGACGAGGCAGCCGAGCTGTTGGCGGCGATGGCGACCGCGATGGAGACGGCGGGGCGCGCGGTCGCGTTCTGCGGATCCGACATTCTGATCGGGCAACTCTCGTCCGCCGCGGGCGCCGAGTTGCGCAGCCGCCCGGGGCTTGATCTCGCGCTCGAATGGTGCGAAGACGAATTGCTCGGCGATTCAGACGCAGCGCCCGAGCCCGAGGCGATCGAGCTGGAGGAACATGTGCTGCTTGCGGGGCTCTCTGGCGAGCAGCTCGAGTTCGTCAGGGGGCTGATGGAGCGGCGGCAACTTGCGGCGGGTGAAAAGCTATTTGCGGAAGGCGACGCGGCCGAAGAGCTTTATCTGGTGACCGCTGGCCGGCTTTCTTCATATGTGCATCTCTCCAGCGGTGAGCGTCGCCGCGTCGCGACCATGGGCCCGGGCACGCTGATCGGCGAGCTCGCGCTCGTCACCGGGTCCGCTCGGTCCGCGGAGCTGGTCGCGGACTCGGTTGTCGAATGCTGGGCGCTGCCGCACGTCAAGATCGAACAGCTTCGCGGGCAGGAAGCAGAGATGCGCGCGACGCTGCTGGCAAACCTGCTCTCGGTCGTCGCTGCGGACGCCAAGTCGCTCGAGCGCGCGCTGCGAACGCTGGCCGGCTAGCGCGCCAGCTTGATCTTTCGCACCCGGACGGTGGACGCACCGTCGTTGCCGGCGACGCTGATTCGTAGCCGCGCTCTTGTGGTTGCACCGCCAACCAGCCGCTTGCGGATGCTTTTGCGAATCGAGTGCGGGACGAAGACCTTGACGTGGGCACGGCTTCCGGCCGCGAGCATCAACGTGTCTGATTCAAGCTTGATCACGCCGCGCCGCCCTGGGAGCCGGAACTGCGCGGCGACGTTGGCGTTGCAGGCGTCCTTGGGGCAGCTGACTCGCACCGCCAACTGGCCACTGCGGCCAGGGTGTTGGACCCGCTTGATTCGCAGGCTCGAAACCGGCGCGAGAACATTGACTCCGACCAGATCCGGACACGTCTCGGCGATCAGCTTTCGGGCCTGCGAGAGACGTGGCTGGTAGCGGCCGCGGTACTGCGCTGCCGGCCGCTCGATGTCGGCGATCCAGACGCCGTATTTCTTGGTGCTTTTCGCGGGGTCGCCCTTGCCGTTCTTGATGTAGCTGGCACGCACGCTGGCCGCTTGGTCAACGAACCACTGCATCTGGAGGTTGGGCTTCTTCAGGTAGCCCTTGTATTTGCCGGTGTTCCAGATGCTGGTGCGCATCTGGAAGAAGCCGACGCTGTCGGCGTCGCCGTACGAGAGGTTGCGCAGGCCGGATTCGACCAGGCCCGCCATCACCGGCAGCTCCGCCGGGATCTTCGCGAGGAAGGCGCCGTTGGCCATCCAGTTGGCGTACTGGGCGCTGGACGCGGAGTTGCCGGGGTAGGCGACCGCCGAGCCGCAGGTCGCGGCCTGGGCATTGGCGCTCCAAACGGCAGTGGCCGCCGACAGCATTGCTGCGGCGGCCACTGCCAGGAGCGCGGATCTTGCTGAGACGCGTCCGAAGACCACGAACTAGAGCCTACGGCCCTGTCGATCCGCCACCCGAGTTCGGGTCGGCCTCGGTGCAGACGCCCTGCCCGGACGCGCAGATCTTGTAGTAGGTGTTCGGCTGCATCAACGTGCGGCTGTCGACGGCGTAGGGCACGTTGGAGCTTGGGCCCTGGTTCATCGAGACGACGTACGGCGTGCTCGTGCTCCAGCTCGAGAAGCCGCCGAGCGCGGCGGCCGCGCCTTCGGCGGTTCCTTCGGCCTCGCCCTGCTGCTTGCCCTTTTCGGTGCCTTCTGCGATGCCCTCTTCCTTGCCCTGCTTCTGGCCAGAGGCCTCGCCCGACTTGGTGCCGGCGGCGTTGCCGGACTTGGCGCCGGCGTCGTAGATCGCGTTGTAGCCGTCCGCGCCGGGGTCGTAGTTCTTCTTCTCGACGGCCTTGCCACCGAAAAAGGCGCCGACGATCAGCACGGCAGCGATGCCGGAGAGAATCCAGAGCTGCTTCTTGCGCTTCTTGTCGAGCGCGGTGAGCGGGTCCTCGGGCTGCTGGTATTGCTGCTGCTTGTAGGGGTCGGGCTGCTGATACTGGCCGGTCGGCTGTTGTTGACCCGGCTGCGGCGGCTGTCCGGGCTGACCGGGCTGCTGCGGCTGGCCGGGTTGGCCAGGCTGGCCTGGCGGCGGCTGGTACGGGGGCTGGCCGCCGGGCGGCGGGGGCGGAAAGTTGTTCACGAGTCTTCCTCCTGGGGAGCGTCTGCTTGGCAGCGTCGCTGCCGGTCTGATGATGCGTTCTCGCGGCCGGGCCGCGATCCTTCCAGTCGGATTCTTTCGGCAATGTCTGGTGCTTGGCGCAGGTCGACCGCATAATGTCCACAGCGGGAGTTGCAGATGGGGATCTCTCCAAGATCAGACGCGCGTGCATTTTCCGACTCTGTGTCGGAGCAGTCGGCCTTGCTTGCGGCGGGCGAAGTCAGCGCACGCGAGCTCACCGAGGCTGCGCTTGAGCGCGCCCACGACTCGCAGCCGACGATCAACGCCTTCAAGATGATCCTCGACGAGGAGGCACTCGCGGCGGCCGACGCGGCCGACAAGCGGCGCGCCGCCGGTGAGAGTTCCCCGATGCTCGGCGTGCCTACCGCGATCAAGGACGATGTCGATCTCGCCGGCCACCCGACGGCATTCGGATGTCCCGGTGATTTCGCTCCCATGCAATCCGACAGCGAGCTGGTGCGCCGCCTGCGCGGGTCCGGCGCCGTAATCATCGGCAAGACGAACTCGCCGGAGATCGGCCAATGGTCGGTGACCGCTGGGCCCGCGTTTGGAATCACGCGCAGCCCCTGGAATCTCGAACACACGCCGGGCGGGTCTTCTGGAGGCACGGCTGCGGCCGTCGCCGCCGGTGTGATTGCGGCGGCAGTCGGTTCCGACGGCGCGGGCTCTGTGCGAATTCCGGCGAGCTGGTCAAACCTGGTTGGAATCAAGCCGACTCGCGGTCGAGTCTCCTCGTGGCCGGACCCGGAGTCGTTCAACGGGATTGCCGTCAACGGACCGCTGGCTCGCACGGTCAAGGACGCGGCGACGTTGCTCGATGCGATCACCGGCAACGACCCGAACGAGCTGCATCGGATGGACCCGCCGGAGCGCCCGTTCGCCGACGCGGTTGGCAAAGATCCGGGGCAGCTGCGTATTGCTGTCTCCTACAAGATTCCCTTCAGCGCAGTCCCGGCCAGGCTCGACCCGCAGATCAAGCAGCGAGTCGAGGCGGTCGCCGGGGCGCTCTCGTCGGCAGGCCACAGCATCGAACACAAGAATCTCAAGCATGCCAATGTCGGTCTGAGCTTCGTCCCGCGCTCGACCGCCGGGGTCGCCGGCTGGGCCGAGCGCGTCCCGGACCAGTCGCTGCTGGATCCTCGCACCCACCACAACATTCGCCTGGGCCGGTTGCTGGGCGGACTGCCCCTGAGGTTTGCGCGCCGGTGGGAGTCGGTGCTCAGGCGACGGACGGGCAAGATCTTTCGTGACTTCGATGTCGTGATCGCGCCGACCACCGCGAAGCCGCCACTGCTTGCAAATGCGCTCGAGGGTCTCGGGGGCTGGGCGACCGATCGCCTCTACATCGGCGCCTGCCCGTACGCCTGGCCGTGGAATGTGCTCGGCTGGCCGGGCGTAAACGTTCCAGCGGGGTTTGTCGACGGCCTGCCCGTCGGGGCGCAGTTGCTCGGGCCGGCCGGGAGCGAGCCGCTGCTGATCGCGCTCGCCGCGCAGCTCGAAGGCCAGCTCAAATGGGACGAGCTGCGCCCGCCAGGCTTTGGCGAGTAGCGGTCACACGCTGACTGAGGGCTGAAGCGGCCTCGAGTTTCTGCTCCTCGCCGCGCCGCGCCGCGTCCGCCACCGCCTTCGGGCTGTGCGACCGTTCGTCGTACACCACCACGATCGACTCGTCCCCGGCTTGCAGGTAGTTCTGCTCACCGAAGGACGTATAACGCGTCGCGCCGATGCCGACCAGCAATCGCTCCGGCGATCCGCAGTCGGCCAGTTGCGCGCCGACGTCCTCGAGCGGACCCTCGCCGCCGCGCTGATTCTGCAGCCGGCCCACCAACCAATCGATCAGGGTGTCTGCGTAATACGAGTAGTCGGCGACCGGAGAGTCGATCCCATACTCGGCACATTCATCGCCGCGCCTCAGGAAGCTGGCCAGCCGCAGGTGCGCGGCCGACTCGCGCGAGAAATCCTCGACCGCAAAGCAGCGACGGGCAAAGCCCTTCGAGCAGGCGCCCCAATTCTTCTTCTCGCTGATCTTCTGGGCGCCGGGGCGGCGGATCGAGCAGTCGTTGAACGCGCCCAGCGCGCGTGGGCTGAGGCTCGCGATCTTCCCGTGCTCGTATCGGGCGTCGAAGATCACCCCGACTTCCGGTTCGATCTGCAGGTTTGCCTCGGACGCCGCGCCCGGCAGCTCGAGCGACGCATCCGAAAGCGGGAATGCACCGAGGAAGTCCTCGCTGCCAGGAAGGAACCACGGGAAGATGCCCTTCGGGGCAAGCTCTGGTGCGTCAACCCCCACGAAGTCCTCGGCCTCGCCGGCCTGCTCCAGGTGGCCGGCGAAGTTGCCAGCGACGCCGATCCCCGCACACGTGGCGAGCTCAGCGGCAGTGACTTCGATCACTAGAGGCCTTGGGCGGCTTGCGGCGCGTCGCGCTTGGCTTCGTCGACGGCGGCGACGATCGCCTCGGGATCGGCGATGCCTTCGAACGTGAAGGAGGAATCGTCGGTTCCCGCGGTGTCGAAGTCGACGCGGCCGACGCGCAGCACGCGCTCAAGCGGTGACTGAGAGGTGTTGACGTTCTGGACGCGGTTGATATCCGTCTGTTGGACGTTCTTCGAAATCAGCCCGCGGCGGATTCGCAGCCGTTCGTTGGTGATCGTGTAGACGGTTGCGACGCGCAGCACGAATCCCACCAGGATCGTCCCGCCGACAAGAATCGCGAAAACCACTACTGCCCAGGTCTGTGACCAGGCAAACCACAGGATCGCGGCGATCACAAGGTCGACCGCGATGTTTTTGACGTAAAACGAGAGCACACCGCGCCACGACGGGTGCCCCTCAAAGACAATTTGTTCTCCAGGGTGCAAATCCATGCCGCCAACCCTACCGCCGCATACGACAAAGCTGCATCTTTGACGTACGTCAAAGATGCAGCTTTGTCGTGGTTGGGGGGGGGTTACTTGAGGAGGTTGGGGACGTCGGCGATCGAATCGACGATTGCGGCTGGGCCGAAGCCGCGACCCGTCACGACGCCGGGGCGGTACTTGCCGGTTTTGACGAGGACCCCTTGGATGCCGCAGGTCTGCGCGCCGTTGACGTCGGCTTCGATGTCGTCGCCGATCATCACCGCCGAGTCTGCCGTGACGCCGAGGCTCGAGAGCGCGGCGTTGAAGAAGTCGGCCGATGGCTTTCCGACGGTGATTGCGGTGCGTCCCGTGGCGTATTCCAGCGCCGCCGCCCAGGCACCGACATCGAGCATCAGCCCGGAGTCGTGCTGCCAGTAACGGTTGTGCTGGAGCGCCATCAACTGCGCGCCGTCCATCAGCAGCGAGAAGATCTCGTTCATCGTCGCCGCGTTGAAGCGGTCGCCAATGTCGCCGAGCACCACGACGTCCGGTGCGGTGCCAGGCGCCGCCTCGCTCAGCTGCTGGAGATCGTTGCGCAGCGAGTCCGACACATACAAGCGGGCGGCCGCGAGTTTGTGATCGGAGCAGTACTGCACGGCCATCGCGGCCGGCGAGAGGATCTCGGACTCGTCGACTTCGATGCCGATCGTGCCGAGCCGCCGGGCGACCTCGGCGCGCGAGCGTGAGGTGGTGTTGGTCACCAGTCGCACGCCTCCCGAAAGTTCGCGCAGCCGCGCGAGCGCCTCCACGGCGCCGGGCACGGGCGTGTCGCCGACATGGAGGACTCCGTCGATGTCCAGGAGCACGGCGGGGTTCTGACCGATTGCCAACTGGCTCACAGGCGAAAACCTAGGCGATCGCCGCAGGTCAGGGTTTGTCCCGCTGTCGAAACGACGTTGGACTAGACCCTTCAGGTTGTACCGTTACACCGATCGATGGAGTCCGCATACCCCCATTTGCTCGAGCCGATCGACTTCGGCCACACCCAATTGCGAAATCGTGTCGTGATGGGTTCGATGCACGTCAAGCTCGAAGACCGGGCCTCGGACGTGCACAAACTCGCCGCCTACTTCGCTGAACGTGCGCGCGGCGGAGCAGGGCTCGTCGTGACCGGTGGCTACTCGCCCAACCGGCGCGGCTGGCTGCTCCCATTTGCCGGCGACATGACCTCCGCGTCGGACGCGCGGCGCCACAAGACGATCACGGACGCAGTGCATGCTGAAGACGGCAAGATCGCGCTGCAGATCCTCCACGCCGGTCGATACTCGTACCACCCGTTCTCTCTCTCGGCTTCAGCCAGCAAGTCGCCGATCACCCCGTTTTCGGCCAAGGCGATGAGCTCGCGCACCGTCGAGCGCACAGTCCAGGACTTCGCCCGGGCGGCGGTGCTGGCGCGCGAAGCCGGCTACGACGCGGTCGAGATCATGGGCTCGGAGGGCTACCTGATCAATCAGTTTCTGGCCCCGCGCACAAACAAGCGCGAGGACGAATGGGGAGGCTCGCCCGAGAACCGCCGCCGCTTTCCGCGCGAGATCATCAAAGCCGTGCGCGAGCAGGCCGGCGACGACTTCCTCGTGATCTACCGGATCTCGGCGCTTGATCTGGTGGACGACGGCCAGACGATCGAAGAGATCCTCGAACTCGCCGGCGAGATCGAGACGGCCGGCGCGTCAATGCTGACCACCGGAATCGGCTGGCACGAAGCCCGAGTGCCGACGATCGTCACTTCGGTGCCGCGTGCCGCGTTCATCGAACAGACGGCGGCCATCAAGCACGTGGTTGACATCCCTGTGGTCGCCTCCAACCGGATCAACATGCCCGACCAGGCCGAGGCGCTGCTGGCCGAGGGCAAGGCCGACATGATCCAGATGGCCAGGCCGTTTCTGGCAGATCCCGAGTGGGTCAACAAGGCGGCAGCAGGCAAGCCACAGCTGATCAACACCTGCATCGCTTGCAACCAGGCGTGTCTTGACCACACATTCAGGAACAAGCGTGCGAGCTGTCTGGTCAACCCGCGCGCCGCCTACGAGACAGAACTGGTGATCGAGCCGGCCGACGCCAGCCGGCGCATCGCCGTGGTCGGCGCGGGACCCGCCGGGCTCGCGTGCTCGACGACGCTCGCCGAGCGCGGACACAGCGTCACGCTTTTCGAGGCCGCCCAGCAGATTGGGGGCCAGTTCAATCTCGCCCGTCGCATACCCGGCAAGGAGGAGTTCGACGAGACGATCCGCTACTTCGACGCGCTGATCGATGAGCGCGGGGTAGAGCGGCGGCTTGGCACGCGCGCGACGGCGGCGGAGCTTGCGTCCGAGGGTTTTGATGCCGTCGTGATCGCGACCGGCGTGAAGGCGCGCACGCCGGATATTCCCGGAGTCGACCATCCGAAGGTTCGCTCCTACCAAGAGGCGATCGAGGATCCGGCCGGCAACGGAGCGCAGGTCGCCGTGATCGGAGCCGGTGGGATCGGTTTTGACGTCTCCGAACTGCTCGTAAATGAGACGTCGCCGACGCTTGACCTCGCCGAGTGGCGCCGCGAGTGGGGCGTGGCACCAGAGTTCGAAACGCGCGGCGGCATCGTCGACGCAGAGGTGACGCCTTCACCGCGCAAGGTTGTGCTGCTCCAGCGCAAGCAGGATGCGCTCGGCAAGGGGCTCGGCAAGACGAGCGGTTGGGTGCACCGCGCCGTGCTCAAGAAGAAGCAGGTCGAGATGGTCGCCGGCGCGCGTTACGAACGCATCGACGACGACGGTCTGCACATCAGCTTCGGCAAGGATCACGAAGAGTCGCGGACCATTCCGGCGGACACGATCGTGCTTTGTGCCGGCCAAGAGTCGGTGCGCGACTTGTTTGACGAATTGTCAGAGTCGGGCATCGAGACCCACGTGATCGGCGGCGCGGATGTTGCCGCCGAGCTCGACGCAAAACGCGCGATCCGCCAGGGCACTGAGCTGGCCGCACGTCTCTGAGGCGCGGCGGCGGAATTCGCCGCGGTGTGCAACGATCGCCGGGACGCGATGACTCGAATACCCAAAGCAACTCTCGCGCTCGCGCTGCTGGCCGTCGCATACAAGTCGCTCTTCGCGCGCAAGGTGCTGACCTGGGGCACGCAGGGAGCCGAAGCAACCGAGGCCCTGCCCGGCGACGAACTGATCGCAAATCCCGACGGCGTCTCGACCCGCGCGATCGCGATCGACGCCCCGGCGTCGGCGGTTTGGCCCTGGCTTGCGCAACTGGGCCCGGCGCCGCGTGGCGGTGCCTACACCTACGACTGGATCGAGAATCTCTTCGGACTGAACATGCACAGCGCCGACCATGTGCTCGAGGAGTTCCAGAATCCGCGGCTCGGAGACTCGATCTCGTTCGGCGCGAACACGATGGAGATAGCCGTGCTTGAGGATCAGCGGACGATTGTCTGGCGAGAGGCTTCTGGCAACTGGGTCTGGGCCTTCATCATCGTCGAGGCCGACGGCGCGACGCGATTGATCAGCCGCAACAGCTTTCGCCTCCCAACGCTCGCCGCGCGGATCGCGATGGCGCCGATGATGCCTGGATCGCTGATCATGGAGAGCAAGATGCTGATCGGCATCAAACAGCGGGCCGAGCGCCTCGCGCGCGAACCGGTTTCCACGGCGACCGCCTGACCTCCGCCAGGCGGCGTATTCTCTGGCCGGTGAACGCAGCACCGATCGAGCAGAATGCGGTCGTACCCAAGCGCGCCGGGCTGGTGCTGACGGCGCTGATTCTCGTCGCCGCGGTCGCCAACCTCAATCTCGCCGTAGCCAACGTCGCGCTTCCGGATATCGGCAAGGACCTCGACGCCTCACAGACTGGCCTCAACCTCGTCGCCGTTGGCTACTCCCTGGGCCTGGCGGCGTCGGTGCTCTACCTGGGCGCGATCGGCGACCGCTACGGACGCAAGATGCTGCTCGTGATCGGAACGTCGGTTGCGATCCCGGCCTCGCTGATCGCCGCGTTCAGCACCAGCGTCGAGATGCTCTTCTTCGCCCGCGTGCTCGGCGGCCTGGCCGCCGGCATGGCGTTCCCGACGACGCTTTCGCTGATCACGGCGCTCTGGGCGGGACCGCCGCGCACGAAGGCGATTGCCCTCTGGTCGAGCATCGGCGGTGCGATCTCCGCGCTGGGACCGATCACCTCCGGCGCGCTGCTCGAACACTTCGACTGGGGCTCGGTCTTTTTGATCACGCTGCCGCTCGCGCTGATCGCGCTGGTGCTCGCGATCCGTCTCGTCCCGAGTCACGTCAACGAATCGACCGAACCGGTCGACAACCTCTCGGGCCTGATGTCGATCTTGTTGGTCGCGGCGATCGTGCTCGGACTCAACTTCGCGCCGGTCCCAGGTCGGGGCGCGCTCGCCGTCGGAATGCTGCTGATCGGTCTTGCCGCCACGGCCGCCTTCGTCATCCGGCAGCGCCGGATCTCCGTTCCGCTCTACGACATGGAGGTGGCGTCGCGGCGGATCTTCTGGGTTGCGGCCACCGCAGGAATCATCGTCTTCGGCTCGCTGATGGCGGCGATGTTCATCGGCCAGCAGTTCCTGCAGAACGTGCTCTCCTACAGCTCCTTCGAGGCGGGGGCCGCGATCCTGCCGGCCGCGTTCCTGATGGTGATCGTCGCCCCGCGCTCGGCAGCATTGGTTGAATCGCGCGGCGCCCGCTTCACCCTGCTCATCGGGTACTTCTTCTGCCTGCTCGGCTTCCTCACGATGCTTTTGCTCTGGAACGAGGGCATCCCGTATTGGAAGGTCGGCCTTGGCTATGCGCTGATGGGCATCGGCGTCGGATTCGCCGGCACGCCGGCGTCGCACTCGCTGACCGGCTCGGTACCTGTACGCCGCGCCGGCATGGCCTCGGCGACGGCCGACCTACAGCGCGATCTGGGCGGCGCGATCATGCAGTCACTGCTGGGAGCGCTGCTCACCGCCGGATACGCCTCTGCGGTGAATTCGGCGATCGCGGCGTCGCCGAATGCGAGCAAGGTCACCGACTCGGTGCAGTCAGAGCTGACCAAGTCGTTCGGCAGCGCGGCGAATACCGCAGAGCAGTATCCGCAGTACGCAAGCCAAATCATCGCCGGCGCCAAGCAGTCGTTCCTCGACGGTCAGGACTGGGCGTACATGGCCGGCATCGTCGCGGTGTTGCTGGGGGCTGCGTTGGTTGCGACGATGTTCCCCAAGCGCGATGAAGAGAAGCGCACGCTGGCCGGCTATGCGGCGGAAGACACCGGCGACGAGCCGGTCCCAGCGCAATAGGATCGCCGGTATCCGGACCGCAAGGCGAGCGCCGAGGTCCGATTTTCCAACACGCGAACTCACAGGGGTATTTGCGCGAATGTCTGACGAATCTCTCGACGCCATCGGCCCGATCGACTATCTCGTGGTCGAGTGGCCTGACCAACAGCCCAACGGCGAGGCGCTGCCGCATCTGATCGACCTGGTCGATCGCGGTCTCGTCCGAATCATCGACTTGGCCTTCATCACCAAAGCTGACGACGGCACCGTGGCAACCCTGGACGTCAACGAGTTGTCCGCCGAGTTCGCCGTCTTTGACGGTGCGGCGAGCGGCCTGCTCGACGAAGGCGACATTGGCGAAGCGGCATCGGCGATCGAGCCGGGAACCTCCGCCGCCGTACTGATCTGGGAGAACCTCTGGGCGGCGCCGCTTGCGGGCGCCCTGCGCGGAAACGGCGCTCAGGTCGTCGCGCGCGGTGCTGTACCGATCGACGCGCTGATCGAAACGCTCGAGGCCGCAGGCGCCTGAACCGTCACCCGACTCTTCTAACTCAGAAAGCGAGATTCAACATGCCAGGTCTACTCCGCGGGGTCGCCCGCACCGCAGTCGTCGCCGGTACGGCGACGGCAGTCAGCAACAACGTCTCCCGCCGCCAGGCAAACCGCTGGGCCGAGCAGAACGAGGCTCAGCCCGGGTACATGGCGCCGGTCGCCCCGCCCCAGCAGCAGTACGCCCCCGCCGCCCCGGCCGCGCCGGCCGAGGACCCGCAGATCGCCAAGCTCAAGGAACTCGGCCAGCTGCACGAACAGGGCATCCTCACCGACGAGGAGTTCGCCGCACAGAAGGCGAAGCTGCTCGGCTAGCTAAGCGTTTGCCGGTGCGGGGGGCGCGCGATCGTCCTCCGCACCGAGCTCGACGCCCGGCACCCGCGGTAGCCGCTGAGCGATCAGCAGCCCGATCAGGGCGAGGATCGCTGAGAGCAAGATCGCGTCCTTGATCGCGTCGATCTGAGCCGACTCGTAGGCGGCGACCACCGCGTCGGCCTCCGCGCCAGAGACCCCGGCGTTTGCCAGCGCCTTGCTCACCTCCGCGCTGGTCACGACATCGACGCCCTTGGCGGAGACCTCGCTGATTGCAGCCTTGGTTGACTGCGAGATCGCGGGGTCCTGCTGCGCGCGCTCGTCGAGGCCGGTGCTCAAGCTTGCGACAAGCATCGCGCCGATCATCGCGACGCCGAGCGAGGTGCCGATGTTCTGTGCTGTGCCCTGGAGGCCGCCCGCCTCGCCGCGGTCGGAGTCGCCGACCGAGGACATGATCACGTTGCCCAATTGGGAGGCGACAAGTCCGAATCCAGCGCCGAAGATCGCCATGCCGACCGCGAACAGCGTGTCGTTGAGCTCGGGATTGATCGTCGAGATCAGCAACACCGAGCCGGCGGCGACGAGTGCCAGGCCGACCGTGACGATCCAGCGGGGCGAGCGGGTCTCGGCGAGCTTCGGCCCGCTGAAAGCCGCGATCAGCATCGCGATTGACATCGGCGCGAGTTTTACTCCGGTCTCGAAGGCGTCTTTGAGCAGCACGTACTGCAGGTAGATCGGAATCACGAAGAACATTCCGCCGATCACGGTCTGCTGAGCCATCAGCATCACCAGGCCGTTTCGCAGTTGCAGCTTGCGCAGCAGGGCAGGGTGCATCAATGGGCTGCCGCCGCGATCGATCACGCGGCGCTCCCAGGCGAAGAATCCATAGAGCACGAGCAGGCCTGCGAGCACCATGAACGGAACCACCGAGTATCCGAATGGTGTGATTTCATGCCCGGCGATCGTCAGCGCGCCGGTCGGGCGGAAGAGGCCCCAGCTTCCGGCCTGCAGCATCGCCAGCACCACGAGCCCGAGGCCCAGGGACGAGAAGGCAACGCCGGGCCAGTCGATTCGACCGCGGGCCTCGCTTTTGGCGTCCGCGATCCGGCTCATGAGCAACACGATCACGATGCAGACGAGCGTCTCCGCGGCAAAGACCACGCGCCATGTCAATGCCTCCGTCACCCAGCCGCCGATCAGCGGACCGGCGGCCGCGCCAGCCGCCGCAATGCCACCGAGTGCGCCGTATGCGGTTGCGCGATCGCGTCCCGAGTAGTTGGAAGCCGTCAGGGAGATGATCGCCGGCATCACCATCACGGCGCCGGCACCTTCGACGAATGACCAGCCAAAGAGCAGCCAGCCGGCGTTGGGGCTGAGCGCGGTGGTCATCGAACCGACCCCGTAGACGATCAGTCCGATGCCGAAGATCTTCTTGCGGCCGAAGATGTCGCCCAGGCGCCCGCCGAGCAACATGAACGATCCCATCACCAGGGTGTAGAGCGTGATCGCGAGCTGGACCGTCGTGAGCGAGGTGTCGAGGTCTTCAACGACGTTTGAAACCGACACGTTCATCACCGTGGTGTCGAGCACCATGATGAACTGCGCCGCGCACATGATGATCAGCACCGTCCAGCGTTTCACGCTGGGGAGCATATGTGCCGGGTCAGCCGGAGGTCCAGTTGGACCTGGCTACCTGCTCGCGCCGGACCACATCTGCTCGATCTCCTCGAGCGAGCGGCCCTTGGTCTCTGGCACCTTGCGCCAGATCCAGAGAAAGGCGACACCGCAGAGCGACGCGAAGAGCCAGAAGGTCGCCGGCTCGCCGATCGCGTTCACCAGCGAGAGGAAGAACTGGCTCACGAGCCACGCAGAGAACCAGTTGACCGCCGTGGCGATCGAGACCATGCGCCCACGAACTTCGCGTGGGTAGATCTCGTTGATGATCGTCCAGACCACCGGACCCATCGAGAACGCGAACGAGGCGATGTAGACGACCAGCGCCACGAGCGTCAGCGTGCCGGCGGTCGAGACCTTCTGCGAAGAGCCGGCGAGCGACACATCGCCGAGCTCGAGGAAGGAGAATCCGACGGCCGCGAGGCTGACGCCCATGCCGATCAGGCCGGCCAGCAGCAGCGGCTTGCGTCCGAGCTTGTCGACGAATGCCACGGCGATCAGCGTCGCCAATACGTTCACCGCGCCGACGGCCCAGGTCGTCGCGGCAGTCTGCTGGGCGACGGTCTCGAAGCCGGCCGCATCGAAGATCTTGTCTGCGTAGTAGATGATCGCGTTGATGCCGGTGATCTGCTGGAAGACCGCGAGACCGACACCAACCATCAGCGGAGTACGCCAACGCCGCGAGAACGCGACGCCCCAGCTGGCCTCACTCTCGCCGTCCTCGGCTGCCACCTGCTCTGCGATCGTCGCGTCGGGGTCTGGGTCGCCGGCCACTTTCACCAACGCGGCCCTTGCGTCGTCGCGGCGTCCGGCCTTCAGATACCAGCGCGGCGTGTCAGGGAGGGGGAGGATCAGCACGATCAGCACGACGCCGACCACGGCCGACGCGCCGAGCATCACCCGCCAATCGCCGGCGTCGAGCAGCTCATCGACCAGGTAGGCGATGAAGATTCCGAAGGTGATGCCGAGCTGGTACCCGGAGACGAATCGGCCGCGCAGATGCGTCGGCGCCATCTCCGCGGCATACAGCGGCGCTGCGACCGAGGCGATACCGACCGCAAATCCGACGATCAGCCGGCCGACCACCAACACCGCCGAGCCGGGTGCGACCGCCTCGACCAGCGCGCCGCCAATGAACAGCACACCGGCCGCGATGACGGTCGTACGTCGCCCAAAGCGGTCTGCCGTGACACCGGCAATCAGCGCGCCGACCAGCGCCCCGAGTGTCACCCAGCTGGTGATGATCTCCAGCGTCGTCGTACTCGTGTCGAAGTCGTGCTCGATGCCGCTGAGGGCACCTGAAATGACACCTTGGTCGTAGCCAAAGAGCACACCTGCGGTCGAGATCACCGCACCCACCAGGACGAGCCACTTGGTCACCGGCCTTGCCACATGCAGAAAGCTATGTGCGCCTCCGGACGCCGCGCGTCAGTCGAACGCGTAGATCATCGGCGCGTCGCCCGCGAGGATGCGGTCTCGGTTGACCTGGCAGACCGGACAGTCGTCTTCGATGTCATCGAGTGTCATCGCGCGCAGGGTCGGCTCCTTGCCGCTCGCGAGCTGGGCAGGGGTGCCGACGATCTGCACCGCGTCGCCAGCCGCAGCGAAGGCCATCGGGTCGCCGCCCATCAGGGCGCCGCTGACGGGATCGGTCCATGAGATCGGGTTTCCGAGGGCGTCATAGAAGTCGGGGTCAAGCCCGAGTTCGTCGATCGCGGGATTGTTGGGATTCTTGGGTCGCTTTTTCTTGCTCATGCACTGCAGTCAAGAGATTCGCGAGTAACGATTCAAGACCGAAATCAAACAATTCAGCAACACGTCTGCACCAATTCGGTAACGCGCGATCCTGTACAAAGGAAACTCCAATCATCTGAACCTCAGGAGCCCGATGGCCAACCCCTCCACACACGAGCGCGGACCGATCGCGCGACTTATCTTCCGCAACAAGTCGATGCTCGATCGCACGCGTTCACCGCGTGCACTCGAAGTGCTCTCCGTCGAGCCGCTGCACGAGGGCTTCGGCTCGCTCAAAGGCCACAAGTACATGCTGCTCGTCACCTACAAGAAGAACGGCGAGGGCGTCCCGATGCCGGTCTGGTTCGGGCGCGACGGGGATCGCCTCTATGTCTGGACTGAGGAGAACGCCTACAAGGCCAAGCGCCTGCGCAACAACCCGAACGCCCTAGTGGCGCCGTGCGGACCGCGCGGCGAGCCGCTCGGTGCACCGATCGCGGCGCGCGGCCGAATCCTTGAAGGCGACGACGAACGTGCCCAGGCCAAGCGCGTGATCCTGTCGGGGTGGGGGATATTCAGGCGGCTTTTCGAGCGGTCATCCAGACGCCTCACGGAGGTTGTCTACATAGAGCTGGTTCCCGCCGCCGGGCTGCCGCGGGAGTAGCCTCGAGTCAGTGACCGCACTGGCGAATCCGACCCCGAACAGCCCGCGCCCTGACTCGCGCGCGGCGCTGCTGCTCTCCGCGGAGCGGCTCTTCGCGGAGCGTCCGTACGAATCGGTCCGGGTCGAGGAGATCGCCGCGGACGCCAATGTGGCAAAGGGGTTGATCGGCTATCACTTCGAGAACAAGCGCGGGCTCTATGCGGCGGTGATCGAAGGCCTCGTCGAGGACATGATCGTGCGCACAACGCCCGATCGTTCGCTCCCGCCGACTGAACGCACGAAGGCGGTCACCGACTCCTTCATTCAGTGGGCGACCGAAGTGCAGGTCTTCAAGCTCGCGGTTGCTGGGGCGCCCGGATCTGATCCGGTGATCCGCGGGCTCTACAGACGTGCGTTCGGGGCGATGACCGAAGTCGCGCTCGACGGAATGCGCGACTACGCCGAGGAGCTCGGTCTCGAAGACCCGACCAAGCTGCCGATGATGCGGGGTGCGGTGCTCGGCTGGCTTTCGTTCGTCTGGACCGTCACCGATGACTGGCTTGAGCGGCGCGACATGACGCCGACCGCGCTCAGGGAGCTGTTTGTTCGCGCCCTGGGCGTGACGATCGCCTCGACACTGGCCGCTGGGGCGAAGCGGTCCGAAGGCGACCGCCCTGCCGGCTGAATTTGCCTGGCTCGGGCGGTCGCTTCCAGATCCTCGCAGTGCCTTTGGGGGGAACTGAGAGTTATTGGATGAACGACTTGACGCTCGCGTAGACATCCGCGTCGCGGTTCATCAAGATGTGCTCCTTGCAGCCGGCACTGACATTTGTCGCGCCGCTCAGCGGGGTGCTGGTGAACGGAACGACGATCTCGTCACAGATCGACCGGATTGTCAGATAGTCGACGGGTCCCGGGGTCTCGTCGACGGCGTTGAGTGCTTTCAAGAAGGATCCACCTGGCGTCATCTCGCGGCACGGTTCAAGGAACAACGTGCACGCGAGCGCGAGTGTGGTTCCGTGGTTTGGACCGGCGATCGAGACGAACTGGTTGACGTAGCTCGCGCCGCCGAGGTTCTTGACGTAGTAGCGCGAAGAGAGGCCGCCCATCGAGTGTGTCACGATGTCGACCTTCGCGGCACCGGTCGAAGTACGCAGCTGGTCGCTCGCCTGCTTGACCTTTTGGGCGATTCCGACGTTCGACTCGGTGATCCCATAGTCGACGACTGCGAAGTCGCTCGAGTCATATCCATCCGCAATCAGCCAGGACTTGAACGTGTCCCAGCCCGATGAATTGCCGCCGTAACCGTGGACGAAGACGATCGGATCGTTGCTCGAAGCGTTGGCGGCACCGGGTGCTGCAAGCGCGGCGATCAATACGACTGTGACCAGGCAGGCGCGTGCCAGTCGGTTCATGGTTCCCCTCTCCCAAGTTCAAGATTCTGCAGCCGGCCGATCAAAGCGGACTATCGGCGGCCGGCAAACGCCACGCTACCAAGAATTTGAACGAAAGTCAAGCAATCGGATTGCGTTCAGTTTCTGGCGGTGCGGCGCGGGCGCGAATACGCTCTGACCGATGGCGCAGTCGAAGCCGACGATTCGCACCAACCCCAGGCCAGACCTGCGCGGACAGATCCTCGACGCGGCCGAGGTGAAGTTTGCCGAGCGCCCGTATGGAGACGTCCACGTTGAAGACATCGCCGAAGCCGCGGGTGTCGCCAAAGGGCTTGTCTACTACTACTTCGAGAACAAGCGAGGGCTCTACACGGCGGTGATCAGCATGCTTGGCGAGGAGTTGGCGATTCGCACCGAACCCAATCGCGAACTCCCGCCGCTCGAGCGGACGGCCGCCGTGCTCGACGAGGTGATTGCCTGGGCCCAGGACCACAAGGCCTACGGTGCGCTTGCCCCGTACGGCGGCGCGGGTTCCGACCGGATCGCGCGCGAAGTGTTCGCTGCGGCGCAGGAGCGACAGACGGACATGATGCTCGCCGGCATGCTCGAGACGAGCCGGGAGCTGGGCGTTGACGACTTCCACGCGACCCCCGAGATGCGCCACGCGATCAAGGGTTGGACCGCGTTCATCTACGTAACCGTGATGCGCTGGGCCAACGACCCGATCGTTCCGCCAGAAGAGCTCCGCGAGCTCTACCTGCGGAGTCTCTCCGGCCTGATCACGGTCGCTCGCGAGACGATCGACGAATCCGCTGCTTGACAGCCACCGCGCGTTCGGGTATCGTGGCCGGAGCGCCTATGCGACCCGGGGAGGTTCGCATAGAAAAAGCCAATTGGGGGGAATCGAAAGTCTCATGCGTATCCGTCTGTCCGTAAGACACCTGCTGCTCGTCTGCCTTGCCGCGATGATCGCGGCGCTGATGGCACCGAGCGCGTCGTCTGCCGCCTCCGCGAGTGACGACTTCTACCAGTACACCGGGAGCACGCCGCTCTCGAGCCTGTCTCCGGGAACCGTCGTCAAGACGCGAACGGTGCCGTACCACATCGTTGGGCTCGCGACACCGCTGAAGGCGACGCAGCTGCTCTACCGCGCCACCAACGCGCGCGGCGAAGCGACCGTCAATGCGACGACCGTGATCCAGCCGAGCTGCCTGCTCTGCCTCAACCGCGACAAGGTCATTTCCTATCAGTCGTTCTATGACTCACTGAACCCTGACGATCAGCCCTCGGTTCAGATCGCCGGAGGACTCGGCCTGGGCGGACTGATCCCGCAGATCGAGACGCTGCTCTTCTCGCCCTATCTGCTCCAGGGATACACGGTGATCACCTCCGACACGCAGGGCCAGACCGCAGACTTCGCCGCAGGCCCGGAGTACGGAACCAACACGCTCGACTCGATCCGCGCCGCGATCAAGTCCCCTGCGGTGGATCTCTCATCGAAGGCCAAGGTTGCGATGATCGGCTACTCCGGCGGCGCGATCGCCACCGAGTGGGCGGCGGAACTCGCGCCGACCTACGCGCCCGAGCTTGAGAACAACCTGATCGGCGCCGCATTCGGTGGTGTGCTCGTGCACCCGGCGAACAACCTGCCGTACGTCGAAGGCACACCGATCTGGGCCGGCGTGGCTCCGATGGCGATCATCGGCGTCGCCCGTTCCTACGGCATCGACATGTCGCCGTACGTCAACGAGCAGGGCGCAGAGTTGCTCGCCAAGCTCGACAAGGCTTCGATCATCAACGTGCTCGGCGCCTACCCCGGTCTCAAGTGGACCGACATGGTGAAGCCCGAGTACTCACGTCCCAACAGCATCCTTGATTTCGTCACAGCGGCAAACAAGGTGATCATGGGCACCGGTGGCACGCCGAAGGTCCCGCTGTTTGTCGGCCAGGGAACCGGTGGCGAGCTTGAGGGCACGCCCGGCAACAAGCCGGGCATCGGCAAGGGCGACGGCGTGATGATCGCCGGCGACGTCCGCTCGCTGCTGCGCAAGTACTGCTCACAGGGCGTGAAGGTCCAGTACAACGAGTACGCAGGAAGCCACGTCACCAGCGCGCTCTCCTGGCTGCCCCAGGCGATCAGCTGGGTCAACGACCGATTCGGCGCATTCAGCTCTTGGACGCTGCCCAACAACTGCTCGAAGATCGCGCCGGGCAACTCGATTGCTCCGCTGGTCTACCAGCCCTAGGACGCTTGCCTGCTGGTGCGGTCCGGCCATCGTGTTCGGCGATGGCCGGACCCCGCCGTGGGTCCGTCGCTGGGGCGCCAAATAGGCTCGCCGAATGGCCGAACTGACCGAGTCCTCGCGCCGCACCCTGCCCCGCGGCCGCAATGCGCTCGACCCGGAACTGGTGGCGGCCGACCAGCGCTGCCGGCTGCTCGAGGCGACGAAGAGTCTCGTCGTCGAGTCGGGATTCTCCGATATGCGAGTGACCGACATCGTCGCGCGCGCCGGAGTGGCCAAACCTCGTTTCTACGAGCTGTTCGAATCCAAGGCCGGCTGTTTTCTCGCGCTGATCGACCTGCACTTCGCCGAACTTACCGGCGGTATCGCCAAACGGCTCGACCCTGCGGGAACAGTCGAAGAACGCATTTGGCAGGGGATGACCGCCCTCGTCGAATTGGTCCGCGAGGATCGCAGCCGTGCGCAGATCATCTTCGTCGAGGGCCCTGCGGCCGGCCGCGAAGCATTGGACCGCATCGGGGCGGGTAACGATCTGCTCGCAGCCTTCTACGTGTCGCTACGTGAAGAAACCCGTGCTCGCGACGCCTCAATTCCTCCGCTCTCGCAAACTCGCGCGAGCGCGATAGTCGGCGCGATCAGCGAGGCGATCTCAGCCGATTTGCGCCACGGGGCCACGCTGGAACCGGACGCACTGCGCGACGAACTGGTGGAGATCGTCACGCTGATCGCCACCGGGCACCCTGCCTGAGCAGGGCACCCGCGGCGAAGCGACTTACATGTCCGGGTTCACCTGGGTCAGCCGAAGGCTGTTTCCGGAAGGGTCACGAAAGCCGGTGTCGCGACCGTAGGGCGTGTCGGTCGGCTCCTGGCTGAACTCGACCCCGCGTGCTTTGAGCTCGGCGTAGTCGCGGTCGACGTCGTCGGTCGAGAGGAAGATCGTGCCGGCAAAGCCCTTGGCCATCAGTTGCTCAACTTCGCCCTTGGTCGACTCGTCCATGACCGGCTCGCCGGGAATCGCCATCAAAACGAATCCCATGTCCTGGCCCGGCGGACCTACCTTGAGCCAGCGGAATCCGCCGAGTTCAGCGAGCGTGACGTCCTGCTTGACCTCGAGTCCGACCTTCTCGGTGTAGAAGGCCAGAGCAGCGTCCTGATCGTGCACCCAGAGCTGTGCGCTGTCGATTTTCATGCAAGTCTCCTTTTCGTTGTCGCGGTCTGTGAAGTACCACATGCGGCCAAACTACGGCGGCACCGCGCGGCGGCCTTCTTCTCTTGTGCGCTACTTGGGAACGGCTTTGGGCCGCAGATTCGAGCGCAGCAAGCAAGCCGGGACCCGGGCGTTGCGCGCCGCGGGCGGCAGCTTCGCCCGGTAGCCGGTGGGCGAGATTCCATAGGTCCGGGTGAAGGCGCTCGTAAATGTGCCGACGCTGCGCAGTCCGACGCTGAGGCAGATCTCATTGACGGGCCAATCGGTGTCGCGAAGCATCGTCGCTGCGCGTTCGAGCCGGCGCGTGAGCAGGTACTCGTTGGGCGACTCGCCAAAGGTCTTCTTGAACTCTCGTGAGAAGTGGGCGCGGGAGAGTCCTGCCGCACCAGCCATCTCCTCGACGCCGATCGGGTCAGCGAAATTGGCGTCGGCGAAGTCGCGGGCGCGGAGCAGGTGGCGCTGGGCTGGAACGTGTCCCACGGCGTCAGTCAAGCAGGCCGCGCGCAGCCCGGCGCGATCAACGGATCTTCAGACTCAGCTTCTTGGCGGAGGAGGTGTTGGCGCGACTGTCCGTGCCAGTGACCAGCAGCCGGTAGCTTCCCTTTGCCAGGGCACGACGCCTGATCTTCAGTGTCAGCGTTTTGCTGCGCTTTCCTGACTTGCTCTTGAAGCTAATCGTCCCGCGGGTGCGGAACTTCTTCCCGCTTCGCGTCTGAAACACGACCTTGACGGTCGCCGCTTCGGAGAGCTTGTAGCTCAGCTTGATCTTGCCGCCGCGGGCCACGCTGCGTTTTGCCAGCTTGAGCTTTGAGAACGAGGGCGGCCTGGCATCGACTGTGGCCGACGCGCTGGCGCTTCCGCTCGAGTTGCAGAGGTACTTGCGACCGTCGTAGATGTCGGTTGCGCCGCATCCCTCATCGTCGACGAGGGTGACGGTTGCGTTGTAGTTGCCGGCCTTGGAGTAGGTGTGTGAGATCGTGGACGCGCTGCTGGTCGCAGTCTTGCCATCGCCGAAGTCCCAGCGATATTCCGCCACGGCGCCATCGGGGTCGCTTCCGCCGCTGGCCGTGAGCTTGCGCTTGCGGTCCTTCCCGCCGACGGTGAGCTTGCTGACGCTGGGGCCGTTGTTGGTTTGGAATGCGATCTCAAGCGTTGGCGAGAGTCCGGCCATGTTCGCCCCCGAGGAAACCGGCGAGCCTGCCACCTCGGAGAGTGCACCCGCTGCAGTGGAAAAGACGCGCACGTTCGAAGACGCGCTGGGGACTCCTACGACCACGAACCGGCCGTCCGGCGATATCGCCATGCCAACCGCGTAGGCATTCGGGTCTGACACGGTGACCGGGGTGCCCTGCGGTTCCACGATCCCATCGCCTGTGATCGAGAACCGCGCGACGTTGCCGCCGACCATCGCGGATCCGATGTTCAGGACGTAGGCGGAGCGACCATCTGGGCCAAGTTCGATCGCGCTCGCCAGCGGACCGGTGATCCCGCCATCGTCGATCAAGGTGAGCGTTCCGTCGGAGTTGATCGTGTAGGTGCGAACGCCCGGATTCGTGGAGGCCGTGACGAGGAATTTCCCGTCGGGCGTCACCGCGAGAGCGCTGCAGCTGTTGTTGAGAAGTGGCGAGCCGGCCAAGGCACTCGCAGAGCCATCGGCGGAGCGCGAAAACATGAACAGCCCTTGGGTACTCGTGCAGGCGTAGATGAATCTTCCATCTGGGGTGATCGCGACGCCGTTCGTGTTGCCGGCAACTGCGCTGACCTCCGCAGCGGTGAGCGCGCCGTTCTCGGCGATTGCGAACTTCTGGAATCCCGCGTTGTTGACCAAGCTTGCGATGTACACGAACCGACCGTCTGGTGAGACTGCGCTAGATCCGGGGGCGCCCGGCGTGAACGCGAGGTCAGTGGTCAGCGCCGAGAGGGCGCCGGTCGGTCCGACCACGTGCTGACTGATCACGTTGGCGTCTCGGTGCCCTGAGTAGAGGCGCTGCCCGTCAATCGAGGAGAAGAGGCCTCTCGGCTGTTGGGTAGATGCGAACGGCGAGCCCGGGACTGCCGAGAGTTGCCCGGCAGTGGAGAAGCTGAAGGCGCTGATGCTGCCGGGTGTTTGGTTGCCGACGAAGAGGGTGCGCGCCGTGGCGGCGGAAGTTGTCAGGGCGCAGGTCGCGCAGGCGATTGCGGTAGCCGCAAGCAGTCGGAACGTCCTTGTTCGCATTTGGGTCGGATCTCCTGGTCGGTTTGTCAGGTGAGCAGCTCGCTCGGCACGAAGTAGACAGGTTCGCTGTCTGGCTGCGGAATGCTGCGGCCGATGTTCTCATCGGCAGGTATGCGGATGTGCTTCAAGTGACCGCCATGGTCGGCGATCCAGTTCTCGAGCAGTTCCGGATCGAGTCCGCTCGTCTCCAGGGTGAACTGCCTGAAGCACGTGAAGCCTTCGGTGTGCTCGAAGCTCTCGTGATGGAGCGCCTTCAGCTTGGCAATGACCTGGTCGTCTACTTCGCTCATGCGCAGACCGTAATCGGCGGCGCGGTCGCTTTTGCCGCCGTGTGCACTTGACGAACACGGCTGTACGCAATACACTGTCGCGCTATTCGGAACCAAAAGTCTGATCTGGGGAGATCGTCATATGTCTGCTGGCCGGGTTTCATCCGTCCGAGCTGTTGTCGCTGTCGCGGCTGCGGCAATCAGTTTGCTTTTGCTCGTGCCCACCGCCGACGCCGCGCGCGCGTGGCTTGATCCGTCGCGCTCGCCGCAGGATCGCGCGAGGCTTGCCCTGGCAGCGATGACTCAGGCCGAGAAGCTGGCGATCGTCCACGGCGACTTCCCCTGCGGAGGAAGTGCCGGCGACGGATGGGTGCGTGCCAATGATCGCCTCGGACTGCCGGCAATGTCGATCGTCGGTGGTGACGCCGGCGTGACGAACGTCTGCAGCCGACAGGCAATGCGAGTTCTCGCGCCGTGGCTACCCCCCGCAGAAGCAACCGAGCTGCCCGCCCCGGTCGCGCGCGCCGCAAGTTGGGATCCGGCGGTCAGCGCGCAGGCCGGTGAGGTGATCGGCCGCGAGACGCGAGCGATGGGCTTCAACGTCTCGCTCTCAGGGATGGCCAACATCGTGCGCGATCCGCGCTACGGCCGTGCGTTCGAAACGCTCGGCGAAGACCCGTACCTCAGCGGGCGCATGGTCACGAGCGAGCAGGTTGCTGTGGGCGCGGCCAAGGTGGTCAATGGCCTCAAGCACTTTGCCGCCAACAACAACGACGCCACGCGCTTCACCAGCAGCTCCAATCTCGACGAGCGCACGCTGCGCGAGATCTATCTGCCGGCGTTTGAGACCGCGGTCAAGAGCACGCGGATCGGCGCGGTCATGTGTGCTTACAACAAGGTCAACGCGGTTCACGCCTGCGAGAACGCCCACCTGCTCAAGAACATCCTGAAGAACTCTTGGGGCTTTGACGGATGGGTGATGAGCGACTGGATCCTCGGCACCAGCAGCACGATCGATTCGGCCAACAATGGTCTCGACCAGGAGCAGCCGGCGGGCTTCTTCTTCGGCGCGCCGCTGGCACTTGCGGTGACGTTCGGCCTGGTCCGGCAATCGCGCCTGGACGACATGGCTTATCGAATCCTGCTCGGCATGTTCGAGTTCGGGATCGTCGATGACCCGCCGCGCGTCCGCGGAATCGATGTCGCGGCCGGCGAGCGCGACGCGCAGGAGATCGCCGAGCGTTCGGCCGTGCTGCTGAAGAACAGCGGCGACATCTTGCCGCTCGATCCCGCATCGACCAGCTCCGTCGCCGTGATCGGGGCAAATGCCGATGGCAGCTCGGACGGTCGTCCGACCACATCGGTGTTCCCGAACCCGGAGCCCCTGCCGCAGCGCAAGGGAACCGGCTACCCATCTGGTGGTGGTTCCTCGCTGGTCTGGCCGGCGCGCACCACTGCGCCGCTCGCCGGGATCGCCGCGCGCATCCCAAGTGCGAGCGTCGAATACGACAGCGGGACCATCCCGCAGCAGGCGGCGGCACTCGCCGCGCGCAGCCAGGTCGCGGTCGTCTTTGCGCGCGACACGCAGGCGGAGGGTGGCGACCGAGCGAATCTCACGCTCGACGACGGTGCCGACGCCCTGATCGCCGCGGTTGCTGCGGCAAATCCGCGCACGATCGTGGTCCTTGAGACCGGCGGACCGGTGACGATGCCGTGGCTCGGCAGCGTCCCAGCAGTGCTCGAGGCCTGGTACCCAGGTGAAAGCGCCGGCAAAGCGATCGCCCGCTTGCTGTTTGGCGACGTGAACCCGTCGGGCCGCCTGCCGGTGACCTTCCCGGCAAGCGAGGCCGACCTGCCGACCGCCGGTTCGCCGAATCAGTGGCCGGGCGTGAAGGACAAGATCGAGTACCGCGAAGGCGTTTTCGTGGGCTACCGCTGGTACGACGAGCGATCGATCGCGCCGCTCTTCCCGTTTGGGTACGGGCTTTCATATGGCGGCGACTTCAACTATTCGAACCTCTCCGTCTCGGCGACTTCCGACGGCGGAGCGAGTGTCAGCTTCCGCGTCCGAAACGTCGGTACGCGCCGCGCAGCGGAAGTGCCGCAGGTCTACGCCGAGCTGCCGGACCCGTCCTCGTCGGTGACGCAGCCGCCGCGGGTTCTGCGCCAGTTCACGAAACTGACGCTCTCCCCGGGCGAGGCCTCGGAAGTGACGCTCAGGCTCGACGCGCGTTCGTTCCGCTACTGGGACGTGCGCCGCAATGACTGGAACAAGGCTTCCGGCATCTACCGGATCGCCGTCGGCAGCTCGTCGCGTGACATTCGCCTTAGGGCGGACGTCACGCCGGCCGGCTGACGGAGCGGCAAGCAGTAGCTCAGGCCGGCATCGGCCGGCGCAATGCAATGCAACCTCACTGGGGAGTGAATATGAGTACTCGACAGATCATCACGAGCGCGACGACGATCGCGCTCGCGTCTCTGGCCATCGTGGCCTCGACTGGAAGCGCAGCGGTTACGGCAGATACGGGGGCGACGGTCTCCGCAGAGCGCAGAATCGACTCGCAGACCCTCGACGTCACGATCAAGTCACCATCGACGGAGCAGAGCACGCGCAATGTGCGCCTGCTGCTGCCGAGCGGCTGGTCGCCCACGGCGACGCGGACATGGCCCGTGCTCTTCGTCCTGCATGGCGGATTTGACGACTACACCTCCTGGACAAGCAAGACCGACATCAAGTCCCTTGCGGCCACCAGCGGCGCGATCGTTGCGATGCCGGATACGAGTTGGTGCAGCGCCTACAGCGACTGGTGGAACTACGGCTCCGGCGGGAAGCCCAAGTGGGAGACGTTCGTGCTCACAGAGGTGCGCCAGATTCTCGAGCGCGGCTATCGGGCGGGCACCAACCGCGCTGTCGCCGGCAACTCGATGGGTGGCCTGGGCGCAATGAAGTTCGCCGCCAATCGTCCCGAGCTCTTCAAGGCGGCCGCGGCCTTCAGCGGCGACGTCGATCCGCTGCACCAGTACGCCGGTGGCACCGGTGTCACGACGCCCGGCTTGGCCTGCGGCGCCGATTGGAAGCGCGTCTGGGGCGACCCGGCAGTCCCCGCCCAGCGGCTGATCTGGCAGCGCAACGACCCGTGGAATCAGGCGGCGAGCCTCGCCGGCAAGTCGCTGTTCTTGTCCTCTGGCGGAACGAGTGACCCGGTCGAGGCCCAGGTTGACAAGGAAACCAAGGGCCTTGCGACCAAGCTGGGCTCACTCGGCATCCCGGTGACGACGCACTATTACAACGCCAGCCACAGCTGGTCCGAGTGGAAGCGCGAAATGCGCGTGGCATGGCCGCAGTTGATGTCGGCGATTGGGGGTTGAGCAGACCCTCCGTATCCAAGTTGCTTGAAGCGCGGGATCGCGACCGGCTCCCTGTTCGTCAGAATGGCGGACATGCGAGTCGGGCGACCGCCGCGCAGCGCGCCGCTTTGCGGGTCACTAGGGTGCGAGCAGGAATGAGTGATTCAGACGAACTCGTGGTTGCGCATGTCGCCCCTTCGCAGAGTGAGGCCGAGCTGCTGCTCTCGGTGCTGCGAGACTCGGGCATCGACTGCATTTCGCGGATGACCAATCGCGCGGCCGGGATCGGCGACGGGCTTGGTACGTGGGGTCCGCAGGAGATCCTTGTTCGCGCCAGAGACCTCGAAGCGGCGCGCGAACTGCTCGAACAGTCGGCCGACTGATCTCGCCGACGGCAGGTGTCTCAACCTTGTAACCGTTCGGCGACCAGTTCTTAACGGCATCACCGGCACGCGGCACTAGTTTTCGGCTCGCAGTATCGAAAGGTCATAAATCGGCCCGACCCGCGGCGCTCGTCCCTCCCGCGGGCCATCATCGAATACACAGGAGAACGCAATGTCCCGAGCACAGAAGATGCTCGCGGCATCGGTCCTCAGCGCGCTCGTTGTAGCGGGCGCTGTTGCGACGGCCCATGCCGCTTTTGGATTCTTCACGTCAGTCAAGCCCTACGCCACTCCGGTCGGCGGTAGCTACTCGGTCAAGCCGCTGCTTTCGGTCGGCGACCGGGTTCCCCGCACATCGAACAAATCGCAAAGCGTGCAAATGGTCGGCATCCCCGACGGGCTTGGAATCACCCGTCAGCGCGGTCGCCGGACCGTCTTCATGAACCAGGAACTCGGGCAGACCGTCACGTCTGAGCCGGTGATTGGGCAGCCGCAGACGCGCGGCGCGTTCGTCAGCACCTGGCGGCTCCGCCGCGATGGCTCGGTGAAGTCGGGAGACCTCGCCTACAGCTCGATCTATTCCGAGAACAGCTACGTCGGCCCGATCGCGACCACGGCCAATGCGACGTCGGCCTTCTCGCGCTTCTGCTCGGGATTTCTCGCCGATGCGACGGTGGGATTCAGTGAACCGGTCTACCTGACGGGCGAGGAGTCCGGCGGCGCGCAGACGTTTGACGGCAATGGCGGGCTATCGGTCGCGATCTTCGACGATCGGCTGCACACGCTGCCAAAGTTCGGTCACTTTGCCAAGGAGAACCAGGTCGTACTCCCGCACACCGGACTGAAGACGGTAATCATGGTGCTCGAGGATGGGCCCGCCAGTCCAGACTCGCAGCTGTACATGTACGTCGGCACGAAGGTGCCCCACTCGCGATCGGTGCTCCGGCGCAACGGCCTGGACAACGGAAAGCTCTATGTGTTTGTCGGCGGTGCGGGTGTCGCGCACGAAGGCGACCTGCCGGGCGGTTCCACGACTGGAAGCTGGACCCAGATCCCGAACGCCGACACGCTCACGGAGACGCAGCTCGAAGCGGCAGCCGACGCGGCAGGTGCGATGGGATTCGTCCGCATCGAGGACGGTGCCGGCAACGTTCAGTCACCAGGTCAGTTCCACTTCGTCACGACTGGCGCGAACTTCCCGTCAGTGAATCCGTACAACAAGCTCGGGCGGCTGTACCGGATCAACCTGAACACGGCGAACCCGACATCCGCGGCGAAGCTCACCGTGGTGTACAACGCAGACCAGGTGATCGCCGGCGGCGGAGACACAGCGATCTCGCCTGACAACATCGACGTCAATGGCCGCTACCTGATGATCAATGAGGATGGCACCGGTGAGTCACGTCCGGTGATGGCTTCGAAGGGTCGAGACGGCAGCATCTGGCGTTACGACCTGAAGAACAACTACGCGGCCACGCGCGTCGCGCAGCTCTCGCCGCCGGGCCGGGACGGGGTCGCCGTCGGACCAGGCATCTGGGAGACGAGCGGAATCATCGAGACAAGCAATGAGTTCGGACCCGAAAGCTGGCTCTTCGACGTGCAGGCACACTCGCCGACTGCCGCTCCGGCAGCCGGCACTGTCGAGGACGGTCAGTTGCTGTTGATGCGCAAGCGCTAGCAGTGCGCGACACCGTGCAAGCTTCAAAGGCCGCCTATCCCGGGCGGCCTTTGTCGTGGCTGGTGGCAGTTTCTCTGAGCCAGGCCTGCGGTCGACATGCAAAGCTGAGATTCCTGACTCCGAGAAACAGCGAGGACCGAGATGGCCAAGTACGTCGATGGGTTTGTTCTGGCAGTGCCAAAGAAGAACGTCGAGGATTACCGCAAGCTTGCGCGCAAAGCAGGAAAGCTCTGGCGCGAACTCGGCGCGATCGAGTACCGCGAGTGCGTCGCGGACGACGTGCCATACGGCAAGGTCACCTCGTTCCCGCGCAGCGTCGAGCGCAAGAACAACGAGACGGTGATCTTTGCGTGGATCACTTATAAGTCGCGCGCGCAGCGCGACGAGATCAACGAGCAGATCATGACCGACCCGCGGATGCTGAAGATGATGCAGGAGACCGATCGGATATTCGATCCGTCGCGGATGATCTACGGAGGGTTTGAGACGATCGTGGATTTGTGAGCGCGCGCAGGCTTCGTTGAATCTCGAGCGACAGATCAACGAATCTCTACTGCGGCCGCACTCCCATACCGGCTCCCCGCGCTTTTTCGATCGCGCTGGCGCGGTCAGCCACCTGGAGCTTGTTGAAGATGTTGCTCACGTGGTTGCGCACGGTCTTCAGGCTCAGGAAGAGGTGCTCGGCGATCGCGGAGTTGCTCTTGCCGGCGGCGATCAGGTCGAGGACCTCGCGTTCGCGGTCAGTCAGTTCCGGGAAGAGCGTGCGCGGCGTCGCATTGAAATAGTCGATCAGCCGAGCGGCAATCGACGGACCGAAAATCGCCTCCCCGCTGCCGATAGCGCGGACGGCGCGCAGGATGTCGTCACGCTGTGCTCCCTTCAAGAGATATCCACGCGCGCCGGCGCGCATCGCCGCGAAGACGGAGTCGTCATCCTCGAACATCGTGATCACGATCACGCCGATATCCGGGTTGTTGCCAGTTATCGAGCGCGTGGCTTCGATGCCGTTCAATTCGGGCATCTGAAGATCCATCAGAATCGCATCTGGCGCGAGCTGGGCAGCTGCGCTCACAGCTTCAGCACCGGTGGTGGCTTCGCCGACGACTTCGATGTCATCGGCCGCATCAAGCATCAACCGGAGCCCGTCGCGGAAGGCGGGGTGATCGTCGGCGATCAACACGCGCATGACCTGTCGAGTCATTCGCCCTCCAGCGGAAGGATCGCGCTGACGACCGTTCCGCCACCACCCGTCTCGACGGTTAGTTCGCCGCCAATCTCGGCGGCGCGCTCGCGCATCGAGCTCATCCCGACACCGTGTCGTGCGCTCGGCGAGAATCCCGTGCCATCGTCAGAGACCTTCAGCTGGATTTCGCCGTTGATCGACAACTCCACCGCGCATTTTGTCGCCCCGGCGTGCTTGGAGACGTTTGTCATCGCCTCGAGCGCGATCCTGTAAGTCGCAACTTCAACTGCCGCGGGCAGCAGCGGCATCTCGCTTGGGCCACTGACCGCGAAGCTCGTGCCGGAGGCGGAGAGATGTGTCGCTTGTTCAGTCAATGCAGGGACGAGCCCGTACTCGTCCAGAGCGGGCGGGCGGAGCTCGTAGACCAGGCGGCGGATGTCTGTGATCGTCGCCTGGACTTCTTCGCCAAGCTGGGTGACGAGTGGTCGATCTTTATCGTCGACGCGATCGTCAAGCACCCCGAGTTTCATCGACATCGCTGCGAGCGTCGGACCGACGCCGTCGTGCAGATCGCGGCGCAATCGACGTCTTTCTTCTTCACGCGCGGTCACGAGGTCCTTTCTCGACTGCTGCAGTTCGGCCGTGAGCTTGACCGATTGCACGGCGACGCCGACGTGGCTTGCAAGGTCGTCCAGCAGCCGCTCATCGGCAGATGCCAGAGAGCGACCTGGCGGTACTTCGACCACCAGCATCCCGACTTCCTTTCCGCGGTAGGAGAGGTCGCGACGCTCAATCGCCCCGCGACCAACGACACCGTATGAAGCGACCACCTGCGAGTCGACGCCGCGCGCGAATTCCACCGCGGCGTAGGGGAGCCGCAGCGCCTCGGCCACGGACTCGACGACCGTCTGCACGACTTCGGATGGCGTGAGCGTTTCGCGAAGTCTCGCGTCAAGTCGCTGCAGAGCCGCGTATGGATTGGCACGATCGCCGTAGATCCAACGATCAACGCGCGCTTGGAGGCGCGCGTGCAACGGCTGGATGATCACAGCAACAACCCCGACGGCCAGCAGTCCTGCCAGCCCGCGGTTGCCGATGATCGCGTCGAAGCCGGCGACCACGCCGATGTAGACAGTCGCGACCACTCCGGTCAACGCTCCGTAGACGAGTGTCCGGTTGATCACCAGTTCGATGTCCATAAGGCGATAGCGAAGGATGCCGATCGCGATTGCCAGCGGCATCATCACGAACATCACGGCGAGGCCGATCACGGTCAATGGGCCGCCTGACTTGCCCAGCAGCAGGCCGTCCACAAAACAGAGCGCGAGCGTCAGCGGGATCCACAGCGCCGCGTAAGCCAGCCAGAGGACCTGGAGACGGGTGTCGCCGGTTGACGCGCGAAGTCGCGCACGAACCGAGAAGGCGGCGGCGATCAGGCCGAACAGCATCCCGAAGACCAAGAAGAACGAAAGCGCCTCAAGGGCGGACGGCAGCGTCGGGAGCGGACTGTCGATCGGTTCCAACGCACCGCTCAATGGTTCGTTCGAGAAGAACGTGCCGATCAGGACCACGGCCACGCTGATCGCCGTGAACTGCCCCCACCGCCGGTATCGCCTGGAAAAGAACCGACCGTCGGGAAAAACGTACGCCACGCCGGCAAAGCCCGCGAACAGCAGCGGCCAAGTCGCGTTTGAGTAGACCGCGATCAGGCGGGTGGTTAGCGAGTACGGCTCGCCCGCGTCGATCATTCGGATCGAGTAGGCCTCGCTCGCGCCGAGCAGCGCCACGGCGAGCGCCTGCAGCAGCAACAGCCAGCCCACTGCGTTGCCCGGACGAAAACGAATGATCAGCCAGCCGAATCCTGCGGAGAAGAGCGCCAGCACCGCCGCGCCGAGATCGAATATCCAGTCGCCGCGCGTCGAGAAAGACGTAATGGCCGCGGTGAACACCGCGAGAGCTACGACAAGGAAAGTCAAGACACTCGCCGCCCACGCCTGAGCGCCGAAGCCGGGCTTGACGTCCGCAGCGAGCGACTGCGTCGCCGGTCCGATAGCGGAGGTCGAGGATTCCATCGGATCATTCTGGCGGCTAAATCCGCCAACTGCGCGCTGTCCCAAGCATTTCCCGGTCAAGTCGGGAACCGTGCCCCTTGTGGCCGGGACGCCGGGGCGGGCATGGTTGACGAAATTCAAACCTGACCCAAGGAGCTCAGCAATGCAAATCGATGGATTCCGGCGCTTTCTGCCCTACACCGGGATTATCTGCGCGATCTCGCTCATCGCCTACATGGTGATCGCTGGCAACACCCCGACCGACACTTCCTCCACTGAGAAGTTTCTCGACTACTACGGACCTGACAACCAGACCGCCGGAATGATCGCCAACTTCATCTTCGCGAACCTCTTCGCGGTGTTCGCGTTGTTCTTTGCCACTGAAATTCGCGCGACGCTGCGCTCGGGTGAGGCCGGGGAGTCGATCTACTCGTCACTCGCGTTCGCCGGCGGGATCGCGCTGGCAATCTCGATGTCAATCGCCGGGATGGTCGCCGTGGCTGCATTCTCGGCCGGAGACAAGGGTTATGAGGCCGCCACGCTGGCCCTAGCACTGCTCTCCTCGTACACGTTTTTGCCTTGGATGATCGGCGGCGCGTCTCTCTTCCTCGCCGTCGGAATCGGCGGCCTGAAGACCGCGACGCTGCCGAAATGGATTGCGTGGTCGAGCGTCGTAATGGGTGTGCTCTGTTTCACGCCTGGCGGTATCGCGGTGTTCGTCGTCCAGCCGATCTGGTTTGTGGCGATGGCTGTCCTGCTCGTGCGCAGGCAGTCCGCCCACGGAGACGAAACGCAGATCGCGGCGCCGGTTGCTGCATGATCCGCCGATTCAACAAACTCGCGCCGATTCTCCTGGCGATCTGTCTGCTGGCCGTTCTTGTCCCCTCAGCTGGCGCGAAGGCAGGCGACCTTGACCCGACCTTCTCAAGCGATGGCTTTAACTGGCTGGCAACGACAGACAACCTCTTTGGCCGGGTCGGCGCGATACAGCCAGACGGGAAGTACGTCGTGGCCGGGTATCTCGACTCGTCGCCGTATGACTCGTGCATCGTTGCGCGCTTCCTGCCCGGGGGATCGATCGATTCGAGCTTCGGTGAGAACGGAACGCACGCGCTCAAAACTGGCAACAGTGAGGGGTGCACGCTCACGTCGATGGAGATATCTCCGACCGGACGAATTCTGGTCAGCGGCAGCAACGATCCGGACGGCAGCACTGAAGCGTTCTGCGCCGTATGGGGCCTGACGTCGGGCGGCAAGGACGACAACGGCTGGGGAGTGTCCGGTTTCACCGGCCTCGACGGACTCCCGGGCAACCCTGACGAGTGCTCGGACATGTCGCCGCTGCCCGACGGAAACGTTCTCGTGATTGCCTCGTCGATCTTTGCCGGGAACTCCGTCGTGTACCGACTGACGAGCAACGGTTCGTACGACGCGGGCTTTTCCGCCGGTGGCCACGGGGCGGCTGGTAGCGGCTACATGAGCACGCTCCATGGCCTCCCCGACGGTCGTTTCGTCGTCGCCGGGAAGGTGCTCGATGGAGGCGAGGCATTCCGTATCGCGCGACTCGCAGCCACCGGCACCGGATTTGACACAACGTTTGGCTCCGCCGGGAAGTTCACGACGACACTTCCCGGTGACGACTCCGGCGTCAAAGACATGGCGGTCCAACCTGACGGCAAGATCATCCTCGCCGGGAGCGGCTATTCGGGCGGAAAGTACCGCGCTGTGCTTCTTCGCTTCACAGCAGACGGTTTACCCGACCAGAGCTTCGGGACCGGCGGCGCGGTACTTGCACGATTCCGGGAGGAGGACTATTTCAACCGTGTCGCAGTGGCGCCTGACGGCAAGATCGTTGCGGTCGGAAACAGCCTGGCGTACGGCGTATCCGGGTACGCACCGCTTGTCGCTCGCTTCAATTCGAATGGAACGGCCGACACGGAGTTTGGCAACGGCGGTCACGTGTTGAACGTCTTCGGAAATGTTCAGGGCGAAGCCCGCGACGTCTCGGTTGCCGCAGACGGGAAAATCAGCGTGGTCGGGCATGTCGCACCCGGCGGACCAGCCGTCCTCGCTGTCGCACGGATCCTCGGCAAGACGCCAGCGACCGCGTCAATCAGCCATCCCAGCACGAAGAAGCTCAAGGCCAGGAAGTTCAAGCGCTTCTCCGGCACGGCGACTGGCGACGGAATCACCAAAGTTGAACTCGCCCTCGTCAAGACCGACGCGAAGCTCTTGAAAAGGAAGAAGCGATGCCTGCAGCTCTCGAACAGCAAGTCGAACTTCGCGAGAACGAAGGCGACCAACAGGAAGTGTCTGCCGAGTAGGTGGCTGACCGTCGAAGGCACCACGCGCTGGAGTTACAAGCTGAGGAAGACGCTCCCGGCGGGGAAGTACACGCTCTATCTGCGGGCAACCGGGGCTGCGGGACGGCAGGAGATTCCGACAAGGAAAGCGCTGACGCTTACGAAATAGCGGCGGTTGACGTCGGGGGCCACGGTCGTCGGCGCAACCGCAGCTGGACAAACAAAAAACGCCCTCATCAGAGGGCGTTTCCACGAATAGCGGGGGCAGGATTCGAACCTGCGACCTTCGGGTTATGAGCCCGACGAGCTACCAGACTGCTCCACCCCGCGGCGTCCCTTCAACTTAGCAAATTCCGGCTGTGCGGCCGCTCAGCGAGCGGGATCTACTTGACTTGCTGGAGGTTGCCCGAGGTGGCTGCTTCGAGCGCGGCGCTCGGGTTGGGGTCGTACACCTCGATCTGCAGATCCTGGTCCTTGAAGGCAACGAAAACGCTGTCCGGCTTGGCCGGCGCGACTGCCGCGATGCCACCCTTGACCGGCGGCGACTTCGCGCCGTCCTTCTTTGAAATCGCGGTCACGACGCCGTAGGCATTCTCCATCGGGTACGTTCCCACGGTCAGGTACTTGTCCTGTGTTCCGGCCTTCGCGCCGTCCGGGATATAGCGGACGTAAACGCGCCCATCTGCCCGATCGGTGAACTCGAGCTGTTTGCCGTCGATCTCACCCAGCCAGTAGATCGGGTAGCCGATCGACTTCGCCTCGGCCTGCAACTGGCTCGCGGTGACGATTCGGGAGCCCGGAGTGAGTTTCTCGTCGTCGCCACACCCTGACGCGAGCAGGGCGGCGACCAGCACCAGCGCGGAAACACAAACGAATGTTGGAAGCCATCGGGTTCGACCGGCACGACGTTGCTTTGAGTTCAAGTTATGCATTAAATGAAATTCTGCGGGCTGAATCGGTCGGATGATGTCGAAGAACAGTCGTGGTTCGCCGTTGACTGCGCCGACATACCGCGAGTGGGCAATATATCCGTCGGGTGTGGGCGCAAAGATGGTGAACAAGTTTGAGTAGGTGGAGGACCGGACAATTGTTCCACCACTACTCAGTTTTTGCTCAAGGACCGGCTCTAGTAGTCGATCTTTTCCCTAAGCCGCTCAGTGCATGAGCAAGGAAAAATCCCCCACACCAGCAACGGAAGGTTAGAAACCGTGCACACCGGAATGAAGAAGATGTCATTGCTAGTCGTCGTGGCAGTCGCCATCACGGCAGTGATCGCGGCGCTGCCGTCGATCGCCAGCGCAGAAACCGTCACGATCTGTACGAACAAGAAGGGCTCGAGCGTCACGGTTCGCAAGGGCAACAAGAGCTGCAAGAGCGGCACACGAAAGATCACAATTGAGACTGTTGGAGCCCAGGGTCCCCAGGGCGCGCAGGGTGTTCCCGGCGCGACGGGATCGCAGGGTCCGCAGGGTGCTCAGGGTCCGCAGGGGCTTCAGGGTGAGAAGGGCGACCAGGGCGACCAGGGTCTCCAGGGCGAACAAGGTCTCCAGGGTGAGCAGGGCCTCCAAGGAGAGCAAGGTCTCCAGGGCGAGCAAGGTCTCCAGGGCGAGCAGGGCCTCCAGGGTGAACAGGGTCTCCAGGGTGAAGCCGGCCCGCCGGGTGCCGAAGGCCCCACCGGTCCAGAGGGTCCCAAGGGCGACCAGGGTGACAAGGGCGACCAGGGCGACCAGGGCCTCCAGGGCGAGCAAGGTCTCCAGGGAGAGCAGGGCCTCCAGGGCGAGCAAGGTCTCCAGGGTGAGCAAGGTCTCCAAGGCGAGAAGGGTGACCAGGGTGATCCGGGAACGCCAGGCGCCCAGGGTGACACCGGTCCGGCCGGCCCGAACGCCGCGATCGGCTTTGGAGACATCCAGGCCAACAGCGGAGGCGTGCGGTACAGCTCGCTCGGTCGTAGTGGCGGTAACGCCACCGAGTCGCTGAGGCAGGCTGCTATTCCGGCGGCGCTCAATATCAGCAAGCTCTACATCCGCCTCGAAACAACGCCGACTACGGGGTCGTACACGTTCACGATCCGCAAGAACGGCGTAGACACCGCCGTTACGTGCACCGTCGCCAACCCCAGCACGACTTGCTCGGACACCACTCACAGCGTGGCGTTTGCTGCCGGTGACCTGGTTTCGCTGGCGGCAACGCCGAACACCGCGACCGGTAATCCGAACGGCACGTTCACGATGCTGATGGGCGACTAACGGCGGGGAGGCACCAAACGAATCAACTTCGGATATGGCGGCGGGTTGCGGTCCGTACAAGACCCGCCGCCAGATCGAAGCAGTAGGCGAGGACGTTGCTCACGGCACGGAATCGTTGGGGGAATCAAGTGCAATGAACGATGGAAGTAGTCGAAAGGACTAGACCAATGACTTCAATGAAGTCCACAGGCAGACTCCTCCTGGTGCTTACGGCAGCGGCGCTCACATTCGCCGTCGTGCTGGGCGCAGCTGGAACCGCGTCTGCTGCAACGCAGTCAACTATCTGCGCGAATCCGAACGGAAACAAGGTGCGCGTCGTGACCGGCGTTGTTCGCTGCGGCGGCAAGCGTGTCCGCACGATCGTCAACAACCCCGGCCCGGCCGGCCCGCAGGGTGCGCAAGGCGCTCAGGGCGTCCAGGGTGTCGCTGGTCCAGCCGGCGCGGCAGGTCCGGCAGGCCCGCAGGGTCCGCAGGGCGACAAGGGTGACCAAGGTGACAAGGGTGACCAGGGTGACCAGGGCGTCCAAGGTGACCAGGGCGTCCAAGGTGACCAGGGCGTCCAGGGTGACCAGGGCGTCCAGGGCCTCCAGGGCCCGCAGGGCGACCCCGGTCCGCAGGGTGACCAGGGTCCGCAGGGTGACCAGGGTCCGCAGGGCGAGCCAGGAGCCGATGCAACGGCAGCCGCGATTCTCGGCACCGAAGCAGGATTCAATGGCACGTCTGCTCGCTACGCAGGCATCTACCGCCACGATGAGAGTGCGACCGAGTCCGCACGACAGGCAGCGATGCCGGTCGACGGCACGGTCGGGAATCTGCGCATCAACACCCCGACGGCAGTCGCCGGCGGTGTGGGTGCCACCTACACGATCACCGTTCGCAAGAACGGCGCGAACCCAGGCGTGACCTGCACGATGGCGGTCGGAAGCCTCGGTTGCCACGACATGACCAACACGGTGTCATTCGCGGCCGGCGACCTGCTCTCGTTCGGCATCGTGCCGACGAGTGCGCCGTCGAACCTGACGTCTGCGTTCATTTCGGTGACGTACGGCGACTAATCCACGGTTGAATAGCCGCACCTAGCTTGCGGCGCAGTTGGAACTCGAAACGCCCCGGCCATACGGCCGGGGCGTTTCTGTTACCGGCACGCCGCACTCGGGTGTAGGTTGCGGGGATGGGTTCTGCGGACCGCGAGGTGTTCTTGCGCAGACTCGAGAAGCAGCTCGAGTCGGTCGACTCGCAGCGCGAACTGGTCGAACTTGTCGCGGCAGAACTTCGCAACACCCTCGGGTATCGCACGACTTGGCTTGGCGTCTATTCAGCTGCGACCGGGGAGTACCGGGTGCTTGCAGCCGAGCTCGCCGGCGGCGACGATCTCTGGGACTCATCGGAGCCGATCCCGATCGACGGCGATCCGTACGTCTCACGGCTGATCGAGTCAAATACGCCACAGGTGATCGACGACGCCCAGGTTTCCGACGAAGTCAACCGGGAGATTGTCGAACAGCTCGGAAATCGCACCGTGATCAACGTCCCGATCGTGCTCGATGGCGAGCGGTTCGGCTCGATCGGTACCGGCACTTTCGGCGACGAAGGTCCACGGCCGCCGAGCGAGGAAGATCTGACGTACCTCAGCCGGCTCGGCGAGATCGCTGGTGCGGCGCTGTCGCGCAGCCTGCGTCACGCAGGCCACATCGACTGACTGCGGGAGAGCCGGCTCCGCGAGAGCGGTCAAGCCTGCCGGTCGGATAGATTTAGCCGCGAATCTGACCCCCGACCACCAAAGAGTTTCAGCCTGATGCACTCGCACACCCGCCGTCCTGCCAACGTTCTGATCTCGCTCGCGGTTCTCGCGCTCGTAGTGCTCTCGGCGTTCGCCGTCAGCGCCTGCTCCGAGCAGACCGCCGCCGACACCTGGGTCCAGCCCAACCAGAACTCGCTGAACACCCGTTACACGGGCGGTCGCATCTCGACGAGCACGGTCAACAACCTCGCGGTCGGCTGGACGGCGAATCAGCGCACCAAGGCCGGCTTTGGCAGCGAGGCGCCGAGTCCGCTGATCACCGCGAACAACGTTTTCGTGCAGGCGCCGGCCGGCAACTTCGTTGGATTCAACTTGCAGAGCGGCGTGCTCTCGGCCGGCGTCAAGAGCCCGCGAATCGCCACTCGTCTGCCCTCTTGGGTGCTGAGCCGCGGCAACGGCAAACTGCGTACGCTCGCCTCGTCGATCTCGCCGATCCTGACGGTCGGCGATGACGAGAAGCCGATCGCGGTTGGCGCGGCAGGGAGCCGCGTCGTGGCCCTTGCGGCCGAGGACGGCGCGAAATCTTGGAACAGCGAGATCAAGGCCAAAAGCGGCACGCGCGCCCGGATCATTTCGAACATGGCTGCTGCCCACGGAAAGATCTACGTCCCCGTGGCCAACGTCCCGACTGATGTCACGGCCGACAACCTGCCCGACGTGGTCAAAGAGCTCACTGCAGACGACAAGAACAACGGTCAGCTGGTCGCGCTCAACAGCAGCGACGGCAAGGTTGCTTGGACAAAGAAGCTTGCGTCGGTTCCGCTGGGCGCAGCGACGGTCGTGAACGACATCGTCTTCACCAGCACGCTCGATGGCAATGTCTACGGCTTTGACGCCGACAGCGGGGACCAGGTCTGGACCTCGCCGCTGCCGGCCGGCGCGGTCGCGCCGATTGCCGCCTACAACGGCACGCTCATCGTCCCTGCGGGTCTCGTCTACAAGCGCGGCCAGAAGGCCCAGGTCGTCGCCTTCACGATTGGCGGCCTCGGCTCGATCGGCGGTCCCGCCGCCCCGAAGATCAAGCAGCAGGCTGAGGCTGTGACTGCCGAGAAGTCTGCCGGCGAGCAGACCGGCGGCGAAGCTGCCGGTCCTGACGGCAAGGCACTCTTCATCGCCAACTGCGCGGGCTGCCACAAGCTCGCCGACGCCGGCACGAATGGAACATCCGGGCCTGATCTTGATTCCCTCAAGCCGGGCGAAGCGCTTGTCGTCAAGCAGGTGACCAACGGCGGCGGAGCGATGCCGGCCTTCAAGTCGACGCTCTCAGAAGAAGAGATCGCGGCGATCGCCAAGTATGTCTCCTCGGTCGCGGGCAAATAGCTCGCGACACTGCCGCGCGTCGCGCGCGGTCATAATTCGCCGATGAATCAGGCGGCGACACCAGGCGACGCGGTCCGGAGTCTCTCCGGGCACACCGCCTGGACACGAAACATCGCCGCGCCGCTGCGCAACTACCTCGAGACCGAGACCTCCGGCGCGATCGTTCTGCTCGCCGCATCGGCGGTGGCGCTGCTCTGGGCGAACATCTGGCCGCACGGCTACGAATCGTTCTGGTCGACTGACTTCTCGATTGCGCTGGGCAGCCACACGCTCGGCGGCGACCTGCATTACTGGGTCAACGACGGGCTTATGACCTTCTTCTTCCTGGTCGTCGGCCTCGAGGTGCGTCGAGAGTTCGACATGGGCGAGCTGCGCGAACGCCGGCGCGTCGCGGTCCCCGTGCTGGCAGCGCTCGGAGGGATGACGCTCCCAATCGCGATCTACCTGGCCTTCAACGCCGGCGGCTCCGATGCCCACGGTTGGGGTGTCGTGATGCCGACCGACACCGCCTTCGCGCTGGGCCTGCTGGCGATCTTCGGCCGGCGTCTGCCGCCGCGCCTTCGCGTCTTCATGCTGACGCTGGTGATCGCCGATGATGTCGGCACGCTGCTGGTGATTGCTTTCGCCTACAGCTCCAGCGTCTCGCTGGGGGCGCTGGCTACCGCCGGGGCGCTGGCGGCGCTCGCACTGCTCGTGCGCTGGTGGGGTCCGCTCTCCAAGCGGCCGTACGAGCTGATCGGCGTCGCGATCTGGATCGCGATGTCGCAGTCGGGCGTGCACCCAACGATTGCCGGCGTTCTCATCGGTCTGGCGATCTCGGCCAAGCCGCCGGCCCGCCAGGACCTTGAGCGCGCGACGGCGATCACGCGGCTCTTCCGCGAGCAGCCGACCGCCGAGCTTGCGCGCAGCGCGCGCCTCTACGTGCAGAACGCGGTCTCAGAGAACGAGCGGCTGCAGTTCGGACTCCACCCGTGGACGAGCTTCTTGATCGTGCCGGTCTTTGCCCTGGCCAACGCCGGGATCGTGATCACGCCTGAGCTGCTCAGCGACGCCGCGACCTCGCCGCTGACGATCGGAATCGTCTGTGCGTTGGTCTTCGGCAAGCTGTTCGGTATCGGAATCACGACGCTTGTCGCCGCGCACCCGCGCCTTGGTCGCCTGCCATTGCCGGTTGAGATCCCACCGGTCTTTGGGGCAGCGGCCCTTTGCGGCATCGGCTTCACGCTCTCGCTGTTCATCGCTGAGATCGCGTTCGAGGGACAGTCGCTTGAGGAGGCAAAGCTCGGCGTGCTGGTGGCGGCGCTCGTATCGACGCTGCTCGGTGCCGTGCTGATCTCCGTTACGTCGCGTATGAGCGCCCGCGGCAAAAGCGGATCCGTGACGCCCGCCGCGCTGATCGAAGACCTCGCGGTCCCGGTCGATCACGAACGCGATCACGTCCGCGGCCCCGCCGGCGCTCGCGTGACGCTGCTCGAGTACGGCGACTACGAGTGCCCATACTGCGGCCGCGCCGAAGACACGGTTCGCACGCTGCTCGAACGCTTCGACGACGAACTCACATACGTCTGGCGCCACCTCCCGCTGCAAGATGTGCACCCGCGCGCGCAGCTCGCATCAGAGGCCGCTGAGGCCGCCGCCGCGCAAGGCAAGTTCTGGGAGATGCACGACTTGATGATCGATCATCAGCACGACATCGAGCTCTCGGATCTGCGCGACTACGCCCAGCAGATCGGCCTGGATGTGGATCGCTTCTGGGACGACCTGCGCTCGCGCAGCTTTGCCGAGCGCGTGGCCGATGACGTCGAGAGTGCCGACGCCGCTCTTGTGACCGGGACGCCGAGCTTCTTCATCAACGGCCGCCGCCACGAGGGCGCCTACGACATCGAGACGCTGACCGCCAAAGTGCGCAAGGTGCTCGCCTCGGGTCCGGTCCAGCCGGACTGAGGCGAGCTACTGGCCGAGCAGCTTCTTCTTGGCCGCTGCGAACTCGGCGTCGTCGAGCGCGCCCTCGGCATGCAGCCTCTGCAAGCGTTCGAGCTCAGCGAGGTCGTCGCTCGCATCCGGAACGGCGACCTTGCTGACGACCGTCGTCTTCTCGCTCGGGCTGACCGCGTCGCGGACGTCGCCCCAGCGCTCGGAGAACCAGTCGCCCATCGCGCCGAAATCGGCAGGCTCGGCGTCCGGGAATTCTCGCTTGGTGATCGAAACGAGCGCTACGAAACCGGCGATCGCCAGCGCGGTGTTGATCAGCAGTCCGACAGACGTGCGGAATCCGGCGACCGGTGCGATCCAGAGCAGGATCAGGAAGGCCAGGACGGCGACGCCGGCCGAGAGTGCGAGGTAGTCGCGCAGGTACGGCGCAAGGAATCGGCGCGCCGAGACGGCCCAGCCGTATGGGCCGGCAAACAGGGCTCCGATCAGCACGGCAATCCCGGTGAAGATGATCGAGTCGGCCATCCGTGTCAGCAGATCGGTGCCGATGTCGTAGATGTCGCCGACTGCCGGTTCGAGCGAGCTTGTCTTGGCCAGCGAGCCCACAACCGGCGCGCGTCCGAGCGACTGGGCGATCAGAACGAGCAGCCCGACGACGACGAACGAGGCGCCCATCCAGATGACCGCGCGGCGACGCCGGCCCTTGGCCAGCGCGATCGCCGCGATGTAGAGCAGGATCGTCAAGATCGCGAAGATCCACTTGAGGTCGTTGAAGACCTTGTAGACGTTCTGGATCGTCGAGAGATCCTCGGACTGGTAGATCACGAACGTGCCGGCCGAGGCCGGAATCTTGTTCACCAGCTTGCCGCTGAGGCCGAGTTTGTTGGCAGCTTCGATCAGGATCGACCGAGCATCGACCGTCACCGTGCCGTTCTGAGTTGAGACGTTGCCCTTGTCGCCGCCCTCCAGCGTCGTCATCAGCGCCTGGTGGGCCACCATGTTGGCTGAGGCCCACGCCTGTTGGGTGACGGGAAGCTCGAGCACCTTCTTGGATCCGCTGAGCATCAGCGTGCGCAGGCCGCTGGCCGCGGGTGAGGCGAGTACCTGCCAGTCCGACGGCAGCTGGCTCTTGATCTCCTGCTCAACGTCGACGTTGTTGTAGATCTCGTCGACCAGGTAGTTGGCCAGCGCGTCCTGCACGGCGGGCTGCTCGATCACCTGCGTGGAGGTGTCGGTCCACTGCTTGGAATCGAAGATTTGGCGGTCCGCCCAGATCGCCAAGAACGAGAGGAAGAGCAGAAGCGACGCGAGCGTCAGAACCAGCCCGACACCTAAACCGAGGCGATACGGGGAGTACCCCGGACGGTCGACGTTTTCTTCGGTCGTCTCTTGCGTCTCAGGCGCATCGGGTGCTTCGCTCATGGCGGCAATCCTACGGCATACGTCACAATCATGGGGCTTTGTCGCAACGCGAAATGAACGTAGCTTTCGCCGGACACTCGACGATCCTCGTCGAGCTCGACGGCGTGCGCGTTCTGATGGATCCGCTCTTTCGCAGCGCATTGCTGCACCTGCAGCGACAGGCACCGCTGGTGGACCTTGATCGATACGGATCGCCAGACGTGCTGCTGATCTCACACAGCCACATGGATCACCTGGACAAACGTTCGCTCAAGCTCGTCGACAAGTCCGCGCGGGCGATCGTCCCGAGCGACAGCGTGAAGATTCTGCGCTCGCAGGGGTTCTCCGATGTCGTAGGTGTCAGCGCAGGCGACGAGCTTGAAGCGGCCGGTCTTGCGATATGCGCCGTGCATGCCGATCACGCCGGCAGCCGGATGCCGTGGAACCGCGAGGCCGAGACGCTCGGGTTTGTTGTCGACGGTTCGCAGAGCTTCTACTACGCCGGCGACACCGACATCTTCGACGCGATGTCCGAGCTGCACCCGAACCTCGACCTCGCGCTGATGCCGGTGTGGGGATGGGGTCCAAAGCTCGGCGCCGGCCACCTGGACCCGGTGCGCGCGGCGCAGGCGACGGCGATGATTCGGCCGCGCGTCGCGGTTCCGGTCCACTGGGGCGGGTACCTTCCGGCAGGCATGTCCTCTCGACGCCCCGAACTGCTGGTCGATCCGCCGCGGCGCTTTTGTGCGCTGGTCGAAGAGGCTGATCTGCCGGGGACGCGTGCCGAGTTGATCGAGCCCGGCAGCGAACTGTCGATCCCGCCGGCTGGGGCCGCAGCATGACCGGCCGCGCGCGGGCGATTCTCGGAACGATCCTGCGCGCGCTTGCGCTGGTCGCGTTCAACGGCGAGGTGCTCTGGATCCTCTCGAACGTGATGAGCGGCTTCGAGTTGCCGAACTTCTGGATCGCGTGCCTGGTTGCCGCGACGATCATGCTCTTCAACGCGCTGCTCTGGCCGCTGGTGATTTCTTTCGCGCTGCGCTTCGCGGTCTTCACGATGGGCCTCGGCTCGATCTTCCTGGCCGCCGTGGTGATCAGTCTGGCCGCCGAGTTCGCGGACGGAATCGACGTGACGACCAGCTCGGCCGTCGTGATCGTGATCGTCCTCACCGTCGCGAACATCCTGCTCTCGACGCTCTTTGGAATCGGTGAGCGCGACTGGTACTACGAGCGCGTCGTACTGCGCGCAATGCGGCGTCAGGTTCGGCGCCAGGGGCGCGAGATCCAGCACTCAGACGTGCCGGGCGTCTTCTTTCTTGAGATCGACGGCCTCGCCGAGCCGGTGCTTCGCCGCGCGATCGTCAACGGACACGCACCGACGATGGCGCGCTGGATGCAGGAGGGGAGCCACCGGATCGTCAGCTGGGAGTGCGACCTCTCGTCGCAAACGAGTGCATCCCAGGCCGGCCTGCTGCTGGGACGCAACGACGACATTCCAGCGTTTCGCTGGTACGAGCGCGAGACCGGCAAGCTCGTCACATCGAGCAGCGCCAGCGACGTCGCGATGGTGGAGGAACGGCTTTCGACCGGCGAGGGCCTGCTTGCTTACGGCGGCACGAGCCGCGGCAACCTGATTTCCGGCGACGCGCCGCGCTCGTTGCTGACGCTGAGTCGCGTGAAGCAGAAGCTCTACTCGCGCGACTTCTACGCCTACTTCGCCGACCCCTACAACCCGTCCCGCACGATCTCGCTCGGCATCTGGGACGTGATCACGGAAAAGATCGAGGCGCGCCGTCAGCGTCAGCTGGACATCCAGCCGCGCGTCTCGCGCGGCGGCATCTATCCGATCCTGCGCATGGGCATGACGGTGGTGATGCGCGATTTCAACATCTTCTCGCTGGTCGGCGACATGTTCGAGGGCGTGCCGGTGAGCTACGCGACGTTCGTCGGTTACGACGAGGTGGCCCACCACTCCGGCATCGAGCGCCGCGACGCGCTTGACGTGCTGCGGCGGCTTGACCAGCAGTTCGCGCGGCTCGAGCGGATCGCGGAGTTCGCCCCACGGCCGTACAAGTTCGTAGTGCTCTCGGACCACGGCCAGTCCCAGGGCGCGACGTTCAAGCAGCGCTTCGATGAGACGCTCGAAGACGTGGTCAAGCGCTCGATTGGTGAGGGCAAGGAACTCGCGGCGATCGAGTCGGCGGACGAGGCCTGGGGCAACATCGGAGGCGCCGTTACACAGATCGCCAATGCCGACGGGGCAACCGCGACGATGGTCCGGCGCAGCGTCGAGCGGCGCCAGCCGGAGGCGGGCGAGGCACGGCTTGGTCCGGAGGCCGAGATCGACCGCGTCGAAGACTCGATCGAAGGCGGCGAGGAGAAGCCGGACGCGATCGTGCTGGCTTCGGGCAATTTGGGGCTCGTCTACTTCCCTGAGTTCTCTGAGCGTTTGGATCGCGCATCGATCGAGAGCGAGTTCCCGGGGCTGATCACGACGCTCGCAACGCACCCTGGCGTCGGATTTGTGATGGTCAATTCGTCCGACGGGCCGGTGGCGATCGGTGCAGACGGCGTGAATCACCTTGACAGCGGAGAGGTCGAGGGCCGCGATCCGCTGGCGCACTTCGGCAAGCACGCCGCGCGGCACCTCGCGCGCAACAACGGCTTCTCCAACGCGCCCGATATCTACGTCGTCAGCATGTATGACCCCGAGTCCGGGGAGGTCGCTGCGTTCGAGGAGCTCGTCGGTTCGCACGGCGGGCTGGGCGGCACCCAGACCCAGCCGTTTGCGCTCGTGCCGTCAGAGTGGTCACGCGAAGCCGACGAGTTGATCGGGGCGCGGGAGATGTATCTGCAGCTGGTCGAATGGCTCGCCGAGGTTGGCGTGCGCCCGGCCGCCGGTGCTGACGTTCAAATAGACGAATGAGCGGCGATCGATCGATGTTCGATCCGACGCCCCCGTTGGACGGTCACGACTGGGGTGTGCTGGGCACGACGGCGGGCTGGTCCTGGCGATTCCTCGTGAGCCTTGTCGCACTGGCGGTCGTCGTGATGATCCTCGTCGAGCTGAAGTTCGTGGTCATCCCGCTGCTGCTTGCGCTGCTCGTCTCGTCCGTGCTTGCGCCGTTGACCGGTTGGTTTGAACGCAAAGGGATCTCCCGGGGCTTTGCGGCGACGCTGACTGTGATGGTCGCGCTCGGCGTGATCGCCGGGCTCGCATTGCTGGCGATCCCGCCGTTCCTGAAGAACATCGACACCTTCAAAGCAGCGTTCGACAACACCGGCGACGAGTTCTACGACTGGCTCGCCGGACCGCCGTTCAACTTCTCGCACGATCAGATCGTCACGCTCGAGAGCAACGTGAAGGATTCGGTGCCAGACCTCAAGGACGCACTCGTGCAAGGTGTCAAGGCGGCCGCCCCGTTGATCGCCCAAGTGGCTGCGATCGTCGGCCTGACAATCGTGTTGACCGGTTATTTGTTGGCCGGGGGAGACCGTTACTGGCAGTGGCTGCTCGGCTTCTTCGCGCCGGTCAACCGCCCCGGACTAAATGAACTGGGCGTCTCCGCCTATGCAAAGCTCGCCGGATACCTTCGCGGTACCGCGATCATGGCCGCGATCTATGGCGGCGGAGTGGCGCTCTTCGGGCTGCTCTTCGGGATCAAGCTCGCCGGAATCGTCGGGCTCGTCGTGTTTGTGCTCGCCTTCTTGCCGATCATCGGCGCCTGGATGTCCGGCGCTTTGGTGGCGGCAATGGCGTTTGTCTCCGGCGGAATCTGGACGATGATCGGCATGTTGCTGGTGCTCGTGATCCTCTCGCAGATCAACAGCATCTTCCTGCGCCCGCGGATCGTCGGCGACCGCGTCGCGCTGGTGCCGGTGGTGACGCTCACCACGGTGCTTGCCGGCACCGTCATCGCCGGGGTGATCGGAGGAATCCTCGCCGTGCCCCTTGTGGCGACGGTCTCGGGTGCGCTGGGGCAGATCCGCCGCTGGCGCGCCGAGGGCGGAGTCCCGACGGCCAATCCGATCCTCGACGCGCGCCTGGACCCCGACGTCGCCTCGGATTGATCCTTCCTGACTACCGCCGCCTCAGGCCGCAGCAAGGTCAAGCGCAATGCCATAAAGGATGTCGTGCTCGCTCACGACAACCTCAGGCAGCCCGAACGCCTGCATCGTCGCCAGCAGGATCGCCGCCCCGGCGACGATCGTCGGCGCGCGGTCGGGGTGCAGGCCCACGACCTCGCGCCGCTCGGCCAGCGGCAAGGCGGCCAGCCGCGCGAGCATCGCCGAGCAGGCCTCCAGCGTGATCGCATAATCGTGCACCTTCCAGGGATCAAACTCCACCAGCGCTTGGTCGATCGCCGCGAGCACCGTCGGCGTGCCGGCAACACCGATCCCCCGCGCGATGTCACTCCGAAACTCTGCGGGCACCGCCTCGGAGACAATCGCGCCGGCCTCCTCAAGTAGCGCCGAGAGTTCACCGCCTGAAGGCGGATCGGACGCAAGATGCCGCTCGCTCTGCCTCACCGCACCAAGCCGCGTCGAGCAGTGAAAGAGCAACCGCCCCTCCTCGCCGACGATGAACTCCGTCGACCCGCCGCCGATGTCCACCACCAGCGATCGGCCCTCGCCCGCGAGCGCCGATCCCGAGCCCGCCCCGATAAACGTCAGCTCGGCCTCACGATCCCCGCCGATCACATCGATCGGAATCCCGAACTCGCCGCTGACCGCCGCCGCGAACTCAACCCCGTTGGAAGAGTCGCGCACAGCGCTCGTCGCAACCCCGCCGACACGCTCGCACCCAGCGCGCGCGATCTGTGCCGAATACTCCGAGAGCGCGCCGCGAACGCGATCGATCGCCGCCTGATTGAGCCGCCCAGAACCGTCGACACCATCGCCAAGTCGCGTCACGATCGACTCACGGGAGATCTCCGTGATCGCGCCGTCCACGACGTCCGCGAGCAGCAGACGCGTCGAATTGCTCCCTATGTCAACCGCTCCGATGCGCATCGCTCCGGCGTCGATCCTAGAATCCCGGCCCATGACCGATCAAACAAAGAAGTTCGCATCCGGCCCGCTTGGCTTCGCCTCTGTGGTCCTGCTGCTCGCGGGAATCCTCAACCTGATCGAAGGCGGCGCGGCGCTCGCCGGCGACTCGCGCTTTGACGCCTCGAAGCTGCTCTTCGAATCGCTGACCGGATGGGGCATCGCCTACGTGATCGTCGGCCTACTGCAGATCTACGCGGCCAACGAGATCTACCAGCGCAAGGCGCGCGGCTTGATCCTGGGCATCACCTTCGCCTCGCTCTCAGGCATCACGCATTTCGTCTCGATCGGCGCATACCCGATCTGGTCGATCACGGTGATGGTGCTGAACTTCGCGGTGATCTTCGCCCTGCTGACCAACGACGACGAGTTCTGAGACCCGCCAACGGGCTTCCTCAATATTTTCACGAGGAACTCATGGGCTTCCTCAAGGATCCGCTGAGGAAGCCCGGGGGTTCCTCAGTGCGGCGATGAGGAAGTGGGTGGCTTCCTCACGTTTTCTCTGAGGAAGCCCGCTCCGGGCAGAAATATTTCTTCGTTGGGGGGTAAACGGAGCGGGGTTCAACCATTAACGGGGTGTGAGCAAACGATTCCTCCCGCGACGAGCGACTCTCGCTGAACTGAGGCAACTTCGTCCGAGTGCCGACTACCACGTGTTTTCGCATGCGGTCGAAGGCCTTGCTCCGTTCGCGACGGATGAGCTGAAGGCCGCCTGGCTCGACACCGTCAGGCGCCGACTGCCCGGCGCACCAGTGAGCAAAACCGGGCCGGAAATCTTTCACGACCTCTCGATTACCTCTTTCGCGACGATGCACAATCACCCGCACATGACGATCGGCCAGGGCGAGGATCCCAAGGCCATCAGCCGCTTCTTCGGCAATTGCCTAAGGGCGTACGCGTTGCGGTACAACCATTTGACTGGGCACCGAGGACCCGTATTTGTCCGCCCGTTTGATTTGAGACGACTGCCGGATCGAGCCGCTCTTCGGCGGGGAATTGCGTACGTGCACCGAAACCCAAAGAAGCCCGATCTGATCCTCAGATACACGAGTCATCCGCAGTATCTGGCGTCCGACCTATCAACCTTCGTCGATGTCGAGCGCGGTCTGCGCGCTTTCGGTGGTGCGGCTGAGTACGTCGAGTATTTCGACCGCTACTGCCGCCAAAAAGCGGCAGAAGAGGCGCGGTAGAACTAGGCCAGATTCGCGCTGCGCGGGTAGACCACTTCGGGGTCTGTTAGCACGTTGACCACCGCCGGCTTGCCTGAGGCAAGCGCCCGCTCCATCGCCGGGCGAAGGTCTTCCGGCTTTTCGACGAGTTCGCCGTGTCCGCCAAGGATGCGCGCGATCTCGTCGTAGCGCGTTCCGGGCGTGAGCTCGGCGGCAACCGAATATCCGTAGAGGAACTCCATCGGGTGCTTCTCCAGCGCCCAGATTCCGTTGTTGCCGATCACGGCGACTGCCGGGATGTTGTGGCGCACGAGCGAGTCGAAGTCCATCCCCGCAAAACCGAAGGCCCCGTCGCCCATCATCATCACGACCTGCTTGCCCGGCCGGGCAAGCGCGGCTGCCATCGCGTAGCCGGGACCGGTGCCCAGGCAACCGTACGGGCCGGGATCCATCCAGCGCCCGGGCTCGTAGGTGTCGATGTACTTGCCGGCATACGAGACGAAGTCGCCGCCGTCGCAGACGATCGTCGCGTCACGGTCGAGCATCGGTGCGAGTTCCGCGTAGACGCGCACGGGGTGGAGCGGCGCGCGCGAGTCCGCCAGCAGCTCGGCTTCGCCAGAGCGCTTCTCCGTTTCGACCGCGGCCAGCTGTGCGATCCACTCGCGGCGGGCATCAGTGAACTCGCCGCCGCCCGAGCGCAGCGCGGCAAGCGAAGCGGCGATGCCGCCGATCAGTTCGACAGCGATCTCGCGCTCGGTGCGCTTGCTCGGCGGCGCGGAGTTGAGCACGATCAGCTCCGTCTCTTCGCCGAACGAACCGCCAAATCCAAGGCGGAAATCGAGCTGCGCCCCAATCACCAACGCGACGTCGGCGCCCTTCAACGCGGTGCCGCGCGCGCGGCTGAAGAAGTGCTCGTGGTCGGCGGGCAGGCAGCCGCGGCCGAGACCGTTCAAGAAAACAGGGATCCCAAGTTGCTCCGAGCTCGCGCGCAGCTCGTCCTCACCGCGGCCCCAGTACAGGCCGGTGCCGGCCATGATCACCGGCCGCTTGGCCGAGGCGAGCAGAGCGGCCGCGCGATCAATCAGGTTGCCGTCGGCGGCCGACGCTGCCAGCGGATCGGGGAGCGCGAGTTCGTCCTCGGATACGGCGCCCTCCATGAACACGTGATCCATCGGCAGGTCTACGAACGCCGGACCGCCCGGCGTCCCGCACGCGGCCATCAGCGCGCGGTCGATCGTCCCTGGGATCGCGTCGGTGCTCTGCGGCGTCTCGGCAAAGCGCGTGACCGGCTTCATAAACGGCACGTGGTCGATCTCTTGCAATGAGCCCTGGCCCCAGCGGAACGACGGTGCGCGGCCGCCAAGCACAAGCATCGGCGACTCGTTCTCAAACGCGCCGGTGATCGCGCTCATACCGTTGGTCACTCCCGGACCGGCGGTCAGGGCGCAAACGCCGGGGGTGCGCGTCGCCTTCGCCCAGCCCTCGGCGGCGAACGCCGCGGTTTGCTCGTGGCGGACGTCGACGATGTCGATACCGCGCTCGCGGCAGCCGTCGTAGACGGAGAAGATGTGCCCGCCTGAGAGCGTGAAGAGCTTCGTGACGCCGGCCGATTCGAGCCGCCGTGCGACAAGCTTGCCCCCGTGTTCGGCGCTGACCGGCGGCGCCGCGGATGTGACCCCATCGTTCATCCGAGAGGGCAGACTACCGCGTGGTCGGCAACCAAAACTGGACAGCGGTCCAGTTACCGCTGTACTTCCGTCCAAAGTTTCAAAAATCACCCCCACCGATCACCCAGATCTGCTTAGAATGGATTTCAGGCGGGCGGTTCACGCGATAGGACCGCCGGCCGGCAAGCAGCAGTCTGGTGCCGGCACGTTTTGCAAGCTGGCTCTGGGGGGAAGAACAACCAATACCGCGTCCGCAGGCGGTTTGTACAAACGGTCAGGAAGTGCTCCTATGTCGGTGATTGAAATCCACGGCGACGACGCTCTCGAGACGTCCGATGAAGTCCGACTGCTGATCGAGACCTGCCGGCAAAAGAACGTCGCAACACTCGGCGAGGCCATGGCGCTCGCGGCCGACGGTGGCGTCGAGAACGTCGAGCCTGAAATCCTCCGTGGCTGGCTCGAGGCCGCCGACATCGAAGTGCTCGATGAGATGGATGAGGCGCACAGCGGCGAGGCTGGTTGGACGGCCGCAATCGCTCGGCGCTCAGGCAAGCGTCGCCTTGCCGAGAGCCCCGCCGCCGAGTCGACCACGACCGACTCGCTGCAGCTCTTTCTCAAGGAGATCGGCCGCGTCAATCTGCTGACTGCCGCCGAAGAAGTCCAGTTGGCCAAGCGCATCGAGCGCGGTGACATGGACGCCAAGGACAAGATGGTCGAGGCCAACCTGCGGCTGGTCGTCTCGATCGCCAAGAACTATCGCAACCAAGGGCTGAGCTTCCTCGACCTGATCCAGGAGGGCACGCTCGGACTGGTGCGTGCTTCGGAGAAGTTCGACTACCGCAAGGGCTTCAAGTTCAGCACCTACGCGACCTGGTGGATTCGGCAGGCGATCGCGCGTGCTCTGGCCGACAAGGGCCGCACCGTGCGCATACCCGTGCACGTCGTCGAGCGCCTGAACAAGATCACGCGCGCCGAGCGCCAGTTGCTCAGCGAGTTCGGTCGCGAACCGACCGTCGAGGAGATCGCACGCGCCACAGAGCTCAAGGTCGAGGAGGTCGAGCACATCCGCCGTCTAGCGCAGACACCGATCTCGCTGGAGAAGCCTGTCGGCGATGAGGAGGAGTCGGAGTTCGGACAATTCGTGGCCGACGAGAACGCTCCGGACCCGTTCGACGCGGCGGCCGACTCGCTGCGCACGCAGAACCTCCACAGCGCGCTCGCCAACCTCTCGTACCGCGAACGCCGCGTCCTCGAACTGCGGTTTGGAATCGGTGGTGAAGTGCCAAAGACCTTGGACGAGGTGGGCAAGGTGTTCAACATCACGCGCGAGCGCGTGCGGCACATCGAGACCCATTCGCTGCGCAAACTGCGCAAGCTCAGCTGGTCGCAGGGCCTGCGCGAAGTCGCTTAGCGACCGCGTTTGCGCCGACATAGCCGTTCTGGACGCCTTTCATGCGCTAAAGCGCGCGTCCAGGGTGCCGATAGCGATTGAACGTATGGTCGATGTAGACGCAGCGCTCAGGCACATGTTCGAAGTCGGTGGTTCGGACCTGCACATCAAGGTGCCGGCCCCGCCGATGATGCGCCTCAACGGCGTTCTGACGGCGATCCCGGACAGCGAAAAGGTGATGCCGGAGGACTCGCTTGAGGTCCTGCGCCACATCACGCGCGACATGCCGGAGAAGTTCAAGGAGTTCGAGCAGAACGCCGAGGTCGACTTCGCCTATCCGCTGCCCGGTGTGGCGCGCTTCCGCGTCAACGCCTTCACGCAACGCGGATCGTGCTCGATCGTGATGCGTGCGATCGGCATGGAGATCAAGAGCGTGCAGGAGCTGATGCTTCCGCCGGCCGTCACGGCGCTTGCCCAGGAAGAGCGAGGAGTCGTGCTCGTGACCGGCACCACCGGCTCCGGTAAGTCAACGACGCTCGCAGCGATGATCAAGCAGATAAACGACACCGAGCACAAGCACATCATCACGCTCGAAGACCCGATCGAGTTTCTTCACCGCGACAACAAGTCGATCATCCAGCAGCGCGAGATCGGCTCCGACACAGATTCCTTCGGCTCAGCACTGCGCCGGATCCTGCGTCAGGACCCGGACCTGATTCTGATCGGCGAAATGCGCGACGAGGAGACCGTCCGCACTGCGCTGAGCTCGGCCGAGACCGGACACCTCGTCTTCTCAACCTTGCACACCTTGAACGCAACCGAGACGATCAACCGCATCATCGACTTCTTCCCGCTGCACCAGAACAAGCAGGTGCGCGCGATGCTCGCCGGAACGCTCCGGGGTATCGTCTCCCAGCGCCTCGTCCCGACGGTCGACGGCAAGGGCCGTGTGCCGATCGTCGAGGTGATGGTCGCGACCAGCCGTATCAAGGACATGATCGAGGACCCAGAGCAGACCGGGAAGATCGAAGAGGCGATCGGCGAGGGTGAGTACTACGGGATGCAGACCTTCGACCAGGCGCTGCTCAAGCACCTGCGCGCAGGCAACATCACGATGGACGTCGCGATGCGGGCAGCCACCAGCCCGAATGACTTCAAGCTCTCCGTCGCCGCCGGCGGCGCCGACGAATCGATGGACAAGGTGATGGCCGCGGCCGATCGCGCCCGCGAAGAAGCCAAGGCGGCCGCCGAGGCCGAGAACAGCACCGCGCCAGGCCAGTCGCACGCGATGCACGGTGCCGGCGTGCACGGCGGCGGCGCGGTCCCGCAGCCACCAGGCTCCTGACACGTTGCGCTGCTTCACTAAGTGAAGTATCAGCGCTATCCTTTGTATATGGCCAAAAAGACCGACAACGCCGCTGTCGACAACAGCACCTGCGGCGTCTGCGCCACGGCCGAGATCCTCTGCAGCAAGTGGACGGCGATCATCGTCCGCGATCTCGCCGAGCACGACTCGCGATTCTGCGAGCTCGAGCGGTCGCTTGACGGGATCAGTCCGCGAACCCTCAGCCTCCGGCTGCGCGAGCTTGAGAGCAACGCGATTGTCGAGCGTCGCACCTATGCCGAGGTTCCCCCGCGCGTTGAATACGCGCTGACCGAGAAGGGCCGGGCGCTGATCCCGATCGTCGATGCGATGCGCGGCTATGGCGAGCAGTGGCTCGGCGAGCTCTGCGGCCGTGAGGGTCGCGAGGCAGCTCGGGCACGCGCCAAGCAAGCCGTCGCCGCTTAGCGCGCAAGCACCGCGCCGAGTCCTTCGTGCTGGCGTCCGGAAGGATGCCGACTCGCCGTGCAGAAACCGTCCTGCATGCGCGATCGAATGCTCCATGACTCCCTGCGCGTGCTCACAGAGGACGCTTCCCGGCTGCTCGAAGACCTGCTTGCGAGCGGCGCCGAGATTCCGTTTGAGGTCGGGGAGTCTGGACCCGGTGGCGAGGCCCCGGGTGCACGCGGGCCGGTCACGATGTTCGCCTACCGGCCGCTCACCGCCGAGTTCGTCGCCTCGCACGCAGACCAGCTTCGCCGGCTCGCGACGTTTGAGAACGCCGCCCAGAACCTCGCACGAACGCGTGGCGTGATCGCCTACTTGCGCGTGCGCAACGAGCCGGTGCTCGACGTCGGAGAGCTGACGCACGCGCGGCTAGGCGTGTTGGCGTTTCTCTCCGCGGTCTGGGAGAGCGCCGAGCGCTTTGAGTATTGGGATGAGCGCTTCGAGCGCGCCTATGTCGAGCTTGAGTCAGTCGCTCTGGCCGAACGGCTCGTGACCACGGTCTTCATCCCGGTGCATGGCGTCGCTTTGAGCGAGGGCTCGATCAACCTCGGCGCGGGCGTCGAGATGATCGCGGCCGAAGAGCTTGACCCGACCTGCGCCGAGCGCTTCTCCGACAGCTCGGCCGGCGCCGACAGCTACTGCTCGATTTCGGTCACGGCGCCGTCCGATGCTCCCACGCCGATGCCTGCAGTGCGCCTGTCCGCGCGCGCCCTGCTGACCGCTCTGCGGCTGTTTCGCCCGGGCAGCGTTGCGCTGGGCATGACCGCCCAGGCCGATATCGCGGGCTCTTGGCACCAGGTCTCGATGCCATTCTCGGGCCGCTCACGCGAAGACGCCTGGCAACTGCGCCCGAGCGATGAGGAAGAACTGCGTCAATTCGTCAACGCCGTGCGCCGGGTTGAGCGCCGCACGCGGATCGCCTGGTCGCTCAAGCGATTCGAGACCGGTCTCGAGCGCACCGTGCCGGCCGACGGCTTGACTGACTTTTTGCTGGCGCTGCGCGCGCTGCTTGAAGCCGAAGACGATCGTGGCAAGGCTGCGCTTCCGGCCCGGATCTCCGCGCTGTGCGCGCAGGACCACGAGCGCCAGGACGTGCGCGACCAGATCGAGGCGGCCTTTGCACTCGAACGCCTGGCTGTGAACGGCAGCGTCGGGCGCGCCGATCGCAAGCGCTTGGAGAAGTTCGCACCGCTGGATGTGATCGCCGGCGCTGAGCGTCACCTGCGCGCGCTGCTCCATGACCTCGTGTGTGGCTATCTCTCGACCGACCTGAAGAGCCTCGCCGACGAGATCCTGGCGGCCGATGGCGAACCGTCCGGCGACGAGATCGTCGCCGAGGACCCCGTCTACCTGGAGCCGGTGCCAGACCCCGGCGCACCGGCACCGGTCGACCCGACGCAGACCGTGGAGTTCGACTCGGTTTTTGACGACACCGCCGAGATCAAGGCGATCGACACCCGTGAGGACGCCGAGGCGCTCGCCGAACCCGCAGAGCCAGATGACAACGTCTGGACGCTCCACCCGGCAGAGGACCTCGCGCCGGCGCCGCGGGTCAGCCCCGAGCCTGAGTCCGCCGTCCAGCCTGAGTCCGAACTCGAGCCGCCCGCGCTCGAGGCGCCCGAGTGGGACGCCGCTCCTGAGCGCCGGCCGGTCGCCGAACGACCCGCGCTGAGCGACGCCCATGGGGAGAGCGGCTTCACGTTCGACTTCTCGCCGGTCGCCGACGCGCCGGCGGTGCCGGCGGCACCTCCCGTCGTTGAACAGATCACCCCGCCTGCGACAGCTGTCGACGAAGTCGATCCCGCGTTCCCGATCCCAGAGTTCGGAGTCCCGACCGGCCGCGGCCCGGCTGTGCGCCGCAGCGACGATGAGGTCGGAGCCGACGAGCAGCGCGAGAACTTCCGCGAGATCATGGACGAGAACTTTCTCCACCCCGAGCGGCCGAGCGACGAGGCGGCGAGTACGCCGATCGCGCGCGACGTTCGTTCGCACCTGTCTGCTGTCGAATCGGCCAAGGATTCTCAAGCTGAGGCCGCGGCACTGCGGATCGTCCGCCCGGATGCGGCGGATCGGCCGCTGATCCCGCTCGACCCGCAGATGACCGTCGAGTACGACGTGCCCGGCGCCGAGACCTCCGCCGAAGAGGCCGCCCAGCTTGCCTGGAGTCGTCAGTTCCTGCGCCGCGAGGATGCTCCTGAACCAGAGCAGCGCGCAGAGCCGGCCGAGGCGCCCGAGGCCGTTGAGCCGCAACCGCTTCGCCCTGTTCCGGACCTCGTAGTCGCAAAGTTTCCCGAGCCGGTCGAAGCGGTGGAGCCCGAGAATCACACGAGCGAAGCCGATCGCAACCACCGCATCGGCCCCGCGACGATCGAGTTTCGTCCGGTCATCGAAAGCGATCCGGACGACCCGGACGACTTCTGCGGCGGTGTCTGAGAGCGCCTGCCCAGGCTGCGGAATCGTCCTGCCCGAGTACGACGGTCCGACGCACGAGTACATCGGTGCGAGCGCAGCCTGCTGGGCGGTCTATGGTCGCGTGCTGGCGAAGGACTACGGCGAATTCGGGATGCCGGAGGAGCACAAGTTCATTGTCGACGCCTACGCCGCCCAGCATCCCGGCGAGAACGTGCCGCGCGCACGCCAGTCGGTCGGCGTGCACCTGATCCGCCTCTGCATGATGCTTGAGCGCAATGCGCCGCAGCGTTACGCGACCGCCGTGATGGAGCGCTCGACCCACGGCGGACTGCACATTCCCTGGTTTGAACCGACGACACCGATCGGCACGATGACCGCGCAGGATGTGCTGGCCGGGGAGACTTTTGAGGAGCACGTAGCGCTGGCGCGGCGCTGGGCGGAAAACGTCTGGGTCGCATGGAGCGCCCAACACGAGACGGTCCGGCGCTGGTGCGACGCGCTGGAAGCTCAGTTGCCAAACACCTGACGCACCATGTGCACCAGCCCGTCGACGCCGTGGATGTCGTCGGAGAAGAGCGGGACTTCGATCAGGTTGTTGGTCGAGAGTGACTTCTCAAGCCGCGCGATGTTTTCGGCGTCGCGCGCGCCGAGCAGGCGTTGGCGGTCGTAGTTCTCCATGATGCGCGCTGCGAGCTCGGGGTCGATCGAATCCGGTAGCTGTTTCTTCGCGCGGTAGTAATCCGGCCGCACCTTGTTGACGATCGCGCCGCAGAACGGGAGCTTCTGCTCCTTGAGCAGCCGGCGGAAGAAGATCGCCTCATCGACCGGCTCGTTTTCGGGCGAGCAGATCAAGAGAAAGGTTGATCGGTCGCTGCGCAGCAGCGCGTCCACCCGTTGGGCGCGCTCAGAGAACCCGGATGCCATATCGGCGAAGTTGGCAAAGAACTCGGAGAGGTCGTTGAGCAGGTCGACGCCGGTGATCTTGGTCAGGGCTGAGAACAGCATGCTGCCGCCGCGCCCGGCGATCCTCAGGCCGAAGCGCCCGGGGGCCAGGAAGACCCGCAGTGCCCTCCCGTCGACGAAGCGCGCGAGGCGCTTTGGCGCGTCGAGGAACTCAAGTGCGTTGCGCGAGGGCGGTGTGTCGAGCACAAGCAGATCGAACTCGCCGCTCTCATGTAGCTCGAGCAACTTCTCCATCGCCATGTACTCCTGGGAGCCGGCGATTGCGTTTGAAAGCTCCTGGTAGATCCGGTTGGAGAGAATGTTCTCGTAGGTCTCGCGGTCTGGCGCGTAGCGCAGGATCAGCTCGTCGAAGGTGCGCTTGGGGTCGAGCATCGCAGCGTGGAGTTCACCGGTCAGTTCGAGGCCTTGCGGATTGAAGAGTTTCGCGTCTACCTGGCGCAACTCGGTGCCAAGCTCCGACAAGCCGAGCGAGTCGGCCAGGCGTTTTGCGGGGTCGATCGTGAGGACGGCGACTTTGTAGCCACGGGCCGCCATGCCGATCGCGATCGAGGCGCTCGTGGTCGTCTTGCCGACTCCGCCCGACCCGGCGCACACGACCACCTCGACATTCTGAAGTTGCGAGGCGAGATCCATCAGCTCTCGTCCTTCTGCTTCGCGATGCCGGCGAACTGCTCTGCGAGGTCCTCGGTCAGCTTGTCCGCCAGCGTGTTGAGTTCGGCGCGGCCGATTGCCTTCTCGTAGAGGAACGGCAGATCAACCAGTGGCCGTTCGAGCCCCTTGGCGAGCCGCGCGTGCTGGCCTGCCTGGCGAACCTGGCGCTCGGACTGCAGGATCGCGGCGTCAAGCGGGGCAAGGTGGTCGAGCTGCTTGAGCTGCGCGATCTCTTTGGCCGAGAAGAACTCCGGCTCGAGCGCGTTGACCACGGCTAGTGAGATGTCGAGACCGACACGTTCTCGAAGCTCGGCGCGCAGGTCAAGGGTCTCGTTGACTGGCATCTCTTCGGCTGTCGCCACGGCGATGATCGCGGTGGTCGCCGGATCGTGCAGGAACGACTGGATGTATCCCGCCTGACGGTGGATCGGGCCTACGCGCGCGATCTTCTTGAACGTCTCCGGTGCCTCGAGCATCGCCAGCGCGTGGCCGGTCGCCGGTGCGTCGACGATCACCAGGTCGTAGGGCTCTGACTTCTTCTTCAGGCGGTCCGGTTGGGCGAGCTCCCAGACTTTGCCGATCGTGACCAGCTCCGCGAGCCCGGGCGTGGCGGCTGCGAAGTAGTCGAAGACGCGGTTCTTGAAGAGCATGTCGTAGACCGGCCGAACCTTGATCTGCAGCAGCAGGTACTCCTCGATCGCGTGCTGCGGATCGATCGCAATTGCGTGGAGATCGGGCACAAGCTCGACCTCCTCGAATCCCCGCGTTGAGACGTTGAAGAGGCTGTGCAGGCGCTCACGCGCGTCGAGCTCGCACACGATCGTGCGCAGTCCGTGGCGCGCTGCGGCGAGCCCGAGCGCCGCAGCGACCGTGGTCTTGCCGACACCGCCCTTGCCGGTCACGAAGAGCAATCGATGCTCGAAGAGATCCTTGGCTGGGGCTGGCGTTGCCGGTCCTGGCATGCGGCGCAGGCTACTCCGAATCAGATCATCACCCTGCGATCCCGCTCTCAGAGCGGAAATCCAGCATGACGTTCGTGCAGGAATACACCTGCTCGCTACGAAAAGGCCCCCATGGAGACCCCCTCCCGGGTCTCCAATCCGACTTTTCAACGCCCTCCGCACCAGGAGCATCGCCGCACCATGACTGACACCCCGCAGAAGAAGACCAAGAAGGCCAAGGTCATCGCATTCGCCAACCAGAAGGGCGGCGTTGCCAAGACGACGACGACCCTCAACCTGTCTGCGGCGTTCGCAGAAGAGGGCCACAAGGTCCTCTGCATCGACATGGACCCGCAGGGCAACCTGACGATGTCGCAGGGCGTGGACCCGGACACGGTCGAGACGTCGATCTACGACGTGCTCGTCAACAAGGTGCCGATCAGCCAGATCATCGTCCACCGGGAGATCGACGTCGCCGTAGCCTCGATCGACCTCGCCGGCGCGGAGATGGCGCTTTCGACGCAGATCGGCCGCGAGCGCGCGCTCGACAAGGCGCTCGATGAGGTGCGCGACCAGTACGACTTCATCTGCATCGACACCCCGCCGAGCCTCGGGCTGCTGACGATCAACGCTCTCACCGCCGCTGACAAAGTTATTGTGCCCGTACAGTGTGAGTACCTCTCGATGAGAGGCCTCATCCAGCTGCAGAACACCTTGGAGATGATCCGCGAGAACCTGAATCCGGATGTCGACATCGAGGGAATCCTTCCGACCCTCGTCGATTCGCGCACGCTTCACGCCAAGGAAGCGATCGAGCTGCTGGAGGAGAACTTCGGAGACCGCGTGTTCGCTTCTCGCATCAAGAAGACGATCCGTTTCGCCGAGGCTCCCGTGAAGGGAATGTCTGTCCTCAAATATGACCCCGACGGCGTCGCCGCGCAGTCCTACAGAGATCTGGCCCAGGAGGTCATCGCCCATGGCACGTGACAATGAAGAGCAGGGCAAGCCTGTAGTGAACAAGCGGGCCAGCATGCGCGAAGGACCACTCGCCGCGCTCTTCCGCAAGACCGAGCCCGAGGCGGAGCAGCCGGCGGCACCCGAGGCCGAAGCAGCGGCCCCTGCGACCGAGCCCGAGCCCGCCGCGCAGGCCCAGCCGATCCAAGAATCTCAGCCCTCAGAGCCCGAGCCGGCGTTCGAAGCGCCGGCTCCTCGCACACCTGCGGCCGAGCGCGAGGCAAACACCGTCGCCAGCGACGTGCCGGCCAAAGAGCGCCTGAAGAAGGTCTTTGACATGGCTCGTGGCTCGGCAGAGGTGATCGACGGAAGCACCGACGAGCCTCCGGCCGCCCACTACGGGCGCAATATCCCCGACCCCGGCGCAGCCGCTTTCAGTGCAACTCCCCAGGGCGTTGTCACGCCCAAGCTGCGCGTCGTCGGCGTCGGCGGGGCTGGCGTCAACGCGGTTGACAGGATGATCGAGGCTGGTGTTACCGGTGTCGAGTTCGTCGCGATCAACACCGACATGCAGTCGCTCCAGGGCAGCGCGGCTGACATCAAGCTGCACATCGGCGCAGACATCACACGTGGGCTCGGTGCCGGCGCAGACCCCGAGCAGGGCGCGCGCGCCGCGGTCGCCGACTACGACGCAATCAAGCGCGTGCTCAAGGGCAGCGACATGATCTTCATCACCGCCGGCGCCGGCGGTGGCACCGGTACGGGCGCGGCCCCGATCGTTGCGCGGATCGCGCGTGAAGTCGACGCGCTGACCGTCGGCATCGTGACCACGCCGTTCGGATTCGAGGGCACACGCCGCAAGGGCGCCGCGCAGCTCGGCGTCGAGGCGCTGGCCGACGAGGTCGACACGCTGATCGTCGTCCCGAACGACCGCCTGCTGGCGATCCTCGACAAGAACACTTCGATGGTCGAGGCCTTCGGCGTCGCCGACGACGTCTTGCGCCAGGGCGTGCAGGGCATCTCCGACCTCGTCACCCTCGCGGGCCTGATCAACATTGACTTCGCAGACGTGCGCACGATCATGTCCGACGCCGGACAGGCGCTGCTGGGCATCGGTATGGGCGCCGGCAGCCCCGATGTGCGAAGCGTCGAGGCGGCCAACCAGGCTGTCAGCTCACCGCTGCTTGAGACCAGCATCGAGGGCGCGCGCGCGATTCTGCTTTCGATCACCGGCGGTCCGGATCTCTCCCTCTGGGAGGTCAACGAGGCCGCCAAGATCGTCCAGGAGGCTGCGCACCCGGAGGCCAACATCATCTTCGGCGCGATGGTCGACCCGAACCTCACCGACCAGGTGTGGGTGACGGTGATCGCGACCCGCTACGGCGACCATCGTCAGAAGACGGTGCGCGGCGGCGGCCAGCAGGTCGCGGGCGGCGTGCGCCAGAGCGCGCTGATCGAGGCCACTCGCGCCGACCGCGAGCCACGCGTCTCACGCTCGGGCGACTCGGGATCGATGGCGTTGTCCGACATGGACGTGCCGGAATTCGTTCCCAGGGGCTGACGCCGCAGGATTGGTACCAAATCGGTACCATTGCCGGATGGCCACGAATCTGAGACTCAGCCAGCAGGCGGCTGCGGCGGTGAAGGCCGAGGCCGAGCGCAGCGGTCGTTCTCAGCAAGATGTGATCCGTGCTGCCGTCGATGCGTATCTGACTCCGCAGGAGAAGCGCAGCGAGCATTGGCGTGACAGCCTGATTCCTCCTGAGCGGCCGTTCGAGACTGTGCCGGAAGAACAGCTCATTCCGATGCCCGAGGGAATGACTTCGCTGGATCTGCTCGATCGCGACGATCGGATCTGACCGGCTCGTGCGGATCGTGTATCTCGATTCGAGCGCGATCGTGAAGCGGGTTCTCAGCGAGCCCGAGTCCGAGCCCCTGCGCCGGCGGTTGGCTGAACTTGCGACTGGCGCGAACGAACTGGTGACTTCGACGCTGGGGTGGGTTGAGGTGTCTCGCACACTGCGCCGGCGCCTCGCCGTCGGGGACGTGGAGTATCCGGGCGACGCCGAGTCCGACGCACTCGCAGGGGTGTCCGGATACCCGATCTCGTATGAGACGATCGCGGTCGCAAGGCGAATCGGTGGCGAATCTCTGCGCACTCTCGACGCCATCCACTGCGCGACCGCGACGATGGTTGGGGCGGCTTCGCTGGTCAGCTACGACCGCCGGCTTATCGAATCCGCAAGCTCGATCGGCATCCCGGTCGAGGCACCCGGGTTCGACCTCGCATGACTTCGCGGGGCGCTATCGCTGCCGGTCACACATTGACCGCGGAGGCAGGCGCACGCGCTTTGCGAGAAGGCGGCAACGCCGTCGACGCCGCAATTGCCGCGGTGCTCACCTCATTCATCGCCGAATCGCCGCTGACCGGCATCGGCGCCGGCGGCTTCATGCTGATCCACACGCCTGCGGGCGAGTCCCACCTGCTCGACTTCTTCGTCAGCTCGCCGGCGAGCGTTGCGCCCGAGGCCGAACAGGTCGAGTTCATGGTCGATTTCGACGGCGCGCTGCAGCAATTCAACGGCGGCGCCGCCACCTGCGGCGTCTATGGCACGGCGGCAGGTCTCTGGAGCGCGCTCGATCGCTTCGGCACAATGCCGATGACCGAGCTTGCAAAGCCCGCGATCGAGCTCAGCCGCAAGGGTGTGCCGACGAGCGAGGTCCACGCCTTCCTCTACCGGATCCTCACGCCGATCCTCACCGCCTGGCCTGAGGGGCGCGCAGTCTACGCGCCGGACGGCAACATGCCGCAGATCGGCGAGCTCCTGCTGCTTCCCGAGTTCGGCGATGCGATCGACCGGCTCGCACAGGACGGCCCGGAGCCGTTCTATCGCGGCGAGGTCGCGCAGAAGGTGGCTGAGTTCGTCTGCGAGAACGGCGGAACGATCACCCCGGAAGATCTTGCGGCCTACGAAGTGATCGACCGCACCCCCGGCACCACCGAGTACCGCGGTCGCCGCGTGATCACGAACCCGCCGCCGTCGTCTGGCGGTCTGCTGATCGCCGACAGCCTCGTGCACCTCGCCCAGGGCGAGCGCGTGTCGGCGCGAGAGCTGGTCGATGCGATGGATTTCGCCAACCGCGGACGCGACCGTGAGTTCGTCGAGGGTCTTGCGCGCGAGGGATTCTGGGACGAGTTCCTCGACTCCGGACGCTCGTGGCTGACCGGCGAGCACGACAGAATCAGCGGGGGCGGCGCGCTGCCGACCAGCATGCTCGGATCGACCACCCACGTGTCAGTGCTTGACGCCGACGGGCTTGCGGTCTCTTGCACCTGTTCAAACGGATCGTGCAGCGGCGTGATCGTGCCCGGCACCGGCATCTCGCTCAACAACATGCTCGGCGAGATGGATCTCAATCCGCTCGGTGCAGAGAACAATCGCGGCGGTGAGCGCGTGACCTCGATGATGGCGCCGACTGTCGTGCTCGAGGATGGCGCGCCGCGCATCGTGCTCGGCTCGGCTGGCTCCAATCGCATTCGCTCGGCGGTTCTGCAGACGATCGTCAACGTGATCGATCACGGTATGCAGATCGACCAGGCGGTGCGTGCGCCGCGCGTCCACTTCGAGGACGGGATGGTTCAGGCAGAGCCCGGGATCGATGAACTCGCTCTTGAGGCGATCCAGCTCGCCGGCACGCCGGTGGCTCAATGGGACCGGGCCAATCTCTTCTTCGGCGGCTGCCAGGCCGTCGGGCGCGATCCCGGTGGTGAGCTCGCCGGCGGCGGCGATCCGCGGCGCGGGGGCGCGTTCGTACTGGCCTGACCGGTGTTTCCGAACCGCTCCCTATGATCGGTCTCCGATGCAGGACGCAGGAAATATCGCCAACGAGATCGCCATCAGCGCGCAGGGACTGACCAAGAGCTTCGGCGAGACGAAGGCGGTCGCCGGCGTTGATCTTGAGGTGCCGCGCGGGACGGTGACCGCACTGCTCGGTCCAAATGGCGCTGGCAAGACGACCGCCGTGCGCATGCTCACGACGCTCCTCTCGATCGACGGCGGCAGCGCCAGTGTCGGCGGGGTGGATGTCGCGGACGATCCCAATGGCGTGCGCCGCAAGATCGGCCTGACCGGTCAGGACACGGCGGTTGACGAACTCCTGACGGGTCGCGAAAACCTTGTGATGATCGGCCGGCTCGCGCGGCTGACCAAGAGCGACGCGCAGCAGCGTGCGGAGAACCTGCTGTCGCAATTTGACCTGGTGGACGCGGCCGATCGAAACGCTGGCACCTATTCGGGCGGAATGCGACGACGGCTGGATTTGGCGGCGGGCATGATCGCGGACCCCGAAATTCTCTTTCTCGACGAGCCGACGACCGGCCTCGATCCGCGCAGCCGCATCGGCATGTGGGAGCAGATTCAGAAACTGGTCGATCGCGGCACGACGGTTCTGCTCACGACCCAGTACCTCGACGAGGCCGACCAACTCGCCGACGAGATCGTCGTGATCGATCACGGGACGGTGATCGCGCGCGGCACGTCGGACGAGTTGAAGGACGAGGTCGGCGGCCAACGACTTGAGTTCAAGGTCTCTGGGGACGGGGCGCTCGCGAGGGCGAGGCAACTACTCGAGGGCAAAGCGGTCGAGGTTGTCGACAGCGAAGATCGTGAGGGCCGTATCACCGTGGCCTTGACCGACGGACCCACACAGGTGGCTCGCCTGATCGATCTGCTCGACACCGGTGGAGTGACACTCGACGAGGTGCTGGTCCACCGACCGACGCTCGATGACGTGTTCCTGACCCTCACCGGCGAGCACGTCGTCGACGAACAGGATGAGGCGGGCGACGCATGAGCAATCTCGTCAGCGACACATTGCTGCTCTTCCGCAGGTCGGTGAAGCACACCTTCCGAAGTCCGGAGATCCTCGTCGGAGTAACCGTCTCGCCGATCATGTTCGTGCTGTTGTTTCGCTACGTCTTCGGCGGCGCAATTGACGTCGGCGGAACGAGCTACGTGAACTTCCTGATGGCCGGGATCTTCGTCCAGACGATCGCATTCGGCGGCCTGACGACGGCGATCTCGCTGGCGTACGACCTCGACAAGGGGATCGTCGAGCGGTTCTTCACCCTGCCGATGTCGCGCCCGGCGATCATCATCGGCCGCACGATCGCCGACGCCTTGCGTGCGATCTTCACCCTCTTCGTGATGGTTCTGGTGGGCCTTCTTGTTGGTTATCGGCCGACTGGAGGGGCCGTCGACTGGGCGGCGGCGATCGGCATTCTGATCGTCTTCAGCTTCGCAATTTCGTGGATCGGCGCCCTCTTGGCGATATTCGTGCCGAACGTCGAGGCCCTGCAACAGATCTCTTTCATCATCATTCTGCCGCTGACGTTCGCGAGTTCAGCTTTCGTCGAGCCGAGCACGATGCCGGCTGGGCTTCAGGCCTTCGCCGAGAACCAGCCCGTCACCCAGGTGATCGATGCGACTCGCGCTCTGACGACTGGGATCCCGGCCGGGAACGCGATCATCGCGGCGCTGATCTGGTGTGTGGCGATCCTCGCGGTAGCTGTGCCAACCACGGGCTGGGCGTTCAAACGCGCCGGGTCCCGTTAGAGGCGGGCAATTGCCGTTCAAGCGACATGTCGGCGAGCTTCGACCGTACGTCGCGCAGCCGCCGGTCGAGCGCCTTCAGGCCGAGCTCGGCATCGAGAAGATCTACAAACTCGCGTCCAACGAAGGGGCGTTCGGCCCGACTCCGGCAGCGCGAGCGGCGATCTTCGACGAGTACGACCCCGATGAACTGCGGCGCTATCCGGACTCGGCAGCGCCGGAGCTGAAATCTGGGATCGGCGCGCTGCTCGGGCTGGGGCCGGAGAATGTCGTGCTCGGCAACGGCGCCGACGAGCTGATTCGCCTGGCGGCGATGACGGTTCTGGAGACGGGCGACAACGGGATCTTCCCCTGGCCGTCGTTTCCGACATATGTCGCCGCCTGCGCAACGACCGGTGCTGAGGCCCGGCCCGTCGAGCTGACCAGCGACTGGGAGATCGACTTTGCAGCGATGCGCGCTGCGATCTTCCCGACCACGCGGATCGTCTACGTCTGCAACCCCAACAATCCCACCGGCAAGCTGGCCACGCGGGCGCAGATTCGCGAGTTTCTCGCGAGCCTTCCCGAACACGTGCTTTGCGTACTTGATGAGGCCTACGCGGAATTTGCCTCGGGCGACGAGGAGCCCGAGGGCGCGCAGCTCGTGCGCGAGGGCGTGCCGAACCTGCTTGTGCTTCGCACATTCAGCAAGGTCTACGGGCTTGCGGGGCTGCGTATCGGCTACGGGCTGGGATCGCCGGAAGTGGTTTCTGCGGTCGATCGCATGCGCAGCATTTTCAACGTCAACGCTCTGGCCCAGCGAGCTGCGCTGGCTGCGCTCTCGGATCAGGCCGAGGTCTGGCGGCGCGTCGACCACGTCAAAGAGGCACGCACGCAGATCTTCAAGTACCTCTCGCTGGCCGGCCACAAGCCGATCGCTTCGCGCACGAACTTCGTCTTCGCCGAGGCCGCCGGAGGGAGCGGCAAGGATGTCGAGAAGCGGCTGCTGCGGCTGGGGGTTGCGGTGCGCGAGCTCTCGGGCTTTGGCGCACCTGGCGCGTTTCGCGTGACCTGTGGGAGCGACGAGGAGAACGCATTCTTCGGCGCTGCGATCGACCGGCTGTCCGAGACCACCGCCTAATCTCGCGCGCATGGAAAACGTTTCTGCTCAGGAAGCCCACAGGCTTGTCGAAGACGAACACGCGGTGATGATCGACTGCCGCGAGGAGTACGAGTGGGAGGAGATGCGCATCGAAGGCGCGCGGCTGGTCCCCTTGACCGACTACGAGGGCGACCCCTCGCTGGTCGATCAGCACGAGAAGGTGATCTTCCAATGCGCCACGGGACAGCGCTCTCAGGTCGCCTCGGCAATCTACGAGCAGCAGCATCCAGGCTCGACCGCGTACAACCTCGACGGCGGGATCACCGCCTGGGCCTCGCGCGGCTTCCCGATCCAAGTCGGCCCGCCCAGCGCGTAGCGCGGGCTACTCGGGCTTGACCGCCCCGATCATCAGGTTGTAGAAGATGCTCGCCGGCAGGCGGCCCTCCAGCGCGGTGCGGTCAAACCACTGGAAGCCGAGGTAGCCGCGGTAGGCGTACTGGCGCCAGCCCCAGGGGATGTCCTCGGGGATGCCATCCGCTTCGAGCGCGCGGTTGAACCAGCCGAACCAATTGGCCGAGAGTTCTTCGCCGATCACCCGGACGTCGCCAAAGCCAGCATTCTTGGCGTAGCGCGAAAGATCACCGGGACGGAAGGCGTGGATGTCGACCAGGTGCTCGACGGCGTGGCCCTCGATGTGCTCCTTCGAGCGCTCGCCGGCGGCGACCTTCGCGGCCTCCTGCTTCGAGAGCTGACCGACGCCGAGCGCTTTTCTCCAGACCGGGGAGAGGCGGTGGCCGACCTGTTTTGGCAGGCGGGCGATCTTGTCGCCACGCTCGGAGGGCTCACCGGCGAAGAACACCGTGCCGCCGGGCTTCAAAACGCGGAAGAACTCGTTGAACGATTCCTGCAGGTCGGGTAGGTGGTGGATGATCGCGTGGCCGAACACAAGGTCAAACGACTCATCGGGGAACGGCAGGCCCTCGGCCTCGGTGTGAACGGTCGTCACCCGGTCGCCAAGGCCGAGGCGTTCGGCGGAGTTCTCGACGACGCTGAGCATGCCCTCTGAGATGTCGGTGCAGACGACCTCGTCGATCATCCCCGCGAGCATCATGTTCAGTGAGAGGTAGCCGGTGCCTGAGCCGATCTCCAGCGCCCGCTCAAAGTGCGCGTCTTTACCGAGCACCTTGGCGGTCTTGATTCGTACCTGCGACTGTCCGATCTCGCCGTAGTCGATGCCCCACTTGGCGTCGTACTCCTCGGCGGCGGCGTCGTGGTAGGAGATGTTGAAGTCTTTGATCTCTTGTGCGGTGAGGGCCATAGGGGGCGCAACTATAGTGCGGCGCCGATGCCCGAAGTCGCCGAAAAGTTCATTCAGCTAAACCAGCCCGACGGCGTGCCGCCGCTGGAGCTGACCGGCGAGCGAACACTGCCAGATCTGCCCGAGGAGAACTACTGGTACCGCCGCCACCTCGTGGTCTACGAATGGATCGCCGAGCGCGTGGCCGGCAAGAGCGTGGTCGACATGGCCTGCGGAGAGGGCTACGGCACCGAGGTGCTTGCACGCCGGGCCGCCAGCGTGATCGGCGTGGACGCAAACCCCGAGGCCTACGAGCACGCCAAAGCGAAGTACGGCAGCGAGAAGATCTCTATCGTCCGCGACCTGATCGAGACTTACCGGCCGGCAGAGAAGGTCGACGTCGTCAGCTTCCTGCAGACGATCGAGCACGTCCAGGACCCGGCGGCCGTGCTGCGGCACTTCGCGTCGCTGCTGACGCCCGGCGGCCAGGTCTTCGTCTCGACTCCAAATCTGCTCACACTGGCGCCAGAGGGGGCAGAGAAGTCGGGAAATCCGTGGCATGTCAAGGAGTACCGCCCGAGCGAGTTTCGCGAGCTCTGTCAGGAGGTCTTCACCGAGGTGACGATCTACGGCGTCTTTCATGCGCGCAAGCTGCGCCTGCATGAGCTGGCGCTCAGGCACGCCCGGTGGGACGATCTGCACAAAGGTCTGCGCATCAGCAAGTTGTTCTACGACCGGTTCACGCCGTCGATCAGCGCCAGAGATTTCGCGCTGCGGCGCGGCGAGACCGACGAGTCGCTGACCAAGGCGCTCGACTTCGTCGCCGTCTGCGGCGGCCCGCGGGCCTAGAGCCGATGAACCCGCGCCCGACGATCGGCCGCCTGGCGATCGTCCTGCACACGCATATGCCGTATGTCCTTGGTCACGGCGTGTGGCCGTTTGGCGAGCAGTGGCTCTGGGAGGTCATCGCCGGTTCGTACCTGCGCGTGCACGACGCCGTGCGTGGCCGCCCGGTGACGATCGGCGTGACGCCGGTTCTGGCCGACCAGCTTGAGGAGATGCAGGGCGCACCGGGAGACCGCTTCGTAGCCTGGGTCAACGATTCGCGCGAGTACGTCTTCGGCGAGGACATGGCGGCGTTCCCGAAGGTCGGCCGACCAGAGCTGACCGATGCACTTGAGCCGCAGCTCCTCGACTACCGCTCAGCGATCGACCGATTTGAAGGTGAGTTCGCGCGCGACCTCAATCGGGTGTTCGCGAGTCTCGCCGCAGGCGGTGCCGAGCTGCTCGCCGGTCCGGCGACACACCCGGTGCTTCCGCTGCTTGCGACCGACTATGGGCTCGACCTCCAGCTTGCCACGGGCATGCGGTCGCACGCCCGGCGTCTCGGAGCTGCATCGGGCATCTGGCTGCCTGAGTGCGCTTGGGATCGTGGGCTCGATGTGGCGCTTGCCCGTAACGGCGTCGAGTATTTCTGCGTCGACCAGTCCGCCGCGCTTGGCGAGGCGGCGCTCGAGAACCTCGAGCCGATTGCGACGCCGGCCGGACCGCTCGCGCTGCCGATCGACTGGCACACGGTCGCCCAGGTGTGGCGCGAGGACGGCTACCCCTCGGCAGGGGCCTATCGATCCACCTTCGCGCGCACGATCCACGATCTGTTGCCATACGACAACGACGACCGCGGCTGGAATCCCGCGGCGGCCCACGCCCAGGCCGAGGCGCACGCCGACGCCTTCTTGCGCGCGCTCGCTGCGCGGCTCGAGGTGTTTGCGAACGAGCGTGGGCGGCCCGGAACGAGCGTCTTCGCAGCCGATACCGAGCTGTTTGGCCACTGGTGGTACGAAGGGCCGTGGTGGCTCGAGGCCGTGACGCAGCGCGCAGCCGACTACGGCATCGAGCTCGTCACGCTCGGCGCGGCAGCGCGCGACGCGGAGCCTGTGGACCGGCATCTGGCGCGCTCGAGCTGGGGCAAGAACAAGACGCTCGAGACCTGGGATTCGCCGCGCGTTGCCGACATGGTCTGGAATCAGCGGCGCGCCGAACTCGCGCTCGACGAGAGAGCAGCGCGCTCCCAAGCCACCGCCGGCGCGGAGCGCGAACTGCTCGCTCTGCAAGCCAGCGACTGGGCATTCATGGAGAGCGGCGGACGCACCGGCGACTACGGCGCGCATCGCTTTGCCGAGCATCTGGCGGCCTTCGAGCGCGCCCAATCGCAGGTCAACGGCTGATCGCCTGCCAAACTCCTGCCGGCTGTTTTCCCCCGACCGGTACATGATTTGCGAATTCTGATCCTCTCCTGGGAGTATCCGCCGCTCATCGAAGGCGGACTCGCGCGTCACGTGCGCAAGCTCTCCGAGAACCTCGTCGAGCTCGGCGTGGAGGTCCACGTGCTCACGCGGGGCGACGGGTCGGCACCGGACGAAGGCGTCCTCAATGGCGTACATGTGCACCGCGTCCGCGAGCCCGAGCGCCCGCGAGACCTCGGAGAGTTCGTCACCTGGATCGAGCACATGAACACCGACATGCTCGGGGCGGGCGTGGCGCTCGCCGACGAGTACGACTTCGACGTCGTCCACGGCCACGACTGGCTGGTGGCGACGGCTGGCGACCACCTCGCGCGGCGCTTTGACGTCCCGCTGGTGATGACGATCCACGCGACTGAGTACGGCCGCCACCAGGGCTGGGTCGACAAGCACCCGCAGAGCCACATTCACGGCGTCGAAAAGTGGATTGTCAACCGCGCCGACGTGGTGATCGCCTGCTCGTCGTACATGCGCGAACACATTGCCGACATCTACGCGATCGAAGAGAGCGCGGTCGCCGTGATCCCGAACGGAATCGACCCACACGACCTGCAGCCGGTCGCAGACCTTGACGAGCTGCGAGCTTCATTTGCCGCGTCGGACGAGAAGCTCGTGCTGCTGGTCGGCAGGCTCGTTTACGAAAAGGGCTTCCAGGTCGCGCTGGAAGCCCTGCCGCAGATGATCGAGGAGGTCGGCAAGCTGCGCTTCCTGATCGCCGGCTCGGGTACGCATGAACAGGAGCTCAAGGACCAGGCGCAGGAGCTCGGACTCATGCAGCACGGCACGTTTGTCGGCTGGATCGGCGACGACGTGCTGCACTCGCTCTACCGGATCGCAGATTTGACGATCGTGCCGTCGATCTACGAGCCCTTCGGACTGGTGGCGCTTGAGGCGATGGCCAGCGGCTGCCCCTGCATCGTCGCGGACGTCGGCGGCCTGCGCGAAGTGGTGCCCAACGAACGGGTCGGCTTGCGCTTCACGTCGCGCGATTCGGGCGAGCTCGCCGAGATGGCTTCCAACGTCCTGACCGACGACGCGCTGCGCGATCGGTTGATCGCGGAAGCGTCAGAACATGTGCTCACGTTCGACTGGCTGGACATCGCGCGGCAGACACTCGGGCGCTACGAGGACGCGTTGTCCGCGCACGCGACGCGCGCCTGATCCTCAGATTCCTTCTGGCCGCGGATCGGCTTCCCAGGTCAGCAGCTCCGGCTCCTCCCGCATCCGCAGCACCTTCGCCGGCACTCCGCCGACGATCGCATTCGCCGGCACGTCCTTTGTGACGACGGCGTTCGTGCCGATCACCGCCCCGTCGCCAACCGTCACGCCGCGCAGGATGCACGCCCCGTAGCCGATCCAGACGTTGTTGCCGACGCGCACCGGCTTGCTGTAGAGGCCCTGCTTGCGGATCGCCTGCTCGGGGTCGGCGACGATGTGGTCGAAGTCGATAAACATCGCCCGGTCGGCGACCACGCACTCGCGTCCGATCGAGATCTCTTCGTAACAAGAGAACGTGATCTCCTCGCCGAGCACCGACTTGCTGCCGATCCGAATGAAGCCGCCGTGGGCGCGCAGCTTGGTCCGGTTGCCGACCCAACTCCAGCGGTCCAAAAACACGTGTGCGAAGGGACCGACCTCGATCTTCACCTTGTTGCCGATGAAGCAGAGCCCGTCGGTGTGGATCTTGCGGCCGTAGGCGCGGCGGTGGATCACCTTGTGGTTGAACATCCGCGCGTAGCTCGCGAGGTAGCGCCTGCGAAAAAGCCGATTCTTGATCATGAATCGCAGCAGCGTCAGCGGGCCACCGTGGCGCGGTGCGGGGGGCTTCATCACGATCTGCTGGGCTTGATCTGGCGTCATTGCTGGTGGGAACGATACGGGGTGCGAGCCGGCCCTCCGGCGCTGCGCCTACCATCCTCGTCCGATGCCCGCCGCAAGCGCACATCAGATCGCTGAGAAACTTGTCACCGGCGACAAGCGCGCACTCGCGCGCGCGATCACGCTGGTCGAGAACAACGATCCCGCCGGCTGGGAGCTGGTGCGCGAGGTCTATCCGCGCACCGGTCAGGCGAAAATGGTCGGACTCACCGGCCCGCCGGGGGTTGGCAAATCGACGTTGATCGGCGCGATCGCCAAGCACCTGCGCGCGCGCGACGAAACCGTCGCCGTGCTCTCGATCGACCCCTCAAGCCCGTTCACCCACGGTGCCCTGCTGGGCGACCGGATCCGCTTGACCGATCACTTCCTCGATCCTGGTGTCTTCATCCGCTCGATGGCCAACCGTGGCGCGCTGGGGGGACTCTCTGAGGCGACGCTGCAGGCTGCGCTGCTGATGGACGCGGCGGGGCGCGACAACGTGCTGATCGAAACTGTCGGCGTCGGCCAGGCGGAGGTCGACGTGATCGACCACGCAGACACAATCGTGCTCGCGCTGATGCCGGGGAGCGGGGACTCCGTTCAAGCTCTGAAGGCCGGCGTGATGGAGATCCCGGACGTCATCGTCGTCAACAAAGCCGACCACCCGATGACTGACACGCTGGTGCGGGAGATCAACAGCGTGCTCGCGCTGGGAACACCGGATGACGGATGGCGCACGCGGGTGATCCGCACGCAGGCGGCGAGCGACATCGGCGTGGACGAACTGATCGAGGCGATCGACGCGCACCGCGCGCACATTGAGGAGCGCGGCACGCTCGCTGAGCGCCGGCGTCGCAACCTCAGAAACGAAGTGATGGAGCTGGCGACGATCTCACTGCGGCGCGAACTCGATGCCGAGCTCGCGCAGGACGAGGAAGCGCAGGCGCTGATCGAGCAAGTCGTTGAGCGCCGGCTGGACCCGGGCAGCGCCGCGCGGGAGATTCTCGCGCGCAGAAACCGGGTATAGAAGCTTCTCGTGTTTGCCGTGGCCTACAGATTCCTCAAGTTGGCCTGGCGCTATCGGCGGCTGGTCGCGCTGGTGCTGACGGTCGTTGCTGGGCTGATCGAACGCCATCGCCACCGACTGCCCGGACCACTCCAGAAAATCGATCTGGCGCGGATTCCTGGCGTCAAGGCGCCGAACGACGCTCCGCCGAAGTCGTGATCGCGCTCCCGCCGAGCCGGCGCGGGTGACCGATTGAGCCGACCTCGGCGATGTCCCGGCGGAAAGGCAGGCTCACGGTCCAGTCGATCACCGCGCGAAGCTTGCGTGAGAATCCCGGGATCTGGCTCAGGTGGTAGCTGCGCGCAAGCCACCAGGCCAAGGGCCCACGCAACTTCAGCGGTCCCATCATCGCCACCGCCTTGTAGCGACCGAGGTTGACGAACGATCCACGGTCGTGGTAGCTGTAATCGCGCGCACGGCCTTTGCCGAGCGATGCCGCGACGTTGCGTCCGGCCGCGATTCCCTGTCGGCGGGCATGCTGCGCCGTCGGCGGGCTCGGGCGCTCTTGATGAAGCGGGTTGGGTACCGCCGCGGCGTCGCCGATCGCCCAGATGTTCTCGTGCTCGCTGACGCGCATCTGCCTGTCGACGACGATGCGTCCCGATCCATCGAGCGGAAGACCAAGTTCAGACACCAGCGGGCTGGGCCTTACGCCGGCAGTCCAGACGAGCGTGCGCGTTGTGATCCGCTCGCCGTCAGAGAGCACCACATGATCGTTAGCGGCTTCGATCAACTGTGTTGAGAGCCGCACGTCGATCCCGCGCCTGGTCAATTGGCGCACGGTGTAGTCGGCGAGACGCGGGTCGAGCTCGCGCAGTACGCGATCGGCCGCTTCCACCAGCACCCAGCGCAACCCGTGTTCGCGGGCCGACGGATACATCTCGAGTGCGTCCGTCGCGAAATCTTGAAGCTCGGCGAGCGCCTCGAGGCCGGCGTAGCCACCGCCGACGAACACGAACGAGAGCAGCTCGTCGAGCCGCTCCGGATCCCGCACCGTCTCAGCGAGCTCAAGCGAGCGGACGAGGTGGTTGCGCAGCCAGATCGCGTCAGCCAGGCCTTTGAACTGAGCGCCGTGCTCGGCCAGACCAGGGATTGGCAGTGTTCGCGAGACGGAGCCGGGGGAGAGGATCAGCCGGTCGTAGCGCACGTCGATCGGATCGCCTTCAGCGTTGCGCACATGGACGAGCTGGCGAGTGGTGTCGACCCCGGTCACCGATCCCAGCAGCAGGCGCGCGTCATCGAGCAACTCGCGCAAGGGCGTCACCACATGCCTCGGCTCGAGCGTGCCCGCGGCAGCCTCAGGGAGGAACGGCGTGTAGAGCAGGAAGTTCTGCTCGGAGATCAAGGTGACGTTGACGGCGTCACTGGAGAGTCGACGCTCGATCGTCCGAGCGGCCTCAAGACCACCAAATCCGCCTCCGACAATCACCACGCTCCAGGCCATCTTCCTCACCTCCGGTGAACTCCCTGGCCGAGAGGGGCGCGGGAAGTTTGTAACACAATGCTACAAACGATTGTAACACGATGTCACAAACTCCGCGCAGGCGTCGAGACATGCGCCTTAACTGCCAAACCTCCGCCCAGATGGGCGGAGGTTTGGAGATTTCGGGGCTTGTAGCGCGGTTTCGACCTAGAAGTCGCCGGCGTCGGCGGCGGCCAGGTGGATCTTGGTGAACGCACCCTTCTTGAACTTGGCCGCGACGACCTCAGCGCCCTCGGTGAGGTCTGCGGTGGTGCAAGCGACGGTGTCGGGACCATCGTCCTCGCCACGGCCACCGCGGTCGCGACCGCCGCGGTCGTCGTCACCGCGGTCGTCTCCAGCCCGGTCATCCTCGCCGCGGCCACGTCCGCCACGATCGTCGCCGGCTTCGTCGTCGTCACCGTGACGGGCGAGGGTCGGGTCAGTCTCGTCGGTGCTGTCGCTCAGATCGTCCTGCTCGCACACGAGCTTTGAGGACACCGCGCCGGTCACGAGACCGCGCTTGCCGATCTTCAATGTGAGCCCGGCCTCCTCGCTGAAGCTGACAACTGTCGCATTCTTGATCTTGAAGCGCTTGTTGGCGACGCCGCAGTTGGTGCGCATGCGCGACTCGGCGGCGTTGTTCGCGCCGTCTGAGTCAGAGTCCTCAAGGCCGTCGATCGTGCCGTTGCCGTCTGTGTCGGTGTTGGCCGAGTCGAGACCTGCCTGCCGCTCGCAGCGGTTTGACGCGGAGTCCCGGTCGCTGTCGATCCGCGCGGATCGGTCGCCGCGGCCGTGTGCGCCGGCCTGGACCGCCATCGACGCGAGCGCGACCAGCGCCAGCGCCAGCAGCGCGAGAAATCGGGGTTTGCTCAGGTTGTTCATCGAATTGCTCCCTTGTTCATCGATGGTGGTTCATCTGTCGGTGTCGGACTGGGGGATCGAATCCGTCCCGCCGATACCAATGACGTTCCGCCAGCCAAAAAGTCCCGCGCCGAATCGGTTCTCAGGCGATTCTCAGGTTCTTCCGGGACTTTTCGCCGCGGGATGCGTCTTAATTGATCGGAGACTGTGGAGGCCTCACCCAGACATAACGACGGCGTGCCGACGCTGGTCGCCACGAGACTGCTCGCGGCTCAGCCCGATGGCGTGCTTTGCAAGCTCGCGGCGCGCGGCAACATCGGGGCCTACGACGCGCTTTACGAGCGTTACAGAACGCCGTTGGTGGCGTTCGTATTTCACCTTCTGGGCCGCGGCGGTTCGGCCGAAGATGCCGAAGACATCGCCCAGGACGCCTTCACCCGCGCGTTCGCCGGCATCCGTGAGAAGCGGGTCGACGGGTCGTTCAAGGCCTGGCTCTACACAATCGCGCGAAACCGCAGCTACGACCAAATGCGCGCGCGGCGAGAAAACGTCGTATCGCTTGATGCCGAAAGCGTTGCGCCGCCGAGCGCCCCGGACCGCGAACAGCCTGCCGAGCGTGCCGAGCAGCGGGCAGAGCTCGCGTGGCTGTTGGCCGCGATGGCGCAGCTGCCCGAGCGGCAGCGCGAAGCGCTGCTGCTCAAAGAGATGGGCGGCCTCTCGCACGACCGCATCGCGGACGAACTCGGCACCACGGTTTCCGCGACCAAGAAGCTGATCAGCCGCGGGCGCGACGGGATCGATCAGGCCGCGGCTACCGGAGGATTCGGGTGTCCGCGCAGGCTCGGCCGCGACCTCGCGCTCGCGGCACCGGTGTTGCCGCTCTCGGTGTCGCTTGCGTCGCTGGGCGTCTCTGCCGGTGCTGGGACCGCGGCAGGCGTCGCGGCGGCCGGTGCGGGCGGAGTTGCCGCCGGGAAAGTCGCGGCTACGGCGCTGACCGTGCTTGCGGTTGGCGGCGGGGCGGTCGCAGTCGAGCATCGAGAGGCCGCGCCGGACGCTGCGCCTGCGGCCCAGGCGGTAGGAATCCCTGCCGGAGTCAGTTCGGGCGATCCGCGCGATCGATTGATCGCGGGACCGATTCGGACTCAATCCGGAGACAGGCAAGGCGGCGAGGGTCGAGGCGACGAGCCCCTTGGCGAAGACCGGCGAGGGCGTGGAGAGGGCGGCGATCAGTTCGGCGACGACGGCGGTCGAGGTCGGGGCCGCGGTGGCGATGACTTTGCGGGCCGCGACGGTTCGGGTCGCACCGGTGGTGGCGATTCTCGTGGAAGTGGCCGCAGCCGTGGCGGCTCGGGCGAGGATGGACGCGAGGCAGAGGCCGAACCGCCGCACCCCTCTGAATCCGGTGAGTCCGGCGACGACTCGGGCGGCGAGTCCGGTGGCCACGGCGGCTCCGAAAACTCCGGACCGAGCGACCCGGACTCAGATGGTGGCGGATCAGGTTCCGACCCCGCCGGCGACTGAGCTCCAGAATCTGGAACTCAGTCGCCCGGGGGCCAGATGATCGGCGGGGCAGACTCCGCTCTACTTGATCAGCGTCAGCTCGACGAACTTGCCCGACTTGATGCGGGCTTTGTGCACGCTGGTGCCGGCGACGAGGTCCTCGGTCGTGCAGGCTGCCGGCTTCTTGCCCTTGCTGGCGGTGGCCACCGGCTTCGACTTCGCCTTCTTGGTGGAGCAGCGCAGCGAACTCGAGACCGGAGCGGTCACGGTTCCGCCGCCACGCACCGTCAGCACGAGCGTGCCGTCGACGAATGAGGTGACGGTCGCGCGACGAATCCGCAGGTGGCTGTTGGCGCGCCCGCAGTTGCTGTGGAGATTCGACTCCGCGCGGTTGGTTGCGCCGTCGCCGTCTGTGTCTTCATCGCCATCGACCGTTCCGTTTGCGTCGGTGTCAGCGACGTTCGGGTCGGTCTTGGCCTGGTACTCACAGCGGTTGGATGCGCCGTCCGCATCTGCGTCGCGATTGCCGCGGTCCTTCTTGGTCGAAATCTGGTGCGCCTTCTCCCAGGCGTCCGGGATTCCATTGCTGTTGTTGTCCTTCGGCTTGGCGCTCGCCTGAGCCGCAAACGCGGCAACGACGAGCATCGCCAGGGCCAACACGGTGATGAGCTTCTTAGGCGTTGCTTTTCGCATTTTCATATTCCTCCATGAAGGATCGAAAGTTCGAGAATCTGTCTACGTTGCACATAACGATTGACCGATACAAAAGTGTCGGTGACACTTTCGCCGTCCAAGTTCGTCATGTGGGCATAAGGCATAAGGAATGGAAGTTTCCCCTGAATCTGACCTGCGGCGCGGAAGCGTCTCAGAAGCAAGCGGCCGGCTGCGCGCCATGCAGCCTGATGCGCTTCTGTGCGCCATCGCAAACCGCGGCAATGAGGATGCCTTCGTAGCGCTCTACAACCGCTACCGCCAGCCGGTCTTTGCGTTCGTTTACCACTTGCTAGGCACCTCGAGTTCCGTGCAAGACGCTGAAGACCTGACACAGGAAATCTTTCAGAAGGCCTACGCGAACATGGGATCTCGGAAACCACACGGCACGTTCAAAGCTTGGCTGTTTCGCATCGCGCGAAATCACACCTTTGACCACATCAGGCTGCGCAGGCCTGCGGCGCTCTCCTTGGACGACCCGGAGCGCGTCGTCGAACCCTCAAACGTGATCAGTCTGCACGCTCAGGTCGAACGCCGAGAGGAGCTCGAATGGTTGGTCGGCGCGATGGCCACGCTTCCAGATCGCCAGCGCGCAGCGCTCGTGATGCGCGAGCTCGGCGGTATGTCCTACGACGAGATCGCCGAAAGTCTCTCGACGAACCGCGAGGGCGTCAAGCAGCTTGTCAAACGCGGAAGGTTCGCGGTGAACGCGGCTGCGGCGAGCGGTGGACACCGCAGCCGCAAGCTGGGACGCGACCTTGCCGCAGCGGCGCCGATCACTGCGGTTGCCTGGCTCGGCGCAGGCAAGGCGAGCGCCGCAACGGCCGGGG
>JAEYBE010000041.1 GCA_023404495.1 Actinomycetes bacterium | reverse complement strand
ACCTTCGCGGCCATGAGTTCAGCCAGCGCGCGCTCGAGATCGCCGCAGCGGGCGGGCACCACGTGCTCTTTGTCGGGCCGCCGGGCTGCGGCAAGACGATGCTCGCCCGCCGGCTTCCCTCGATCCTGCCGCCGATGACGAGGGCTGAGGCCGTCGAGGTGACACGGATGCAGAGCATTGCCGGGAATCTCCGGGTCGACGGGCTCGCATGCCAGCGGCCGTTTCGTGCCCCGCACCACACGATCAGCCCCTCCGGTCTTACCGGCGGTGGACAGGTCCCGATGCCCGGCGAGGTGACTCTCGCCAGTAACGGAGTTCTCTTTCTCAATGAGCTCGCGGAGTTCTCTACCCGCACTCTCGAGTCGCTGCGCCAGCCGCTCGAGGAAGGGCAGATCGCCGTCACTCGGGCGCAGCGCACGCATGTCTTTCCGGCGCGCTTCATGCTGATCGCTGCGACCAATCCATGCCCGTGCGGCTCAGGGGGCAATCGTTGCCGCTGCGCCGCGAGCGACGTGGCGCGCTACGAACGACGGCTCTCGGGGCCGCTGCTCGATCGCTTTGACATGCACTGTCGCGTTGAGCGGCCGACCGCAGAGGAAGTGGAGGCTGGACCGCTCGCCAGCTCGCAGGTTGTGCGCGACCGGGTCGCAGTGGCGCGCGAACGCCAAGTGCGTCGCTACGCGACCAGCGAGATCAACTGCAACGGTCAGCTCGACGGGTCCCAGACACGGCGCCTGCTTGAACCGCCCGAGAACGTGCGCGAACTCCTTTCGGCCGCCTACAGGCGCGACGCGCTCTCGCTGCGGGGATATGACCGTTGTCTTCGCGTCTCACGCACGATCGCCGATCTCGACGACCGCGACGAGGTCACCACCGAGGACGTGGCGGAGGCCCTCGCCTTTCGGGCGATCGAGGTTTCCTCGTGAGTGCCTGCGACTCCTGTCTGCTCGCCTCATTTGAGCGGGCCCGCGTGACTTCGGGCCTGGAGGCGGCCGGCGTCTCGCCCTCCGCGGCTGCGGCCTACTTGGCGCTCGAGCCGGCTGACGCGCTCGAAGCGATGGCCGAGCAGGGTTTGCCCCCGGGCGTTGCGGGCGAGCAGGGGGAGGCGAATGGCGTTTGGACGCTTTGCCGGCATGACCCAGCGTTTCCGTCGGGGCTCCACGACTTCGCACGTGAAAGCGACGTTCCGCGGGCGATCTACGGCGTCGGCGAAGTCGCCCACCTGGGCACCGCGGGTGCTGCGGCGGCGATCGTCGGCGCGCGCCGCGCCAGCGCCTACGGGCGCGAAGTCGCCTACTCGCTCGCGCACGACCTTGCGCGTGAAGGCGTGACCGTGATCAGTGGCATGGCGCTCGGTATCGACGGCGCGGCGCATCGCGGGGCGCTGCAAGCAGGTCGTCCGACGATCGCGGTGCTCGCCGGAGGCCCAGATCTGCCCTACCCGCGATCCCATCGATTGCTGCACGAACAGATCGCCGAGGCGGGCTGCATCATTTCCGAGTCGCCGCCCGGAGTCGAGGCGCGACGCTGGAACTTCGTCGCGCGCAATCGCATCATCGCCGCCCTCGCGCAAATGACGGTCTGGGTTGAGGGGTCAGAGAACTCGGGCGCCCGGCACACGATCGATTTCTGCGAGCAGCTCGGGAGGATTGCCGGCGTGGTCCCTGGACCGATCAACAGTCCGATGAGCGCCGGACCAAACAAGCTGCTCGGGTGCGAGGGCGTGATCGCCGTGAGGGGTGCGAACGACGTCCTGGAGACCATGAACGTTGGACAGTGGGGTGGGCCGGCGCCGCTGTTTGTGGACGAGGTCGACTCAGCAGCGGGCCTATTGCTGGCAGCGATTGCCGCGGGCGAGCGAACTCCGCGCGCGTTGACCTCCTCCGTTCCCGAGTTGTCGGCGCGCGAGATCACGCGACTGCTGGGCGAGCTCGAGCTCGCCGGTCGCCTGCGCCGCGCGACCTCCGGCGAATACGAGCTCTGCTGAGGTGTTGCGCGCGACTAAGATCGCCGACCATGACCCCTGACTTCGATACACGACACAACAGCCGCGAACTGCTCGACGGGCCGGACCGTGCCGCCGCCCGCGCCTACCTGAAGGGCATCGGATTCGACGATGAAGCCCTCGCCAAGCCGGTTGTCGGTATCGCCAACACCTGGACCGAAGTCATGCCCTGCAACTTTCACTTGCGCGCCGTCTCCGCGGCCGTCAAGGAAGGCATTCGCGCCGCCGGCGCAACACCGATGGAGTTCAACACAATCGCGGTCTCCGACGGCATCACGATGGGCCACGAGGGCATGCGCTCGTCACTGGTCAGTCGCGAAGTGATCGCCGACAGCATCGAGTTGGTCAGTCGCGGTCATGCCTTCGATGCGGTGATCGCAATCTCCGGCTGCGACAAGACGATCCCGGGCACGGTGATGGCGCTTGCGCGCCTCGACATCCCAAGCCTGATGCTCTACGGCGGATCGATCCTGCCCGGCTCCTTGCATGGTGAAGACGTCTCAATCCAGGACGTCTTCGAGGCGATCGGCGCTCACGCCGCCGGAAAGATCACGGACGAAGAATTGACCGAACTCGAAAACGTCGCCTCGCCGGGCGCCGGTGCGTGCGGAGGCCAGTTCACGGCCAACACGATGGCGATGGCATTCGAGGTGATGGGCATTTCGCCGGCTGGCAGTGCGATGGTCCCGGCGGTCGCCGGAGCGCGCAAGGAGGTCGCCGAGGAAGCCGGCCGGCTGATCGTCGATGTGCTCAATCGCGGCGTCACGGCGCGGCAACTGATCACCAAGGAATCGCTGCAGAACGCGATTGCCGCGGTCTGCATGAGCGGTGGATCGACTAACGCCGTCCTGCACTTGCTCGCCGTTGCCTACGAGGCCGAAGTGCCCCTCGACATCGACGAATTCGACGAGATCAGCGCTCGCACGCCGCTGACCGCCGACCTCAAGCCAGGCGGCAAGTACCTGGCGCGCGATTTCTGGGAGGCCGGTGGCGTGCCGGTGATCGCACACAGACTCCAAGAAGCGGGCCTGCTCAATCGCGACTGCATCCGGGTCGACGGCAACACCGCGGGCGACTACGCCGACGCGGCCGTCGAAACCGAAGGCCAACAGGTAGTCAAGCCGCTCGACGCGCCGCTCAAGCCCACCGGCGGGATTGCGATCCTCAAGGGCAATCTCGCGCCCGAGGGCTGCGTCGTCAAACTCGCAGGCCACGAGCGTGTCTTCGCCGAAGGCCCCGCGCGGGTCTTTGAAAACGAAAAGGAATGCTTCGCCGCTGTCGAGGCCGGCGGCATCAAACCCGGCGACATCGTCGTGATCCGCAACGAGGGACCCTCGGGCGGTCCCGGGATGCGCGAGATGCTGCAGGTCACCGCCGCGCTCGTCGGTGAGGGGCTAGGCGACTCGGTCGCACTATTGACGGACGGCCGATTCTCCGGGGCCACGCACGGTTTCATGGCCGGCCATGTCGCGCCAGAGGCCTCCAAGGGCGGGCCGATCGCGGCTGTGCGAGAAGGCGACACGATCGTGATCGACGTCGAGAAGCGCGAGTTGAACGTCAAGCTCTCGGACGATGAGATCGCGCAGCGGATCGCCGATTACGAAGTCCCGGCGCCGCTCTACACGCGTGGCGTCTACGGGAAGTACTCGCGCAGCGTCACGAGCGCCGCGCAGGGCGCTGTCACCAGCTGAGCGGCTGACCGTTCAGGAACTGCGCGGCGACCTGGTTGAACCACTCTGGGTGCTCGACCATCGCCACGTGGCCGGTGTCGCGCAGCGCGATGCGCTGGGAATGCGGCATCCGCTCGCCGAAGTGCACGATGTCGCGAGAGGTCACGACGCCGTCGCGGCGGCCCCAAATGAACAGCGCCGGCTGCTCGATCTCGCCGAGGCGGTCGCGAAAGTCGTGCGCAAGCAACGCGCGAAGCGCCCCGGCAAATCCCGCAGTGCCGGTCCCGCCGAGCAATTCGTAGGCCATCCCCGCGGAGATCTTCTCGGGGTGGGCCACGACCCCGCGCAGCGCCTGCGCGCGTAGTTTCGGCCTGCGCACCATCGATTCACGGTTTGCGGCGACTCTGCCGCCGATCAGGCCGGCAAAGCCGGCAAGCCGCGGCAGCGCGTCGTGTAGCTCGTTGGTCGACCAGCCCGCCGGTGAGACGAGCACAATGTGGTCGACCCGCGAGGGATGGTCCAGCGCCAGCTGCAACGAGGTCATGCCACCCATCGAGTTGCCAATCAGATGCGCCGATTCGAGTTCGAGATGGTCGAGCAGCCCGGCAACCGCGTCGGCGTACCCGGGAATCGAGATCGCTTCGGCCGGCATCTCGGAATCGCCAAATCCGGGAAGGTCCAGCGCTACGACACGGAAACTCTTTGCCAGGCCCTCGATGTTCGCGAGCCAGTTCTCCCAACAGCCGGCCAGACCGTGCACCAGTACGACGGTCGGCTTTGCGGCGTCCCCGTAGTCGAGGTAGTTGACGTCGCGGCCCCCGACCATCGCGCGGTGCAGGTGCGCGCTCCAGTCGACATCGAGCCAGGTCTCAGGACCGGTCGGACCATAGGTCGGCAGTTCGATCGTCAGCGCCTCGCGCGGGTCCACGGGGGCGACGGCGTGCATCGGCGAATCCGCCCTAAGCGGCGTAGCCCCAGCGCTCAAGCACCGGGATCTCGTGGATCTGCGGCGGCTGGAGGTGATCCCAGAGGATCCCGTTGTCGCGTGGGTACTCGCCCTCGACCTCAATCACCGCGCGCGGGGTCGCGAGCAGATCAACCGGAATGTCGTGGGCTGTCACGAGCAGGTTCTCGCGCAGAATCTGAATAGGGTGAACCGTTGTGCAGACCGGAACGTCCGCGTCGACCTTCCCGGTTTCGTGCAGCAGCGCGTACTCGAGGTCCGAGAATCCGCTGCCCTTGCCGATCCGCGCGCCCTTCAGGTTCACGGCCACCGCGCCAGTCAGAACCAGGTCGAGCTTGGGCACTTGCTCGAGATCGAGAACCTCACCGTGCTTGAGTGCGCCCTTGATCGTCGCGGACTCGCGGATCTCGTCCTTGCTCAGCTTCTTCGGGTCGAGCAGGCGGAACGGGTGTTCCTCGCGCAGCCGTGGCACAGCCATCACCAGCGCCTTGCCGGACTCGAGCGCGAGCCGGCGCACGTGTGTCTGAGGTGAATCGGGATTGACCTTGATCACCTCGGCGTCCTGCCAATAGGCGTGCCGCGTCAAGCGGTCGGCAGCCATCTTCGCGCCGGCGAAGTTCGGGATGCGGCCTTCCGCACCTGGAAACCTTGAGACGCCCTGGTGGTCCATCGAACGCCAGACGTCATTTCTCACATCTTCCTTGGATCGCACGGGGGAGAATCTAGTTGCTGGTGCGGCGATAAAAGGTTGCCCGTAAGTTATGTACTGCAACAAATCTTCCGGCGTCCGCCGTAGTCGGGCGGCGGCGGCGAACATATGAGCAGGATGAATCGAAATCGTTGGATCATGATCGCGGCCGGCGCCGTGCTTCTCTTGGTCCTCAGCGCCTTCGCATTCGACAAGTCGCAGAACGACAAGATCGCCAACGGAGTGGCCGTCGGCGGCATCGATGTGTCGGGTCTATCGCGTGCGGATGCGGAGGTGAAACTGAGCAAGGAGATCGAATCGGTTGTGCAGCAGCCGATCGTCGTCACCTATCGCGGCAAGCGCCGCACGCTCAAGCCCGAGAAGTCGAAGGTCGGGGTCGACGTGCCCGGGATGGTCGACGAAGCGGTGACCCGCAGCAACAGCGGCTTCTTCGTCACCAACACCGCGATGCGGATTGCCGGAAGCAGTCGAGACATCGAGATTCCGGTCGAAATCGACTACTCCAAACCGGCCGTTCGCAGATTCGTCCGCAGCGTGCACAAGAGCTTTGATCAGGAGGCGAAGGATGCTCAGATCAAGTACAGCGCGAGGAGCATCGGCGAAGTCGACTCGCAACCCGGCAAGGTGATTCGCTCGGCGGCGCTGCGCAAAGCGATCGTCCAACGCCTCGAGAACCCGACCGAGCCGCGCACGATCCGTGCGCCGATGCGCACGACCGATGCGAAAGTCACGACGCGCTTCGAACTCGCCAAGAAGTTCCCGACGATCGTCCTGGTCGACCGCGAAGGCTTCAAACTCCGTCTATACAAGAAGCTCAAGCTCGCCCGCACGTACCCGATCGCGGTCGGACAGGCCGGACTGGAGACGCCGGCCGGGCTCTACTCGATCAACGATCGCCAGATCAACCCGGCATGGCACGTTCCCAACAGCGACTGGGCGGGAGACCTTGCCGGAACCGTCGTCCCTCCGGGGCCGGGCAACCCGATCGTCGCGCGCTGGCTTGGCATCTACGACGGCGTCGGAATTCACGGCACGAACGACATCGGATCGCTCGGTTCGGCCGCCTCACACGGATGCATCCGCATGAAGCCCGCCGACGTGATCGCACTCTTCCCGCAGGTTCCGATGGGGACGCCGGTCTACATCGGATGACGATCGCCCAACAGGTGCCGGCGAGATCCCCGGCCTGGGAGTTCGAACTCGACCGTTTCGAGCTGAGTCTTCGCCGCCGGGGCCTCTCAGACGCGACCAGACGCGCTTATGTTTCGGATCTGCAGGCGCTTGCGCTCTGGAGCACCGACCACGCGATCGACCCAGCCGCGATGGACCCCAAGAGCCTGCGCCGGTTTGTTCAGCAGATCAGCGCGCAGGGCCTGGCCGCAAGCAGTCTCGCCCGCAAGCTCGCGAGCATCCGTGCCTTCTACGCGAGCTTGCTCGAGCGCGGAGACGTCTCGCAAAACGTCGCCGAGCTGCTGACGACGCCAAATCAGCCGCGCGATTTGCCACGCGTGCTCTCGGCAACCGAGACCGTGCGGCTGCTCGACGGAATTCCGACCTCGACGCCGATCCAGCGGCGTGACCGGGCGATGTTCGAACTGACTTACGCCTGCGGACTTCGAGCCGGCGAGCTGATCGCGCTGCAAACATCATCGATCGACCTGGACGAGGAACAGTTGCGCGTGGAAGGCAAGGGAGGCCGGACGCGGATCGTTCCGGTCGGGGAGCACGCCGGCAAGGCGGTGCGCGGCTACGTCGAACGGGCGCGGCCGCGGCTGCTGACCGGCAGCGAGGATCCCGGCTGGCTCTTTCTGAGTAAGAGCGGCCAACAGCTGAGCCCGAGCGACGTCAGGCGCCGGCTCGAGAACAGCCTGCGCACCGCCGGCGTCGCGGCTGGAATCTCGCCCCACAGCCTGCGCCACAGTTTTGCAACACACCTCCTCAATGGCGGCGCAGATTTGCGGTCCGTGCAGGAACTTTTGGGTCACCGTTCAATATCTGCCACACAGATTTACACTCGGGTAGAGTCTGCTCGGCTACGTGCGCAATACGGAAAGTCGCACCCACGGGCATGACGGTCAAGCGACCGATTGAGAGTTGAATGAGCACTGAGGCACAGAGTCAGTCAGAGACCAGGTCAAGAGGCCGGTCGCGGCGCATCGGGGGAGAGTTCGGCGACGTCGAGCTGCGCGACCTCTGGAAGCGCTACAAGGCAGACGGCGACAAGAACGCCCGTGAGCGCCTGGTGCTGGCTTACTCGCCGCTCGTCAAGTACGTCGCCGGCAAGATGGGCTCTGGTCTTCCGAGCTACGTCGATGATGCGGACCTGATTTCTTACGGACTGACAGGACTGATCAGCGCGATCGAGCGCTTCGAGCCGTCGCGCGAGATCAAATTCGAAACCTATGCCATGAGCCGCATCAAGGGCTCGATCATCGACGAGTTGCGATCGATGGATTGGGTGCCGCGTTCAGTGCGCATGCGCGCCCGCGAGTTCGAGCGCGCCAACGCCAAGCTCGAGCACAAGCTGCACCGCGCCCCAACCGATCAGGAACTCGCAGACGAGCTGGGCGTGACGCCGGAGGAGCTCCAGGAACACATCCAGCAGATCTCCAACAGCGCAGTCATAGCGCTGGACGAGCTGTGGTCGGTCTCCGATTCTTCCGGCGGCCAGGTTTCGCTGCTCGACACGATTGAGGATCCCAACGCCGCCGATCCCGAGGGTTCGTTTGACGCGGTGACGGTCAAGGAGCAGATCGCCGAGGCGATCAGCCGGCTGCCCGAGCGTGAGAAGCTCGTGATCGCCCTCTATTACTACGAGAACCTCACCCTGCGCGAGATCGGCGAAGTACTCGGCGTGACCGAGTCCCGCGTCTCCCAGCTCCACACGAAGGCCGTACTGCGCCTGAAGTCACGCCTGCAGGACGAAGGCGACCTCTAGGTCTCTCTTCGGGCGACTTCCACGCCCGCTTTCCATCCTGGTGCTCTGCCGCCGCGTGGCGGAGTCATCGACTCTGCCGGCAGGCCGCCGACCGCGAGCAGCCAGGCGATCACGGAGTTCGAGTTCCACATCTCTCCGGTCGCCAGTTCGTCGCGTCCCCACGTCGGTGTCGGAATCCGCTTGGTCGCCGCGATGATCGCCTCCGCTGCCTCGCGCTCACTGCTGAGCAGGGCGGGGCTGTCGACTGCGTAGTCGAGGTCGGGAATCTCGCCGCCGGCCCAGCAGCGCGCCTCGTAACGAAAGATCCGAAGGCCCCTGAGCAGCGGAGACCCGACCGGACCGCCGGCGACTCTGCCGTGATCGCCGTCGCCACTTTCCGGGCAGAGCTCAATCGCGTACTCGTCGGAGCCGTCGTCGACGATCAGCGCCGAGTGAAAGAGTGGGCGCGCCGGGCGTCGTTCGAGCATCGCGGCAACGCGCTCATATGCGATGCCATTCCGGCGGACAAACCATCCGCCCGCCCCAAGGGGAAGCCAGTAGAGCGCAACTCGGCTCACGCGCGGGACGCTAACAGCGCGCGGCGAACTAAATTCTCCGGACAATGGACGTAAAGGAACTCCGCCCGTGGCTCGACCCCGAGACCTGTTCGATCTGTGGTCGGCGGCTGCTCCAGGGTGAGCAGATCAATTGGTACGTCGCACCTGACTCGAGTCGTCGAGTGGTGTGCGAGCTGTGTGTTGCTCGCGCCGAGCGCGCTCGCTGGGTGCGTGAGCGCGAGGGAGACGAGATCGTCCGTCTGCGCCCGACCCGCAGCGAGCGCGCCGGGCTGATGCGCCGGGTGAGCGAATTCTTCGGTGCCGGCGAGCCCGCTGACGAGGACGACTTCGCACACGGCTCGGCCAGGCCCGAACGAGAAAAGCGCAGGCGCTCAAGGGCCGAGCGCCGGGGCGAGCGCGCCGAGTTTGAGGCACCTCCGGAACTCGCCGCGGCCCCGCGTGACATCGCGGCGGTGCCCACCGGCCCCGAGGCGCGGATCGATCGTGGACTTGAGC
>JAEYBE010000029.1 GCA_023404495.1 Actinomycetes bacterium | reverse complement strand
CTCGACGACCGCAGCGTCGAGGTCGCCGAGCGCGGCCCATCCGATGTAGTTCTGCTCGTCGACCCGCGGCGGCAGGCGGTCGGCGACTTCGGGAAACAGCCGGTCCTCGACAAAAACGTCGAGCTCGTTGCCGCCGGCCAATTCGAGCGCTTCGGCGACCGAGATCCAGGGGGCGAGCTGCACGTCCAGCGCTTCGTGGTCGCGCAGCTCCAGGGCGCGAACAAACGCTCCGAGCAGCGCTCCGACCGCGTCTTCGCTGGCGCTATCCATTCTCCGCGAAGGCTGGTTCGCCGGCTGCGTCGGCCGGAACCTCGGCCGGCGCGTGGCCGTGGGCCGGCGCCGCGACATCTCTGATCACGGTGATCGCCAGAACGAACGCGATCACAAGGCACGCCGCTCCGATCACAAATGCCAACTGGAAGCCGTCGACCAGCGCGGCCGCTTGGCTGAGGCCCTCGGACAGCGCACGCTCGGTCCGCGTCGCAGAGAGCGTCGCCAGGACAGCGAGACCAAGCGCTCCGCCGACCTGCGCGGCGGTGTTGATCATTCCCGATGCCAGGCCCGCGTCTTCGGCTGTGGACGAGGACATGGCGAGCGTCATGATCGCCGGGAACGACGGGCCGATGCCGATGCCGAGGATGATCATCGCCGGCAGGATGTCTGCGACGTAACGCCCGTCCTCGGGCACGCGCGCAAACCAGAGCAGACCGATCGCGACCAGCGCCATGCACGGGATCAGAATCCGGCGCGGACCAAACTTCATGATCAGTGGCTCTGAGAACTTCAGGGAGATCGTTCCCATGATGATCGTCGCCGGCAGGTAGGCGAGACCGATCTCGAGTGGCGTGTAGCCAAGGATCTGCTCGAAGTAGAGCGCGCCGAGGAAGAACATGCCGAACATTCCGGCCACCAGCAGCGCCTGAATGACGTTTGCGCCGGAGACATTGCGCGAGCGGAAGATCCGCAACGGAATCAGCGGTGTGCGAGCAACTGACTCCCGCCAGATGAACAGCGCGAGCAGCACCAGCGAACCCACGCCGAGCAGGAGGGTGCGCGTCGCGCCCCAACCGAGATCGGCGGCGGGCTTGACGATCGTGTAGACCCCGAGCATCAGCGCCGATGTGATCAACACCGCACCTGGTGCATCGGTGCCGGCGCTGAGACCGATTCCGGGGTCGCGCTCGAGCAGTCGGTGCGCCGCGACGCCCACCGCGACTCCGATCGGCACGTTGATCGTGAAGATCCAGTGCCAACTGATCGAATCGGTGATGATCCCGCCAAGCACCAGCCCGATCGAGCCGCCGGCCGAGGCGACGAATCCAAAGACTCCGATCGCGCGAGCCTGGTCGCCAGGGTTGGGGAACATCAGGAAGATCATCCCGAGGATCACCGCCGAAGCCATTGCGCCGCCGACGCCCTGAAGCAGGCGTGCGCCGACAAGCGCGCCCTGTGACGGCGCGATTCCGCACAAAAGCGAGGCCACCGTGAAAACCGCGATGCCTGTGAGAAACATCACCTTGCGGCCGATCAGGTCGCCGAGGCGCCCGGACAGGAGCAACAGGCCACCGAACGTGATCATGTAGGCGTTGACCACCCAGGCGAGGCTCTGCTGAGAGAAGCCGAGGTCCTCTTTGATCGATGCGAGCGCAACGTTCACGACGGTCGCATCGAGCACGATCATCAGCATTCCCGCGCACAGCACGTACAAGGCGATCCAGGGATTGCCGCGGGTGAGAGTGGGCGGGCCGTCGGTGGAGTTCGTTTCAACGCTCATCGATTCGAAGTTACCAAGGCGATTTCGAACCTGCGGCTGGCAAATTTGCGCCCCAGAAGCCTTGCGTTAGCCTTCGCCGCATATGAGTGAAACAGCGCAGATTGTGACCCTCGCAGGCGATGGGATCGGCCCGGAAATCATGGATTCAGCCAAGGAGCTGCTCACGGCGCTCGGCGGCATTGAGTGGCAAGACCACGACATGGGCGGCGTGGCGATCGACAACCACGGCAACCCGCTCCCCGAGAGCACGCTCGAGGCGGCCAAGAAGTCAGACGCGGTCCTGCTGAGCGCGATCGGCGGTCCAAAGTGGGACTCCACCAACCCCGACGACCCGCGGCCCGAGCAAGGTCTTCTCGGGATCCGCAAGGGTCTGAACCTCTACGCAAACCTGCGCCCGGTCAAACCGATTCCGGCGCTCTACCCGGCCAGCCCTCTGCGCGAAGAGCGCATCGCCGGCACCGACCTACTGGTGATGCGCGAGCTGACCGGCGGGATCTACTTCGGCGAGAAGTCCCGCGTGGACAACGTCGCGACCGACGTCTGCGCATACTCAGTCGAAGAGATCGAGCGGATCGCACGGATTGCGTTTGAATCCGCTCGCACCAAGGTGACGAGCGTCGACAAGGCCAATGTGCTTGAGACCAGCCGCCTCTGGCGCGAAGTGGTCGTGCGCGTCCACGACGAGGAATACCCCGACGTGCCGCTGGAGCACCTGCTGGTCGACAACGCCGCCATGCAGCTGGTTTCCGCTCCCAGCGAGTTCGACGTGATCCTCACCGAAAATCTCTTCGGCGACATCCTCTCGGATGAAGCGGCGATGATCACCGGGTCGATCGGCATGCTGCCAAGCGCATCGCTCAGCGGCGACGGGCCGGGGATGTTCGAACCTGTCCACGGCTCTGCTCCGGACATCGCAGGGACAGGCAAGGCCAACCCGATGGCGATGTTCCTCTCGGTGGCGATGATGTTGCGGCACGGGCTGGATCGTCCAGACGACGCAGCGCGGGTAGAATCGGCTGTCGATGCTGTGCTTGCACAAGGCCTGCGAACTGCAGATCTCGGCGGAGATGCCGACACAGATTCAGTGACAAAAGCCGTGCTTGCGGCCCTCTAAGAAGAAAAGGTCAACAAATGGAGCCAACTGAGTACATCTGGCAGAACGGTGAATTCGTCCCTTGGGATGAGGCACGCGTACACGTACTCACGCATGGCTTGCACTACGGCACCGGAGTTTTTGAGGGCGTCCGTTGTTACGAGACGCCCAAGGGTCCGGCGATCTTTCGCGGGCTCCCGCACATGGAGCGACTCGTGCGCTCGGCCAAGCTCTATTACATGGACCTCGAGTACTCGGCCGAGGAGCTGCTCGAGCTGACCAAGCAGGTTGTTGTCAAGAACGGCCTGACCGATTGCTACATCCGCCCGCTCGCGTTCCGCGGCTACGGCGAGATGGGCCTCTTCCCGCTCAACTCGAAGATCGAGTACTCGATCTCGGCGTGGGAGTGGGCGTCATACCTCGGCGACGAAGGCAAGAAGAACGGCATTCGCGCGATGATCTCCTCCTGGGAGCGCATGTCTGCGCGCAGCTTCATCCCGCAGTCAAAGGCCAGCGGCCAATACCTCAACTCGATCCTCGCCAAGCTCGAGGCGCACCACGCCGGCTACCAGGAGGCGATCCTGCTCGATGAGCGCGGAATGGTCTGCGAGGGCACCGGCGAGAACATCTTCGTTGTGCGCAATGGCGAGATCGCGACGCCGGGTCTCAACTCGGCAATTCTCGAGGGCGTCAACCGCGACGCCGTCATGCAGATCGCCGGGGATCTCGGATACGAGGTCGTCGTCCGCGACGTGACCCGTACCGAGCTGGTGATCGCCGACGAGGTCTTCATGACCGGCACTGCCGCCGAGCTCGTCCCGGTGCGAGTGATCGACGATCACACGATCGGCGAGCCCGGCCCGGTCACGCGCCAGCTCCAGGCGAAGTTCGAGGACGCGCTGCACGGCCGCGCGCCCGAATACGAGCACTGGCTCGACTACGTCACGGCAGACAAACCCGCTGCACAGGTATAGAATTCGAGCTTCGTGGACTTCCAGAACTTCACCCGACGAATTACCAAGGCCTGACCGCGCCAAAGGTCAGCGCTGCATGCGCTTGGCCAGCGTCAGGAGTTCGTAATCGTCCGTTGAAGTCCCAGTATTGAGGAAGTACACATGAGTTTTCTGCCAGCAGTAGAGCTATACGACACCACCCTGCGTGACGGCATGCAGGGTCCGGGCATGTCGCTGTCGGTCGAGGAGAAGATCCGCGTCGCGCACGCACTCGATTCGCTCGGTTTCCACTTCATCGAGGGTGGATTCCCGAGTTCCAACCCGAAGGAGATCGAGTTCTTTGAGGCGCTCAAGGACGAGACCTTCGAGAACGCAGTGGTTGCCGCTTTCGGCATGACCCGCCGCAAAGGCGTCGCCGCAGAGGACGACGAGGCGCTGCGCGTACTCGTTGAATCGTTTGCGCCGGTTTCGACGATCGTCGGCAAGACGTGGTCGCTGCACCTTGAGAAAGTGACCAAGGTCAGTCGGGAAGAGAACCTTTCGATGATCTCCGAGTCGGTCGAGTTCCTGCGCGGTGAAGGCAAGCGCGTGCTCTACGACGCCGAGCACTTCTTCGACGGCTACTACAACGACCCCGGCTACGCAATGCAGTGCCTTGAGGCGGCAACCGACGGCGGCGCGGAGACTGTTGTGCTCTGCGACACCAACGGTGCGATGATGCCCTCGCAGATCGCGGCTGCCACGGCTTCGGTCGTCGAGCGTCTGGGCGAGCGCGTTCGCGTCGGCGTGCACACGCACGACGACTCGGGCGTCGGCGTCGCGAACTCGCTGGCCGGGGTGGAGGCAGGTGCTTCGCACGTGCAGGGCACCGTCAATGGATATGGCGAGCGCACCGGCAATGCCAACCTGATCACGATCCTGCCGAACCTACAGCTCAAGATGGGCCTGCAGTGCGTCGATCCGAGCCGCCTCGCGCACCTGACCGAGACGGCGCACATGATCGATGAGATCTGCAATATGCAGCCGGACAACACCGCGCCGTACGTTGGTCTCGACGCCTTCGCACACAAAGGCGGGATGCACGTGGCCGGCATGCTTGAGGACACTTCGACCTTCGAGCACATCGATCCGGCCGAGGTCGGAAACGACCGCAACATCCTGATCTCCGAACTCTCGGGACGTGGCACCGTGCAGGCGCGCGCCGACGAGGCCGGGCTGGACGTCGACTCCGAGACCGCCGCCAAGGTCGTCGAACGCGTCAAAGAGCTCGAGGCTGAGGGCTACCACTTCGAGGCCGCCGACGCCTCGTTCGACCTGCTGATCCGCAAGGAGACCGGCAGCTACGAGCCGCTCTTCACGCTGGAGAGCTGGCGCACGATCGTTGAGAAGAATGCCGACGGCAAGGTGGGCACCGAGGCCACGATCAAGATCTGGGTCGGCGGGGAGCGCTTCGTGCGCACGGCTGAGGGCAACGGACCGGTCAACGCGCTCGACAAGGCGCTGCGCGACGCGATCGGCGAGACTTACCCGCACCTCAAAGACATCGACCTCGTCAACTTCAAGGTCCGCATCCTCAACGAAACCAAGGGTACCGGCGCGGTCACCCGCGTGCTGCTTGACGCCTCCGACGGCCACAGCACGTGGGGCGCGATCGGCGTTTCCGAGAACGTGATCGAGGCCTCCTGGCAGGCGCTCGTGGACGCGCTCGAATACGGAATGCAGCCGGGCGCCGATGGCCAACCGGCGCACACAAGCTCGCAGGCCGCGGGAGAGCAGAGTTGAACGACGCCGTCCCCGCACTCGAGGTGCTGCCGATGGCGCGGCCGGAGATCGGCGAGCGCGAGCAGGAGCTGGTTGCCGAGGTGCTGGGCAGCGGCGTGCTCTCGCTGGGTCCGATGTTGCCGCGTTTTGAGCAGGCGATTTGCGCGGCCACCGGCGCGCCGTATGCGTCGGCAGTTTCGAGCGGAACCGCCGGACTGCATCTGGCGATCCGTGCTGCCGGCGTGGCCGCAGGCGATGAGGTCGTCACCTCTCCGCTGAGCTTCATCGCTTCGGCAAACGTGATGGTCTACGAGAACGCAACGCCGGTCTTCGCAGACATCGATCCGGTGACTCTGAATCTCGACCCCAAGAAGGCCCGCGCCGCCGTCGGGCCCAAGACGACCGGCATTCTGCCGGTTCACCTATTCGGCGCGGCAGCGGACATGCCGGCGATCGAGGCGGTCGCCGACGATCACAAGCTCTGGATTGTCGAAGACGCCTGCGAAGCGGTCGGCGCGATCGATTCTGAGGGTCGGCAGGTCGGCACCCGTGGTCACGCGGCCGTGCTCGGCTTCTACCCAAACAAGCAGATCGCGACCGGAGAAGGCGGGATGGTGCTCTGCCCGACCGCAGAGTTCAAAGAGCGGATCGACTCCGAGCGCAATCAGGGGCGCGCGCCGGACATGGGCTGGCTCGATCACACCCGCCTGGGTTTCAACTACCGGCTCTCGGACGTCGCGGCCGCGATCGGCGTCGCGCAGGTCGAGAAGCTCGATCAAATGCTCGCCGACCGGGCGCAGGTCGCCGGTTGGTACAGCGAGCTGCTCTCTCAGGTTGACAGCGTCACCGTTCCGGCAGTCGACAATTCACCCGAGCGCCGCAGCTGGTTCGTCTACGTGGTGCAGTTGCCGACGGGAATCGACCGCGACGAGGTGATCGGCCGTTTGAAGAATGTCGGTGTTTCGAGCAAGCCGTACATGCCGGTGATTCACCTGCAGCCGTACTTTCGCGAGCGCTACGGATATGCCGAAGGCGACTTTCCGGTCGCCGAGGATGTGGCGGCGCGCTCCCTGGCACTGCCCTTTTATCCGTCGATGCGCCGCTCGGATGTCGAGCGCGCCGTGGCCGCACTTGAGGAGGCGATTTCCTGATGGGACGATTTGAGGACCCGCAGAGCGAACTCTTCAAGGCAATCAACACCTCGCTCTCATACGACCAGCGCCTCTACCCAGAGGACATCGAAGGTTCGATCGCACACGCCGAGATGCTCGCGGCCAAGCACATCATCAGCGCGGCCGACCTTGAGGAGATCAAGACTGGCCTTGCCGCCGTCAAGAAGGAGCTCGATGCCGGCGTCTTTCCGTTTGAGGACGACGACGAGGACATCCACATGGCGATCGAGCGTCGCCTGACCGAGCTGGTCGGCGACGCCGGAGCCAAGCTGCACACGGCGCGCTCGCGTAATGACCAGGTTGCGACCGACGTCTCATTGTTCACCCGCCGCCGTGCGGCCGACGCGATCGCCAGGCTCGACGCGCTGATGGAGGCCCTGCTCAAGCAGGCCGAGGAACACAAGGACGCCCCGATGCCCGGCTACACGCATTTGCAGCGCGCCCAGTCGGTCTACCTCGGACACCATCTGCTCGCGTACTTCTGGATGTTCTCGCGCGATCGCACGCGCTTTGGCCACGTTGTCGAGGCCGCCTCACTGCTGCCGCTGGGCGCGGGGGCGCTGGCCGGCGCAAACTTTGAGACCGACCGCGAGATGGTCGCCGAGAAGCTCGGGTTTGCAGGCGTTGCGCCGAACTCGATGGACGCGGTCGCCAATCGCGATTTCGTGCTCGACTACCTCTCCGCAGCGGCGACCTGCGCTACGCATCTCTCGCGCCTGGGCGCGGAGATCGTGCTCTGGTCGTCCGAAGAGTTTGGTTTCGCGGAGGTCTCCGACGGTTTCGCATCCGGATCGAGCCTGATGCCGCAGAAAAAGAACCCCGACGCCGCCGAGCTTCTACGCGGCAAGGCGCCGCGTGTGCTTTCCAGCCTCACGACGCTTCATGGCGTGATGCACGGCCTGCCGCTCACCTACAACAAGGACATGCAGGAGGACAAGGAGGCGCTCTTCGACGCGGTTGACACGCTCAATCTCTGTCTGGATGCGGCGACCGGGATGCTTGAGGGCATCACCTTCAAGCGTGAGCGAATGGCAGAAGCATCGTCAGACCAGATGCTTGCGGCGGTTGACATTGCGGACCTACTCGTGCGCAAGGGGGTGCCCTTCCGCGAGGCGCACGGAATCGTCGGCTCGCTCGTGCGGCATGCCGTTGAGAGCGGCAAGCAGCTCTCGGAACTGAGTGACGAGGAGCTTGGGCAGTTCAGCGACCAGCTCGGAGACGACTACCGCCAGTTGCTTTCTGGAAACGGTTGGCTCGAGAGCAAGATCTCGCAGGGCGGGACCGCGTCGGGTTCTTTGGAAGTGCAGCTGGCCGCCGCGCGAAAGGCGCTGGCCGGCGAGTAGCTCAGGTGCCGGGCGCCGCTCCGCCTGCTCCGCCGTCAGCCCCGCCGCCATCGTTGTTGCCGCCATTGTTGGGCGGGGGAGTGGCGGGTTGCTGCGGCGCCTGGGGCTGCTGGGGACGATCGTTGCTCTGGTGGCGATTTCCGCGATCGCGGTTGGTGTTGCCGTTGCCGGCCTGGTCGTCACCGCCGTCGCCGCCGCTGCCTGACGAGCTCAGGTCAGGTGGGCCGACCAGACCCGAGACGTCGCCGGTCGCACCCTTGTCGCCAGCGCGATGGGCCGCCAGGACCGCGTGCGCCTGAATGATGAAGTTTCGGAAGATCAATGATGGGAACGTGCCACCGGCAACCGGCTCGCCGCCGAATTGATCGAGCATCGGCACTGTCTTGTCTGGGTAGCCGACCCAGATCGCGACCGAGAGTTCCTCGGAGAACCCGACAAACCATGCGTCTCCATAGTTCTCGGTGGTGCCGGTCTTGCCGGCCACCCAGAACCCGGGGTCGGCTTTCTCGCCGGTACCGCTGGTGACGACGGTGCGCATCGCCTCCTGGGCTTGCTGTCCGACGTTCTGGCTGAACACGCGGTCGTAGCGGGTGCGATCGCGCTGCTTACGGAAGATCTTGCCGTTCTGGACGACCTTGTCGATTGCCACCGGGGAGTTGTCGTCGGGGGCAAGTGTGCCGACCGGTTTGCGACCCTGATTTGCGATCGAGGTGTAGGCGTAAGCCATCTCGAGCGGGGTGACGCCCTCGCGCAGACCACCGAGGATCATCGCGGTGTTGCGTGAGATCTGCGTACTGATGCCCATCGCCTTTGCCTGGCGGGCGATCTTGTTGACTCCGACCTGCCAGCCGACGCGAACGTAAGCGGTGTTGTCGGAGGTCGTTGTCGCGTTGAGCAGGCTCGTTGATCCGAGGTAGGCGTCGTCGTAGTTCTTGATCAGCGTGCCACTGCCGGCCTTGCCGATCTCAGCCGATTTCCACGTCGAACCGAGCCCGTAGCCCTTGCGCAGAGCGGCAACCAAGGTGAAAGGCTTGAAAGACGACCCCGGCTGGCGCTTGCCCTGCGTGGCCAGGTTGAACGGGCGCGCCTCATAGTCGCTGCCGCCGTAGACCGCGCGAATCTTGCCGGTCTTGTTTTCGATCGCCACAAGGGCCGCGCTCGGCCCACCGTATGGCAGCGTCGACTCGACCGCGTTCTGCGCGGCGGTCTGCATGTCCAGGTCCAACGTTGTGTGGACCTTGAGCCCGCCACCGAAGGCGGTGCCGGCTCCGTAGCGGTCGACCAGTTGCTGGCGCACGAACGTCGAGAAGTAGGGCGCCGCCGACTCCTCCTTGGGGCGGGTGATCTCATCGGCCGTGGGCACCGCTTGGATCTTGCCCTGGTCGTAGATCTCCCGTGTGATCAGGCCCTGGTTGTACATGTTGAGCAGCACGAGATTGCGCCGGTCGGTCGCCGCGCCGGGATAGACCACCGGGTCATAGGCGCTCGGCGAGGCGATCACACCAGCGAGCATCGCGGCTTCCCACGGCAGCAGGCGGCGAGCACAATGCGGAGCGCATCCCGGGTGGGCTGTGCCGAAATAGGTTTCGGCCGCCGACTCGATTCCGTAGGCACCGTTACCGAAGTAGATCGCGTTGAGGTACTCGGTGAGGATCTTGTCCTTGGTCCACTGCTGTTCAAGGTGGTAGGCGAGCGCCACCTCGCGCAGCTTCTGCATCACCGTTCGCTGATTCTGAGCCGCAAGTGCGTTCTTGACGAACTGCTGGGTGATCGTCGAAGCTCCCTGCTTCGCCCCGCCGCCCATGATGTCGACGGCAAT
>JAEYBE010000003.1 GCA_023404495.1 Actinomycetes bacterium | reverse complement strand
GCTCTAACCAACTGAGCTACCCCGCCGGGAGACGCGAAGGCTACCAATGCTGATGTCCGTGCCAAACGTCTCCGAAGGGGTCGATCAGGACGCGATCGCCCGCATTGGTGCGGCCTTCGCGCCCGCGCACCTGCTCGATGTGCACAGCGATCCCGACCACCACCGATCGGTCTTCACGCTGGCTTCAATCCAGGGCGAACTGGCCCCGGCGCTCGCTCGCGGGGCGGCGGACGTGCACGCAAGCGTGGACGTATCCGGGCATGCAGGCATCCATCCGCACGTCGGCGCGATTGACGTCGTTCCCGTCGTTTACCTCTCACCGAGCGATCGCGGCGCAGCGTGCGCCGAAGCACTGACGGCCGCCGAGATGATTGCCAAAAACACGAATACCCCGGTGTTTCTCTACGGCGAGCTCGCGGGCGGCCGCGAACGCGCCGAGCTGCGCGCCGGCGGGATCAAGGGCCTGGCCGAGCGGATGGCCTCGGGTGAGCACCGCCCGGACTTCGGGCCCGACGAGCTGAATCCAACTGGCGGGGCGACGCTCGTCTCAGCGCGCCCACCGATGGTCGCCTTCAACGTGGACCTGGCCGCCGACGTTTCGATCGAGCGCGCCAAGGAGATCGCCGCAGAGCTGCGCGAATCCGGCGGCGGCCCGGAGGGTGTTCGCGCGATCGGTCTTTACCTCGAGGCGCGCGGCTGTGCCCAGGTCTCCTGCAACATTCACGATCCATTCAAAGTTACGCTCGGGCAGGTCGTCGAATTCGTTCGCCAGCGCGCGGCAATCTCGGCGGCCGAACTCGTCGGGCTGGCTCCCGACGCGGCACTCGCAGACTTTCCGGCCGACGTGCCTCTGCTCGACTTCGACCCCGAACGGCGAGTGCTCGAGCGCGTCCTCAAAGAACTAAGCTGACCGCCGTGGCTCAGACGAAAAAGAAACGCCGCACCAAGCACCGCGGGGATCAGGCCGGCCGCGTCGAATCGCGTGGCCGCACCAGCCGCCCGACTTCGCGGGCCCAGGCAAGGCAGCAGGCGATGCGTCGCTCAAACGATCGACGGCTCGAGCGAGCCAACAGCGAGCCGACCTGGCGAGGCGCTCTGACCCGCGCCGGAATCGCGGCCGGCGTCTTCTTCGCGTTGCTGCTCGTGCTCAGGCAGCCGCCGCTCGGTGCGATCTTCATCGCGATCGTGATGTTCGGACTCTACGTCCCGATGGGCTACTACACCGACGTGTTCCTCTACAACCGCCGCCAGCGCAAAGACGCCGAGGCGGCGGCGCGGCGAGCCGCCGAGAAAGCTGCCAAGAAGGCGGAGAAGTAGGCGGCGCGGTGAAGATCGCGTACCTCACAGTCGGACCGGTCGGCGAGAACACCTTCATCGTGATCAACGACGCGGCCGAGAATGCCGCGCTCTTGATTGATCCCGGCGACGAGCCCGACAGCATCACCCAGGCGATCGAAGAGACCGGCGCCGACGTCAAGGCGATTCTGATCACCCACACCCACTTCGATCACGTGGGCGCCGTCAAGCCGATGGCCGATGCGCTCGGCGTCGAGGTATGGGTGCCCGAGCTCGAGCGCCACATCCTCGCCGACATCAACAACTTCATTCGCTTCCCCGGCGTCGGTCCGTTCGAGAACTACGAAGCCGAGCACACGGTCGCCGGCGGGGAGCGACTCGATCTTGCAGGCTTTGAGATCGATGTGCTCTTCACGCCGGGTCATTCGCCCGGCCACGTCAGCTACTCGATTCCGGCCGAGCACGCGCTCTTCTCCGGCGACGTGCTGTTCCAGGGATCAATCGGACGCACCGACCTGCCCGGCGGCGACATGCAGACGCTGCTCGATTCGATCGGCATTCTGCTCAAGACGCTGCCGCCCGAGACTGCCGTCTTCCCGGGGCACATGGGCGTGACCACGCTCGAGGCCGAGGCCGCGAGCAATCCATTCCTAGCCGAGATTTCGCAGGCCTGATCGCTGTGGGCGAGAAGCTCCAGGCCCCGCGTGGCACATCCGACGTTCTGCCCGGCCAGTCGGACGCGCGCGACCGTTTGGTTGAGGGGGTCGCCGGGCCGCTGATGACGCGGAGCGGCTATGGCCGCATCGAAACTCCGGTCTTCGAGGTCACCGCGCTTTTCGCGCGCGGCGTCGGCGAGTCGACCGACGTCGTCCAAAAGGAGATGTACACCTTCGAGGACCAGGGTGGCCGCTCGATCACGCTCCGGCCGGAAGGGACCGCAGCAGTCTGCCGCGCCTACGTCGAGCACGGCATGCACAAGCTTCCCCAGCCGGTGAAGCTCTGGTACCACGGGCCGTTCTTTCGCCAGGAAGCCCCGCAGGCCGGACGCTTCCGGCAGTTCAGCCAGATCGGCGCCGAGGCGCTGGGGAGCGATTCACCGCTGGTCGACGCCGAGTCGATCGCGTTGCTCGACGGGTTGCTCAATGCCGCAGGCACCAATGGTGTGCGTCTGCGCATCGGCAGTCTCGGCTCGCATGAAGAGCGAGCCGCCTACTCGGACGAGCTGAAGGGATTTCTGCGCGCGAACGAGTCAAAGCTCTCGCACGAAGTTGCCGAGCGAATCGACCTCAACCCGTTGCGCGCCTTCGACGCCAAGGACGAGGCGACGCAGCAGGTGATGACGACCGCGCCGCGCCTGATGGACTCGATCTCGGCGGCCGATCGTGAGCATTTCGACGCCGTGCTCTCGCTGCTGGATGCGGCTGACGTGGCTTACGAGATCGACACGACGCTCGTCCGCGGACTCGACTACTACACGCGGACGGTTTTCGAGTTCACCGCAGACGGCCTCGGCGCGCAGTCGGGCGTCGCTGGGGGCGGCCGCTACGACGGTTTGGTCGAGATGCTCGGCGGTCCGCCGACGCCCGGCGTTGGTTGGGCGGCTGGTGTGGAGCGCATTCTGGCTTCGGCCGGCGCGCAGGAAACAAACGTTTCGGCCGACGTCTACGTTGCGTTCGAGCCCGGCGTGGACGAGGCCACGATGTTCAAGCTCGCGACCGAACTGCGCTCGCGCCTGGCCGGACCGGTGATCCTGGAACTCGGCGGACGCGCTTTGCGCAGCCAGCTCAAGCAGGCGTCAAAGCTTGGCGCGCGCCACGTCGTCATCCTCGGCGGCGAGCGTGGTCAATACGATGCCGCCGTGAAGAACATGGAGACGGGTAATCAAGAAGAGCTTTCCGGCCTCACCGCGACCGATTACGTCGCGGCGATCGCTGAGCGGGTGTCGCAGTGAACGACCGCCATGACGCCCTGGGCATCCCGCCCAAGAACAGCTACCGCGACAGCTGGGCGACCGGCGCTATCGAGCAGCCGATCGGCAAGGAGATCACGGTCGCCGGCTGGGCGCATCGCCGCCGCGACCACGGCGGACTTGTCTTCATCGATCTGCGCGACCGATCCGGGATCTTGCAGATCGTTTTCCACCCGGAGCACGCTGCCGCCGCGCATGAAGTTGCCGGGACGCTGCGCTCGGAGGATGTGATTTCCGTACGCGGCAAGCTCGTAAAGCGCGACGACTCGGTCGTGAATCCCGCGCTTCCGACCGGTCACCTGGAACTTCAGGCGACTGAGATCGACGTGCTCGCCCGCTCGGAAACCCCGCCGTTCCCGGTCGACGAGGACGGTCACGTGGACGAGTTGCTGCGCTTGCGCCACCGCTACCTCGACCTGCGTCGCGGCACGATCACCCCCAATCTCAAGCTGCGCCACCGCGTGATGCAGACGATGCGCCGCGTGCTCGACGAGCACGATTTTCTGGAGATCGAAACGCCGAACCTCACCCGGCCCACGCCCGAGGGAGCGCGTGACTACCTGGTGCCTAGCCGCGTCAAGCCTGGCTCCTGGTACGCGCTGCCGCAGTCGCCGCAGCTCTACAAGCAACTGCTGATGATGGGCGGCCTCGAGCGCTACTTCCAGATCGCCCGCTGTTTTCGCGATGAGGACCTGCGCGCCGACCGTCAGCCCGAGTTCACCCAGCTCGACCTCGAGATGTCGTTCGTCGAGGAAGAAGACGTCATGGCGATCACCGAAGAGGTGCTCAAGGCCGTCCTTGCGGACGCGGGCATTGCGGTTGAGACGCCGTTCCCGCGCATGTGTTACGACGAGGCGATCGGCCGCTTTGGCACCGACGCGCCTGACCTGCGGTACGACCTTGAGATCAAGAATCTCGACGAAGTCTTCGCCGCCAGCGAATTCAAGGTGTTCGCCTCGGTGCTCGAAGCCGGCGGCACGGTGCGAGCGATCAACGCCGGGCAGCGCGAGCTCTCACGCGCAGATCTCGATGTTCTGACCGACTTCGTGAAGAACCACGGCGCCGGCGGGCTCGTTTGGGCCTTCGTCGAAGAGGACGGCGGCTGGCGCTCGCCGATCGCGAAGTTCCTCAGTCCGGAGGAGATCGCCGCCGCAACCGACGCGTTGGGAGCGAAGGCCGGCGACTTACTGCTCGCGGTCGCCGACGCGAAGAAGATGACGGCCGCGGCCGCCCTTGGCGCGCTGCGCGAGCGCCTGGCCCATGACTTCGGGTTGATCCCGTTCGGCCAGCACAAACTGATCTGGATCGTCATGTTCCCGATGCTCGAGTACAACGAGGACGAGCAGCGCTGGGATCCGCTTCACCACCCGTTCACCGCGCCCGACGGCGACCTCTCCGACCCCGCGAACCTCGGCTCGCGCGCCTATGACGTCGTGATGGACGGCTGGGAGATCGGCGGCGGATCGATCCGTATCAACACGGTCGAGGTACAGGAGAAGATCCTCGAGGTGATCGGCATCGACCGCGAAGAGGCCGAATCGCGATTTGGTTTTCTGCTTGAAGCCTTGAAATACGGCGCCCCGCCGCACGGCGGGCTCGCGCTCGGCCTCGATCGCCTGGTAGCTCTGCTCGCCGGCGCCGAGTCGATCCGCGACGCGATCGCTTTCCCCAAGAGCGCGACCGGCGCGGACCCTCTGACCGGCGCGCCGGCAGGCGTCGACGACCAGCAGATCCGCGATCTGCACGTCGTCTCCACGGCGCCAAAGTCCGAAATCGAAGCCGGTTAGCCCGATGGGGCTCTTCGGCCGCCGCAAGTTCCCCAGCAGCTCAAAGATCGAACTGCGGGTCGGCGACGCCGCCTACGACGACTGGCCGATCGTCGCCGATTTCGAGGAGATCGAGACGGCGAAGGCGTTTTGTCAGCAGCTGCGCGAAGCGGGCTTTGCGGCCGAGATCACCAGCGATTGGCCGCTCGACGACTTTGGGGCCGGGGACATCGCTTTGCGTACGCACCCCGAGGAGGATCAGTTCGCCGCGCGCGACCTGGTCGAATTCCCAGAAGACTGACCTGCAGTCCCTAAAGGCCCAGCGGGTTTCTGTCGATCCGGCTCTGAAGACTCCGCCTTCGTCTGAAAGCAAACTCAGCAGCTCATGCGCGACATCCAGGTATCACGACCCGTCCTGATCGCCCTCATCGGCGCGATTGTTGTCGGCGGTTTTCTGTATTTCAAGTCTCAGTCTGGGGAGGAAGTCGCACCCCCGCCGCCGGTGGCAGCAGCAACTGCCGCCACCGGCGCAACGGGCGGTTCGACCGCTGCCGCGGGCGCAACCGGCGCCACCGGCGAGACGATGAGCGCGGAGGAGAAGAAGGCGCAAAAGCGCAAGGAGGCGCGCGCCAAACTCGTCCAAGCGGCCAAGGAGAAGGGCATGCCGCTGGACGTCTACGAGGCGCTCCAGGACGACAAGGCTGTGCTGATCTTCTTCTGGAATCCGAACGGCCAGACCGACCAGCACGTCAATCAGGCCGTCAACGAGCTGAAGAACGCGCGCGGATCCAAGCTCTACGTCGTCAAGGAGAAGATCGCCAACAAGTCGCGCTACCAGGGAATCGCGAAGGTCGCCGAGATCACGCAGACCCCCGGCATCGTGATGCTCTACGGCCGTGCGGCTGACGCGTGGCAGGGCTACATCGACGAGACCGCGCTCAACTCGCGGCTCACGCAACTTCTCAAGCAGGGCTGAATTTCGGCGCTTGGGCGCCCACTTGGCAATACCCTCGGATGCCGAGGGCAATGTTCGACGAGATCTCAGCATTTGAAGACCACGTTTCCGCGCCGCGCGGCGCCGGGGCGATCCCAGACGGCGCGATGATTGGCGCGGCGGGCGGTTCTGCCTGCGGCGACTTCCTCACTTTCGGTCTGATCGTCCGCGATGGCAAGATCGCCGATGCCGGCTTCACGGCCGAGGGCTGCGCTGCGCTCACGGCGTGTGCGAGCGCGGTGGTTGAGCTGGTGAAGGGGGCGGGAGTCATCGACGCAGCCGGGGTCTCGCGCGATCAGATAACGACGCAGCTCGATGGCCTTTCGGTCGAGCGTGTGCACGCAGCGGTGCTGGCCGAGGAGGCATTGCACCGAGCACTCGGACAGCTTCTGGCAGAGGACGGGCCGCCGCTGCTCGAGTATTCGCAGGACCGTGTCCTGATCGCGCTCAGCGGTGGGGTCGACAGCGCGGTAGCGGCTCAACTGGTTCTTGACGCCGGCGATCAGCCGGCGGCCGTGACACTCCAGCTCTGGGACGATCCGGCGACCGACGGCACCGCGAGTTGCTGCTCGCCGCAGGCCGTCACCCAGGCGCGGCGCCTCGCCCACGGTCTTGGTATCGCGCATTTCACCGTCGATCTGCGTGACGCTTTTCGGAAGGGAGTCGTCGACCCGTACCTCGCGGCCTTTGGAGAAGGGCTGACTCCCAACCCGTGCGTCGGCTGCAACGGCCACGTGCGTTTCGACGCGCTCGACGAGATGCGCGCACGCCTCGGAGCCCGGGCGCTGGCGACCGGCCACTACGCGCGCTTTGAGCGCGACGCCGACGGGCCGTTGCTCGCGGCTGCGGTCGATCACAACAAGGATCAGACCTACATGCTGGCGGCGCTCGACCCAGCGCTGCTCGACCGTCTCGAGTTTCCGCTGGGCGAGTTGACCAAGTCGCAGGTGCGCGAGATCGCGCGCGCACACGGGATGCCCGTCGCTGAGAAGCCTGAGAGCCAGGACCTCTGCTTTCTGGCAGGGATCGGCCGAGACGACTTCCTCGCGCGTCACTCCGGGCGCGGTGAGCAGCCGGGGCCGATCATCGACCTCGACGGCAAGCAGCTCGGGACTCACCGCGGCTCGCACCGCTTCACCGTCGGCCAGCGCCGCGGGCTTGGCATCGCGGCGCCCGAGCCGCTCTATGTGCTCGATGTCGACCCGGCGGAAAACGCCGTGGTGGTCGGCACGTCCGGCGAGCTCGCGACGGACAGAGTGCGGCTCGTCGGCGTGCGCCTGCTGCGCGATTCGGATGCGGTCGATCGCGTGAAACTGCGCTATCGCAATGCCCCAGTCGGCTGCGCGGTCACAGAATCGGTCGCCGCCGGGCGCCACCGGGCGCTGAACTTGCAACTCACCGAAGACGTGGCCGGCGCGGCCCCGGGGCAGATCGCCTGCCTGATGCGTGGCGATGCGGTGGTCGGCTGGGCGACGATCGCCCGCGTTCCGCTCGAGCGGGGTGCCAGAATACCGGCCGATGAACTCGAACGAGATCCGCGAGACATACCTGTCGTTCTTTGAGCAGGAAGGGCATCTGCGGATGCCCTCTGCGTCGCTGGTGCCGGCGGAGTACGACGCCACTGTCCTGCTGACCACGGCCGGAATGCAGCCGTTCAAGCCGTACTTTCGCGGACAGGAGACACCGCCGAAGACTCGGCTCACGAGCTGCCAGAAGTGTTTCCGCACGACCGACATGGACGAAGTCGGCAAGACGGCGCGCCACCTGACGATGTTCGAGATGCTCGGCAATTTCAGCTTCGGCGACTACTTCAAGCGCGAGGCGATCAGCTTCGGCTACCGGCTCGCCACAGAGGGCTACGGATTCCCCAAGGAGAAGGTCTGGATGACCGTCTTCGGCGGCGACGATGAGCTGGGCCTTGGGCCCGACGAGGAGGCGATCGGGTTCTGGCAAGAGCAGGGCGTGCCGGACTCGCAGATCGTGCGCCTCGGGCGCAAGGACAACTTCTGGCAGGCGGGTCCAACCGGCCCGTGCGGGCCCTGCAGCGAGCTCTATCTCGACCGCGGGCTCGACTTTGGCGCCGAGGGCGACCTGCCGGGCGACGACTCGGAGCGCTTCCTCGAATTCTGGAATCTCGTCTTCATGCAGTACGAGCTGGGCGAAGGCAACTCGCTCTCTGAGCTTCCGAGCAAGAACATCGACACCGGCATGGGTCTTGAGCGCATGGCGGCGATCCTCCAGGACAAGCCGTCGGTCTATGAGACAGACAACTTTTGGCCGCTGATCGAGCTCGGGCAGGAGCTCTCAGGCGTGAAGTATTTGGAGGATCCGTCCTCGACCCGCGCGCTGCGCGTGCTGGCAAACCACTCGCGCTCGATGGCGTTCTTGATCGCCGACGGCGTCGTGCCCTCAAACGAGGACCGCGGCTACGTGCTGCGCCGAATCATGCGCCGCGCGATCCAGCAGGGTCGCTCGATCGGCTTGGAGAGTTCGCTCGTGCCGTTCGCCGAGCGCGTGATCGACGTGATGGGCGGTGCCTACCCCGAACTGCACACGCAGCGCGACGCGATCTTCCAGTGGGCGCGCGCTGAGGAAGAAGGCTTCGGCCGCACGCTCGCGCAGGGCACGGAGCTGCTGCGCGAGTTGATCGAGAGCGCCAAGCGCGACCAGACCTCCTGGATCGACGCTGCCGATGCCTTCAAATTGCACGACACGTACGGATTTCCTTACGACATGACCAAGGAGCTTCTGGCGCAGGAGGGCCTCTCGGTCGATGACGACGGCTTCGAGGAACTGATGGAGCAGCAGCGCGACCGCGCGCGCTCGGGCACGCTCAAGGCCGATGCCGACGGCTCCGGTCACCAGGCGATCGAAGAGTTCGCGCGCGATGCCGGTCGCGTCAGCGAGTTCGTCGGTTACGCCGATCTCGAGCACGCCACATCGATCATCTCGGCCGAACCGCGGCCGGGCGACTCGGGTCAGACGCTTGTCAAGCTCGCCGAAAGCGTCTTCTACGCCGAAGGCGGTGGGCAGATCTCCGACAGTGGCACCTTGGTCGGCGATGGGGCCGAAGCCAAGGTTGTCGATGTATTTCGGGTCGGCGATGACCAGGTCGTGGCCGTCGAGATGCTCAGCGGCGAGTTTTCTCCTGGTCAGCATGTGACCGCCCGCGTCGACAAGAACACGCGCTTTGCCACCGCTACTCACCACACTGCCACGCACCTGCTCCACGCTGCGCTGCGCGAGCGGCTCGGTGCCCACGTGCGCCAGGCCGGCTCCGCCGTGCGACCGGACAAGCTGCGCTTCGACTTCACGCACGGTCAGCCGCTCGCTCCTGAGGACATCGCGGCAGTCGAAGACCGCGTCAACGGCTGGATCGCCGACAACCACAACGTCCACGCCGTCGTGACCACGCGCGACGAGGCCGAGAAGCTCGGGGCGATGGCGCTGTTCGGAGAGAAGTACGGCGATCAGGTGCGGATGGTCGAGGTCGGCGACGGCGTATCGGCTGTCTCGCGGGAACTCTGCGGTGGCACCCACGTCGCTTCGACCGGCGAGATCGGCGTCTTCTCGATCGCGGTCGAGACTTCAAGCGCGGCAAACGTTCGCCGCATCGAGGCGCTGGCCGGTCCCGCCGCCGCAGCCCAGCTGCGCGAGCACGAACGCGAGTTGAAGGCGATCGCCGGCGCCCTGCGCACGCGGCCCGATCAGGCGCTCGGCGCCGTTGTCGATCGCGAGGCGAAGCTCAAGGAGCTCCAGAAGGCGAAGGCTGCCGGCAGCGGGATCACCGACGATCAGCTGGCCGCACTGGGCGAGCAGGTGGACGAGATCGGCGGGCTGCGAGCGCTGGTCGCTCCGCTCGACGGCGATGCTTTGGGCGAAGACGCCGTGAAGGACCTGCGCTCGATCGTCGACCGCCTGCGCGACAAATTCAGCGCCGAGGTCGTGGTGATCGGCTGCACCGCCGGCGGACGCGTGCAGGTCGTCGCCAGCGCCCAGCCGGCTGCGATCGAACGCGGTGTGAAGGCCGGGGCACTCGCCAAGCTCGCGGCCGAGATCGTCGGCGGTGGGGGCGGGGGGCGCGACAACCTCGCTCAGGCCGGCGGCAAGGACCCGGCCAAGCTCCCCGACGCGCTGGACGCGGTGCGCGAAGCGATCGCGTCCGCGGACTGACCCTGGAGCATGCGGGCGCTCGCGCTCGACCACGGCAGCGCGCGGTGCGGCTGCGCAGTAAGCGACCCGACGGGCACGGTTGTGACGCCGCTCAGTGTGATCGAGCGACCCGATTCAAAGGAAGGGCTCTCGGCGATCGCCGCACTGGTCGCTGATCACGCGGCAGAGCTCGTGTTGATCGGTCTGCCGCGCCTGCAGAGCGGGGAGGAGGGCGCACAAGCTGCCGCGGCGAGGTCGTTCGCCGGTAGGCTCGCCGCCAAGATCGATTCTGAAATCGTGCTCTATGACGAGCGTTTCACGACGCGGCTCGCGCAGGCGAGTATCGCCGAAGGGGCGACCTCGCCGGAAGATTCCCTGGCGGCCGCGCACCTGCTCGAGGAGTACCTCGCCAAAGGCCAGACAGCCTCCGATCGCCAATGACCCCAGACCGCACCCCAGAAGAACGCGAACGCGCCCGCCAAGAAAGACAAGCCCGCCGCACCGGCGAGTCCTACAAAGATGCACCTTTGTCGTACGACAAAGGTGCATCTTTGGAGGAGGCGGGGCCTTCGATGCCGCCGGCTTGGGATGGACGGGCGGAGACGCATGACTTTGAGCCGATGGCGGAATTCGATGTGCCGCCGCCAGAGCCGCCGCAACTTGTCTCGCATGGCCACATGGCGCGCAACGCAGCGATCGGCGCCGCGGCCGTGTTGCTGGTTGTGCTCGGGTGGTTCCTGCTCTCGGTCTTCCAGCCGTTCGCCGGCGACGGCAAGGGCGAGGGGAAGGTTCCGGTCACGATCCCCAAGGGCGCTGACGTCTCGCAGATCGGTGAGCTGCTCGCCGCGAAGGAGGTCGTCGCCAGCGCCCGCAAGTTCGGCTGGCGCGCCAACTGGTCAGGCAAGTCGCAGGACTTCAAGGCCGGTCGCTACGTGTTCGGGGCCGGGATGAGCTACTCAGCAGCGATCGATCTGTTGGCGAGCGGTCCGAACGCCGGCACCACCGTCGTGTCAATCCCGGAAGGGCGATCAAGGTGGGAGACGGCGCAGCAGACCGAGGGACTCGGCCTGACCGGCGACTACATGGCCGCAAGCGAGTCGAGCCGCCTGATCAACCTGCGTCGCTACGGAGCGCCGGCCGGCACCGACAGTCTCGAGGGATTCCTGTTCCCGGCGACCTACGAACTCCCCGCCGGAGCCAATGTCGACAAGCTTGTTCCGCAGCAGGTGACGGCGTTCAAGAAGAACATCGCCGGCGTCAACATGTCGTACGCGCGCACCAAGAACCTCACCGTCTTCGATGTGGTCACGATCGCCTCGCTGATCGATCGCGAAGTCTCGATCGCACGCGAACGCAAACTCGTAGCGGCAGTGATCTACAACCGCCTGAAGGCAGGGATCCCGCTCGGAATCGACGCAACTTCGCGCTTCGAGACGCGCAACTGGACCGAGCCGCTCACCAACGCCACCCTCCAGAAGGACACGCCCTACAACACGCGCATCAACAAGGGGCTCCCGCCGGGACCGATCGGCAGCCCGGGTCTGGCCGCGATCGAAGCCGCAGCGAGGCCCGCCCGCTCCGGTTACCTCTACTACGTCGCAAACCCTTGCAAGCCCGGTACCCACACGTTCACCAAGACGTATGAAGAGTTTCAGGCTGCGGCAGAGCGCTACAACCAGGCCCGCGAAAAGGCCGGGAACAAGCAGCCAAGTGGATGCTGAGCGCCAAAGCATCCCGCGCTTCGGGGTGGCGGGTTACCCGGTCGCGCACAGTCGCTCGCCGCAGATGCATGAGGCCGCCTATCGGGAACTCGGCATTGACGCCGTCTACCAGAGACTCCCGATCCCGCCCGAGCTCTTTGCAGAGACAGTCCGCGCGCTGCCCGGCTCAGGCTTCGCCGGGATCAACGTCACGATTCCGCACAAGCACGCGGCGGCCGAGATCGCCGATCGCAAGTCAGCGGCTGTAGTAGCGATCGGCGCGGCCAACACGCTGACCTTTCGTAGTGGCGAGATCCACGCGGAGAACACGGATGCACCAGGGCTGATCGCTGCGCTGGAAGAAGATCTGAGCGGCAAGAAAACGCTCATACTTGGCGCCGGCGGCACAGCCCGCGCCGCCGTCTGGGCACTTCAGAACGCAGGCGCCCACGTCGAGATACATAACCGCACGCCCGAGCGCGCGGCGAAGCTGGCCGACGAGTTCGGCGCGCAGGTCGCGTTCGAGACGGCAGGCGGCTCCGGCTTCGACCTGATCGTCAACACCACCGCGGTGGGGATGGATGCAGAAACGTCAGAGCAGGAAGCGCTGACCGCGCTCGGCCTGAACATCTCAGAAATCGACCGCTCCGCCCAGATCGTCGACTTCGTCTACCGCACCGGCGGTAGCCCGCTCGCAACGGCCGCCCGAGGCGCCGGAATCAGCGTGATCGAAGGCGACAAATTGCTCGCCCGGCAGGGCGCACTGAGCTTCGAACACTGGTTCGGCCGCGAGGCGCCGCTCGAGACGATGCGCCGCGCGATCGCCAGCTAATGCCCATGGGGCCGAGACTCCATCAAGAAAACGGCGCCGCGGACCGATAGTTCTCTTGAAATTGGCCATTTGGTCGATCCCTCAAGTTCGCGAACTGAAAAGAGAAATTGGACCCTCGGGCGCTCAGAGCCTGAAGGGAAGTCATGGCTGACGATCCAAACATCCCACGGATTGGGCAGGCCGCGCAGCAAAAACCGGCGCAAGCTCCGCAGCAACCGCCGGAAGCGCGGCAGATGTCCCAGCAGCAGCAAGCAGGGCAGGTCCAGAACATGGCCGCCGCCCGTCAGGCTGCCCAGCCGCAGGCACCAGCCGACGGTGCCACCGGCGTGCCCGGACTCTTTTCGCCCACCCTCAAGCAGGCCGGCCGCACGCCGCCGACGGTGCTCGACGCGCTGGTTCGGCTCGGCTTCGTCGGCTCTCTGCACCTCGAATCCGCCGTCGCCAAGGCCCAGGCGCAGGGGATCACACCCGAGCAAGTGCTGATGGCCGACAGCGTCGTCTCGACCGACCAGCTGGCGCGCGCCACGGCAGAGAAGTTCGGCATCAACTACATCGACCTCGCCCAATTCGAGATCGACATGGGCGTCGCGACACTGATCAGCGCGGACAAGGCGCGCTCATACGAGGTCCTTCCGGTCCGCCAGTACGAGGACGGATCGATCCTCGTGGCGATGGCCAACCCGGCCAATGTGCTGGCTCTCGACGACCTAAAGCTGATGCTCAAGAAGGAGCTGCGCCCGGCGGTCGCGGCCCCTGACGACCTCGCCGGCGCCTTCACAAAGCTCACCAACCTCGACGACGCGGTTCTTGAGGCTTTCGACGACGACGAAGACGACGAAGTCCAGACACTCGACGTCAAGGAGTCGGCCTCCGACGCCCCGGTCGTCAAGCTGATCAACTCGATTCTCGTCCAGGCGGTCACGGTCGGCGCGTCGGACATCCACTTTGAGCCCGAGGGCAAGGAGATGCGCGTCCGATTCCGCGTTGACGGCGTGCTCTCTCGCGCAACGACGGTGCCGCGCAAGATGGTCAGCGGTATGACCAGCCGCCTGAAGATCATGGCCGACATGAACATCGCCGAGAAGCGCGTGCCGCAGGACGGCCGCATCGCGCTGCGGATCGGTCAGGTGGCCGTCGACCTGCGTGTCGTGACGCTCCCGAGTGTGTTCGGAGAGAAGGTCGTCATCCGCATCCTCGACAAGTCCTCGACCCAGCTCACCTTCGACGACCTCGGAATGTCCGGACTTGCCGGCGAACGCTTTCGGACTGGGTTCATGAGCCCCTACGGCGCGGTGCTGGTCACCGGACCGACCGGTTCGGGTAAGACGACTTCGCTCTACGCCGCAGTCAACCAGCTCAACACGATCGAGCGCTCGATCCTGACCATCGAGGATCCCGTCGAGTATCAGCTCACCGGGATTTCGCAGGTCGGCGTCAACGTCAAGGCCGGGCTCACCTTCGCGAGCGGTCTGCGCGCCGCGCTGCGCAGCGACCCCGACATCGTGATGATCGGAGAAATCCGCGACAGCGAAACCGCGCAGATTGCGATCGAGGCTGCGTTGACCGGTCACCTCGTGCTCTCGACGCTGCACACCAACGACGCATCAACCACCGTCACACGACTCTCAGAGATGGGTGTCGAGCCGTTCCTAACGGCGACCGCGCTTGAAGTTGTAGTCAACCAGCGACTCGCGCGCCGCGTTTGCACCCAGTGCGCGACGACGGTCAAGGTCACCGCCGAACAGCTGCGAGCCAGTGGATTTGAGGCCGACAAGGACATCGAGGCGATGCAGGCGGTCGGATGCTCGCGCTGCAACGCCGGCTACAAGGGCCGAGTCGGTCTCTACGAGGTGCTTGCGATCTCCGACACGATTCGCTCGATGATCCTCGAGCGCGCGAACTCAACCGAGATCGAGGAGCAGGCGATCGAAGAAGGGATGGACACGCTTCGCCAGGCGGGTCTCAAGAAGATCGAAGAAGGCGCGACGACGGTCGAAGAAGTCTCCCGCGTCACGGGTGTGACGTGATCCTCGCAACGCATACCACGCAGCTAATGCTTTGGCGGCGCGATGCCGAAAACGCACAGAGTGAGGCCGTGCACGCGGCCTGATCGCCGCGTCCACTCCGCAATCCACGGCACGGTCCAAAGAGAGCTCAGAGAAATGCAGACCGAAGACACAATCGATTTCGCAGAGATCGTCCAGCTGATGGTTCAGCGGGGCGCATCGGACCTGCACTTCACGCCCGGATCGCCGCCGATGCTGCGCGAGAAGGGCGAAATGCGTCCGGTCGACGGCTACGGGGCGCTCACGCCGACCCAGACTCGCGCGCTTGTCTACGGACTGCTCTCCGACGATCGCCGTCAGCGCTTTGAGCAGGATCTGCAGTTGGACTTCGCCTACTCGGTGCCGCGCCTGGCGCGGTTCCGTGTCAACTGCTACTTCCAGCGCGGCGCTGTCAGCGCCGCGATGCGCCTCGTTCCGTCGGAGATCAAGTCGATCGAGCAGCTCGGCCTGCCCAAGGTGATCCGCTCATTCGCCACCAAGCCGCGCGGCCTCGTTCTCGTGACCGGTCCGACCGGTTCCGGCAAGTCAACTTCGCTGGCGGCTGTGATCGACGAGATCAACCAGACCCGTCACGAGCACATCCTGACGATCGAAGACCCGATCGAGTTCCTCCACCCGCACAAGAACTGCATCGTCAACCAGCGCGAAATCGGCGCGGACGCCGAATCCTTCGCTCTCGGACTGCGCGCCGCGCTGCGCCAGGACCCAGACGTCATCCTCGTCGGAGAAATGCGCGACCTCGAGACGATCTCGACCGCACTGACCGCCGCTGAGACAGGCCACCTCGTCTTCGGCACACTGCACACCCAGGACACGTCTTCCACCGTTGACCGCGTGATCGACGTCTTCCCGCCCGAACAGCAGGAGCAGGTCAGGGTCCAGCTCTCAATGGCGCTGCAGGGCATCGTCACGCAGCAGCTACTGCCCCGGGCCGATGGAACCGGTCGTTGTTGCGCCTGCGAGGTGCTGATCCCGACGCCGGCGCTGCGCAACCTGATCCGCGAGGGAAAGACCCACCAGATTTACAGCGTGCTCCAGACCGGAGGTCGCTTCGGCATGCAGACGATGGACGCCGCGATGGTCGAACTGATCCGCGCCGGGATGCTCGACCGCAACTTGGCAGAGCAGCGCTCGAGCTCGCCCGGCGAGCTGCGCAGGCTCTTGGGGTCCACTGCCCGGCAGGAAACAGCCGGCTCAGCCAATGGTCAGCCGGCTGCACCGGTGATGGGCGGCTAGACGGCAGATGGGGGCATTTGCATACAAGGCAATCGATCCACTGCGCGGCGGATCGGTCGAAGGTGAGATCGAAGCCGAGAATCAATTCGGCGTCAGCGAGCACCTGCGCAGCAAAGGCCTGATTGCGGTCCAGATTCAGGAGCAGAAGCCGACCGACGTCGGCGATCTCTTTGCGCGTTTCAAGAAGGTCGACTCGGGCGCGCTGGTTGTGTTCACTCGCCAGCTCTCCACGATGGTCGACTCCGGCGTGTCGCTTCTGCGCGCGCTCTACATCTTGGAGGAGCAGACGGAAGATGAGCTGCTCAAGGATGTCGTCGCCACCGTGCGCGAGGACATCGAAGGCGGTTCGTCACTTGGTGACGCGCTCGATCGCCACCCAGATGTCTTCAATGAGCTCTACGTCGCGATGGTTCGCGCAGGTGAGGCTGGCGGAATTCTCGAAGAATCGCTTCGCCGTATCGCCACTCAGCTGGAAAAGGACGCCTCGCTGCGTCGCCAGGTGAAGTCGGCGATGATGTACCCGACCGTGATCATGGTCTTCGCGGTCGTGGTGCTGATCGCATTGCTGACGTTCTTGGTCCCAGTCTTCAGCGGGATCTTCAATGACCTTGGCGGCGACCTGCCACCGATCACGAAGGTCACGGTCGCGATGTCCAACGCGATCAAGCAGTACTGGTTCATCCTGATGTTCGCCCCGCCGGTGATCTGGTTCGCCTTCAAGAAGTGGCGGGCTACCGAGTCGGGCAAGGCCGCCTGGCACAAGTTCTTGCTGAGGATCCCGTTCAAGATCGGCGACATCATCCACAAGGTCGCACTGGCCCGCTGGGCACGCTCGTTCGCGTCGCTCAACGCCGCCGGTGTTCCGATCCTTGAATGCATCGACGTCGCCGGCCGCACCGCAGGCAACGAAGAGCTGCACAAGGCGATGGACGTCGTCGCAGCCAACGTCGAGGCCGGCGGCACCGTCGCCGACCCGCTCAAGGCGTCGCCCGTCTTCCCGGCGATGGTCGGTCACATGATCTCCTCGGGAGAAGAGACCGGTGAACTCGACACGATGCTTTCGAAGGTCGCAGATTTCTACGAGGACGAGGTCGACGCGGCCGTCAAGGCCCTCACCAGCGTTCTTGAACCCTTGATGATCGTGCTCGTCGGCGGAATCGTCGGCTTCATCGTGATCGCGATGTACATGCCGATGTTCAAGATCTACGACAAGATTCAGTAGCGCTCCGGCGCACTGCCCAGCTCCCTCCAAACCTGCTCTGGCAGCGGGTTTGCGCCCCTACCGAATCGGACCCGAATGGGTCCGTTTTCGATTCGGTGCAATAAATCAAACATTTGTCCATCGGGTTTCCAACCTAGGTCAAGGAATATCGCGTACCGCCCGATACATGCATCCGACAGGACAGCAGCCTGGTCCGGGGATTCGAATTTGCTCCGGATACAAGGCGTACCAACAGGAGCAAGTTCAAATGATCGAAGCAATGCGTAACCGCATGGAGCGCGAAGAGGGTTTCACCCTCATCGAGCTTCTGGTCGTGATCCTGATCATCGGCATCCTCGCCGCGATCGCGATTCCGTCCTTCCTCAACCAGCGCGAAAAGGGCCAGGACGCCTGTGCCAAGAGCCAGGCACGCACGATGGCCACCGCGATGGAGACCTACTACACCGACACCAACGGCTACACCGCCAGCATCGACGCCCTCAACGCGATTGAGCAGGCAGTCACCGGTGGTGACGCATGCGGTAACGGCACCTCTGCCCGCGTCAGCACGGCGCAGAGCGGCACGACCGGTAACTGCACCGCCACGCCGACCACCGGTAGTGGCAGCGCCTACTGCGTCGCGCAGACTTCGGCCTCCGGCCGTTCGTTCGCGATCGTCAAGCCGGCCGGCGGAACGCAGACGCGTTACTGCGGCAACAACGGCGGCAGCGCCAGCATCCCTGGTGGTGCGTGCCCGGGTACCGGAGCCAACGCCTGGTAGTCACGGATGTACAGCTTCGCCGAGCATCCGCTCGGTGAGCACGGAAGGGGCGGGCCTTGTGCCCGCCCTTTTCTATGCGCGCGGTCTGCTGCATGATCGGGCGGACCGCTGTCAAATGAAACAGCACAGATGACTTCTGACTCAAACATCCTCGCCGCCTTGATCCTCCTGGTCGTCGGCCTTCCGCTCGGCAGCTTCTTCAACGTCGTCGCCTACCGGCTGCCGCGGGGCCAGACCCCCTGGAGCCCCAAGCGCTCGCACTGCGCGAGCTGCGACGCGGAGATTCCCGCGCGCGACAACGTGCCGGTCATTGGGTGGCTTCTGCTGCGCGGTCGCTGCCGCAACTGCGGCGAGCAGATCTCATGGCGGTATCCCGCGTTTGAGGCAATCAACGCGCTGCTGTTTGCGGCGGCGGGTCTGCACTTTGGATTCAGCAAGGAGCTCGTGCCCGCGCTCTTGCTGATCTCGACGCTCGTGATCGTCTCCAACTCTGACCTCGACACGAGGATTATCCCCAACAAAGTGATCGTGCCGTCCTTGGCGCTCGGCGTGCTGGCGCAGCTGTACGCCGTGCCGGACGCCTGGCTCACATGGACGCTTTCCGCGCTGATCGCGTTTACGGCGATGTTCCTGGTCGCGCTCGCTTATCCGCGTGGGATGGGGATGGGGGACGTAAAGCTTGCCGCGGTGCTCGGGCTCTACCTCGGACGCGCCGTTGCGCCTGCACTGCTGATGGCGTTCCTGCTCGGCACGCTCTTCGGCATTGGGGTGATGATGCGGCTCGGCGTGGCTGAGGGTCGCAAGACCAAGGTGCCGTTTGGACCGTTCATGGCCGCCGGCGGAATCTTCGGGCTCTTCTGGGGCGAGGAAGTCGTTCAGTGGTACCTGGACAGCTTCACCGGAAGCTGATTTTCCGGCCAGAGCACCCAATTTTGCGCTGGACTAAGATCGGGTGAAGACCCTATAGCGGTCGCATCGCAGATCGGCAAGAATTGTTTTGTACGCAGGGCATTGGTTCAAGGACGAACACAGCCGCACCGATAAGGAGACGAATGACCCCGCGCAGTATCTCACTCCGCGTTTTTCGCGACGAGTCCGGATGGGCTTTGATGGATGCCGTCTGGTCCTCGGTGATCGTCGTGATGGCGTTCGCCGCGTCGACTGCCGTCTTCAACCAGAGCGCGCGCACTTCAGCGCGCGAAACGAAGAACACGCAGGCCCTGGTGGTCGCCCAGGATCAGCTCAACTGGCTTCGCAGCCGGGCTGACCAAGACCAGGACTACGTCCTGAATTCCGTGAACAACACGACCGTCACGGTCAACTATCGCGGCACCCCATTCACGGTTCGGCGCACGGCCGTGCCGTCCAACGGACTCGGCGAGGGCGGTGTCGAAGCCTGCTCGGTGGACCGCGGGTCTGCCAGCGACAGCGAGAGCATTCCGGACAGCAGGCCGTACATCTATTTGCGCGTCGTGGTCACGTACCCGGGGCAGATTGTCAAGTCCGGGCCGACAGGCACAGGCTTCAACGCCACCGAGCCGATCGCACTCGACTCCAACTACGCCGCCGAAGGTGGTACGCAGGATCTCACGACCGGCATGCTGCGCGTCTACGCGCTGAATCGGTCTCGCGGTGTGGCATCGGGCGTCACGAACATCACGCTCGTGAATTCCGGCAACACGACTATTCAGCCGACCGCGACCAACACCGAGAAGGGCTGCTTCCTCTTTGCGGGCCTTCCGGCAGGCAGCTACACGATTCGCGCCTACACGACCAAACAGGACGTGTACTTGGGCAACAACGGGACCTACGTGCAGCGCACGTACCAGATGCCGACCGGCGTGCTGCGTTCGACCGACGTGACTGTTGAGACGCCGATCAGTGTTTCGCCGACGTTTCGTGCCTACACGAACGCCGGCAAGACCACCTACCAGGACCTCGATCCGACTTCCAACAACGGCTCCAACAACGTCAACCCGTTCGTCAAGGGCTCGCAGAACCTCGGCCTGTGGATCGCCCAGTCGAGCGAGATCATTCAGGCGCCGAACTCGAGCTTCTTCCTAAACCCTGGCTCGGTGATGCTCCCGGCCTCAAACAGCACTGCGTCCGACAAGTCGCTGCTGTATCCGACGGTCGCCGGCTACTCGGGTTACGCGGGGCCGTGCCGGGTGAACGACCCGGGTGCGGCCGACTGGGTGCAGGTTCCCGCCAACCCGGCGGATTCGACCTGGACGCCTGGGTACAACGGCGTCGTCCGACCACTCCTCTGGCTGAGCGAGCTCAAGGCCTCTCCGGCGCTCAACCCTGTGATTACCAGCCAGCCGGGTAGTCCGGACACTGGTTGGGGTTCCACGGAGGCGTACTACTGGGGCCAGACGGTCGTCAGCGCACAAGTGCAATCAGCTTTGGTCGGTAGTTCCGCCGGCGCGGCAACGCCAACGAACTGCAATGCAGGCTTCGCGCTCGGCTCGGACACCGCGGCTAAATGGCAGCGTCTGCCAGGCCAGATCACCACCAATAACGGCACGCTCGACGACGTCGCGACGGCGCTCCCGACTGGCCGTTACGACATCTGCCTGCGACTGAACTTCAACTACACCTGGCGCAATTACTACGGCGGAAGCATCTTCTTCGGATCCGGAAAGGGGTGGCAGGGCACCGCGACGACGGTCAACCAGACGGCCTACATAAAGGTCTCCGGTGTGTCGATCGGTAGCAAGGCCGCGCCCACATCGACGTCCGCCAACTTCTCGCCTGCCAACTGGAAGGCGATCATGTCCAGCACGGCGTCGACCAACAGCGCTACCTGCGGTGACACGGCGAAGTGGTCATGAACGGGCGGTTTCAACTTCGCGACGCCGTCACGCGGCTTCGCCGCGAGGAGAGCGGTTTGACGCTCGCCGAACTGCTGAGCGCGCAGCTGGTCGCTGGAGTCGTGCTGGCGGCGGCCGCGATGCTGGTTGTGATCTCCCTGAAGTCCGAGCAGAGGGTCTCCGACAAGGTGAACTCCGCGTCGCAAGGCCGCATCGTCGCTGCGCAGGTCGAGCAGCGCCTGAACTCTCAGCTGTGTCTCTACCCAGGCGAATACACGCTCAACGGCGCGACCAACGGCGTCGCCGCCGCGAGCATCATCTTCGCCGGCGCTGATCGCGTGATCTACTTCGCCGACATCAGCGAGCGTCCGTCTGGTTCAACCACTGGGGTTGGCTTCCAGCCGTACCTGCGCTACCTGATCGCTCCGACGCCAGGCGCGGGTCGAAGGGGAGGATTCATCGACGCCTATCGTGCACCCAGCACGACGACGATTCCTTTCAACTACGGAATCACCCCAGCGACGACGCTGGCGGATCTGGCCGTCAGTTCGACGGCCGACAGCGTCCCGCCTACCAGCATTCTGCAGCGCATCGGCGCGGGTGTGACCAACGCCGTCACCGGAGCGACCACGGCGTCTGCGCTGCCGTTCTTCCAGTACTTCGACAAGGACAACCTCGGGTCGACGGGCGTACCGATCACACTCACCAACGGCGCGATCCCGGCAGGCCAGATCGAAACGATCGCCAAAGTGCGCGCGAACTTCCGGATCCTCGGGCAGAGCGGCACCGATCGCGGCAACTCGGGCTCCACCGGTGTCACTTCGCTCGACGATCGCACTGAGACCTTCAGCAGCGACATCTACCTCCGCACAACCCCGAACATCTGCGACCAGATGGGGACATGAACGCCATGAACTCGACCCGACGACTGATCAGCTTCTTTGACCTCGCGCGAGACCGTATGCGCGACGAATCGGGAATCTCGATGATCGCCGCGATGATGGCGCTTGTTGTGGGGATGGCGCTCGCTGGTGCCGCGTTCGCGACAGCCAATTCAGGAATCTCGCTGGCGACTTCGGACAAGTGGCAGCGGCTCGCTTACCAGCGCGCCCAGTCAGGCCTCGCTGACTACGTGCGGCGACTTGCAAATGACCCGAACTATTGGACCGCGTGCGACCGCGGAGGCATCGGGACAGGCCGAGGCCTTGGCTCGAGCGCGGTAAACGACACCCTCTATGGCAGCGCATATGACTCGGCCTATGGCACGACGGATGGGCACCCATATCGCCGCTGGCTCCCATGGAACTCACCCGCGACATCGCAAGACAGGGCGCTCAACGGGCAGTACACGATCGACTTGATTCCGTCCAATGGCAACAACTCATGTGGAACGACGAATGAGGCTACGGCCGTCCAGCGGCTCGTGAACAACCGCACGGGTACTTTCCGCGTTCGCATCACCGGGAGGGCCGGTCCGCCAGCGACCAGTGTGCCGATTGCGGCCCAAGGCGGCGGCGAGTCCAATGCCTCATACGAAGCGCGGGCGATTGCGGCGATCGACGCTTACCGACAGCAGAAATGGAAGAAGGTTTCGATCGTCGCCGAATTCCGGCGCGCGGGCTTCCTCGACTACGTCTACTTCACCGACCATGAGGCGATCGACCCGAGCCTGATCACGACCGCCAAGCAAACGCTGCTCTCGAGCATCTACCAGGTCTTTGTGCCGCCCGGAAACTCAAACGTTCTCTGCGATGACTACTACCGGCGCGCGCTCAACGCCTCCGAGTCTGGCCGTGAAGCGATGGAGGCCTCGGGCTGGATCTGCGACAACGAGCGCCCGATCTACAACGGCGAGCAGATCAAGGGTCCGGTGCACACGAACGACAGCATTCTCGTCGAGTCTTTCAGCGGCGGCAGCGCCCCGATCTTTGGTCGAGCCAACGAGGCCGACCGGGTTGAGGTCTACGACAGCGGACACACGGGAAACACTTGTACGGCTGGTCAGCGAAGCGGCGGATGCGTCTGTCCGTTCCGCACCAACGGGCGTCTCTTCGACACGAACGTCGGCACCAGTCGAACTTGTTCGCGAACTGCGCGCATGAACACCGGGGTGCAGCTCGTGACCGGCCCGGACGCCGGCTACATCGACATGCCTACTGGTAACCAAGAACTGAAGATCTGGGCCGGCGAGGCCGCGCCGACCGGTCACCTCTACACCGGCAAGACGACCATCACGCTGCGCAACGACGGGAAGTACGACGTGGCGAACACGTCCGTGAACCTGACCGGGGTCAACTATCCGGACAATGGGGTGATCTACGTACAGAACGACCCGTCGGCGTCTTCGTGCGATTCGAATCCGAACGGGATGTACACGTCCACCTCGACTCCCGGCGGCATGTCGGTCGGCTGCGCGCTCACCGAGGTGAAGGGCACATACAACGAGCCGCTGACGATCGCCTCGCAAGCCGACATCGTGATCACCGGCAACGTGCAGCGGCACTCAGGAACCAACGCGCTGCTCGGACTCGTGGCCAACAACTACGTGCGAGTGCGTCACTACTCGAGCGGCTCAAGCGACTACAACTACCAAAAGCAGTGCGTCTTCCAGTTCAACATCTTCGACATCTTCGGATTCTTCGGGGTGAGCGATTTCGCCAACTGCATGCACATCAGCGTGACCAACTTCGGCGACGTCTTCGCCAATCTCTTCAACGGCGGTGTCGGCTACACATGCGAACGCGAGAGCAACCCGGTGAGCGCATCGCCGGTCCTGAACATCCAGGCCGCGGTTCTCGCGTTGCGCAAGTCCTTCACCGTCGACTCGTCGCAATGCGGCAACCAGATTGGCGACACCTCGGGTTCGCCGACGTCCGCCAACACGATCGTCTTCAGCGGCGCCGTGACGCAAAAGTGGCGCGGGGCGATCACCGACCAGGACTGGACCGCGATGTGGGACGGCGTTTGCAGCTGGGCGAGTTCCAATAGCGGTAACTGGGCCGGCGCGATCGTTGGGTGGATCTTCAACGGACTCAACTGGTGCAGCGGACACCACGGCTATCGCTTCAAGGACTTCAGCTACGACTCGCTGCTCAGGGCGCTCTCGCCGCCGCACTTCCTGACGCCGACGGAAAGCGCGTGGCGGATCAACCGATTGCGGCAGACCGCTCCGGCCTGCGCTTGCGGCCCGACCAGTTAGCAATTCGCGTCCCAGCGCGGTAAAGATCGCTCCGCGAGATGCCGATACGTGAGACGTTCGCCGACCGCACGGCGGGCATCTCCGACAAGAAGTCAGGATCAATGCAGCTCAAACTTTCACGCAAGTCCGACCCGGAAGGGGAGGTCCAGGCAGAGAGCAAGCCGTCATCGGTTTCGGCCGATTCGCTTGCAGAGAAGTTCAACCAGCGGCCCAAGCTGGACGGACTGACTGGCCTTGACATCTCCTCGACGCGGATCGCGGCTGCAAGCGTTTCTGGAGGCCGCGTCAAGTCGGCCTCGTACATGTCGATTGATCCAGGCCTCGTGGTCGACGGTGAGATCGCCAACCCTGAAGCGCTCGGCGACGCGATTGCCGAGTTCGTCCGCGCGAGCGGGCTGTCGGACAAGGTCCGCATCGGTGTTGCCAGCCCACGCGTTGTGATCAGGACTTTCGAGACGCCGGTGATCGCCGACCGCCGAGAGCTTGACGCCGCGATTCGTTTTCAGGCGGCCGACCACCTGCCGATGTCGGTCGATGAGGCGGTGATCGATTACCAGATCGTGCAGATCGTCCCGCCCAAGGAGGCAGGCGATCACCCGAAGTTCCAGATCCTGCTGGTCGCGGCCAGCAAGGGCCTGGTGGAGAATGTCGTCGCGACGGCGAGCCGCGCAGGCGTCAAGCTCCAGTCGATCGACCTTTCCGCTTTTGGACTGATCCGCGCGCTCTACCCGGGCGAGGCGCTCGCCAGCGAAACGATCTGTTACCTCCACGTCGCCGACATGGTCAACGTGACGCTGGCCCAGGGCACGATCTGCAAGTTCACGCGTGCGACGCCCAGCGGTCTTGCCGCAGCATCGACGCGTCTGATGGACCGCTGTGGACTGACGCGCGAGCACGCCGAGATGTGGCTCGAGCACACTGGGCTCATTCAGCCCGTCGAATCGATTCAGGGTGAGGCCGACATCGTCGCGGGCGCCCGCGAGGAACTTCTCGCGATGGCGAACCAGCTCGGAAACGACATCACGGCCTCCGTCGACTTCCACAACGTCCAGCCCGGCGCAACCCCGGTTTCCCGCATCATTCTCGTGGGACCCGGCGCGCGCATCGAAGGCATGGCAGAGGCCCTGACACAGCGCACCGGGCTGCCGGTGAACATTTCTGCGCCACTGGGAGCGCTTGATCCCTCGGACGTTGACACGCCCGAGGTCGACCTCAGCCGGATGACCCTGGCTGCCGGGCTTGCGCTCGAAGAGGCGGTCGCTCAATGAGGCCAGTAAACCTTCTCCCGCCTGAGCTGCGACCGCGCGTACCCGGTGAGGGAGATCCTCGTCTGGCGTACGGCGTGCTGGCGGGTCTCGCGGTACTGCTCTTGATGGTCGTTGTTTCGATCAGCTACTCGAACAAGGCCAAGACCCTCAATGACGAGGCCGCAGCAATTCGCGCCGAGGCCGATCGCCGCCAGGCGGCGGTTGCCGCGGTGCCGACGAAGGTCGATGACGTCTCCGACATGGTGCGCACCCGCACTCTGCTCGTGGGCGGCCTTTCAGCAACTCGCTTTCCATGGAACGTCGCAATGACGGATCTCTCGAAATCACTTCCGCCGGACGTGACGCTCGACACGATCTCGGCGGTGTCCGCATCGGCCGCTGGCGGCGAGGGTGGAGCCACGTCGACGACGATGCAGCCGCTGATGACTCTGTCGGGATGCGCCTCCGGGTGGGTCGGATACTCGCGTCTGCTGACGTGGCTCAGGCAAATGCCGGGCGTCTCAAACGTCAAGTCGAACTCAAGCTCGGTCGGTGCGCCCGCACAATCCTCACAGGGCGAAGGAGCGGAATCTTCCGCCGGTGACACTCGCCTTGAGAACTGCGGTCCGGCGCCGCTCAACTTCACACTCAACGTCGTGTATCGCCCCAAGACCGCGGACCTCCTTGGCCTGCCCAAGCCCACGACCACGACCAGTGGTCCCGGCGGCGCCAGCGGCGCAACCGGCGCGGCGACGCCGGCCACCGGAACTCCGGCGGCCGCAGGGACGGGAGGCTGATCACCATGGGAATGACTGAACGCGATCGCAAGGTTATGGCCGCAGCCCTGGTGCTCGTGGTGCTCGGAGCCTTCTGGTTCTTGATCATCAGCCCCAAGCGCACCGCCGTCGCTGAGGCCGAGAAGGCCAAGCAGGACGCCCAAGCTTCGCTCGATACGGCCAAGCAGGCCGAGATCGCCGCCAAGGCGGTCAAGAAGGAGAAGCCGGAGGAGTACGCCAAGTTGATCAAGCTCGGCGCGGCGATCCCGACGAATGATGACTTTGCCAGCCTGCTGGTGCAGATCGACGACATCTCCAACGACGCCAACGTCCAGTTCGTTGACCTCACGGCCTCGACGACGGCCGGCGGCGGAGGCTCCACCGATGGCGTCGGCGGCAGTTCTTGCGAGCCTGAGGGCGGAGCCAGCGGCGCAACCGGCGTGCCCTCGGCGGATCCGAGCGCGGCGACCGGCGCGACTGGTTCGAGCGCTCCCGCGGGTGCCACGGCCCAGACCTGGGTCGGTCGCGACAAGGCGAAGGCTCAGGATGCCGCCGCGGACGCGAATGCGCGCAACGCCGCAACCTCTGACGCTGCGGCCTGCGCGACTGCGCCAACACTTGCCGACCTCAGCGCACAGGCTGCCGGGCTCGACAAATACAGCTACACGCTCACCTTCAAGGGCAGCTTCTTCAACCTCGACACGATGTTCGGAGACCTGCTGGGGCTCGTCAAGACGCACAACGGGCGCGTCACGGTCAACGGCCGGCTGCTCGACATCAACTCGATCAACCTCGCGGTCTCGGAATTCCCGCAGCTGAGCGCAACGGTCCAGATGACCGGCTACTCGATGCCACTCGGTGGCAGCGCTGCGGCGGCTCCGGCAGCACCGGCGGCGCCAGGCGTGCCCGCGGCGAGCACGACAGGTCAATGAGCGGCGGCGGGAGAAGCAGATGAGCGACAAATCTTCATCCAACGAGCAACTCGAGAACGTCAAGCGCCACGCGAGCGAGCTCGTCGCCGACATGCGAAGCCGCAACCTGCTGCTTCCGGCGATCGTTCTGGTCGTGGCGATCGTCGCGGCAATGATCGTGCTGCCCGACAAGTCTGAGCCGACGCTCCAGTCGACGGCCCAGCCGGTCGTCAACACGCAGCCGGCATCGGTGGAGAATCCGATCGAGATCACGTTGATCACTCCGACTGCGGTCGGCGATGGTGCTCCTCTGACTTCGTCCAGCAACCCGTTCGCGGGGAGTTCTGACTACACCTGCACAACGGTCAGCAGTGGTCCGCCGCGCGTGCTCGAGTGTGAAGTGAGCGACCTCAAGGTCCGCGTCACCTGTCCCGAGACGGCAACCGGGCCGCCATGTGAGAGCAGCTCCGGCGGCGGTGCCACAGGCGGCGGAAGCAGCGGCTCCAGCGGCAGCGCTGGTGGTGGATCAGGGTCCGGCGGTTCCGGCGGTAACTCCACGCCGGTCGTGGTCTACGTCTACAAGGCGACGGTCGTCTACGACGGCAAGACTTACAAGGACATCGAGCAGGGGGACAAGATCCCGCCAAAGAGCAGCAATGCGCTCGTATCGCTGATGGGTGTCAACGACACCGGAAGCCGCGCGATGTTTGAACTCGTCGAGGGAGCCACCGTGACCGGCGTGACCGCCGACGAGACCGGCAAGACCTTCGTTCTCAAGCCGGGCCAGACGGCGACGATCACCGACGAGTTCGGTGACGCCCACAAGCTCAAGCTCACGAAGATCTCGAAGGTCAAGGCCTGATGCGGCTGCGCGCGGCAAAACCGCGTGCGGGCGCAGTCCGGGGTGGTGCCGGCAAGCGCCCTGCGGCCCGTGAACCGGAGACTTTCGCCTGGATGGGGCCGCTCGATGAGGGTGGCCCGGTGTTCGTCGAGCGCGAGATCGTCGTCGAGCGCGCCGTCGAGCGACCCGTGATCGTTGAGCGCCCGGTCGATCGCGTCGTCGAGATCGAGAAGGTGATCGAGAAGCCGGTGACCGTCGAGGTTGAGAAGGTCGTCGAGGTCGAGAAGGTCATCGAAAAGCCGATCGTCGTCGAGAAGGAAGTGATCGTTCGGGCTCAGAGCAAGGACCAGGGCGCCGCCGATTCATCCGCAACCAAGGACGACAAGAAGGCCGGCAAGCAGGCCAAGCGCGGGGAGAAGCCCGCCAAAACGGTCGTGATTGGACGCGGCCCGAGCGTTTTCGCCCGAATCGGGCGCATCCTCCCCAAGCCCGCTCCGGTGCTGGCCGGCGCCGCAGCGCTCTTCGCGGTGATCATCGGCCTCACACTCATGTCCCCCTCGGGCGACAACGCAGTAGCCGAGCACAGCTCCCCAAAAACCGACAAAGCTGCAACTGTGTCGGAGCCGGACTTGACTTTGAGTAACAAGAGCCTTGCGGCTCGTCGGAGCAGTCGTGACCCGTTTGCTGCGAAGGGCTATGCGCCGGACAAGGCCAAGCCGCAGACCAAGGCGCAGAAGGCCGCGGCGCAGAAGCAGGCAGCGGCCACTCGTGCGGCGGCGCCGGCAGCTGCGGCAACGCCGATCTTCACGGCCAAGCTGACGACTTACTCATCGTTCACGCCATGGAAGAAGGCCCGCAAGCGCGCCGGTGGCTGGATCGATTTCGGTGGTAAACCGACCGTGAAGGTCCTTTCGGTGGGCAAGGCTTCGGCGTTGCTCTTCGTGGTCACCGACGTCGAGGTGATCAAGGACAAGAGCTCGCGCATCAGCTACGACAAGCCGATCCGCCAGGTCAAGATGGCCAGGGGCGGAGTCGTGCGCTTCTCCGATTACCGCAACATTCAGGGCGACGACGTCACCTACACCGTGCGTTTCGACGGCAGCGACCGCATCGTCGTCAAGAAGCAGCGCTGATCCGCAACCTCCCGATCAGCAATCGCCCCGTGATCTAGGCTTCGCGGCGATGCGTCTGCGTTTCACGACAGCTGGAGAATCCCACGGCCCCGGACTGGTGGCCGTGATCGAAGGCGTACCCGCGGGGCTTGAACTCTCGCCGGAAGACCTCAACGCCGACCTCGCACGTCGCCAACTCGGCTACGGCCGTGGCGGTCGCATGAAGATCGAGAAGGACGCAGCGACGGTCGTTTCGGGCATCCGCCACGGACGCACGCTGGGCACGCCGATCGCTCTTTCGATCCCCAATCGCGACTACGCCAACTGGGAAGATCGCATGAACCCTTGGCCGGTCGATGCCGACGTTGCCGAGGTGCACCTACCGCGGCCGGGTCACGCAGACCTCGCCGGAGTGCAGAAGTTCGGGCACGACGACGTGCGCAATGTGCTCGAACGCGCCAGCGCCCGCGAGACGACCGCGCGCGTGGCCGTCGGTGCCGTCGCCCGAGCGATCCTGCGAGACCTCGGCGTAACGGTGCGCAGCCACGTCACGCGGATTGGCGAGGTCGATGCACCGCAGCCAGAGGCGCCACTTGTCGAGAGCGATTTCGACGGCGTCGACGATTCCCCGGTCCGCTGCCTGGATTCCGAAACAGAGCGCGCGATGATCCGTCACATCGACGTCCAGCGCAAGGCCAACGAGACGCTGGGCGGCATCTTCGAGGTGCTGGTCTTCGGCTTGGTGCCGGGGCTCGGCTCCTACGCAAGCTGGGACGGCCGGATCGAAGGGCGCCTGGCGCAAGCCTTCTGCTCGATCCAGGCGATCAAGGGCGTTGGCTTTGGCGACGGCTTCGGGCTGACCGGAATCCCGGGTTCGCAGGCACACGACGAAATCTTCCCCGGCGGTCAGGGACCCACCGAGGCATTCGGCTTCCACCGCCAGACCAATCACGCCGGCGGCATCGAGGGCGGCATGACCAACGGCGAGACCGTGGTCATCAAGGGCGCGATGAAACCGCTGCCCACACTGACCAAGCCGCTGCGCAGCGTTGATATCGCCACCGGCGAAGAAGCGTCAGCGCTCAAGGAACGCACCGACTCGTGCACGGTTCCCGCTGCGGGCGTTGTGGGCGAGGCAATGGCCGCGCTTGTGTTCGCCGACGCGTACCTCGAGAAGTTCGGCGGCGACAACATCGCCGACACCAAAGCCGCGCTGTCCGCCTATCAGGGCAGAATCGCGGGCGAAGTGTTCTTCGCCGACCAGGAGAGCAACTAGCCCCATGGCCCGTCACCTCGTCTTGACCGGCTTCATGGGCGCCGGCAAGTCGAGCTCCGCGACGAGGCTGGCCAAAACGTTCGGCCGCGAGTCGGCCGACGTCGACGCATTGCTTGAAGCGAAGCTCGGCATGCCGATCCCGGACTTCTTCGCCAAACGCGGAGAGGCGGAGTTTCGCCGCCGCGAGGAGGCGACGGTGCTCGAGCTGCTGGCGCGCGACGAACCGCTGGTGATCGCATTGGGCGGGGGCGCGCTGGGCTCGGCGAAGACGCGGCGCGCGCTCAAGAAGCACCTGACCGTGTTGCTTGACGTCAGCGCCAACGACGCCTGGGCGCGGGTGCGCAAATCCAAGCGACCGCTGGCGCGCGACGAGTCGGCGTTCCGGGCTCTCTACACCGAACGCGCGCCGATCTACGAGGACGCCGCCGACGCGATCGTCGGCAACGCGAGTTCCTCATCTGTGCGCGAGGCGGCCCCGCTGCTGCGCGAGCTGCTCGCCAGGCCCGCCGGGCCGCGAATGATCTGGACCTCGGGCAAATCCTGGGGCTACCCGTCTGTTTTCGATTCGGGCGTGCTCGAGAGCGGAGACCTCTGGTTGGCACGACGCGATGCCGTGACCGTCACGGACGAGAACGTCGCCAAGCTCTACCCGTGGCTCGATGAGGGCATCGTCGTGCCACCGGGTGAGACCTCGAAGACGCTCGCTCAGGTCGAGAAGGTCTGCTCGCTGCTGGCCGCGCAGGAGTTTGCGCGCGGGCGGCAACTGGCCGCTGTGGGCGGCGGCGTCGTGGGGGACCTGGCCGGATTCTGCGCTGCGATCTACCAGCGCGGCACGCCGTTCGTGCAGGTGCCGACCTCCCTGGTCGCGCAAGTCGACTCCGCCTACGGCGGCAAGACCGGCGTCGATCTGCCGGCCGCGAAGAACTACGCCGGCGCCTACCACCAACCCGACGCAGTGCTGGTTGACACCGACGCACTGGCCGGTCTGCCGAAGGGCGAGCTCGTGGCCGGGTGGGCGGAAGTGATCAAGACCGCGCTGATCGCCGGCGGCCGGCTTTGGGATCGCGTCGCCAAGGGTGTCGACTTCAAACAGCCGATCGACCCCTGGATCGTCTTCGAATGTGCGCGCACCAAGCTCGCCGTGGTGGCGGCCGATGAACGCGACCAGAGCTTGCGTCAGATCCTCAACCTCGGACACACGATCGGCCATGCGATCGAGACGGTCGCTGGCTACGGCACGCTGCGTCACGGCGAAGCCGTCAGCATCGGTCTTGCGGGGGCGCTGCGGCTTTCGGGCGATGAAGCGCTGCGCGAAGAAGTCGTCGCGCTCTGCCGCCAGGCCGGTTTGCCGGTTCGCGCGAAGGGCCTGCCGCTCGATACGGTGCTCGACGTGATCCAGCTCGACAAGAAGCGCGTCGGCGAGTCTGTCCCGTTCGTTCTGATCGGTGCCCCGGGCGACGTGACGCCGGGCCACGCGGTCTCGCCGGATGACCTGCGCGCCGCGGTCAAGGAGCTTGTGCGATGAGGCATCGGATTGAAGTTCTCCACGGGGTCAATCTCGATCAGCTCGGCGTGCGACCGGCGGCCCACTACGGGACCGTCACGCTCAACGAGCTCGAATACGAGATCGACGCCTACGCGCGTGAACTTGGTTGCGAGCTCGTGACCTTCCAGACCAACAGCGAAACCGAGTACGTCGAGCGGCTGCACCGCTCGCGCGAGATCTCTGATGGATTGATTCTGAATCCCGGCGCCTGGACCCACTACAGCTGGGCGATCCGCGACGCGCTGGAGATAGCCGGCCTGCCCGCCGTCGAAGTGCACCTTTCAGACGTCGCTTCGCGAGAGGAGTGGCGCTCGGTCTCGGTGATCCGCGAGCTCTGCTTTGCGACGATCGCCGGCAAGGGCGTCGATGGCTACCGCGAGGCGCTCGACCTGCTCGCGGCGAAGCTCGGCGAGTAGGCGTACGCGATGAATTTTCAGGACGAGCGGCTCGCGCGCTTGCGCACAGCGATCGCCGATCACGAAGAGATCGAGCTGCTGCTCGTGACGAACCTTGAGAACGTCCGCTATCTGACCGGCTTCACCGGAACCAACGCGACGCTTGTCGTGGGGGACGAGACGGCGGCCCTACTGACTGACTTTCGCTACATCGAGCAGGCGACAGACCAGGCCCCCGGATACACAGTCGTCGACGGCGGGAGCGAGCCGCGCGCGAAACTCATCGAACTCTTTGACGGCGCCGCGGCAATCGGGTTTGATGACGCCGAGATGCGCGTCAAGCAGCATGCTGCGCTCTCGGATGAGCTTTCAGAGCCGTCGAAGCTCGTGCCCGCGGCTGGGATCGTCGAGCGACTCAGAGCTGTCAAGGACGAACATGAGATCGACGCGATTGCGCGTGCATCATCGATCGCCGATTCGATCTACGCGACACTCTCCGAGGAGGGCCTCGTCGGGCGCAGCGAGCGCGACATCGCGTGGCGAATCGAAGAGCTCGCACACGAGCGAGGGGCAAGCGGTCTCTCGTTCCCGCCGATCGTCGCGGCCGGACCGCACGGCGCGCTGCCGCACGCGGAGCCGCGCGACGCCGTGATCGAGGCCGGAGTGCTGGTGGTGCTGGACCTTGGGGTGATCCACGGCGGCTACTGCTCTGACTGTACGCGAACGTTCGCCACCGGGCCGCTGCCCGATCACCAGCGCGAGGCCTATGAACTCGTGCTTGAGGCGCAGCTACTCGCGCTAGAAGCAACGCTCGTGGGTGCCGACTGCAAGGGCGTCGATGCGGTCGCACGCGACGCGATCACGGCCGGCGGACGAGGCGAGCAGTTCGGCCACAGCCTCGGTCACGGGGTTGGGGTGGAGGTCCATGAGCTGCCGACGCTCTCGAGCCGCTCGGAAGGCGCGCTCGAAGCCGGAAATGTCGTCACGATCGAGCCGGGCGTGTACGTCGAAGGCGATTTCGGCGTCCGGATCGAAGATCTCGTCGTCGTGCGGGAAGACGGTCCGCGCGTGCTGACACCATTCACCAAGGAACTCCTGACGGTCGGCTGAGCTTTACATCAAACGATGTAACGTTGTGGCTGCGCTGACCGCGCGGGAAAAAAAACCTCTTCACCAGGAGACAGAAAAGTTGACCATGAACACGCGCTGGGCGCTGGCGATTGTCGGCGTAGCGATCATCATCGGCGCCGCCGTCGTGATCGGCACCGGCAAGGACGACACCGACGCCACGCCAGTCCAGGGCACGGCCACCGAACCGACCGGACAGACGGGCAAGTCTGGCGCCACCGGCAGCACCGGCGACTCGCCGACCGAGAAGACATCAAAGTCCGGCGGATCGAAGGACAACAGCGATTCGGGCGGAGCAAGCCCGAATGGCGGATCCGGCAATTCCGGCAACCAAAGCGGTGGCGCGGCACCCGAGCTTGAGAGCGGCGGAGCCAAGGCGATGAACGGCGTGATCACACCCGTTCTGACTGCGTCAAACCCGCGCACGGTCAAAGTCGACAAGGGCGAGATCGTCACCATTCGAGCTCGCCCCGAGCAAAACGCGACGCTCCACGTGCACGGGTACGACAAGACCGTCGCGATCAAGGCCGGCCGGGTCGGCCTGATCAGGCTCCGTGCGACGATCGACGGCGAGTTCCCGATTGAGTTCCACTACTCGGGCTCGGAGGCCGAGGCGGGCACACTGCGGGTCAGTCCGTGAACCAACTGATCGTTCCGCTGGCGCACGGGCTGGGCGTGCGCAGCGATATTCCGCTCCCCGGGTGGCTGTTCTCCTGGGGCGCGGCGATCGTGCTTGCGGTCTCGTTCTTCGCGCTGGCAGCGCTCTGGACCGACGCAAAGCTTGAGACCGCGCGTGTGCGCGAGCTCTTCCGCATACCGCGGCTGACCCAGCCGATCTGCGGCGCGATTGGGATCGCGATCTTCGCGGCGCTCGTCTACTTCGGATTCGCCGGCAACCAGGACGCCGATCAGAACGTCGTGCCGACGTTCGTCTACGTCTTCTTCTGGACGATGCTGCCGCTGCTCTCGGCGATCTTCGGCGACATCTTTCGGCCGTTCAACCCGTGGCGCGCGGCGGGACTTGCCGCGCACCGGGTGCGGGTGCGCATCACGGGCTCCGACGCGTCGGCGCCGCCCCGGTTTGCCTACCCAGACGCGCTCGGCCGCTGGCCCGCCGTGCTCGGTCTGATCGCATTCGGCTGGCTTGAGCTGGTCTCGGGCGACGACGGCCGCAAGCCTGAGCTGCTGGCGATACTCGCGCTGGCCTACTTCGCCTTCCAGGTGCTGGGGATGTCGCTTTTCGGTGCTCGGCGCTGGCTTGAGCGTGGTGACGCTTTTGGCACCTACTTCGAGTTCTTCTCGCGCATCGCGCCGCTCACGGTCGAGCGCGGGCGGCTCTGCGCGCGCGTGCCGCTCTCGGGGCTGACCGACATCCCGGGCTACGCCGGAACAGTGATCTTCGTCTCGACGATGATCGGCATCACGGTGTTTGATGGGATTGAACGCGGTGGGATATGGGAGTCGATCGCGGGCAGCGACCCAAGTACGTTCGCCGCCACGCTCGGACTGATCGCGTCGATCGGGTTGGTCGCCGGCTTCTATCGCCTCGGCGTGATCGGCATGGAGGGAAGCCACGTCGGGAAGTCTCCGCGCGAGCTGTCGATGATGTTCGCGCCGTCGCTGGTTCCGATCGCGCTCGGGTACCTGATGGCCCACTACTTCTCGTTCATGATTTTCGTCGGACAGGCGTTGCCGCACGTGATCGCCCACCCGATGGGCAATTCCGGCCCTGCGAACATCGACTACTTCGTCTCCGGCAAGGTGATCTGGTGGGTACAGGTCGCTGCGCTCTTGATTGGACACGTCGCCGGCCTGATCGTCGCGCACGACAAGGCCACGGCCGTCTGGGGCAAGGCGCGCGCCGCCGCGCAGTCACAGACCTGGATGCTGGTTGTGATGGTCGGCTTCACCTGCCTTGGCCTCTGGCTACTTTCACAGTCACCGTGATCTACGCGGAGGTCTTGATTCCGCTCGCACACGCCGGCCACTGGCTCGCGAGCATTCTGTATCTGCTGCCGGTGTTCATCCTCGGTGGCGGCATCCTCTGGCAGCGCCGGCGCGATCGCCAATTGCGCGATGCCCGCGGCGGCGTGGCCGACGAAGACGTCCCTTTCACCGACGAGTGAGGACCACCTACCCTTCTCGCCATGATCTCAACGAACCAGTTCAAGAACGGGAACCACATTGACGTGGACGGGACGGTCTTCAAGATCGTCGAGTTCCAGCACGTCAAGCCCGGTAAGGGCGGCGCTTTCGTGCGCACGAAGCTCAAGCGCTCAAGCGACGGCGCCGTGATCGACAAGACCTTTCGCGCCGGCGAGAAGTTCCGCGCGGTTCGCACCGAGGTCAGGAAGTTGCAGTACCTCTACAACGACGGCACTGACGCGCACTTCATGGACAATGAGAGCTTCGACCAGCTTGCGGCGCCGTTTGCGACGCTCGAGGAGCCGCTTGGCTTTGTGAAGGCCAACACCGAGGTCGAGGCGCTCTACATCGACGGAGAGTTCTCAGACATCCAGCTTCCGGCGTCGGTAGTGCTCGAGATCACCGAGACCGAACCCGGCGTGCGCGGCGACACGGTCAGCGGCGGCGGCAACAAGGCCGCAACCCTGGAAACCGGCAAGGTCGTGCAGGTGCCGCTGTTTCTGAACACCGGCGACACGGTCAAGGTCGACACCCGCAGCGGCGAGTACATGTCGCGTGCCTAGGGCGCGGCAGTGAAGCGGTCAGACCAACGCAAGCAGGCCGTTTTCGCGCTCTACCAGCACGATCTGACCGGCCGGCCGCTGGAGGACGTATTCGATGATCAAACGACTGATTTTGCGCGTGCGCTCGCTGCTGAGACGCTTGATGAGCGCTCGGCAATCGACGCCACCCTTGGTCGATTCATCAAAGAAGGTTGGACCCTCGAACGAGTCGCCCCGCTCGAGCGCAACATTCTCCGCGTCGCCGTCCACGAGCTCTCCGCCGGAGACGTCCCCCGAGAAGTCGCCATCGACGAAGCCGTCGAGCTCGCCAAACGCTATTGCTCTGCAGACGCGCCAAAGTTCGTCAACGGTATTCTCGGCTCAATCCTCCGAGAGCTCCCTGCTGGCGGAGATTGACGAGATAGAGGAACTGCTCGCGATGCCCGAACTCGACCCCACGACCAAGCAGTCGCTCGATGAGCTCGACACGCTGATAGCGCAGCTCAAAGAGAAGGTCTCATCCCTCCGCGAAGGCGAATTCGACGCCTCAGCTCTGGAAACCCGCCTGCGCGAGCTGACTGATCTCGCCAGCCGCGCCGCATCCACGCTGGAGTCGGTCTCGCGGTGAGCGCCGCGCCGGCCTTTCCGGACGCAAAACGCCTCGCTGTCGACGCCTATCTCGAGCAGATCGATTACGGCGCCGTCCCGGCGATCGACGGGCTGCTCGAAGCGATGCGCTACTCGCTACTGGCGGGCGGCAAGCGCGTGCGCCCGGTGCTTGCGCTCTCCACGGCTCAGGCGCTCGGCCACGATCCTTCTGTCGTGATGCCGTACGCGGCGGCGCTCGAACTGATCCACACCTACTCGCTGATCCACGACGACCTCCCGGCGATGGACGACGACGACCTGCGGCGCGGCAAGCCGACCTGCCACGTGGCATTCGGCGAGAACGTCGCGATCCTCGCCGGCGATGCGCTCTTCGCTGAGGCGCTTCGCCTGATCACCGCCCACCAGGCCGGCGAGCCGAGGCACGTGGTGGACGCGATGGACGAGCTGCTTGCAGCGATCGGCGCAGGGGGGATGGTCGGCGGTCAGTTCATCGACATCGACGAGCAGGTCTCCGATGCGGACGCTTTGAAGCAGATGCACGAGCTGAAGACCGGCCGTCTGATCCGCGCGTCGGTGCTGGGATCTGCGATCGTGCTCGGCGCGCCGACCTCCCAGGTAGAGCGACTGGGAGATTTCGCCGGCGAGCTAGGGGTTCTTTTTCAGATCATCGACGATATTCTCGATGTGACCGGCTCCTCGCAGGAGCTCGGCAAGCCGAGCGGCAGCGACGAGCGACACGGCAAGTCGACATACGTCAGTGCGTTCGGCCTCGATGGCGCGAGAGAGCTTGCGGACGAGAGCTACGCGAAGGTGCGAGAGCTACTTGGTTCGATTGATTTCCGCGGCGACGCGGGCGACCTTGAGGCAGTGAGCGCCTATATATACGGCCGGGACCGGTGAATCAAGCGCAGTGGGCAAGAAAGACAAACATCTCGACTCCGGACCGCTCCTTCCCGGCATCGCTGGGCCGGCGGACCTGACGGATCTGACCGACGAACAGCTCCAGCAGATCGCCCAGGAAGTGCGCGAGGAGCTGATCGACACGGTCGGCGAGATCGGCGGTCACTTCGGCGCGAACCTTGGCGTCTGCGAGCTTTCGGTCGTGCTGCACTCGCTGCTCGATTCACCGACCGACAAGATCCTCTGGGATGTCGGCCACCAGGCCTATCCGCACAAGATGCTCACTGGCCGCCGCGAGCAGCTCCCGACGATCCGCAAATATGGCGGCCTTGCGCCGTTCTGCGCGACCTTCGAATCTGAGCACGACATCATGGGCGCCGGTCACGCATCCACCTCGATCTCCTACGCGGTGGGCCTCAAGGAGGCGATGCGCCGCGGCCACGGGGAAGACGGCAAAGTCGTCGCCGTGATCGGCGATGGCTCGATGACCGGTGGTGTTGCGTTTGAGGCGATCCACAACGCCGGGGGCCTCGGCACGCCGATCGTCGTGATTCTCAACGACAACGGGATGAGCATTTCGCCGAACGTCGGCGCACTCTCGCGCTACTTCAATCGCGTGCGCATGAACCCGAAGCTCTACAAGGCGCGCGAGGCCGCAGAGGACGGACTCTCAAAGCTGCCGGCGGGAATTGGCGCCGCATTCGAGCGCTTTGGCCCGCAGTTCAAGGAGTCGGTCAAGGCCTTCTGGGCGCCGGGTCTGCTCTGGGAAGAGCTCGACTTCGCCTACATCGGGGTAGTTGACGGACATGATGTGCGCGAGCTGCGACCGGCGATCGAAGAAGCGCTGGCCGCCGACCGGCCTGTCGTGGTGCACATCGCCACGGTCAAGGGCAAGGGCTTTGAGCCGGCCGAGATGGGCGGACTTGAAGGCATGGAGCAGTGGCACGCGGTCAAGCCCAAGGGCATCGCCGACCGCAAGCCGGCACCGGCCGGGATCAGCGGCGGCGCGCCGAGCAAGCCTTCGCCGCCGCAGTACACCAAGGTCTTTGGCGAGGCGATCGTCGCCGAGGCGCGTCGCGACTCGCGCGTCGTCGGCATAACCGCCGCGATGAACTCCGGCACCGGTCTTTCGATCATGCAAAAGGAGCTGCCTGATCACTACTTCGATGTCGGAATCGCCGAGCAGCACGCGGTGCTCTTCGCCGCCGGGCTGTCTCTTCAGGGAGTGAAGCCGGTTGCCGCGATCTACTCGACGTTCTTGCAGCGCGGCTACGACCAAATCGTCCACGACGTCTGCCTGCAGAACCTCAATGTTGTCTTCGCGATGGACCGCGCTGGCCTTGTTGGCGATGACGGTCCGACCCACCACGGCGCGTTCGACATCGCCTACATGCGCTCGCTGCCAAACATCGTGATGATGGCCCCGCGCGACGAGGCTGAGCTTGTCGACATGCTGCACACGGCGCTTGTCTATGACGACGGCCCGGTCGCGATCCGATATCCGCGCGGCGAAGGCGTCGGCGTGCCGCTGCCAAGTGCCCCGACCGCGATCGACATCGGCGTCGGTGAGGTGCTCACCCGAGGAGACGGATCGGTTGCGCTGCTTGGTTACGGCACCGGCGTTGGCGTCGCCCAGGGAGCTGCGAGCCTGCTGGCTGAAGAGGGCATCAGCGCGACCGTCGCCGACGCCCGCTTTGCAAAGCCGCTGGACACGGAACTGGTGAACGAGCTTGCCGCCGAACACGAGTTGCTTGTGACGCTGGAAGAAGGGGTGCTTGCCGGCGGCTTTGGCTCGGGGGTCGTCGAACACCTTGCCGACAACGGTCTGCCTGTACAGGTGATGCGCGTTGGACTGCCGGATCGTTACGTGACCCATGGCGCACCGAAGCTCCTCCACGAAGAGGTCGGCTTCACGGCAGACGCCGTGGCGCGCCGCGTCAGCGAGCGCCTGGCTCAGAAGACGCCGGCCGACGCCTCGTAGCGCCTAGACGACTTCGATCTTGATGCCCGCCGCGGGCAGGCGCGCAAGTAGTGCGTCGCCGGCAGCGGTGACCGGCGTCAACTGACCCGAGCGCTCAGGCACGTCATCGAGCACGAGCGCCATCGACGTCTCGGCGAGCATCTTCGCGGTCTCGTCGTAGCCTGCGTCGCCGCCGGAGACGGCGGTGCGGACCGACTTGCCGCCGGCCTTGCCGAGGAACTCGACGCGGAACCAGCTCTTGGCGCGCCTTTCAGCACTTGGGCCCGTGCCGGGCGGGATCAACTTCATCATCAGCTTGCGTAGCGGCGGAATCTGGGCGAGCAGGAAGACCGTCCCGACGAAGAGCGATCCGAAGATCACCGTGAGCAATCTCTTGGCGGCGTAGTTGTGGCCGTATCGGAAGTCCGGCCCGTAGCGATCGTTCGACATTGCTGAGCGGAGCACGACGAAGAGGTCGATCGTGGGAAGGGGCGCCACCCACATGCCCATGCGCTTGTCGCGGTGCGGCGGCTTGTTGATCGGCTTGATTGTTCGACCCTCGGGCGCACGTTCGAGCTTGCGGCGCTCGCGCATCGCGTCGATCGTCTTTTTGGCGCTGCCAAAACCGTTGAGCGCTGAGTAGAAGGTGCCGCCGGAAATCATGCCCGATGCACGGACGCGGCTCTCGACACTGATCGGTTCGCCCTCGGGAAGCTCGAGCACTGTGAAGTACGCGCCAAGGTCGTGCGGGATCGAATCGAATCCGCAGGCGTGGACGATCTTCGCCCCGGTCTTGAGCGCGACCGGGTGGTACTTGACGTACATCTCGTCAACGAAACCGGGCTCGCCGGTGAGATCGGTGTAGTGCGTGCCGTTCTCGGCGCAGGCCTTCACGAGCGGCTCGCCATAGAGGGCGTAGGGGCCGACCGTCGTGATCAGCAGCCGCGTGCGTCGCGCCATCTCGTTAAGCGAGGATTCGTCGTTCGAGTCTGCCTCCACAAGCGGCATGTCGGCCAGTGCCGGGTTGATCTTCGCCAGGTCATCGCGGACCCCAGCGAGCTTCTCGGTGTTTCGGCCGGCAAGCGCCCAGCGCAGCTGGGACGGGGCGTTCTTTGCCAGGTACTCGGCGGTCAGGCGGCCGGCAAAGCCGGTGGCGCCGAAAAGGATGATGTCGAACTCGCGCGCAGTCATGGTTGCGATCCTATTGGTGGTTGGTGGGTTTGGCGGCTGTTGCGCGCGGCCGCGGAGCACTTGGCGACGGAAGAGGGGGCCGGAGTGCCTCCCGCCTCGCTTCGGATACGGCGGGACTACCTCAGAGCGAGACTCAGACCGGACACTCGTGCGGTCACAAAAAGTTGTCCGATCCCGAGCCCATTTTTGGGCATGTCGTTTCCCCCTCCATCCGGTCCATCTTGACCGTCGTACCTCGTCAATATGAGACAACGAATGGAGCAAACGCATGGCAAAGAAGCGATACACCGCTGAGCAGATCGTCGTCAAGCTGAGAGAAGCCGAGAAGCTTCAAAACCAAGGATTCACGATTGCCCAGGTCTGCAAGAAGCTGCAGATCTCCGATCAGACCTTCTTCCGCTGGCGCATGAAATACGGGGCGCTCAAGGAAGACGAGGCCCACAGGCTGCGGGCGCTTGAGACCGAAAACGCCCGCCTCAAAGGCATCGTCGCCGACCAGGCGCTCGACATCGCGATGCTCAAGGACCTGAACAAGGGAAAATGGTGAGCCCGGCCCGGAAGCGTGACGCGGTCGCATATTTGCGAAAGCGCCACCGAGTCTCCGAGCGCCGGGCCTGCCGCGTAGTTGGCCAGCACCGCTCGGTCCAGCGCTACAAGCCAGAGCCACCAGAGTTCGAGCTGACACTTGTCCGTCGCATGAACGAGCTCGCCGCCGAGCATCCGCGCTACGGCTCGCCTCGGATTTGCGCCCTCCTGAAGGCCGAGGGATTCAAGGTCAATCACAAGCGCATTGAGAGGCTGTGGAGGGCCGAAGGACACAGGGTTCCAAAGCACCGGAAGGCAAGCGGAAAGCGGGCTCAAGGTGGCTCAGAGTCGTCGGCCTGGAACCTGCGGGCCACCAAACCCAACGACATCTGGAGCTACGACTTCGTCGCAACCAGAACGTCTCGAGGCGGCCAGGTCAGGATCCTCAACATCGTCGACGAGTTCACGCGCAGATCGGTCGGGATCAAGGTCGAGAGCCACATCGGCACCAAGGGCGTGATGGATGCTCTGGCCGAAGCATTCAAGGCCCACGGCCGGCCGAACGTCCTGCGCTCGGACAACGGCCGCGAGTTCATCGCGGAGAAGCTCGCGGACTGGCTCGGAGCGCTCGGGGTCGATCAGGCTTTCATCGAGAAGGGCACGCCGCAGCAGAACCCGTTCGTCGAGCGCTTCAACGGCACGATGCGCGACGAGGTCCTAAACGGCGAGTACTTCGACAACATCCTTGAGGCCAGGGCAGTGCTGCTCGAATGGGTCGATCTCTACAACACGAAAAGGCCGCACCGAGGGCTCGGAATGAAAACTCCTGAGGAGTTCTTTCGCGGCATTAGAGTGGTGGGCAAGTGATGGGCACTTACGACGCTCTAGCTGGACCTACGGATTTCAGGCCAACCTGCCCTGAGTCGATCTTTCGACCAGCTGGGGCAACTAAACCAACCGACACTTTGGCTGGACCGGGTGGCGGGGGAAGCACAGGCCTGATCTCAGGAACCTCGCTGCAGGACTTGAACACCTCAAATGCCTATAACGCCTACGGAGAACCAGCCGAAGAAAGCGCGGATCTCCCCGGTGGCGGAGAGTTCACTCTCGTCTATCAGCGTGACGCGGCAGGCCGCATCACCGGGCGGACAGAGACCACTCCCTCGGGGCAGACGACCTGGACCTACGAGTACGACGATCGCGGCCGCCTCCAAGCCGCCTACAAAGACAACCAGCCCTACGCCACCTACGCCTACGACGCCAACGGCAACCGCACCACCCAGACCGCCGGCGGTGATCAGACCACGGCCACCTTCGACAACCGCGACCGCATGAGAGCCCAGGGCGACTACGAGTTCTCATACAACAAAAACGGCGAGATGACAGCTCGCGAGAACACGGCCACAAACCAGACGGCCACCTTCTCCTACGACACTTTCGGCAACTTGACCGGGGCGGCAACAGAAGACGGCGACCAGATCACCTACAAGCTCGACTCAGACGCAAACAGGGCAACGCGTGAGGTAAACGGCCAGCTACAGAGCCGCTACATCTACGCCCGGGGCATCCAGGGCCCAATCGCGGAGCTCGCAGGCGACAACACAGTCAAGGCGCGCTACGTCTACGGCACCAGGTCGATCGTGCCTGACTACATGGTCAAGAACGGCAACACATACCGCCTGCTGACCGATCAGCTCGGGAGCGTGCGACTGGTGGTTGATGCTTCTTCAGGGGATATTGCCCAGGAGATCGAGTACGACCCGTTCGGCGTGGTGATCCGCGACACCAATCAAGGCTTCCAGCCGTTTGGGTTTGCCGGCGGGCTCTATGACTCTGCGACGGGCCTTACGCACTTTGGGGCGCGGGAGTATGACGCTCGGATGGGGCGGTGGACGGCGGCTGATCCGATTTCGTTTGCGGGTGGGGATTCGAATTTGTATGGGTATGTGGTTGCGGATCCTGTGAATCTGATTGATCCAAGTGGGCTTTACGGGGTCGCGGATGCTTGGTATGACATGCATCATCCCGGCCAGACTTGGAACGCAATTAGCCACGCACTTGGCGAGACGGCTTGGACCATTGCCGATGCGGCCTCATTCTGGAATTCCGACTGCAGCTGCCGCGGAAGTAGTGCAATGGACAACTTCATCAAAACAAATAGTTCCGCGCCGGGCCTTGTAGCTCCGTCGGGGAGCGCTGGGGCGGTCACGAGTCGACTCATGATGCTCAACTACATCCCGTCGCCGAAGATTTGGATTCTTAACAGCCAAAGCGTCCAGGTCTTCCCGCGCGTGTTGGGTCAAGCCTTGAAGGGGACGGGTCTAGCCACCGGGGCGTGGCTCGCTGGTACGGCGATTGGTTCGGTGCTGCGATCAAACTACGGTCCGTGCGACTAGATGGGCAATGCGAATGAGAAAAGTTCGACGCCTCGCCCTTCGAGCGAGCGCGACTCTCGACGCGTGAAGCGTGCTCGAGCCATCGTGGACGCAGTGCCCGAGATGAGTCGACGTGCAATCTTGATTCGGAAAATCGCCCACGTTGGTGCCGTTGTTTGCTTCTTCCTGATCTCCATACTTCTCGTGACAATCCACCCTGCGGTCGTCATCCTCGTATGGATTGCCGGGTTTGTGGTCCTCGATTTCGATTTTGGCAAGCACGAGAGAAAGGCTCGTGAATTGAGATGGGCGAAAGCAGTCCTAGCGGAAGCTGAACGCTCGGAGGCATCGCGCAGCGAAAATGCGTCGATAATCGAGCCGTCCTGACAGCACGGAGTGCCAAAGGAATACGACGATCGAGGCCGCCTCCAAGCCGCCTACAAAGACAACCAGCCCTACGCCACCTACGCCTACGACGAAAACGGCAACCGAGCATCCCAAACAGCCGGCGGCGACCAGATAACAGCAACCTTCGACAGCCGCGACCGCATAAGAACCCAGGGCGACTACGAGTTCTCATACAACAAGAACGGCGAGATGACAGCTCGCGAGAACACGACCACAAACCAGACGGCCACCTTCTCCTACGACACTTTCGGCAACTTGACCGGGGCGGCAACAGAGGACGGCGACCAGATCACCTACAAGCTCGACTCAGACGCAAACAGGGCAACGCGTGAGGTAAACGGCCAGCTACAGAGCCGCTACATCTACGCCCAGGGCATCCAGGGCCCAGTCGTGGAGCTCGCAGGCGACAACACAGTCAAGGCGCGGTACGTCTACGGCACCAGGTCGATCGTGCCTGATTACATGGTCAAGAACGGCAACACATACCGCCTGCTGACCGATCAGCTCGGGAGCGTGCGACTAGTGGTTGATGCCTCTTCAGGCGCGGTTGCCCAGGAGATCGAGTACGACCCGTTCGGCGCGGTGATCCGCGACACGAATGAGGGCTTCCAGCCGTTTGGGTTTGCTGGCGGGCTCTATGACTCGGCGACGGGCCTTACGCACTTTGGGGCGCGGGAATATGACGCTCGGATGGGGCGGTGGACGGCTTCGGATCCGATTTCGTTCTCGGGTGGGGATACCAACCTGTATGGGTACGTATTAGCGGATCCGGTCAACTTCCTCGACCCGGCCGGAACCGATCTGATTAATGCGATCAGCCAAGCGTTCATGGGTTTTGGTGACGCCCTGACTTTGGGCGGATCAAGCTGGCTGCGCGACCACCTCGGACTTGGTCACGTAGTAGACGAGTGCGCTTGGACGTATCAGGCCGGCGGCTGGGCCGCGGTACTCGTTCCAATCCCCGGACTTGGCAAAGCAAAACTCGCAGAATTGCCTGGACTCACCGGGTTCACCAAGCACGGATTGAACACGGTCATAGGATATCCCGGCCGGGCTGGCACGAGCAACCGTGCGCTGCGAGACGCCGTTCGAAATCCAAGGAAGGTAATCTCACAGTCTGGTGGCCGACGGCGTTTTGAAGGTGAAGATGCGACGGTCGTTCTCAACTCGGATGGGAAGGTGGTCACCGCATGGCCGACCGGAAGCGGGGGAGTCCGTTGACGGAACGGGGCGCTCGGAGGGAAAAGCTCGATGATCTCGAGGCAGTTCGTGCGATCGTGGCGCACGAAGTAGAAATCAACGACCCGGAAGGTTTGCTCGAAGGTGACAACCCGTATGGGAGCGCGGAGTACTCCGCCGAGATTGCCGAGATTACCCGCCGTATTTTGCGCTGTGTGCTGCTGACGGATGATTCGTGTACTTCGATCGTGACTGAAGTCGCCGCGGAGCAATTTGGTCCAGACCTGTCCCGGAGTCGGTGGAGATCGGTCGGAGAGGCTCTGTCGCGAAACCGAAAACTTCGTGCGCTCATTGAAGAGCTCGATTTGAGGCCGGACACGTCGGCGTGAGCTCGGCGCGATCCGAGCCCCGGAGCTAGTCCGCACCGCCGGGTGGCCCGGATAATCAGAACGCCGACGTGCGATTCGGGTCCATGCCTCCTGAGTAGCCATCGTCCAGAGAGCAACCAGATCGTGGTACCAAGAAACTAGCGTTGAGCTGCCAACGGCAGTCGCACCACTCGGACCGCCGGCGGCGACCAGGCTGGGGCCACCTTCACCTACGACGCCTTCGACAACCCAACCGCGGTGCCATACGTATCCTTGGGGAGATCAATGCTGCGGCACCGACGCCTGGTGGGCTGCGGAAGCGGCGGCGTACGCCAGGCATGCGCGAATGTCCTCGGCCTCCAAATAGGGGTATTCGGCGAGTACCTCGGCCTCGCTCGCGCCTGATGCGAGTAACGCGAGCACGTCGCTCACTCGAATCCGTTGGCCACGAATGGTCGGTCGTCCATGCATTACCACTGGGTCAGAGGTGATTCGGCTCAACAGGGACACGATGTCAGAGTAATGGCCCGGTGTATCGCAGGTTCTTGTGTTGATGTTCGACCTGCGGTGCGGTCGTCTTAGGGTCATGGCTCCAAAAAACCCCAGCTCCAGAACATCAGCGAACCGACTTTGTGCAAGTGTGAGCAATCTCACACACACATCACATACCGGCCCGTATCTTTCTCTCCAGATACGGAAGTCGCCTCCAAGTTTGACCGGACACGACTTCTCCAGGGCCGGCTCACTCCCCCAAATCTGAGCAAGGTCCAGAGACACAGCAGTATCCTCCCCAGAGACAGACCTCGCCTAACGCGGGGTCTTTCTCTTTAAGCGATGGCAGCAAGGAAACAGCGGATTGACGTGCTGCTTGTGGAGCGCGGTTTCTTCGAATCTCGCGCCAAGGCAGCCGCCGCAATCATTGCTGGCGACGTGCAGCTAAAAGACGGCGGACGCCGGGTCGAGAAGCCCGGGCAGACCGTGCCCGAAGCGACCGAGCTGCTCGTCGCCGAGCGCAAGCGCTACGTCAGTCGTGGGGGAATCAAGCTCGAAAACGCATTGGCGGCGTTCGGTTCCATCGAGATCGCCGGCCGCCTGGCGCTCGACGCGGGAGCAAGTACCGGCGGTTTCACCGACCTCCTGCTCAAGCGCGGCGCTGAGCTTGTGATCGCCGTAGACGTTGCGTACGGCGAGCTGCACCTCTCATTGCGCGGCGATCCGCGCGTGACCGTGATGGATCGAACCAACGTGCGCGAGCTGCGGCCGGAAGACCTTGAGTACGCGCCAGATCTGATCGTCGGCGACCTCTCTTTCATCGCGCTCGAAAAGGTGTTGCCGGCGCTGCTGGCCGTCGCTGCCGAGCGATTCGATTGCGTCGTGCTCGTGAAGCCACAGTTCGAAGTCGGCAAAGAAAAGATCGGCAAGGGCGGAGTGGTGCGCGCGCCGGAGGACCGCATTGATGCGATCGAGGCGGCTGCGATCGCGGCACGAGACCTCGGATTCAGCGTCCAGGGTGCGTGCTCGTCTGGACTGCCGGGTCCGGCTGGTAACCGCGAAGCCTTCCTCTGGCTCGCCGAGGCGGCCCGTCCGGGAATCGCAGATATTCGTGCGGCCGCTGAGGCTGTCGAGGCTGGATAGCGATAATCAGGGCAAGCAGATGCGCGCGGCTGTCATCACACATCACTTTCCAAACGACAACGTCGAGCCGGCGCTCGACCGGCTGCGTGCGCTTGCGGGCGAGCTCGACTGCGAGCTGATCTTCGACACGCCGCTCTCCGAGCACCATGAGGGCGTCTCCGGGCTTGTCAATCCTGAGCTGAAGGCGGCAGATCCTGACGTCGCGATCGTGCTCGGCGGCGACGGATCGATTCTGAGGTCGCTGCGGACGTTCGCCGGCACGCGCACCGCGACATTTGGATTCAACTTCGGGACGATCGGTTTCCTGACGACCGTCGAGCGTGAAGACCTCCCCGAGGGGCTCAAGCTGGCGCTCGCCGGCGAGTACGAAGTGCTCAAGCTGCCGGCGCTGCGGGTCCGCTTCGGCGAGATCGACGTGCTTGGCGTCAACGATGTCTCCTTTCACCGCGCGCGCGATGCTCGGGTGGCCGAAGTCGCCTATTCGCTGGCAGGCGAGTCGGTCGGGCGCGTTCGCTGCGATGGCGTGGTGGCCGCGACGCCCGCCGGCTCGACTGGCTACAACCTCGCAAACAACGGACCGATCCTCGCCTGGGGCGTGGAGGGCTTCGTAGTCAGCTTCATCGCGCCGCACACGCTGACGGCTCGCGCGCTGGTGGCGGCGCCCAACGACGCGCTTGGCGTGACGAACTCGGGCCGGCGGGATGAGCTTGAAATCCTTGTGGATGGCCTGATGGTCGGGAGTTTGCCGGTGGGCGCGACGGCGGAGGTGTCGTTTGTCGACAACGCCGCATCGCTCGCGCAGCTACCCGGAACGAACTTCTACGAGCGCTTCCGCTCCAAGTTCGGCAAGCTCGCCAGCTGATACGAACAAGTGTTCGTCCGAGGCGGTCTGTAGAAAAGGCCGCATGCTGACGGAACTTCGAATCGAGAATCTTCTGCTGATCGAGCGGGCCGAGCTTGCGCTCGACCGCGGGCTGAACGCTTTCACCGGAGAGACGGGCGCCGGCAAGACGATGCTCGCGCACGCGATCGACTTGCTGCTGGGCGGCAAATCCAAGCGCGGGATCGTGCGGCCGGGGGCCGGCGAGGCATACGTTGAGGGACTCTTCGAGATCCCCGCAGGACTGTTGGACGCTCCGGAGTTCTCCGGGCTCCGCGACCGGCTTGCCGACCCTCAGGCGACCGAAATCGCCGTCGGCCGCCGGGTGACCCCCGAAGGCCGCACGCGCGCCTACATCGAGGGGCGCTCGGCCACAGCCGCCGACCTCAAGCTGCTCGGCGGAGCGCTGGTTGCCTTCTACGGGCAGCACGAGCACCGCAAGCTCACGCTCGGCAGCGCGCAGCTTGCCGTGCTCGATTCGTTTGCCAACGGGCTCGTCGGTGAGAGCCACGCTGCGCGGCTGGCGGAGCTCGCCGAGCTGCACGCCAAGGCATCCGAGCTGACCGCCAGACTCGCTGAGCTCGAGCTTGTCGACGGTCGGCGTGAGCGAGAACTTGGATTGATCGAGTTCGAGCTTGCAGAGATCGACGAACTTGCGCCGGAAGCCGCCGAGGAGGCGCTGCTTGCGGCCGAGCGCGATCGCCTGAGGGCGGTCGACGAACTGCGATTGGCAGGGGAGGGCGCGATCGCCGCGCTTGAAGACGAGGACGCCGCGACGCCCGGGGGGGCCGGCGCCTCGTCTCTCCTCGCCGCCGCAGTCTCTCTGCTCCAGGGTCCGGCCGGGGCCGACGCAGAGCTTGACGCGCTCGCCGCGCGCGGCGAAGCATTGATGCTTGAGCTGAACGACATCGCTGCAGACCTTCGCGCCTACTCGGGCACGCTGGCCGCAGACCCGGAGCGATTGGCTTACCTCAACGAGCGCCTCGACGGCTACGAGCGCCTGAAGCGCAAGCACGGCGGGAGCGTCGAGGCAGTCCTCGCACACGCGGAGCGCTGCCGCGAAGATCGCGACCGGCTCGCGGGTGCATCAGATGCGATCGACGAATCGCAGGAGCGGCTGGCGACGCTTGTCGATCGCCAGGAGCAGCTGGCTGCGGAGGTTTCGAAGGCCCGCCGCAAGGCCGCACCCAAGCTCGCCGCAGCCGTAAGGGAACGCCTGGCAAAGCTCGCGCTCGAGGCCGCAAGCTTCGAGGTGGAGATCTCCGCCGTCGAAGGACCGGTGAAGGCTTCAGGTGCGGATGAGGTCGAATTCATGATCGCGCCAAACCCCGGGATCGCTCCCGCGCCGCTGCGCGAGACGGCTTCCGGCGGCGAACTATCGCGCGTCATGCTCGCGCTGCTCACGGCTGGAGAGGCCGCGGCAGAGCAGACCTTCGTGTTCGACGAGATCGACGCCGGGATCGGCGGCCACACAGCGCGCGCTGTCGGCGAGCAGTTGCGCGCGCTTGGGCGCGGACGGCAGGTCATCTGCATCACGCACCTGCCGCAGGTTGCAGCCGCCGCCGACCGCCACTTCCAGATCGACAAGACCGCTAGTGGTGGCGAGTCGCTCACCTCGGTCCGTCAGCTGGGCGACGGCGAGGTCGTCGAGGAGCTCTGCCGAATGCTCGGCGCGGACTCCAGTGACAGCGGCGCAAGGCGGCATGCGAAGGAGTTGCTAAGCGCTGCTTGAGCCGCTGATGCGGCCATCGCGGGTGATCTAAAGTCCCCAAGATGCAGCGGAATCTTGCCGAAAAGGCCGAGCCGGACCTCGCGTCGACTTCGCGCCGTCAGGTCACCGGTACGGTGCGGCCGGGCAAGCGCACCAAGCTGCTCACGAAGTCGCTCCAACCGGGTCAGATCGCGCTGATCGACCACAAGGACATCGATCGCGTCTCTGGCGAGGAGTTGGTGCGCAAAGGGGTCTCCTGCGTGATCAACGTGGCTCACTCCTCGACCGGCGAGTACCCCAACACCGGCCCGTCGATCATCGCCGATGCCGGGGTGCTGCTGATTGACGCAGTGGGCAGCGACCTCTTCGAGCAGCTGCGCGACGGCGAGGAGATCGCCGTGCGCGGGGGAGACGTGATCCGCGGCGGTGAAGTTCTCGCGCGCGGCGAGGTGCAGTCCCCGGAGGTCGTCGCCGACAAGTACGAGCAGGCCAAGCGGCAGGTCGGCCACGCGCTCGAACGCTTCGCTGAGAACACGATGGACCACATCCGCCAGGAGAGCGAGCTGCTCTCGGGCAAGCTGGATCTGCCGGAACTCGACACCGTCTTCCGCGACCGCGATGTGCTCGTGGTGGTGCGCGGCGTTGATCATCAGCGCGACCTGAAGGCCCTGCGCACATACATTCGCGACGAGAAGCCGATCCTGATCGGCGTCGACGGCGGCGGCGATGCGCTGATGGACGAAGGCCACGTCCCCGACATGATCGTCGGCGACATGGATTCTGCTGCCGACGGAGTGCTGACCAGCGGCGCGGAGTTGATCGTGCACGGCTACACCGATGGCCGAGCGCCTGGGCGCGATCGGCTCGACAAGCTCGGCGTCCCATACAAAGTCGTGCTCGGCACCGGAACGAGCGAAGACATTGCGATGTTGATGGCCGCAGAAGAAGGTGCCCGCCTGATCGTCACCGTCGGCGCGCACTTCAACCTCGTCGAGTTTCTCGACAAGAACCGCAAGGGAATGGCGTCGACTTTCCTGACGCGCGTGCGGATCGGGGAGATCCTGATTGATGCCAAGGGAGTCAGCCGCCTCTATCGGCCGCGGCCCTCTCCGCGGGCGATCAGCGCCGTACTGGCGGCCGGAAGCTTCGCGCTGATCGTGGCGATTTTCGCTTCGCCCTCACTCAGCAATCTCGTTGACCTCTTCTGGCTGAAGCTCAAAGTGACCTTCGGCATCGGCTGACGGCCGCCCATCTGATTGGATTGCACGCCGCATGATCGACTTCCGCTACCACGCCATGTCATTGGCCGCCGTATTTGTCGCGCTGGCGCTCGGCCTGCTCATCGGGATCACGCTTGGCGATACGAACCTGATTTCAAACGTTCGCGGCAACCTCGAGGACTCGCTCAAGCAGGACCTCAACGAGGCCCGCGGGCAGGCGAGCGAACGCAAGCAGCAGATCGAGCGCCAGAACGACTTCATCGGCGCGACCTACGCGCAGTTGGTGCGCGGCGAGCTCCGAGGTGAGCGCGTGGCGACAATCGGCTCTGCGGAGGTCGCGCAGAGCACACTGCGATCGGTCACGCGGGCGGTCGAGCCTGCGGGTGCCGACGTCAGCTACGTGGCGCAGCTCGTCGCCAAGCCGCAGTACGAGCGGATCGCCTCTGCCTTTGGGGTCTCAAAGCTGATCAAGGGCGACGAGCCCACGCCGGCCGAGGCCGACCAGCTTGGCCGTGCGGTCGGACGCAGGCTCGTCCGGGCTCGCAACGGCGTGGCGATGCGACGCTTGGTCTTCAGCCGGCTCTCTGGCAGCTTCCAGCGCGCCCGGCTCTTCGCTTATGCGCGCCAGGTGCCCCCGGACGCCGACTCGGCATCGGGGAAGGTGTTTGACGGCTTTGAGCGCGGCGTGGTTGCCGGAATCTCGCAGCAGGCCGAGCGCGTAGCCGGGGTCGAGAACACGACGACATCTCCGAGCAACATCAAGTGGTACAACTCGCTCGGCCTCTCGACCGTCGACAACATCCAGGACTACTCGGGCTACTACGCGTTGGTGGCGATCCTCAACGGCGCGAAGGGCGACTACGGCACAAAGGAATCGGCCGACGCGATCGCGCCGCAGGTCGGGCTCTAGGTGCAGGCAATCCCCCTGATCATCGCTCTCGCCGTCGCCGCGTTCGTGGCGCCGGTGTTGCTCAAGGGCCTGGCGGAGGCCGGGTTCGTCCGCACCAACTTCGCCGGCATTGAGGTTCCTGTCCCGTCCGGCATCTTGATCCCGATCGCGGCGTTTGTCGCGCTCGGAATCTCCGCCCCGCTAGATCGGCTGGTCGATGACCGCACTCTCAGCGGCCCGGGCATGGCCGGCGCGATGATCTACATCATCGGCGTCTGCCTGCTGGGCACGATCGACGATCTGCTCGGCACGCCGGTCATCGAGGGGGGTCTCGGGCGCAAGGACCCGCGCGGCGTGCGCGGCCACGCCAAGGCGACCTTCAGCGGCGGGTTCTCCACCGGCGCGGTAAAGGCGATCGGATCGCTCGGGCTGGCGGCATTCGCCGTCGGGCTGATCGTGCCCGGCACTTGGGAGTACCTGCTTGCGATCGCCCTGGTCGTTGTGACCACCAACCTCTTCAACCTGCTCGACCTGCGTCCCGGCCGCGCGCTCAAAGTGTTTTTTGTGCTCGCTGTCGGTCTCTGCGTCGGCGCCTGGACGCTTGACCCGCTCTGGCTGACCGCGGTCTTCGTCGGCTCGCTGCCGGTACTGCTGTACTACGACCTCGGTGAGCTCGGGATGCTCGGCGATGCGGGATCAAACGTGATCGGTGCGATCGCCGGCGTGTGGTTGATCGTCACGCTCGACACCACGGGGCAGGCGATCGCGCTCGCCGTCGTCGCATTAATCACGCTATATGGGGAGTTCCGCTCAATCTCACAATTGATCGATCGGACCCCCGTGTTACGGTTCCTCGATCAATTAGGACGACGTTCAAAAGGGGCCTGAATTGCCTAGCCAGACACGAGACACGCGCTTCATTTTCATCACCGGAGGCGTCGTCTCGTCGCTTGGTAAGGGCATCGCCGCAGCAGCCATAGGACGCCTGCTCGTCGCGCGCGGCCTGTCGGTCCAGATCCAGAAGTTCGATCCCTACATCAACGTCGATCCGGGCACGATGAGCCCGTTCCAGCACGGCGAAGTCTTCGTCACTGAGGACGGCGCCGAGACCGACCTCGACCTTGGGCACTACGAGCGCTTCACCGGCGCCAACACCTCGCGCGGCAGCAACGTGACGACCGGCGCTGTCTACAACCAGGTGATCCGCAAGGAGCGCCGCGGCGACTACCTGGGCGGCACGGTGCAGGTGATCCCGCACATCACCGACGAGATCAAGGCGCGCATCGATCTGATCGCCGAGACTGAGGACGTCGACGTCGTGATCACTGAGATCGGCGGCACGGTCGGCGACATTGAGAGCCTGCCGTTCCTTGAATCGATCCGCCAGTTTCAGCAGGACCACGGGCGCGAGAAGTGCATGTTCATCCACTTGACGCTGGTGCCCTACATCGAGCACGCCGGCGAGCTGAAGACCAAGCCGACCCAGCACTCGGTCAACGAACTTCGCCGCATCGGTATCCAGCCTGACATGCTGATCTGCCGTTCCGAGGAGCCGCTGCCGCAGGAGATGCGCGAGAAGATCGCGCTCTTCACCAGCGTGCCCAACGGATCAGTGATCAGCGGGCAGAACGTGAAGGACATCTACGAGGTTCCGCTCGTCTACCGCGAGCAAGGGGTCGACGACGCGATTCTCGGACACTTCCGCATCGAGGCCGGTCCGCCGCACCTTGACGAATGGAAGTCGTTGGTCGAGCGCGCGCAGGTCGCCCAGCAGGCAGAGCCGGTGCGAATTGCGCTGGTCGGTAAGTACATGGGCCTGCAGGACGCGTATCTGTCCGTCACCGAGGCACTGCGCCACGCTGCGATCCACCACGGTCGCAAGATGGAAGTCGTCTGGATGAACTCCGAGAAGCTCAGCCACGCACAGATCGAAGCGCAGATCAAGAGCTGCCACGGCGTTCTGATTCCTGGCGGCTTCGGCGTACGCGGAGTCGAGGGCAAGATCTACGCCGCGCGGATCGCGCGCGAGCAGAAGATCCCGTTCCTTGGGATCTGCCTTGGCATGCAGATGGCCGTTGTCGAGTTCGCACGGCATGTCGCTGGACTTGAGGGCGCCAACTCAACGGAATTCGATCCCGAGACCCCGTACCCGGTGGTCGACCTGCTGCCCGACCAGAAGGAAGTCGCCGACATGGGCGGCACCATGCGCTTGGGCGCGGATCCTGTGAAGCTTCACGAAGGCACCCGTGCGCGCGAGACCTATGGCGAGGCGGTCATCTACGAGCGCCACCGCCACCGCTTTGAGGTAAACAACCACCTGCGCAAGCGCCTCGAGGCCAAGGGTCTCGTATTCAGCGGGACTTCGCCGGACGAGCGTTTGGTTGAGGTGATCGAGGTGCCCGAGCATCCGTTTTTTGTCGCCTCGCAGTACCACCCGGAGTTCAAGTCAAGGCCGCTCGCCCCGCAGCCGCTCTTCCGCGATTTCGTAGGTGCTGCGACGACGCACGAGCCGACGCTCTCGCCGGCCGACGCAGAGGTCGAGCCTTCGCAGTCCGTCGAAGACGGCGCGATTGCGGCGGTCGACGCCGACGGCGCGAACATCGCCGCGTCCGGCGGCGTCTGAGCTCAGAAAGACTCGAGCGATGCTCTGCCTGCGGCGCGCAACGGTGGTCGCGATCGAACGCGCGCCGGAAGGCGATGTCGGCACCGCTGAAATCGTCATAGAGGTCGATGGCAAGCAGCGCTCGGCCTTCGCCGATGTCGGCATGGTCGGCAAGTGCGAGGCCGGCGACGAGATTGTTGTCAACACCGAGGCCGTCGATCTCGGTCTGGGCTCGGGAGGCCGCGATGTCGTGGTCGTGAATCTGACTCGCGGGCTCGCGGGCAACGCGGACGATTCGCGCCGCGTGATGAAACTCAACTACTCGCCGCTGCAGTACTGCGTCGACCCGGTCGAGCCCGAGAAGCTCGAGCAGCCGATCGCGCGGCCGGTCGGGGTCTTCCAGCTGCACGGTCACCTCGCGCCGGTCGTATGGGCGGCCAAGCGCGAGCGCGCCGATCTGCGGATCGGCTACGTGCAGACGGGCGGCGGCGCGCTGCCCGGCGCCTACTCAAGGGATGTCGCCGAACTCCTGGATCGCGAATTGCTCGCCGACCACCTGACGGCGGCTCCGGCATACGGCGGGGCGGGGGAGGCGATGACGACGATCGGAGCCTTGCACGCAGGCCTGACCGTGCGGGGCTGGGACTGTGCTGTCGTTGGGCCCGGCCCGGGCATCATCGGCTCTGGCACGGCGCTCGGGCACGGGGGGATGATCGCGCTCGATTCCGCGCATGCGGCGCTTGCGCTGCGCTGCCCCACGGTGCTGGTCGCACGTGCGTCGAGCGGCGATCCGCGCGAGCGCCACCAGGGCATCTCGCACCACACGCGCAGCGCGCTCTCATTGCTCCTTGCTCCGGTGACGGTCGGCCTCAGCCAATCGGTGCCACTGCCGCCGGAGATGGAGGGGCACCGCTGGGTGCGCGCCGAGCCCGATCTTGATGACTACGCGGAGAGCGGCCTCTCGCGCACGACGATGGGTCGCGACCTGACCGAGGATCCGATGTTCTTCGAGCAGGCGCTCGCCGGCGGAATCGCGCTGGCGCGCTCGGTGACCTGACCGCCTGGGCGCTACTTGCCCGGCTCTAGAGTGTTCTTTCTGCCAAGGGCAACCTCCGCCACGTTTTGACGGTTCCTAAGAAGCTCACACGATTCTTGATGGCGCTCGCGGCCTCGACCGCTGTGCTGCTGCTCGCGCTCACGCTCGCGGGCGCGGCTTCGGCTGCAACGTTCACGGTCTCGACTGGCACCGACCCAAGTCCGGATGGTTGCGCGCCTGGCAACTGCTCGCTGCGCGAGGCGATCGATCAGGCCAATGCAAACACCGGCGACGACGTGGTTGCCTTCGCCGGAGGCGTCACGACGGTCACCCTCTCCGGCCCGCTCCCGCTCGTGACCGAGAAGCTTTCGATCACCGGCGGTGGCACCGTCAAGGTCGTCGGCTCTGGCGGGTACCAGGGTGCTTGCGGACCCTCCGACTACGCCTTCAGCGCGTCCGCACCGCTCGCGATCGCCTCGCTGCCGATCTACGGGGTCTGCGGGCGTGCAGTCAGCTCCGCCACCCCGGCCCCGACCGTCCAGGTCGGACCTAGGCGTGCCGACAACACCGTGTCGATCAGCGGCCAGGCGGCCGCAGGAACCGTTGAGATCTACCGCGCCGACGCGCCGGCGCAATCTGGAGAGGCGTTCTCGAGCTTTGCGACCGGCATTGCGAGCTCGGGTAGCTACTCCTACGCGCTTTCGCCGCTTCCGACCGCTGGCTCGAAGTTCGCGGCCAGCGTGACTACGCCGGGCGGCGCCAGTTCCACATTCTCCGCGCCGGCGACGACTCCGGCCGATCTCGATTCGCCGACCCTGCAGCGCGCGGTCGCGGTCGCAAACAACGCCGTGCGGCTCGACTTCAGCGAGTCGATCTCGGCCGGCCTGATCGGTCAGACCGCCGCCTTTGCGCTGAACATGGGCGGGGCGGGTCGTGAAATCACAAACGTCGGGGTCGACGGCAGCTCGATCTACCTCACGACGCTCACGACACCCTGGGGAACCGGTGAGGCGGGCACGATCTCGCTGACCGGGAACGGCCGCGTGGCGGACGTCGCCGGAAACGAGCTGATCGGCCAGCCGTCAGTGCCGGTCTACGCCGGGCCGGGCGAGTTTGCGGCGCCGGTCGTCTCCAAGGCGAAGATCAACCCCGGCCGCTTCTGCCAGACAAAGACGCGCAAATGCAGCAAGCGCACGCAGACCTACATCTACTTCAGCCTCAACAAGCCCTCGCGCGTTGTCTTCACCGTGATGCGCGCGAAAGGACGAAAGTTCGTCGTGCGCTACGTCAATCGTCTGGAGAGGGGCCAGATCAAGTCTCGGGTTCGCGGGACGATCAACGGCCGCAAGTTGCCCGCGACGAACCTGATCGTTCGAGTCGTCGCCGAGGATGCCGCGCGCAACTACAGCGCGCCGGTCGAGGTGCCGTTCAAGGTCGTCACGCGCAACGGCCTGCTCTGAGCCGCGCAAACGCGGTTGCGTGGCTGAGCGCCGCGCAAGGAGAACACACACCGGACGGACAATTCCCCGGTGATGGCACCTCCGGTCGCACAGAAGCAGCTCGTAACGCCGAGCTACGAAGAGTTGCTGCTCGATTTCCTGCAGTACCTCGAGTTCGAGGCGCGGGCGGCGGAAAACACGCTGATTGCCTACCGCACGGATCTGACCCAGTTCGGCGTGTATCTCGCAGAGCTGAAACAGGACCCGCTTGAGGTGACGCAGGCACAGGTCGTCGAGTACCTCGAATCGCTCGCCGCGAGCGGCGAGGTCGCCGGCACGACGCTGCACCGAAAGCTCTCGTCATTGCGCTCGTTCTACTTGCACCTGCGCCGTGAGGGCGCGATCGAGCTTGACCCGACGGCCGACGTCAAGGCACCGGCGCAGACCAAGCGCCTGCCGGCGGTTCTGAGCCGGGCTGAGGTCTCTCACCTGATCGATCAGGTCAAAGGCACTGACCCGATTGCCACACGTGACCGCGCGCTGCTCGAACTGATGTACGCGTCTGGCTTGCGCGTGTCGGAAGTGGTGAATCTCGAGGTCTCAGACATCGACTTTGAAGAAGGCATCCTGCGCACGCGCGGCAAGGGCAACAAGGAGCGCATTGTCCCGGTCGGGCGCCAAGCGCTGCTCTCGATCCGCATCTATCTGCGCTCCGGGCGACGCGCGCTGACCAAGGATCGGCCGCAGCGACACCTCTTCGTGAACTTCCGCGGGGGGCAGCTGACGCGCCAGGGGCTCTACAAGATCGTCCGCAAATACGCGGCGGCGGCGGGCCTGTCCGATCGCATGAGCCCGCACACACTGCGGCACACGTTCGCCACGCACTTGCTCTCGGGAGGCTGTGATCTGCGCAGCGTGCAGGAGATGCTCGGTCACGCCGACGTCTCCACGACGCAGACCTACACGCATCTTTCGACCGAGCGGCTCAAGGACGTCTACTTCGACGCCCACCCGCGCGCGGTCCTACGCGAGTTGCGCTGACCGAGACCTCAGCCGCGTTGGCAGGTACGGCAGTAGTAGGTGCCGCGGCCTGCGCAGCGGATCTTCGTTACCGGGGTCTCGCACTCGGGACAGGGGAGGCCTTCGCGCCGGTGCACCAGGAACTGATCCTGGAAGCTGCCCTTGACGCCGTAGGCGTCGCGGAAGTCGTCGATTGATGCGCCCTTGGCGTCGATGCCGGCCGAGAGGGCGTCGCGCACTGTCTCGCTCAGTAGTTCGGCCTGCGCGGCGGTGATGCGGGCTGCTCGCCGCTGCGGGGAGATTCGCGCACGGAAGAGCGCCTCATCGGCGTAGATGTTGCCGACCCCGGCAACCACGGCCTGGTCGAGCAGGACGGCCTTGATCGGAGTCTTGCGTCCGCGCGTTCGGCTCTTGAGATATGCGCCGTCAAAGCGCTCGTCAAACGGCTCGGGTCCGAGCCGCGAGTCGAAGTAGGCCGCGAGCGACTCGGCGTCGTGAACAATCTCGGCCGTGCCAAAACGTCGCGGGTCGGTGAAGGCGAGACTTCCGCGCGCCCGGCCGCGCGCATCTTCGAGCCAGATCTGGCCGCGCAGGTGCGCGGTCGGCGCGTCATCGGCTTCGGGAATGTAGAGCAGGTTCCCGGTCATGCGCAGGTGCATGACCAGGGCCGAGTGATCTTCGAGCCTGGTGACGAAGTACTTGCCGCGGCGGCCGAGCTCGACGATCTTGCGTTCTGTCAGTGCCCTCTCGAACGCCGCGGGCGCGAGCGGCTGAACCCACTTGGCGTCCTCCACCGAGACCTGCGTGATCCGCAGGCCTTCGACGACCGGCGCAAGCTGCCGCCGGATCGTCTCGACTTCGGGCAGCTCAGGCAACGCCCAGCGCTTCGCGGATGCGCGGACTCTGCAGCGCGAGGACGAGATCCTCAAAGCCGCCGATCAGCTCGTCGCCGACAAACACCTGCGGCATCGTCAGGCGGCCGGTGCGCTGGGCGAGCTTGACCTGCGCGTCGACGTCTCCCGTCAGATCGACGTACTCAAAGTCGACGCCGTGCTGTTCGAGCAGCATTTTCGCGCGCACGCAGAAGCTGCAGCTGTCCTTGGAGTAGATGGTTGCGGCGTGCTTGCCGGCTGTTTGATCGCCCATTGCTATACAAAGTGTAGTGAGGGTCCGCGCCGGTCCGGCTGTGCTCGCCGGGCGAGCGATCATCATCTATGGATGGGTCAAAGCGTCAAGACCGAGGCGATTGTGCTGCGCAAGCTCAGGTACGGCGAAGCCGACAGCATCCTGCAGCTATACACGCGCGAGTTCGGGCGGATCGGGGCGATCGCAAAGGGGGTTCGTCGCTCCAAGAGCCGTTTCGGCGGCCGGCTTGAGCCGTTCTTCCGGCTCGACATGGTGCTGCACGAGGGTCGCTCCGACCTGCTGACAATCACCTCCGCCGAGACGCTCGATGCGCACGCGCGACTGCGGACGCGCGCGGCATCGCTGGAGTCCGCGTCAAAGCTCGCCGATTTCGTCTTGCGGCTGCTCGACGAGCGCGAACAAAACCTGCCGGCCTACAACCTGACGGCCAACGCGCTGGCGTTGCTCGACTCCGACCCTGCCGCAGCGCGCGCCGAGGTGGAGCTTGCGTTTCGCGCGAAACTCGTGATCGCCGCGGGCTTTGCGCCGGAGCTGACCAGCTGCGTGCACTGCGGCGCCGGCGAGGGGCTTGTCGCATTCTCGCCATCGGCCGGCGGGATCGTCTGTCGTGATTGCCGTGAACCTGGCGATTTTGATTTCGGCGCGGCGGCGCACGAGCTCTTCAGCGGCGCGATTTCCTCTCCGCTGGCGGCTGCTCCCGATGCCGGACCGGGGCCAAGGCGCGAGGCCGACCGGGCGATCGCCGAGACGTTGGCGCATCACGCGCACGTGCGAGTCAGAACGCTCACCTGACTTCGCGCGAGACTGTCAGAATCAGGCGATGGATTCGGCCACTCAGAAGACCGCCGACGTGGGGGTGGAGGCGGAGTTTCGCGCTCGCATGGAGGCACGCGAGGACGCGATCCTCGGGCCGCTGGCGGTGCGCTCCTATCCGGCGGATCGACAGGTGGGCGAGCCGGACTCGGCGCTGCGCACGCCGTTCCAGCGCGATCGCGACCGCATCGTCCACAGCAAGGCGTTCCGGCGACTCAAGTACAAGACGCAGGTCTTCATCGCTCCAGAAGGCGACCACTTTCGCACGCGCATGACCCACACGCTCGAGGTCAGCGGCATCGCCCGCACTGTGGCGCGTGCGTTGGCGCTCAACGAGGACCTCGCCGAAGCTGTGGGCCTGGGCCACGACCTCGGGCACCCGCCGTTTGGTCACATCGGCGAAGACGTGCTCTCAAAGTGCCTGCAGGAGCGCTTCGGGCGGGAGTTCAAGCACAATGAGCACTCGCTGCGCACGGTTGACGTGCTCGAGCGCGACGGCGCCGGCCTCAACCTCACCGAACCGGTTCGCGACGGCATTCTCAATCACACCGGCCCCGTCAAGCCGGTTTCGCTCGAGGGGAAGATCGTGCGGATCGTCGACCGCATCGCATACATCAACCACGACATCGACGACGCGCTGCGGGCGGGAATCCTGGCTGACGGTGATCTGCCGCAGATGGAGATCGATCTGCTCGGCTCGACTCCTTCGGAGCGCATCGACACGCTCGTCAAGGACCTCGTGGCGACTTCCGCCGAAGCCGGTGACATCGCGCAATCCGATGAGATTGGCGGCGCGATGCTGCGCCTGCGCAAGTTCATGTTCCAGGACGTCTACCTGGGGCCGCAGGTGCGCGCTGAGGCCGATCGCGTGACCAACCTCGTGCGCAACCTCTTCAATCACTACGTAGAGCACCCCGATCAGATCCCCGACGGCGTCAGCGACGATCTGGCGACGCGCGTGACCGACTGGATCGCCGGGATGACCGATCGCTACGCGTTTCGCACATTCGAAGAACTCAACTCGCCGCGGGCGGCGCGCTGATGGCTCGGATCACCGACGCATCCAAGGAGAAGGTCCGCGAGGCCGTCGACATCGTCGACCTGATCAACCACTACACGGACCTGCGCCGCAACGGCTCGCAGTACATGGGCCGCTGCCCGTTCCACGAGGACAACTCGCCGAGTTTCTCGGTCAGCCCCACCGACAAGGTCTATTACTGCTTCGGATGCCAGGTCAGCGGCGACGTCTTCACCTTCGCGATGGAGAAGGAGGCGCTGGATTTTGCTGGCGCTATCGAGTACCTGGCGGAGATGTACAACGTCGACCTTGAGTACGAGGAACTCGACCCGCGTGCGGCAGAGCGTCAGAAGGCGCGTGAGCGGCTTTATGAGCTGCTGGAGCGCGCGACCAAGTTCTACGAGCGCACGCTCGCGGAGGCCGACGAGGCCGCGCCTGCTCGCGCCTATCTGGCTGAGCGTGGCTTCTCGCCGGAGGTGATGAAGAAGTTCCGGCTGGGATACTCGCCCAAGGCGTGGGACAAGTTGTTCGTGCCGGCGCTGCGGCAGGGTTTCACCGAGCAGGAGCTGATTGACGCGGGCCTCGCCCAGCGCAACGACCGCGGCCAGATCCTCGATCGCTTCCGCGGGCGCATCATGTTTCCGCTGGCCGACAAGAAGGGGATCGTGCGCGGCTTCGGTGCCCGCGGAATGCGCGAGAGCGATCGGCCGAAGTACCTCAACTCGCCGGAGGGGCCGGTCTACCACAAGGGCGCGCAGATATTCGGAGTCGATCATGCGCGCCGACCGGCCGCGTCGAAGAAGCGTGTGATCGCCGTCGAGGGCTACGCGGACGTGCTCGCGCTGCACGACGCCGGGTTTGAAGAGGCAGTCGCGGTGATGGGTACGGCGATGACCGATCAGCAAGCGGCTGAGCTCGCGCGCATGGCGCCGCGCGTCTATCTGGCTTTGGACGCCGACTCGTCTGGCCGCAAGGCCGCGCTGCGGGCCGCCGAGGTGCTCGGCGCGCACCGCGACACCGAGACGCTGGTGATCCAGATCCCAGAGGGCAAGGACCCGGACGAGTTGGTCCGCAGCGGCGGGCCCGAAGCGTTTGAGCGCGCCATCGAGTCCGCAGTGACCGTTTCGGCATTCGCGGTCGCGCAGGTGTTCGCCGAAGGCGATTTGTCCGACACGCGCGGCAGAGAGCACGCGCTTGACGAACTGGTGCCGGTGATCGCCGCGATGCCGGCGGGGCCCGCTCGGGAAGAGCAGGTGCGGGTTGCGGCCGACCGCTTGGGCGTGACCGACGCGGTGCTTCGGGAATCGATCAGGGAGCGCGTCGCAGCGACCTCTAGGCGGCCGCAGGAGACAGGGGAGGCAGCGCCGCCGCAGCCGCGCCGGCTTCCCGCGAATGACCCCGCTGAGCGCGCTGAGCGGATCTTCATGGCGCAGTGCCTGTCAAACCCAGAGGTGGGAGCCACGTACCTGAAACAGCTCGAAGATGACTATCTCGCGACTGATCTCATGCGCGAACTGCGCGATCACCTACTCGCAAATACTGAGAGACCGCTTGCGAACGTGGCAGAGCTAAAGCCGGAGCTTCAGAACGCCGTTACAGAGGTAGCGATGCTTTCCGAGAGGGAAAACGCATCCGCAGAAGTGATCCAACTTGGGTACCTGCAGCTGGAGAAGGCGGGTCTGGACCGGAGAATCGTCGGGGCACCCGGCGGCAAGAAGGCCGAGATCGAGCTCGAACGGCAGGCGGTGATCCGCAAGATCGGGGAGCTTTCCGCGGAATTCGCGTGATCCTCACAGGGGGGACGATTAGCCCCCCGCCCGACATAGAAATGTGATCTCCGCAGGACAGTCGGTCTTGGATTCATCGTTGCCACCGCAGATGAATCGCCAAGCAGCAAATCGGATTTCTGAAGACGAGCCCGGACCCCCGGCGCTCAGCGTTCTGCAGGGCGAGGGCAAGAAGCTAGATCTCACACCCGGGGAGAGCCGCGAGGCGATCGACACGGTGCACCTGTACCTCAAGGCGATCGGCGAGCGCAAGCTGCTTTCTGCCGAAGATGAGGTGCGGCTGGCCAAGCGCATCGAGCGCGCCGACAACGAGGCCAAGAACATCATGATCGAGGCCAACCTGCGCCTCGTCGTGAGCATCGCCAAGCGGTACAACGACCGCGGCGTCTCGCTGCTCGATCTGATTCAGGAGGGCAACGTCGGTCTGATGCGGGCCGTCGAGAAGTTCGACTGGCGGCGTGGCTACAAGTTTTCTACCTACGCGGCGTGGTGGATCAGACAAGGCATCACCCGCTGCATCGCTGATCAGGCCCGCACGATCCGGATCCCCGTGCACCTGCTTCAGCACGTCAACAAGGTCGCGGCCGTGCGCCGCCGGCTCGAGCAGGAGCTTGGTCGCGACCCCAGCGTCGAGGAGATTGCCAAGGAGGTCGACATGGACCCCGAGGACGTCAAGAGCCTGATGGAGCTCTCCGCCGACGCAATCTCACTTGAGACGCCAATCGGCAGCGACGAGGGTGCCGCAACGATCGGAGATGTCGTCGAGAACGACAGCGACCAGGCGCCCGAGGAGATCGTCGCCGAGCGACTGCTCTCCGAAGACATTGATGTGGTCCTCAGCCAGCTCAACGATCGCGAACGCCGGGTGGTGGAGCTGCGCTACGGACTCACAGGTGACGAGCCGCTGACGCTCGTCGAGATCGGCAAGTACATCGGCGTCACCCGTGAGCGCGTGCGCCAGATCGAGATCGCAGCGATCGAGAAGCTCCGCCGCGGCGGCGAGACCGCCCGCCTGCAGCGCGTCCACGAGTAACGCGAACGCGCCCCGAACCGCCGTTCCCCGAAACAGGCCGGCAGACCACGTATTGCATGCCTCTGGCATGCAAGCTTTTGGGCATCAAGAAAACCCGATTCCCAAGCCATATCTCTTGCATGCCTCTGGCATGCAAGGGAAACCGCATAATCAAGCGGTCGACACTGAGGCTTCTGGATTGCATGCCAGAGGCATGCAAGGGCGCGCGCTGGAGAGCTCCCCGGGCTGGACTCGAACCAGCGACATTTCGGTTAACAGCCGAACGCTCTACCAGCTGAGCTACCGGGGAATGCGGCAGAGAATTTACCAGCCCGCTCAGGTCGTCTTGGATCGTGCGAAGCCGAGGATCTCGTCGGCGGCTGTTTGCGCCGCGTCGTGTCCGTCTGCCCATCGGGCGAGCTCCGCGGCGCGAGACTTGTAGGCCGGCTCGCTGAGCAGCTTCTCGACGGCCGCGGCAATCGTGCGGCTGGAGATGAAGCGATTTGGCACCGAGACACCGACTTTCGCCCAGCGCACTCGCGCCGCGTTCTCGTACTGGTCGCCGCTGGCAGGCACGACGACCACCGGCGCGGCGCTGGTCAGCGCGCGCATGATCGTGCCGTGGCCGCCGTGGCACACCACGGCGTCTGCGAGCGGGAAGAGTTGGCTGTAAGGCGCCCAGTCGACGACAGTCGTATTCGCGCCGGGCTCAAGCGGGGCCACTGGTTCGCGACCGTTCTTGGCGGCGATCACTCTCATTGGAAGGTCCCGAAGCCCTTCGACGGCCGATCGCAGCATCGTGTGATCGAGATCCTGTGCGGTGCTCGGCGCGACCACCACGAGTGGCTCGGGCCCGCTGGGCAGCTCGATCAGGTCCGGCTTGGGCTCCCACATCACGGGTCCGACCACCTTCACGTGGGGCGGCCACTCCCGTGGCGGCTCGAGCTGAGGAAATGTCCCGACAAGCACAAGTTCGCGCGAGAGCGCGCCGTGAAAGCGGTCGACGGTCGGGAGGCCCACTGCCCGGCGTGTCTCGTTGAGTTCATCGCGTCCGTACTCCAGCCCAGCGCGCTCGAACCGGTGCATGCGCTTGAAGATCCGCTTGGCCAGGCGACTCTCGGCGGGTGCCCATCCTGACCCGAACGGCACGGCATCGTCACCGGTCGCGTGCCAGAAGTGCGGCACGAACGTAACGAAGGGCAGATCGCACAACTCGGCGGTCAGCGCCGAGGCAAGCGTCAGCACGTCGCCGACGATGACGTCGGGCTGCCACTCGCGCAAGACTTCACGCAATTGCTCAGTGGCGAGCGCCGCGGCCTCATGGATGTCGGGGATCTCCTGGCCCGCCGCGACCTCAAACTTCGGCGCGCGAAAGAATTCCGCCCCGACCCCGACGATGTGATCCTCCCAGCGAAACCAGGTGTGGACGGCGACGTCACACTCCGCGCGCGCCAACCGCGCGGCGATTCCAATGGCCGGAAAGGCGTGGCCCGGCTCGCCGATCGTGACAAGCAGGATGCGCGGCCTGCGCGTCACCGAAAACTCAGAGCGCGCCGGCCTGTTCGGCCGCTTCTGCGACGTCGCGCAGAATTGTCTCGCGCGTGGGTGCGTCGGCGGCCATCGGCACGACCATCAGGTTGTCTGTGCCGATCTCCTTGTAGGCCGCGATGCGCTCGGCTACGCGATCCTTGTCCCCGACTAGCGAGACGAGGTCGATCAGCTCGACTGGAATGGCCGCCGCGGCCTCGTCGTACTTCTTGTCCAGATAAAGATCCTGGATCTCCTTGGCGGCATCCTCGAACCCGTATGAGGAGACGAGGTTGTTGTAGAAGTTCTTGTTGCGCGCGCCCATGCCACCTACGTACAGCGCGATCAGCGGGCGGATACGGTCGCGCAGCTCGTCGATGTCTCCGTCGCCGGTCGCGGTGAAGACCGAAGGCGAAATCTCCACGTCGTCGAGCGTGCGTCCGGCGCGCTCGGCGCCTTCCTTGAGGTTGGCGTTGAGCTGGGCTGCATGCTCGGGTCCGTACAAGTAGGGCAGCCAGCCGTCGCAGAGCTCACCAGCAAGCGCGGTGTTCTTGGGGCCGATCGCCGCGAGGTAGATCGGAATGCGCTCCTGGATCGGCCGCGTCATCAGCTTGAGCGGCTTGCCCAGGCCGTCGGGCAGTGGGAGCTTGTAGATCTCGCCGTCGTACTCCGCAATCTCGCGCGCGAACATCTTGCGCAGGATCTCGATGTACTCGCGCGTGCGCTGGATCTGCTTGGCAAACGGCTGCCCGTGCCAGCCCTCGGCCACCTGCGGGCCAGATGAGCCGAGGCCCATGATGAAGCGGCCGTTGGAAAGATTGTCGAGCGTGCAGGCCGTCATCGCCGCGTTGCCCGGTGTACGCCCGGGAATCTGGAAGATCGCCGACCCGATGCGGATCTTCTCCGTGTTGGCCGCGAAGAAAGCCAGCGGGGTCGCCGCGTCGAAACCGTAGGCCTCGGCCGTCCAGATCGAGTCGTAGCCCAGTGACTCCGCCGCCTTGGCGGTGTCGACCATGCCGAAGAGTTGCTCCTGGTTTACGGCGTATCCCGCCATCACTCCGAGCTTCATGGCTTGGTCCTTTCGCTTGGGTCTAGAAGAGGTCGTCGCCGACGCGCTCGAAGACGATCTCCGGAACGCGGGCGTTTGGTGAGAGTTGCAGCAGCCAGAGGACTGTGCTTGAGAGGTCTTCCGGGCGGATCATCTTTTCCGGCGGGACGCCGCCCTCGGTCTGTGCGAATTCGGTCATCGGCGTCTCGACGAATGCGGGGGAGAGCGCTGTGAAGCGGATTCCCTCGTTCTGGAACTCCTTGTGCATGCCGTTGGTCCAGTTGGCGACGGCGGCCTTGGTGGCGGCATAGAGCGAGAGCCACGGCTGGCCATACCGGCCGGCGATTGAGGCGAGGTTGATCACGTGGGCCATGCCGTTGGCATTCTCCTTGGCGGCGGCCTTCAGGTGCGGCATCGCCTCGCGCGTAGTGATGATCATCGCGCGCAGGTTAACGGCCAGCTGCATGTCGATGAACTTCGTCGCGTAGCCCTCCAGCGGACCGCCGATCCCGACGCCGGCGCTGTTGATGAGCACGTCGATGCGTCCGAACTTCTCGAGGTGCGACTGCACGAGCGCGATCAGCGCTTCTTCCTCGTCGGCCGGGGCGACGACGTCATTGACTTCGATACCCGATGCGCGCAGGTCTTCGCCGGCGGCGCGAAGTTTGTCCTCGCGGCGGCCGCTGATCGTCACCGCGTAGCCGGCGTCGCCGAGCGCCTTCGCGATTGCGAAGCCGATTCCGCTCGATCCCCCGGTGATGAGTGCTGCGCGCTCCGCCACGGTGTGCGGCATCATAACCGCATGAACGACGCGATGGGGGAGTTGGCGGCGCGCTTCCGCGCCGAAGCGCTGGAGACTGCGAACCAGATCACAGAGAGGATCGATTCGCTCCAGGCAGCCACCGATCCGGCAGCCACGTGCGAGGCGATTCGCGGCCAAGCCCACGAGATCCGCGGGGCCGCCGGGATCTTCGGTTTCGACGAGCTCAAGGCGCGAGCAGCGGAACTTGAAGAAACGGCCGCGGCCCAGGCAGCGGCGGCTGACGGGAGCGAGGCGGCCGCGCGGCTACGGGTGGTGCACGCCGAACTGATTGCGGCTCTACCCGACGAATAAGGCTTGCCTAAGCGGTTTTTCGGCATTCCTAATGTAGTTTTGCCGCTAGTGTCGCTGGCATACTCACCGACTGACAAGCTTGCGAACAGGAGAAATCAGATGCTCAAGGATTCAGTCCAGAAAGCCCTCAACGATCAGGTCAAGCAAGAGTTCTACTCAGCTCACGTCTACCTCGCGATGTGTGCGTGGTTTGAGGACCAGGGTCTCCCGGGATTTGCCACCTGGATGCGCTTTCAGTACCAAGAGGAGCTAGGCCACGGCATCAAGATCTTCGACTTCATCAACGACCGCGACGGCAAGGTGATCATCGAGGGCGTGGAAGCTCCGCCGACTTCCTGGAACTCACCGCTGGACGCCTTCGAGGCCGCCTACGAGAACGAGAAGAGCGTCAGCAAGTCGATCGACGACCTCTACAACCTCGCAGACAAAGAGAACGATCACGCGACCAAAGTGATGCTCCAGTGGTTCATCACCGAGCAGGTCGAGGAAGAAGCCTCAACCAAGCAGGCGGTCGACCGGCTCAAGCTCGCGGGCGACGACTCGTCGGCGCTGCTCGTGCTCGACGAGCAGTTCGGCGCGCGCAGCAGCTCCGAGTAGCTCAGTCTTCGTCGTGATGGAAAGCGTCGGCGGGCGGTCGCACCTGCGACAGCCCGTCGTTTCCGCCCATCGCCGACGGGTCGACTGGGTCTTCCTCGCCGGAAAGATTGCGGTAAGGCGGCGGTTTGGTCATGCCGTCGACGATCGCCAACGTGAGCATCGGCAAGAGCACCCAAAGCGAAACAAGTATCGGATTCAGCCAGTGGGCGAACGGGATCACCAGCAGCGTCGCCACCACCACCATCGATCGCCGGCGCGGGAACGCTTCAGTGATTGCGCCGTTGAAGATCGCGTTTCCGAACATGTAGAGCGAGACACCGGCGACCGCCACCGCCGTGAACTCAGGCTCGACGTGACCCAGTGGATGGGCAATCACCTTCTCGTTGGCGACGGCGAGCGCGATGACGCCGGCGATCATCGGCAGGTGGAAGTACGTGTACGCGCGCCCCATCCTGCCGGGATTCTTTGCCTGTTCGAATATCTCGGCGGCGCGACCGGCCCTTGAGAAGTAGACCCACCACATCATCACACTGGTCAGGAAGGCGATACTGAAGGCGACTGCGATCGCCCAAGTCAGCTCCTTCTCATGCGCCAGCGTCGCGCCCGTCAGCAGAATCGATTCGCCCAGCGCGATGATCACGAAGAGCTGGCAGCGCTCTGCGAGGTGGCCGCCGGCAATCGTCCACTGGTCGGTGGTCGACTTACCAAGCCCCGGAACGCGGAAGCCCAGCGCCGGGCCGAAGCTGTCGACCAGCACCGCGCACGCCCAGAGCACCAGGCGGGCGTCACCTTCAGCAAAGCCGCCGGCGATCCAGAGCGGTGCGGACAACAACGCCCAGATCGTGATGCGAGTGAAATTTGCGGCCTGCTCGTTGCGTCCGAGCATGAAGAGACAGAAGGCGCTGCGACCGACCTGAATGGCGACGTACCCGAGCGCAAACCATTCTCCGCGACCGCCGAAGGCCTCGGGAATCGCCGCCGACATCACGAGGCCCATGCCCATCAGGGCGATCAGCATCAGCCGCACGGGCATTTTGCGCGGGTCGAACCAGTTCGTGATCCAAGTCGTGTCGATCCACGCCCACCAGATCGCCACGGTGATCACGGCGGTTTCGAGTGCGCCGCGCCAGGTCAGGTGTTCGAGCAGCAGATGCGAGATCTGGCTGATCGCGAACACGTAGACGAGGTCGAAGAACAGCTCGAGCGTCGAGACCTGCGTGCCGTCCGCGCGATTGCGCAGCGCGTTTACGCGTTGTCCACCCGTACCGGGTTCGAGGTTTTCGAATGCGCGGCTCAAGCGACCGGGGTGAGCTTCCCGCTGTGCACGTCAAACATGAACTCACCGACTTCTGTGCCCGGCGGCATCAGCGGATGCTGCCTGATCCTGGCGGCGTCGGTGTGGAGCGTTTCGACCTGGTCGGCGATCGTCAGAAAGTCGAAGTCGCCGACCGAATTTCCGGTCAGGTCCTCGACCACTTCGGCGATCGTCCCCTGGTCGTTGTTGGCGACTCCGCAGTCGGTGTGCTGGATCAGCGCGACGCGATTCACGCCGAGCACGTGGGCGGCGATGATCAAGGAGCGCATGACGTCGTCGGTCACGCGCGCTCCGGCATTTCGGATCACCTTGGCGTCGCCCGGGATCAGCCCAAAGGCCTCGAGCGGGTCGATCCGCGTGTCAATGCAGGTGACGATCGCAAGACCGCGCCGCGCCCTGCCGTTCGAGAGCTCCTCGTGGTCTGACGCGTAAGCGCTGTTGGCTGTGAGGATGTCCGTGAACGGCATGGTGGAAAAAGGTAGCTAGCCCTTCGCGCGTTTTCTCATGTGCGGCAACAGTTCGCGCTTGCGCAGTCGCATCGACTCCGGCGTCACCTCGAGCAGCTCGTCGTTCTCGAGGAAGTCCATGTTCTGCTCAAGGCTGAAGATCGTCGGCGGCGTGAGCTGGACGACGCCGTCCGAGGACTTACTGCGCATGTTCGTGAGCTGCTTGGCCTTGCAGACGTTGATCTCGAGGTCGTCGCCACGGGAGTTGAGCCCGATGATCTGCCCCTGGTAGACCTTCTCCGCTGGCCCGACGAACACGGTTCCGCGTTCTTCCGCATTCTGCAGGGCGAAGGGGGTGGTGGTCCCGGTCTCAAAGGCGATCAGCGCTCCGTTTCGCTGCTGGTCGAGCGCGCTTCCAACCGGCTGGTATCCGGTCGTCAGCGAGCTCATCACGGCAGTGCCCTTCGTGTTGGTCATCAGGATCCCGCGCACGCCGAGCAGGGCGCGGGTGGGGATCTCATAGGTCAGGCGCGTGACGCCTCCAGAGACAGCGTGCTGATCCTTCTGGACTGCGCGCCGGCTGCCGAGCTCGGTCTGGATCGCGCCGACATGCTCTTCCGGCACCTCGACGGTGAGCTCCTCGACCGGCTCGAAGGTCTGGCCCTCGATTTCGGTCGTGACCACCTGCGGTCGGCCGATCTCGAGTTCAAAACCCTCGCGGCGCATCGCCTCGATCAGTACGGAGAGATGCAGCTCGCCGCGCCCGGAGACGAGGAATCCTTTGTCGGACTGCTCGACACGCAGGCCGACGTTGGTTTCGAGCTCCTTCGCGAGCCGGTCGCCGATCTGCCGGCTGGTCGTGAACTCGCCTTCGGTGCCCTTGAACGGGCTGGTGTTTGGACCCAGGTAGATCTGCAGGGTCGGGGCCTCAACCTCGATCGTCGGCAACGCGGTGGGGTTCTCTGCATCGGCGATCGTCGCGCCGATCTGCGCGTCGGCGATTCCGGTCAGCTGGACGATGTCGCCCGCGATTCCTTGATCGACGGGGAACCGCGAGAGACCGTGCGACATGAAGACCTCGCCGACGCGAGCCCTGGTGTGAGTGCCCTCGCGGTCAATCAAGGTGACTGCGTCGCCCGCCTTCACGCGGCCGCGTGAGATCCGGCCGATCGCGTATTTGCCCTTGAAGTTGTCCCACGCGAGCGCCGTCACGAGCATCTGCAGCGGCCCGTCGAGTTCGACCCGCGGCGCGGGGATGTATTCGACAATCGCGTCGAAGAGCGGCTTGAGTGAGGCCTCTTCGCTGGTGTCGTCGGGCATGCTGCTCCAGGCCTTGCCCTCGCGCCCGATTGCATAGAACTCCGGGTAGTGAAGCTGGTCGTCGTCGATCGCAAGTTCAAGAAAGAGGTCGGCCAACTCGTGTTCGACCTCTTCGACGCGCGAGGCGGGCTTGTCGATCTTGTTGACCACGACGATCGGCTTGAGTCCGTTCTCGAGCGCCTTGGTCAGGACGAACTTGGTCTGGGGCATTGGACCCTCTTGCGCGTCGACGATCAGCAGGCAGCCGTCGGCCATGTTCAGCGTGCGCTCGACCTCGCCGGAGAAGTCGGCGTGCCCAGGCGTGTCGACGATGTTCAGGCGGTAGTCGCCGTACTCGACGGCCGTGACCTTGGCGGTGATCGTGATCCCGCGCTCCTTCTCCTGATCGCCGGAGTCCATGATCAACTCCTGCGACATCTCGGCCTGGTTGTCGCGGAAGACTTCGGACTGCTTGAGCATGTGGTCGACGATCGTCGTCTTACCGTGGTCGACGTGGGCGATGATCGCGAGGTTGCGGATTTGGTCAGGCGAATGGCCGGACGCGGGGGAGGAGGCGTCGTTCATGGGCGCAGAGCGTAGTTGCGCGCAGGATCAGAGCAACACCCGGCTCGGCGTGCCCCCTTGGTCGCGGCGGCGCGATTTTCTTTCGCGAAGCATCGACTCGGCCGATTCGATCAGATCTCCGCTGCTCAGTCCGGGAGACCATTGGGCGTAGCCAAAGCTTGCGGCGACGCGAATCATGCCGCCACTCAACTCGTGGTCGTGCGTGGCGGCGCTCGCGAGGCGCTCCGCGAGCTGTCGGAGCTGCACTTCATCCCCGCCGGCGGCCAACACGACGAATTCGTCGCCATCTATCCGGAACACTTGCGATCCAAGCGCAGCGTGCGTGAGGCGCTCGGCGATCGCGCGGAGGACCTCGTCGCCTCCGCGATGTCCCGCAAGCGTGTTGGCGCGCCGAAAGTCATCCAGGTCGACGATCACGAGGGCCGGCGGCACTCCGGACTTCGAGTCTGCCGCGCGCGTGTCGCTTTCGAGCTGTGCTCGCAGGGCGTAGACGTTCGGAAGGCCCGTCAGTTCGTCCAGCCGCGCCGACTGGCGAATCAAGGTGAGCGCCTCCAGCTGTTGCCGCGAGCTGTACTGCATGATCCCAGCGACGACGACCATCGCCGCGAGCGCCGTCAGGTAGCGCGTGAATTCTGTGACTCCCTGCTCGCCGAAGGCGAAGAAGCCAATCGAGAGCCCGGCGATCAGGACCGCCACTCGCGGCAGCGCGACGCGCGGCGCGAGGTGCTGGGCGTAGAAGGCGATCGGGAGTGTGAGTGCGATCAGAAGTGGACTCGAACCGCCGCCTGACGCCCAGACCAGCGGAAGGGGAAATGCGAGCGTTGCGATGTCGATCGCGCGCGAAATGTTGCGGGTGAGCGGTCGAGTGCGATGGATTTCGGCGACGGCCGCCCAAAAAAGCGCGAAGGCGCCGCAGGCGAGCGCGGCCACGACATGCGCATACGGCGGGTCGACGACTGCGGTTCCGAACGCAAGGACTGCGCAGGCGAACCAGTTCGTTGCGGCATGGCGCATGCGGTCGCGTGTGTCGACCGTGCGTCGGGGCGCATCTTGGAAGCGCGCCGACTGGAACGCTCTGCCGGCGTCTGCGGAGTCGAGTCCATCGATCTCGTACGGCGGGGTGACGACGGCGTTCTTCTGCTCGTACATGCGGTGGTCGGCGATGTCGATCAGATCGAGCGGCCGCACGGCGTCGTCTGGGTAGGTCGCTGTGCCCACCGAGGCCGAAATCTGCGGCAAGCGGCCGCGCACCGCTTGGTTGTGCCGGTCGACAAGTCGATCGAACTCCTTGCGCCACCGCACGAGGTCGCCTTCGCGGCCGCCGGGCAGCACGACGGCGAACTCATCGCCGCCGAATCTCGCGACCTGGTCGCGATCACCCGAAGCGCGGAGCATCAATCGCCCCATGCGAACGACCATCCCGTCGCCGACTTCATGCCCGAAGACGGCGTTGGCGGCCTTCAGTCCGTTCATGTCGGCGATCACGATCGCGAAGCGCTGACCGTCGACGCGCGCGAGCTCCTCGAGGTAACGCTCGAACGAGCGCATGTTGGCCGTGGACGTGAGCGGATCGGCGAGCGCCAGGAACTTGACAGCTCGTTCGAGGGTGTTCTCACGCCTGCGTTGGAAGAGCAGTGCGAGCGCGGCCACCCACATCGTCACCAGCAGCGCTGCGAGCGCCAGCAGGGTCGTGCTGTCGGAAGCTGTCTCGGCCAACGTGAGCGACGCCAGCGTGAGCAACGTGAACCACGAGATGTTGGCCAGTGCTTGACCCTGGGGCATCAGGTAGGCCGCGTAGAAGGCGGTCAGCACGTACCAGAACAGATAGGGACTTGTGGTCCCGCCGGTGACCGAGCATTGATAGAAGATCAGCAGGCTCGCGAACGTCAATGCCGACTGCTCGACGATGTAGAAGCGTGGCGCTTCGAGGCGTGGGTAGACGATCGCGGTGAATACGAGTGCAGCGGTGACAAGACAGATCGTGATCCAGAACGCCTCGGTCGGCATCGACAGTGCGAGTGGGCTGATCTGGTTGGCGGAGTCAGTGAGGAGCGCCGCGCCCCAGAGAACCAGGGAGGTTTTCGTGCGCAGTCCCAGTCGGGGGTCGGTGGCCAGCGCGGTTCGCAGGTAACCCTGTCCCCGAAAGGCCTCCTCCGGGCGTTCCTGAGGTGCCGAGTCGAGTCCGAGCTCCGACGTATCGACGCGCCAGTCGGAGCTCCCGCCGAGCAGCGAAATCAGATCGTGCTGCAGGGCCCAGGCCCTGAACGGGCGATGCGCGGGATCTGCGGCGGGTGGTGTATCGGCGCTAATCATCGGATCACCGATTACTCAGTAATCCTGATCATACGGATTTGGCGGACGTTGCGCCCAACACCTGTCCGAAGATCAACCCTCACCCCGAAGGGTCACCCGGAGCACTGCCGTGAACTGCCGGGAGTGGGGCGGGCAGGACTCGAACCTGCGACCCGGGGATTATGAGTGCTTTTCAGCAACCGGCCTGAGCATTTGCGAATCCTGCTGGACGTGGCTCTCAGACTGCGAATGCACCCCGCCAACGGTTCGCACCAACGCCGGCTCGAGCCCGTCTGAACGTGTTGCCGGGTGTAACGGAGGTATGACCGCGTGACGTGGCAAATCCTCCAAGGCGACTGCATCGAGAAGATGCGCGAGATCCCCGCCGAGTCGATCGACGCGATCGTCACCGACCCGCCGTACGGCCTCTCGAGCGAACCCGACACAGCCGAAGTCCTGACGCATTGGCTGGCCGGCAACGACTACAAACACCGAGGCGGCGGATTCATGGGCAACACCTGGGATTCGTTCGTACCCGGCCCGACCACATGGCGCGAGGCATACCGCCCGCTCAAGCCGGGCGGCCACCTTGTCGCGTTCTTCGGCACCCGCACCTACGACCTCGGAGTGCTCGCCATTCGCCTTGCCGGCTTCGAGATCCGCGACCAGATCGCATGGATGTTCGGCCAGGGCTTCCCGAAGTCACACAACCTCGACGGTGAATGGAAGGGCTGGGGGACGGCGCTCAAGCCAGGGTTCGAGCCGATCGTGGTGGCCCGTAAACCGCTCAGCGGAACCGTGGCAGCGAATGCGTCCAAACACGGAACCGGCGCGATCAATGTAGACGGATGCCGCGTCGGCGACTCGAAAAACGTCCCGCGCGGTCAAGCGAACATGGAGAATTGGGCTTCTGCCGGCGAGTACGACCCCGAGATCTATGGCAAATGGGGACCACCAACGCCGGAGATGTCGAAGTTCAATCCCGACATCGGCCGATGGCCGGCGAACGTCGTTCTGGACGAATCGACTGCCGCCGACGCTGATGCGCAGTGGGCTGAGCGAATTGCTCATGGGGATTCGCCCTCGAAGTTTTTCTATTGCGCGAAGACGTCTCGAGCCGAGCGAAATGCTGGCCTCGAGGGGTTCCCCGCCGACCGACTGCCCGATGAGGGGTACGGCACAATCCAGCAACCGAAAGCGGATCGTCAATCGCCGCGGGAGAACTGGGAACCGCACGCGTCAGCCAACGTCCACCCGACCGTAAAGCCCATAGCCCTGATGCGTTGGCTCTGCCGCCTCGTCACCCCGCCCGGCGGAACCATCCTCGACCCGTTCACCGGCAGCGGTTCCACGGGCTGCGCCGCCGTGCTCGAGGGCTTCGAGTTCATCGGATGCGAGCGGGAAGCCGAGTATGTGGCCATCGCCGAAGCACGCATCGCGTGGTGGGCAGAGCACCCGGAAGGTGTGGAGCTGGTCGATCGCCTGCGTGCCGAGAACGAGCGTCGGCAGATAAGTGCCGCAGGGCAGGACTCACTCTTTCCGGAGGCCGCATGAACCTCTGCGACGAACACGGAATGCCGATGTGTCGCCTGTGCGCCAACGCAGAACGCGAGGCCGAGAAGAAGGCCAAGCCCCGCTACCGGTTGAAGCAGACCAAGAAGCCGCGTCCGCTCACCCCTGCACAAATGGCGAAGCTCGTTTCAGATGTGCAGCTCCGAGACGGACGCTGTGTGATGATCGACCACCACGACGGAATGTGTGACGGGCGAACGGACCCGCATCACATCGTCGCCCAGTGGACCCTCGCGGCCCACTACAACCCCGGCCACGCGGTCTTCAGTGACACACGAAACATCGTCCCACTCTGCCGCCACCACCATAACTTGATCGAACGATCGCTGGCCTACCTGCCAGATGAAGTCTTGCCGCAGGGCTTCGATGCGTTTTTGGATCAGTACGGCTTTCGGATTGACTACGAGGCTTCGATTGCGAGGCGTGTTGCATGATCGAGCAAATGACACTCGACGGGGGAACCATCGAATATGCCCGTGCTACCAAGCTCCCACGCCTGACAGACGATCAGCGCACACTCCTGCGCCTCTTGGAAACCCGACCGGTGGTGACAGTGGTCATGGTCGGTAGGGCTATTCACGCGGCGCACGGATCGAGTTGTGTCACGCGCGAACGAGTTGACACGAGTTCCGATCCGACAGTCACCGGATATCGAGTCTGGCTTGAGGGCGAGTCCGGCTGGTTCCGCGAAGACGACCTGAGGCCGGCAGCATGAGCCTCGCCCCCAAAATCTTCACGATCCCCTTCGTCCCAATGAGTCGGAACACCCGCGACCGAGTCCACTGGTCACAGCGACACAAGGAACTCTCTGACTGGACGTTGCAGATTCCGATGTGTGAAGAGTCCTCCCGTCAAAAGGAAGGCGAACGGCGAATGGTCGAAATCGTTTTCAGGAAAGCCAGGGGGCCGCTGCAAGACAAAGACAACCTCTGGGCAAGGGCGAAGGTGCCTCTAGACGCGATCAAGAATCGTGGATGGATCACAGACGATTCACCAACACATATCGAACTCTTGGTCCGCGAAGAGGTCACCGGCAAGCGCGGCCAAACGATTATCGCCATTTCAGAGATCAGAGAAAAGCGAAACCTCACCCCAGACGAGCGCCTAGCCGAAAAACTCGCCGACCGAAAAGCACGGCTCGAAGCAGAGCTGGAACAGATCAACGGCCAGATCGGAGGGGAGGCAGCATGATCGTCGCAAGAGACTTCCGTATCCCCGCACGGTCGCTAGGCGACTACAAGGCGGTTAGGGGTCAGACCCCGCAAGCCAAGCGACCGACGCGTCTTGCGCTGATTAGGTGTGTCGCCATGCGGTGCGAACCAACCGCAAAAGACGTGGCCCGGATTCGCGAGGCGCTGCAAGAGCGCGGGTGGCCGGCGGCAGATACACGGATCGAAGTTGTCACCGGCCCAAGCTTGCGCGGCGAGGCAAGCGCACACGGTGAGGTCACAGTGGAAATCGTCGTAGAGCCTTCCGGTGCAAGACCGGCCAACCGACAGAACCTCGCACGGGCAAGACAAGGACTGGCAGCATGAGAGATCAAGCAATCCCCAACTACACAAAAACCGGAGGCATGGCAGTAGGGAGAGCGCTTCAAGATCTACCGCCGTGTGTCACACCTGAACAGGCAGCAGCAGATAAGGCATGGACGATTCAGGCGGTCAAGGATGGGCGCTTGCGGGCACAAACCCTGCCCGAACTTCGCGGCGAGACAAAGAAGCCGCGACTAACCCCAGCCAAGCAGCGCGGCAATCGAACAACACAAGAAGAAGTAGACCAAATGCGAGCCGAAGGCAACACGGACGAATCAATCGCAGATCACTTTGGAATCCACGTCAAGACCCTGCGTAACAGACACGGTGCAGCAGGCACAAGTGGAAGGCTCGCACCGCAAATTCGTGAGGTCAAGAAGCAGCAGGCAAGGCGACTGATCGAGCAAGGCACGTCCCAAACTCGCGCAGCTCAGATCGTTGGAGTAACACAACAAACGGCATCAAAATGGTTTGCCGGGGAGGGGATTGCGGCGTGATTGATCGCGTGGACATTTTCAAGCGTGTTCATGGCGTGGTCATTCGCGTGGAACTGTCGTCAGAAGGCAAGGCGCAGAGCATCGGCCAGAACGTCGCGCACCTAAAGCCCGAATCAATCTCGCCGGACATGCAGGTCTTGTTTGAGCATCGGCTACTGGAAGCTCCGTTGCTTCGGTGGCTGGGTGAGGGCGACGGGTCAATCATGGAGCGCTTTCACGCTGAGATCGTGTCCGCGTCCGATGGACGGCTCGGCAACCTTCTAGACGCTCTTGGCGACACGGAGAAGCGCCTGCGGATCGTTTGGAAAGACGGCAACCATCACGCCGCCCCCCGCGAGTCCACCGAAGAACTTCGCGACCGTATGCACCGGGAATACCTGTATCGGGGATTCGGACAGACCACCAAGGCCGCAGCCGCAGCCGAAGGGGTCAGCGAGGGAACCATCGACTATGTGCGCCGCTGCCACGGAATCCGCAAGCTAAACGGCGAACGCGCTGACCGGTGCCCGGAAGCAGTAGTGCAGCTTTCAACGCAGGACTATTGCGCGGTTTGCCAGATTGTCGATGATCTGATGCAGGAAGCCAAAGCCGCGTAGTTTTCCGTCCGGTCCGCCTGCGAGGGTGTTCAAGTTCAAGCTGCGCGAGTTATGCCGCGCGGCCAAAGAAATGCCCCGACAACGCGCGAACGTTTCGGGGCCGTCACCGAAGAAACGAGCTTCGATGCGTAGGGAACTTTACGACCTATCCCCGACGATCCGCCGGCACTACAAAATGTTGCCGGGATATGGCAGGCGACTTCTGGAGATTGACCCCCGCCCACCGCAGGGGTTTGTCTACGTCATATGCCCGTACGACCTTCAGGATGGAACGGCGAAGATCGGCTGGGCCGTAGATCCGGACAAACGGCTATCGACACTCCAGACGGGTAGCTTCCACGAACTCCAGCTCTTTGAGGTAATCCCGGGATCGCAGCGCCTCGAGCGCGCCATTCATTCAAAGCTCGCCGACGAGCGTATTCGCGGCGAGTGGTTTAAGGGCGATTTGACGATCGCAACAATTGCAGACATTGCATCGACCGCAGAATGGCTCAGCGGTCATCTTGGCCCAAACGTCGCGTGGCCGAATGACATTGATCTAGTGCAAAGACTTGGGCTTTCGGTTGAAGCGGTCCGCGACAAGGTTCCGCCGCCGCCGGTGGTCATTGCGCCCACGGAACCGGAGCCGAAAGACGATCCCGATTACATCATCGTCGGGGAAACCGCAGGGCCACCGCCCGGCCCGCGCAAGCACATTCCATATCAGCGCCCCATGAAGGCGACTGGTTCGCGCTTGCGCGGCTCAATGAAGTAACGACCTTCAACGTCCCGCCCTGCGGCGGGTCGGCCCTGCTTAGGCAGCGGCCCCAAACGACGGCGCAGGTGGCCGGTACCTCAGCGTAGGACCGGCCCACGCCGTGCATACGGACACATCGCCCGTCAATCGTGGTGTGTCGCAGCCCAACACTGGAGGCAAACATCAGTGGCAAGCTCAAACACAAAGAACTGGCGATCATCGTCGCCGCAGTCCTTCTTGGCATCACGCTTTATCTCGGCGCGTTGCTCGCATTCTCTGACGCGTCGTTTGGTGCGGAAGATCAACCGAACGTTCCACCTGTTCAGCCTGTAAGACCCTGCAAGACCGTCACGGCCAAAGTCTTCAACCGCCGTGTACGTGTGTTGGACAAAATCACCGGCAAGCGGCACCACAAAGCAAGCCGCAAAGTCTGCAAATCCCACTACCGCAAGTTGGGAAAGAAGATCCGCAAGGCCCGCGCGGACTGCCTCCGGGAAGCCCCGCGCGGAAGGACTCACACAACGCAGGCTTCAGTCTTCTGGCCAGGGTCAGATTCAGGCGGCATGATCAGCGCCTGCAACGTGAACCTTTGGAACGTCCACTACGGGTTCGCCGAACTTGGAAGCGGGCGGGCGATGGGCGGCTTGCCCTGCGGAACCATCATCTACTTGCGCGGCCCAACCGGAGTAATCGCAATCCGCAAGATCGATACCGGATGCGGAAACGACTCGCCGCGATGCGAGTCGCCCGGGCGCGACATTGACCTGTACGACCGAACCGGCCTCGCCGTTGGCGTTCACGGAACCGCGCGGGTGCGCTGGTCGCTTCACAACTGCTGGGCATAAACACACCTTGCCCCGACAAGGGCACACCGCCGCACGGGTGCTGCCACCTGATTGCCGGTGCTGGACGCGGTAGTGCTGCGGAGCCGCGTCCGAATCTTTGAAGGAGGCTCCGCCATGTTGAAGATAGACCGCAACCAATGGCGGGTCTACCTCTGCCGCCAGCGCATCCACCACGGACTAGTGGGCTTTTTCTTCGTCGGTTTCGGCGGATTCCTGATCTGGCACGACCGACACGACTTTCCTTGGATTGCCGACTGATGGCGATCGACTGCGGAACAGTCACCTTCACTCGCGGGGAGATGCGCCGCACCATCTACCAAGCCCTACGCGAAGTAGAAGGATGGGGCGTCATCCGTTCCGCATACATCGCGTGGCGCGAAGCCAAGCCCACCACCTGCCATCCGATCTGCACCGTCGTGGTGGAAGACTGACCAAAGATCATCGAAGACTGGAGATGCTATGGCTGCAACCCCCAAGCGGATTGAAGTCGACCTTGCCGCAGCAGGCAAAGCCAAGATTCTCATTGATGGCGAGGAGGTCAAGAACGCAAAAGCAATCACCATCCGCGCGGCAGTAGACGAGCCAACCGTCGTCTCAATCGACTTCATCGGCGTAGAAGCCAAGGTGACCGCAAAAGACGCGACGGTGGAATCCAATGAGCCGCAGACGCGCCCCATCATCTTTTGTGAAACCTGCGGACTTTCAAGCGAGACAGGATTCTCCCGTCGGGCAGATGGTGCCCACCGGGTTGAAGGAGCAGAAGGATGGTGCCACGCGCCGCTAGACGGGCACACGGGGCGAGTAGTGCCGAGCGTGTTCCATCAGGCCATGCAGACACAGCCAGAGGGCTGACGCCATGCCCGATAAGCCAAAGTGCGGCGCAAAGAAGCGCAACGGCGATCCTTGCGGTAGACCACGGGGATGGGGAACGCCTCACCCTGGCTACGGCAATTGCAAGAACCACGGCGGATGCACACCGAACGGAATCAAGTCCGCTGAGAAGGAAGCCGCCGGCGAAGCGGTAGCGATCTACGGGCTGCCGCGTGAAGTTGATCCACACAGCGCCCTGATCGAAGAGTTGCACCGCACCGCCGGACACGTCGCTTATCTCGCACAACTAATCCAAGACCTCGACGGCGACCACGGCCTAAAGCAATTCCAGACAGGCGAGAACGGAACCATCGAGCGCGCGTCGGTATGGGTTGACCTCTACCACGAAGAGCGCAAGCACTTCACCAACGTCGCCAAGACCTGCATAGCCGTGGGCATCGAAGAGCGGCGCGTCCGTGTCGCAGAAGAGCAGGGACAACTCATGGCGCAAGTCGTGAGGGGAATCCTTGCTGATCTCAAAGTCGACTTGACACCGGAGGTGCAGACCATTGTACGCCGGAACTTCACCGTCATTGAAGGCGGCGCAGCTTGACCCCTTCCTGATCGCCGCCGATCATTTTGCGAATGACTCAGACGTAGCGCTTGCGGAGGAATGCGCCCGCGACCTGCACACATTCATTCGTGAGGCGTGGCCGCTCCTAGAGCCGATGACGCCGTTCGTGGATTCGTGGCACATCGGCGTAATGGCCGAGCACCTGCAAGCGGTAAGCGCGGGCGAGTTGCTTCGCCTGATCATGAACATCCCGCCGCGAGAAATGAAGTCGCTTACGACGTGTGTTTTCTGGCCATCGTGGGAGTGGCTGACCAAGCCGCACCTTCGATGGATGTTCGCAACCTACGCCGACAGTCTCTCCATGCGCGACTCGCTGAAGATGCGCAACGTCTTGCGCTCGACTGGAAACCCAGACAAGCGAGCAGCCGGCGAAGGGACGTTGTTCGAGCGTCACGGCTACATGGGCGTTCTGAGACTGCTCGGCAAAGACACTTGGACCCTGACCGCTGACCAGAACGCCAAGGGCCGGTACGACAACACGGCCACCGGATTTCGCTTGGCAACGTCAGTCAAGGGCATGGGGACCGGCGAGGGCGGCGACCGCATTGTTGTGGACGATCCGTTGAATCCCAAGATGGCCCGCTCGGAAGCCGACCGGGACTACGTGAACTTCTGGTGGGACGAAACGATGACTACTCGTTTCAACAACGACAAAGCCGCTGGCGTGATCATCATGCAGCGGCTCCACGAAAAGGATCTCACCGGGCACCTGATCGCGAAAGGTGATCGCTGGCATCACCTGTGCTTGCCGGCCCAGTACGAGCCGAATCACCCGTTCCTGTATCCGGCGAGCGTGAAGGTTGGAACGCTCGCGCTCAGCGGGGATAAGCGCACGAAGCCCGGACAACTTCTGGAGCCGGTTCGCCTCGGGGTAGACAAGCTCAGAGAACTACTGGTCGATCAGGGTTCGTATGCGTATGCCGGCCAGCAGCAGCAGCGCCCAGCGCCCGCAGACGGCGGGATGTTCAAGGCTCAGTGGTGGGGCAGGTACACAGAACTTCCGCCGCAGTGGGAGCGCGTTGTCGAATCGTGGGATATGCGGTTCTCCGACTCCCAGAAGGCTGCAAGCTCCTACGTCGTGGGGCAGCTTTGGGGCGTTGACGGAGCAGATAGATACCTCTTGGCGCAGATCAGGGCGAAGCTTTCATTTACCGAATCAGTCAAAGCCGTTATCGCGCTTCGCGCATTCGGGCCGGAGTGCAACACGACACTGATTGAAGACAAGGCCAACGGGCCGGCGGTGATCAACACGCTCAAGCAAACGATCACCGGCATGATCGCAATTAGTCCAGAGGGCGGCAAGGACGTGCGCGCGGCAGCAGCGGAGCCGACCGTCGAAGCCGGAAACGTCCACATCCCAGCGGGTGACTTCATCCCCGCTCCGCCCGGATACACGCCGACGCCGGTCGACGAGTTCATTGGCGAGTTCTCCGTCTTCCCCAACGGCTCGCACGACGACCAGGTAGACGCGGCAACGCAGGTACTCAATTGGCTGGCGACCAAGCAGCAGCCGGTTGGCAGGAAGAGCTACATGGGTTCACACAGCGAACCAGTCCGCAGGCGCGGAGACATCGTGCTTATCGGTGACCAATACGTCGACAGGAACTAGATGGCCGTCAAAGACATCGTGAAGCGAATCACCGGAGCAGACCTTGCCGACGCGGAGCAGGAGTTCTTGCGCGAGTGCGCCGCCTTCTCGCTCAGCTCGGAGCGACTGAAGAACTACGGAACGTACGAGGACTACTACGGCGGCAAGTTCAAGACGCAGCTTTTGGATCGCGCTCGCAGAATCCTTGAGGCAAATGGATTCTCCTATGGCGAGAACCTGTGTGAAACCGTCATCGACAAAATGGCAAGCGCGCTCAGCGTCACAAACGTCCGCAGCGACGATCAGGCAGCGTCCGACTGGGCGACGCGCAGGATCGCGGACATCGGCTTTCAGGAACTTCAGGGGATCGTTCACACAAACGTCCCCATGCTTGGAGACGGCTTCGTGGCCGTCGAATTCAGCGAGCAGCTTGGGCGCGTGAAGTGGACGTGGAACCACCCGCGTCTCTGCGATCCGCACTACGCCGACGACGGCAGCGAAATGACGATGCTTGTCAAGTGCTGGAACACGACCAACGTCGCCCGCACGAACCCGAACGGCAACGCCATCCGGCGCATGAATCTCTACTACCCGGATCGGCTCGAGAAGTATTTCGCGGTCGGCAAAGAGAACCAAGCGCTTTGGGCCAAGCACATCGACACCGAAGACGTTGACGAATTCGGGGGCGCGGTGTGGCCGGTGTGGTACACGGACACCGGGGATCAGGACGGCGAGCCGCTCGGCATCACGATCTTTCACATCCGCAACAAGGCCAAGGGAAAGAACTTCGGACGCTCGGAACTTCGCAAGGCGATTCCGATGCAGGACTCACACAACAAATCGGTTCTGGACCTCTTCTACGTCATGGACTCGCAGGCATGGAAGGTGCGTTGGGGCAGCGGCGTTCCGTCTGACACTGACCTGGCCGTCGCTATCGGCGAGTGGGTTACGTCTCCCGATCCGGCAGCGCGATTTGGCGAACTCTCAGCCGAAGACCCGCGCGCCCTCTCAGAGACGCTGGACGATGGTCTTAGGCGCTTCGCCGCGCTAAACACAACTCCCCTTCCCGATCTGATCAAGGGTCAGCAGCCTTCCGGCGAGTCGCGCAAGACGGTCTATGCGGACTTTGTATCAAAGGTGCTTGACCGTCAAGGCTCCTACGGCGGCGCATACAAGCGCATGTGGGAACACAGCCTCAAAATCGAACAGGTCTACGGCCTCGACGCACCCGACACCGAAGACCCGAACTTCCAGATCGACTGGAAGAGTCCGGAGATTCGCAGCGACCAAGAGGTACGCGAGAACCTTGCAACGGAAGTGCGCGACCTCGGATTGTCGAAGGCGACCGCGCTCGATCAGCTGGGGTACGACGGGCAGGCGGAGCTTGAGAAGTCAGCCGAAGAAGCGGCTTCAATCGCGGAGGCCGCGCGCAGGGCATTTGACGCCGGCCATCCAGTTCCCTAATCTCTACCAATGGCAGGAACCGGAGACATCGGGCCGCTCGCCGCAAAGCTCATGGAGCAGATTGAGCGCGAGCATCCCAATGGAACAGTCGGGGAGGTGGGAATCGTGGTGGAAATCGTCTACGAAGATGAAACACACATCGAAGCCCGCACGACCGAGCGCCGCGCATGGGTTGCGACGGCACTGTTTGAATCTGCGGTTCGCGCCATTCGCCGCGGGCCGTGAGTACGCGCCTTGAGCGTGAGTGGGAGCGCCAGAGGCGCGCACTGCTTCGCGCCGAACGCGACATCGAACGTCAGATCACGCTTGCACACAAGCGGATGCACAAGCGCGTAGCCGATGATTTGGTACGGCTGCAAGACGCGATCCGCAAGGCTGAAAGATCCGGCGTCCCGGTCAAGGATTCTTGGCTACGCAGGCAAGAGCGCTTTCAAAGCCTGCTCGACGACATTGAACGCGAGACGTGGGCCTACGGGCGCGAAGTCTCGGAGATGATCGCGGAGGGTCAGCGCGGCAGTGTATCTGCGGTCAGCAGTCACCAGTGGAATCTCGTTGAGGCGACCCTGCTCCCCGCCCCGCAGCAGGCGATTGCGACCATTGAGTCTCAGTTTGCGCGCTTTGACGCGCGGGCAGTTGCCAAGTACGTCGGATGGGCATCAGACGGATCGCCGCTTGCCGACCTCCTGACTGAGATCAGCCGCACTACGCGGATGAAGGCCAGTGACACGCTCCTGTCGGGCATCACGCGCGGGCAGAACCCCAGGCAGGTCGCATACGCGCTTCAAAAGGTGACTGACGTTCCCCTGTCCAGGGCGCTCACGATCAGCCGCACGGAAGTCCTGCGCTCATACCGGCTTGCCACAACCGAATCACTGGTCGAAAACCAAGAGCTTGTGAACGGGTGGACGTGGAAGGCGTCGCTAGATGATCGGACGTGTTCGGCGTGTTGGTTCATGGACGGCACGGATCACGCTGCATCCGACCTCATGGACGCGCATATCAATTGCAGATGTACACAGCTTCCGCTTGTCAAGCCGTGGAAAGACTTGGGGTTTGACATCCCCGACCGCCGTCCGCTTCGCATCCCCGGCGCGCAGCAGTTCGAGAACCTGCCAGACGCGACCAAGCGCAAGATTCTTGGCCCCGGGAAGTACGACGCCTACAAGTCTGGCGACGTGACGCTCAAGGACTTGGCGCAGCACGACCACGACCCCAGATGGGGCGGTCAATGGCGCGAGCGGAGCTTGAAAGAAGCCCGCGCCGCAGCCTGACCAACACACAGCTTCGGGCACCTAGCCCAAAGAACCTCGGGGAAGGCGTGAGGCCAACCCCACAAACGAAAGGAAGGCGTGATGCCGACCGATCGAATCACGCTTGCCGACTGGCAGGCAATGTCCTCGCAAGAACTGCGAGCGCACATAGCGCGCGGCGTGATGCCGCCGATCATGGGCGCAGACGGAGCGGGCGAGGGTGGCGACCCCAAGGAGCCGGAGCCGCAGGGTGATCCTGCCGGAGACGACCCGAAGACGCCAGCGGCGTCAGGGCCAACACAGGCCGACATCGACAAGCTGACCGAAGCGCTTCGCAAGGAGCGCGAGAAGAGCGGCGACCTCGACAAGCAGGTCAAAGAGCTAAAGCCCAAAGCCGACGCTCACGACCAACTGACCGCCGAGCAGCAGACAGAGCTTGAGAAGGCGCAGAGCGAGCTTGAGAAATCAAACGATCGCAACGCGCAGCTTCAAGCACAGATCCGAGAGGCAAACCTTGCGTCTGCACTCGCGGATCAGAAGTACGGATTGGCAAGCCCGCAGCTCGCTTCGCTGGCAATCAAGAACGCCGGCATTGAGTTTGACGATGCGAACCAACCGAAGGATCTTGACGACGCCGTAAAACGCGCAGTTGAGGCCAACCCACTGCTTGAGGGCACAGCGCCCAAGCCGAAGGCTCCCAAGACAAACGGAGGCGACGGAGCTGGCGGCGGCAAGGAAACCGAAGTCGAACTGACATCGGACGAACTTGCGGCAGCGCAGGCAGCGGACATGACTCCGGAGGAATACGCGACCTACAAGTCGCCCAATCCGCCGGAACCAAGTCAGTAGGGGCGGCCAAGCGGCCCCCTGAAATCACACGATCCAAAGGAGGGCCATTTCTATGGCTGGCTTCAAGGCGCGTGGCCGAATCTCAGGAGGCGGCTACACGATTCAGGATCTCACCTACAAGGACACGGAGACGCTGACGGCTGGCGACATCGTGAACCTCGAGTCCGGTGAGATCGACCTTGCTGCGACGGCGGACACCAACCTGATCGGGCTTGTGCTCGAAACCCAGGCCGGTACCGACTCGACCACCAAGGCAAAGGTCATCATCGACCCCGACCTGATTCTTGGCGTGACCGACGCCAACGCTCGGGTGAAGGGGGCAACGCTTGACCTGACCGGTTCGACCGGAGCGCAGGGCGTGACGACTTCTTCCAACAAGGAGTTCGTCGTCTGGGCTGCGTCCGGAGCGACCGAAGAGACGCAAGTCGTCTTCAACATCGGCAAGCACCACCACAACAAGGCCCAGTAGGAGGGGATGACACATGGCAATGATTCCTGAAAACTGGCCGACACTGCTCGCGCCCGGACTGCGCAAGGTGTTCCACACGCGGATGCGTTCGCGTGATGCGAACTTCAAGCGCACTTCGATTTTCCCGGTCGAAACCTCTACGCGCGCGTACGAGGACTACCAGGGAGTCGGCGAGCTGGGTTCGGATGGATGGAGCCAGTTCGAGAAGACTGGTCGCGTCTCGTACGACGGCTTTGAGGCAGGTTGGAAGACCCGTCTTGAGCACCGTGAGTTCGCCAAGGGCGTCACGATTCAGCGCAAGCTGCTCGAAGACGCCTTGTACCCGGCAGCGGGTATCCCGAACTCGGTCAACTCTCGCGTAGAGAAGCTGGCTGACTCGGCGGCGGTTCACCGCGAGCGCTCGGCAGCGGAAATCTTCATCAACGCCTTCACCGACTCCGGTGTGGACAGCGATGGGTTCTCGGTTGCCGGCGCGGACAGCGTTGGACTCTGCTCCACCGCTCACCCGGCCACCCCGTCCAACTCGTCAACGCAGAGCAACGAGGGAACGCTTGCGCTCACCAGCGCCAACGTCTCCGCCACTCGCCTGCTCATGCGCGCGTTCACGGACGACCGTGGCGAGCTGATCGTCGTCAACCCCGACCTGCTCTTGGTTCCGCCGGAGCTGGAAGAGACGGCGCTTCAGATCGTCGGGACCGACCTCGAAGTAGGTTCGGCAAACAACACGATCAACACCAACAAGAACCGTTACGAGGTTGTCTCATGGGACTACCTCAGCGACGCGAATGCTTGGTTCCTGATCGACAAGATGCTGCGCGACCAGCATCTCGTGTGGCTTGACCGCACGGCACCGGAGTTCCAGTCCACTTCGGACTTCGACACGCTCCAGGCCAAGTTCCGTGGCTACTCGCGCTTCTCGCGCGGTTTCTCGGGCTGGCAGTGGATCTACGGCAACAACCCGTCGTAATCCAACACTCTGATACGTCCGCCCTGCGCCTAGTGCGCGGGGCGGCGTGTCTTCCATCTTCTCTGAAAGGAGTCGGGCCATGCCCGTCACGAACTTTTCAAACGGGATCAGCACCGAAGGAAGCACCCTGAAGGTCGGCGCTGGCACCGTCACCGGGGCGACACTTGATGTCACCACCGGACTCACCACGATCACGGGAGCCGTCGTCACGATCAACGAAGACCCCGGCGCATCCTCGGGCGACGTGTTCACCGCTACGGCCACATTTTCCGGCGGCACACTGACGATTGCCATTTGGCAGGACGATGCGACCGCAGCGACCGAAGACACGTCTGTGTCGTGGATCGCTTGGGGCACCTAGCAGCGCTATGCCCAGCGAAAGCGCAAAGGCACAGAAGTACGAGCAGGCATACCCGGGAACGGGCATCCCTGACGAGCAGAAGGCCGAGCGCTTCGATCGTCGCGACGTAAAGCGACGGCGACAGTCGGGCCACCCGATGCGCATAACCGTGCCCTCGCATTTCGATGGATTTGCGGAATCAACCAAGACCTGTGAGTGGGTCGAAATCGCGCCGGGACGCTTCAAGCGTGTCCCACTCGCGCAGTAAGGATCAGACGTGAACAACAAAGAACGTAAGGCGATCCTCGATGAGCGGGGCGTCAACTACGACCCCAAGGCCAAGGCTGACGAACTTGACGCGCTGATCGCGGCATCTGAGATCCGCGATGAGGCTCCGCTAGTTGGCGAGGCCCCTGCCGATGAGTCTCCGGAGCCGGCTGACGTAGGCCAAGAGGGTGTCGTGGCGGAGGCACCCGCTCCGCAGTCCTACGCGACTGGCACCCTGCCAATCACCCGCATCCAACCTAACGGCGCGTGGACGTGTCCATTCTGCGATCACGCGATCAGTTCGGTTGAGACGACGTGCGGCAAGTGCGGCAGCCGGCGCGAGGGCGGGAGCGCGGATCGATGAGCGTCCACGTCTCACAGCCCGTCAAGCCGGTCACCAACGGCTCTGGCGCAGCGACCGAATACAGCGAGACGATTGAGGGACGCTTGCTCGCCGTGATCTACACGAAGGTCGACTTCGCGGACGGCGTTGACTTCACGATCACCGACGAGATAACCGGCGCAGACCTCTACACAGCCAGCGATCAGAACTCAGCGGCGGTCAAGTATCCGCGCCTGCTTGCGCAGGGCGGCACCGGATCAAACCTCACAGGTTGGTATGTCGAACCTCCAGTAGCGGCACGGATCAAGGTTGTGATCGCACAGGGCGGCTCCGGCAAGACCGGCGAGTTTCGTTTCGTTTACGAGCGCTAGGGGCGCGTCGTGGGCGTTCTGGGCCTAAGGCCATCTTGGTGGAAGGGATTGCGGGAGGCTGATCCCCAGCCGTCCGGGTCCAACCCGGTCGCAACGGAGCAGTACGTCACCGATCACGCGAGCGAAGGGCCGCAGGGCGAGCAAGGTCCGAAGGGTGACCAAGGCGACCCCGGCCCACAAGGCGAGAAGGGCGACAAAGGCGACACTGGCGACCAAGGTCCAGCCGGTGCGACCGGTGCAGCGGGGCCGGACAACGTGCTTGACGGCACCCTCGTAAACGCCCCATCCCCAAGCGACAAAGACGTACTGCGCTTTGACGGCGCAGAGCAGGAGTGGAAGGCCGATCCGCTAGCGGATTTTCTCTCGGTTCTGGGCGGAACCGTCACTGGTGAAATAGTCGCTGAGGGCGGGATCGACCTTGCGGGCGGCATTCTGTACGACTCGACCGGACTGCTCTCGATCGACGCCAATTCAGTTGGCGCGCTCACAATGGCGACTGACCGCCTTGACGCTAAGCAGTTCATTCGCCCGATGGACTTTGTGCAAACGTCCAAAACAATCTCGCTCTTTGGCGCTCATACGAACTCCCAGACAACGCTCACCATGACGATCACGGGCTCGGGCTTAAGTGGAAACCCGTTCACCAATGGGTTTTACCCGAAGACCTTCGTGATCCGCAAGGGCCAAGCCGATGAGGAATACGTTGTTTGTCCCACTCCGCCGAGCAATGTCGCATCAGGGCGGTGGCAGTTCTCCAATGTGCTGCGCGGACGACCGTTCGCCGGCGGCGTGGGTCAAGCTCACTCGTCTGGCGCGGCGGTGAAGGAAACCGACAATGTAGACAACATGCACGGCTGGCACATTCCGGTCTTCGACTACCAGGGCAGCTACACACCGATCACGTACCACGGGCAGGCGGACACGAATGACGCGAACAACCCGATCAAGATTTGGCTCCCGCCGAGAATCGCCATTGGTACATGGCCAGCACCGTCGCTCGTTACCGGAGAAAACCTCAGCCTGTTCTTTGTGATGCGCGAGTCGTCGAACCCGCATCACGTCGAGATATGGGAGCCGTACGACAACAAGAAGGTCATCGACTTCCCAGACGGCACACAAGCCAAGTACGCCGAGATTCTCCACCACGCACAGACCGGCACCTACATCTTCCACTCAATCGTCGGAGGCGACGTGGCATGAGCACCTACACAGAGCATCTGGACTACATCGCTCGCATGGTCGCCAACGGGGATGTCTCTGGCGACTGGATCATCGAGCAGACACAGATTGCCGTGCAGAAGCGTGACGAGGAGCCGTCATCGGTGGACGAGCTTGCAATCGAGAGCCTTGCTCAGAAGCGGGCAGACGAGATCGTGAAGCACCTACAGGTTGAGGTTCGCGCTCGGGAGATCGCAGCCGAGAGGCTTCGAGAGATTCAAGCGGCAGGTTCGGGAGATGCGACGGGTCGCGCATGACTTCAATCTCTAGGGAGGGTCCATGACCACCTATGCACGGCCAGCAACGGCCAAGACCTTCACACAGACTTGGGGCGATCCAAGCCTTGAGGGAACCCTAGGCGTCACGATCTACCAGGGTGACACGGTGATCACTGCTCGCACGACGAGCGGGATCAACCGAATCGCATCCACGACAAGCTACGAAATCACCGTCACGATCGCCGAGATTGGCGATTACGTGGCAATTGTCGACGACGGCGACGGCGCGGAGATCGTTGAAGACATCACCGTCACCGATTCGACTCAGGTGACGGTCACTTCGGGATCGTTTACATACGACCTCTCGACCGATCTTGGACAGGTGCGCTTTGAAGTAGGCGACACCGTTCCGGCGACGATGCTTTTCACGGACGCTGAGATCGAGTTGAAGCTTGGTCAGTCCGGCAGTGTGTTGATGACCGCCGCTGCGCTCTGCGACGTGCTTGCCACGCGATACGCGGGCGACTACACATTCAAGACCGACGATCAGCAATTCAATCGGTCAGACCTCTCCGCGCAGTACGCGGCTCGCGCAGCGACGCTCAGGGACCGCGCCGGGGCAAACGGCCTCTCGGTTGCTGGCTTCACCCGTGTTGACGGCTACAGCGACGACATTTCAGCGCGCGACGGCTCGCTCTCATCATCCGGGCGCGTCAGTCGCGGATACACCAATCCCGACCTTCCGATCTGATGCCGATTCCATCGCGCGAGCGGACGCGAATGCAGCAACGCGCCGAAGCGGAGTTGATCGACACGGCGCAAATCATGCGCGCCTCGCGCACGAGCAACGGTGCCGGCGGATTTACGTCCGCGTGGGCAGCGGTTGAAGTCAATGACGAGACAGACATTCCATGTTTGCTCGCTCCGTTCAAACAAGGCAATCGCGGCGAGAGCATCCAAGGCGATCAAGTGACGGCGACCGGAGATTGGGTATTCACGTTCCCCGCCGAAACCCCAATCCTCCCGACCGACCGCATTGAACACAGCTCAGCAACTTACGAAGTCACCGAAGTGCGCGAACGCCGATCGCTCGAGTTCGTCACACGCGCAATCGCAAAGAAGGTGCAGTGAATGTCCGTCTCAGTCACAAGCAGGCTCCCGCAGATCATCGCGGGAATGGAGGCCAAGGCGTCAAACGCCGTGGCCGCAACTGCCATGCAGATTGTCGCTGACGCCAAGGACATCGCCCCAGTGGATACGGGCAACCTGCGCAGCTCTATCCGCCAGAAGATGAAGGGACCGTTTGAAGCCGAAGTCCGCGTCGCTGCCGAGTACGCGGGATTTGTTGAGTACGGCACGACAAAATCCCCGGCGCAGCCGTACCTAACCCCGGCGGTCGCGCTGAACGAAGACGACTTCGAGGCGGCAATCGCGCAGGTAGTCGAGCCGTGAAAGACCTCGCGCCGGCCCTCTACACAAAGCTGACGGGCTCAGCCACCCTGACGGGGAAGCTCGCAAGCAATACGTCGGTCTATCACCAAACCATCCCGCAGGGGGCGTCACTGCCGTGCGTTGTGTTCAACCTGCAAGCGGGGACCGACAACTACACGCTAAAGGCCCGCTCATGGCGTGACCGGCTTGTGCAGGTCAAGGGAATCGCGGCATCCCCCGGCGACGCGCCCGACACCACAGCGGCAGACGATATCGCCGCCGCAATCGACTCGCTTTTGACTGACGGAACACTCACGATCACCGGGGCGACGCTCTTGGTGATGCGCCGAGTTTCGGACGTGAGCTACATGGAAAAAACGGACGCCGGTCTTGTGGCACACGCTGGCGGCCTCTATCGGATCGGAACCGCCTGATGCCCGACACATACGAAGTCCTTGCGGGCTGCAACTTCCCGCCAAACAATCAGCGCGCCGAAGCCGGTGAATTCATCACCGACCTGCCCGGCGACGTTGCAAAAAGTCTCGTGGAAAACAAAGCCACGCGCAAGCTCACCGCCGCGCAGGTCAAGGCGCTCAAGAAGCCGGCGCGATCAATCAAGGGGGCTGAGTAATGGCAACACACGGATCAGTCGCAAAGGCGTACCTCTCCGGGTTCGACCTCTCACCGTTCATCAAGGACATCTCCGTTGATGAAGAGACGGACAAACTTGACGCGACCACCCTTTCAAACGACGGTGACAAGGAATGGGAGATCGGCCTGCGCGACGGCACCGCCGAAGCGTCCGGCCTCTATGACGACACCGACGTGACGGGCATTGACGCGATCATGGACGCGACACGCCGCCAGCCTTCGCAGCAGCTCGTCTACCTGCCGCGCGGAGATTCGATCGGTCGATACGGCGAAGTCGTGACGAGCTTTGCGACCAAGTATTCCGTCAAATCCGTCGTGACCGACCTCAACAAGATTGACCTCTCATTTCAGGGCGGCGGCAACGGGATCGACATCATTCGCGTCCTACACCCGCTCGGCCAAGAAGGTTCAAGCTCCAACACGTCAGCAGTAGACAACTCTGCCGGAACGAGCAACGGCGGAGTCGGCGTCATTCAGACCACGGATCTGACCGCCGGTTCGTTCACCTGCAAGATTCAGCACTCGACCGACAACTCAGCTTGGGTCGATCTCATCACCTTCACTGCACTCGCAGAGAACACACACGAGCGCATCGAAGTGGCCGGAACGGTCAACCGCTACCTGCGGGCGATCTGGACGGTCAGCGGCGGCAGTCCGACGATGTTTGTCGGCTTCGCTCGCAACTAGACACATGACCACGGGGCGCTAAGCCCCCTGCATATAAGGAGGCGTTCCAGTGAGCGCTAGCCACGGCACAAACGCCGTTCTCAAGATCACCAGCGGTTCGTTGCGCGACGTTTCGGTCTACGTCACTTCGTGCAGTCTCGATGACGAGATTGACAAGGACGATGTGTCAACACTCGGCACGACCGACAAGGAGTACGTCATCGGACTCGGCGACCACACGGTGCCGATCGAGGGCGTGTACGACGAGACGTTTGACGGCTACTACGCCGTGATCCGTCGCGCGGTTGCCGCGTGTGAGTACTACCCCAACGGCACGGGCTCGGGCAAGGTAAAGCTCGCATTCAACGCGTTCTTCACCAAATACAGCCGTCAGTCTGGCGTCGATCAGGCCAACAAGTTCAAGGGCGAACTTCAGGTCACCGGCTCCGTGACACGGACGGTTGTCTGATGACCGCAGCAAAGACCGGAGCGAGCAAGAAGGCCGCTCCGGTCATCTTGTCTTCGGAGGCAATCTTTGAGGCTGACGACCTTGAGTCGGTCACCGTGGAGATCCCCGAATGGAAGGGCGCGGTAAAGATCCGCGAGCTGACACGTCAGGAAGTCCTTGACGCCCGCGCAAACGCCGAGAGCGACGGCGATATAAGCGAAGAGGAATACGACCTCTACCTGATAGTCGCTGCACTTGTCGAACCGAATCTGGCGATTGACGACATTTCCCGACTGCGCAAGAAAAACGCTCGCGCCGTCCAGCGTCTTGCAATCGCCGTTGGCCAGCTTGTCAACGGAGGGGAGAGCGCCGTAGACGGCGCAATCAAAAGCGCTTAGCGACGACGCCGAGCGCATGTTCGAGTTCATCTTGGCCGAGCAGATGGGTTGCGCGGTCAGGGAACTCCGCCGCCGTATGACACAGGCGGAATTCATTGAGTGGCAGGCGTTCTTTGAGCTTCGCAGACGCCTGCGCGAAGCCGACGAGTAGGAGGGCTAGGTGTCCGAAGTCTCGCAGCTCTCCGTCGTGGTCAAAGCCAACGTCGGCGGGGCAGTTACCTCACTAAAGACGGTCCAAGGGGAGTTCTCCAAGACCGGCGCATCGGCAAAGAAGATGGATGCGCAGATCACGGCGTCTTCCACTTCTACGCGCCGCGCGGCGTCCGGGTACACAATGCTCGGCACGTCCGCTGCCGGCGCTGCCAAGCAGACCGAGAAGCTTGCGCCCGCCGCATCCAAGGGCGCTGCCGCAACGTCCAAGATGGGCGCTGCCTCTCGCGGTGCCCAAAGCGCGGTGACTGCCTTCGGCGGCTCAGCGGTCGCGATGCAGGGCGGCGTTCTGCTTGCCGGCTACGCGATCGGCAAGACGGTCAAAACCGCCGTTGACTTCGATGCGGCCATGCGCAATGTCAACTCGATTGCGGGGCTTTCGGAGGGCCAGTTCCAGAAGCTCTCCGGTTCCGTGCGCGACCTTGCTGGGACCACGGCGCAGACCCCGCAGACGCTTGCAACGGGTCTGTACGACCTTGTGTCGTCTGGCTTTGAGGCCGGCGACGCGCTCAATGTGCTTGAGGCATCGGCCAACGCTGCAACGGCGGGCCTGACAACCACTGAGGTTTCCACCGCCGCCGTCGCTGCCGTCCTGAACGCCTACCAAATGCCCGCAAAGAAGGCAGGCGAGGTATCGGACACGCTCTTCAAGACCGTTGATCGTGGTGTCATTTCCTTCGATCAGCTCGCGCAGAACATCGGCGACGTGCTGCCGTTCTCTTCATCGCTGGGCGTCAGTCTGAATGAGGTTGGCGCGTCGATCTCCACGATGACCAAGGGCGGTATCAATCCGGCTGAAACAATGACCCGAATCAAGGCGGTAATGACTGCCCTGATCTCGCCGTCCAAGGAACTCAAAGCCACGATGACCGGACTTGGGTACGAGTCGGCCACGTCGATGCTCAAGGCGAGGGGCTTCCAGGGCACGATCGACGCGCTGGCCCGCTCGACTGGCGGGTCAAAGGAAAAGCTGGCTCAGCTCTTCCCGAATGTCCGCGCACTCGGCGGCGTCATGGCGCTCACGGGAAACAAGGCTAAGGCCGCGAGCGCCGACGTTGCATCATTCAAGAACACCGTTGGCGCAACACAGAAAGCGCTCTCCGAGCAGAAGAAGTCAACACAGTTCAAGTTCAATCAGGCCAAGGCTGACGCGGAGGCGCTTGCGGTCACAGTTGGATCGGCGCTGCTTCCGGCACTCTCCGACGCCGCTCAAAATGCATCCAAGATTGCGGCTGGGATCGAAGATGCTGGCAACGCCATAGACAGTGTGGCGGGCAAGGGGTCAACGAAGAAGGCGTTTGGATTCCTGACGACGGGCTGGAACGACATTGCTGGCGAGGCCAAAAACGTCGCCAACAAGATCAGTGGTATGGCGTCTCAGGCTTGGAACGGCAAGAAGCCGGCCAAGGTGCAGATGTCGGTCGTGCCGAAGGTCGACAACAGTTCTCTTGGATCGGTAAAGAAGCAGATCGACGCGGCGGGCAAGGGCGGCAAGGTTTCGCTTTCGGTCACGACCAACGCCAAGAAGATCAGTCCTCAGCTCAAAGAGGTTTCAGACGCTGCCAAGGAAGTTGGCAAGGCCAAGGCCACCACCAAGGTCACGACCCCGGGGGCCGCGCAGGCGCGCGCACAGTTTGCACAGCTTCTGACGGACATTCGGGCGATCCCCGCGAGCAAGACGGTCAACGTCACGGTCAAGACGACGAAGGTCGGATCACACGCGTCCGGCGGCATGGTCACAACGTCTCTGGCGCGCGTCAACGAGCAGGGCGCAGAATCGCTCACCAATCCTGTGACGGGCGCAACGTTCATGCTCGGTGACGGGCGGGAAACTGTCATGCCGCTGCCGCTTGGCTGGCGTGTCAACACAGCCGCAGAAACGAAGGGCATGTTCCCCGCATATGCAAAGGGCGGCAAGGTGCGCGGCCCAAAGCGCAGGCCAAAGGAAAAGCTCTCGGACTACCGCAGCCGCTACAACGCATGGGTAGACCGCAGTTCCACGATCAAGGACTACCGCTCAGACGAAGCGATCTCAAGCCTTGATCTGGTCACCAACCCAGACGGCACCCTCAGCGAAGACACGGCGGCAATCGATGCCAAGAACGTCTCTCGCGCCAACCGCCATCTTGCGGAAGCCAAGCGCAAGAAGGGGCCGGAGCGCAAGGAGGCGATTGCGCGCGCAAAGGCAGAGATAGCCGAAGCCAAGAAGCGCCAAAAGCTTGACGCCGCGCAGGCCAAGAGTCTCCAAGACAACACAGCGGCGCTGCAAGCGCAGGCCGACGCGCTCAAAGCCAATTCCGAGGAATTGAAGAAGAACCGCGAGTACGCCAAGCAGATGTCCTCGCAGATCGGCTCTGTAACGGACGAAACGATGCAGGGGATTCTTGACCGCTCGCTTGGCGGCTGGCTTTCTTCGACCCTGCTCCTTTACGCGCCAAGGGTGTCTCACGCATGAGCCTCACACTTTCCCTCAGCCTTGACAGCCATGACCTAAACGGCTATCCGACCACCACCAAAACGGCAGTTGCGACGGGCTTTGAGTGGCCGACCCCCGTGCCAGAGCGCGAGTGGACGGAGCGCAAGTTCGGACAGGTGCAGACCCCGAACCCCCGGCGAAACAACTTTGAACTGGAAATCCCGCTCCAAATCCGGGGCACCGAAGACGAGATTGAGGAAGAGTTCGGGAAAATCCAGGTCAAGTGCAACAAGGCCGAAGCCTTCGCGCACCGTGGTGGCGTAGACCTGACCGCGCAAGCATCCGACGCGACCTACGCGACAACTTTGCAGGTGATCGCGGGCGAGATAACACAGCACTCGCTTGACTTCAATGAGCTTCAAGGTGTGGCCGTCTGCACACTCAAGCTCTACTGCCTGCCGTGGCTCTTGGGACCGTGGCGAGACGTGGCGACCGGGCGCAAGCCCGCTGGCGCACATGCATGGGAAGTGCAAATGGCTTCGCTCACCGGACACGTTCCGGGGCAGGCACGAATCACCCTGACCAATGAGGGATCGACGGGTCAGCAAGGCGTGTGGCTTGGCCTTGATTCGTCGCTGGATTCAGCGTCGAACAAATTGGTTCTCGAGCCGTCAACCTTCGACTACTCGACCGCTCCGCTAAACGGCTCCTACACCGCCGCAACCTCAGAAGTCCAGACCGCGACCAAGAGCGGAACAATTTCGGGCGGCACGTTCACTCTGACATGGGAGGGCGTGACCACTTCGGCGCTTGCCTACAACGCTTCAACCGCAACCGTTCAAGCGGCGGTCGATGCAGCGTTTGGGTCAAGCTTGTGGACGGTCAGCGGCTCGGCGCTATCGAGCGGAAACCTCGTTTTCACCGCAACCGGCAAGCTCGTTGGATCAGACCTGTCGCTGATCGTCTTGAACTCGTCACTGACCGGAGGCGGCTCGGCCCCGATCACTCAGACGACGCAGGGCGTCTCGGGCTACGTATCCAACACGTCGCTGCAATCTTCATGGTCCGCTTTCATGCGCACGGGCGACCAGACCGACGAGGGTCCGTTCGATCTTTGGGCGCTGGTGGTCACGTCTGCCGACGCGAACATGTGTCGTCTGCGGGCGACCATTTCCGTGGGCGACACGGCAAGCGGCATCACTAACAATTCAACACTGGTCCCGGCATCCGCCGCAGCAATCTGGGTAAACCTCGGGCCTGTCAACGCTAGGAAGCGTCAGAGCGTTGGGACGTATCGCTGGAACGCCACTATCTCGGCGAAGACGCTTGGCACGGCTGGCACCTACTGCCGAATCTTGAAGCTCAAGAAGCGCCCGTCGCGGGGTGGTGTGGGGCTCGTCAAGACGCCGCAGAGTTCGCTGCAATCACTGGTGTTGTCAGATGACTTCAACCAGTCATCCGGCAGTTACACCGGCAAAACGGCAGACGTGGGTGGAACCGTCTCCGGTGATGGCGATTCCGACGACTTCACCATCGACACCTCAAATCATCGCTTGCAGCGAACTGCGGTATCCGACAGTTCGGGGGCCGGTCGCAGCGTTGCGCCGAGCAACACGCTGACGGATTGCTCGGCGTCGATCAAGTTGGCAAGCATTTCAACAGTTGGGTCCAGCGTGGGCTTAGCCAAGTGCGGATTGCTCATGCGCCTGCAAGGGTCGGGCGATTGCTTCGGCGTGTTTGTCCAGCCGTCCTACCTAGGTGCGCCGCCCTACGGGTTTTTGGGAGTCCTGGTGGTTGCCACGCGTTCGTCTGGTTCATGGACAGTTCTACAAACTTCGGGCAATCTTGGATCACTCACGGGCGGCGTCACGATCACCGCCGAAGTCAGATCGTCTGGGGATTGGACTGCAAGCGTAGATGCCCCCTACAACGCGACACTGTCGGGCGGATTGTCGTCGCTGGCCACCGGCGGCGCGCTCGCGTCGGGAGATGCCCGGGCATACGACGAGTGGCCAAGCGCGGTAGCGGCAACCCGTGGGTACGACAATTTTCGTGTCTACAGCCTGCCCGCAAAAGATAATGCAATCCACCCCTCCCGCAAGCTCGTCTGGCACCCCGACGGCCAGATCGAGCGCGAAGCATCCGGCGGCACCTACTACGCGCTCGCCGCAGGCCAGCAAAGGGCAGGCGTTCCCCTGCTCGATCCGGCAACCTCAGATAGCTACGTCAACCGCCTCTTGATCGCGTCCACCGACCTGAACCCTGACTACGGGGCGTCCGGCGGCATTCCCCCAGCGCTGACGTACAAGGTCGAACATCGTCCCGCCTTCGCCATGCGCAGGCACACGGTCTAATGGACGAACTCGCGCTCGTCATCACGGATGCTTCGGGTGAAGAACTCTCGTTTTCAACCACGAGCGACGACCCTGACAAGTTGGTCCAGATCACACGAATCAAAACGAGACGTGGGGTCGGTTTTGAGACGTGCGAATTCAAGATTCCGCGCGATGCAATCCGCCGATATGACGATCTGGACTACTTGCAAAAGGTGGGCGTCTACTGGCCCGATGGAGATTGCGCGTTCTACGGATCAATCACGGCAAGGGCGATTGATTCGGGCGCGGTGCAGTTCACTGCTTCGGGAGATTTTCAGATCACCAAAGATCGTTCGGGGATTTCTGAGGTCTACATAGATGTGTCGATGGAGCGCTGGGGGGGCTTCTCTCTTGACCGGCAGGCGGCGCTACTCCCAACCTATGCGCCCACGGACGCGATAATCGGCGGCGGCGGAATCAAGCTTCAACTCGCCGGCATCCCGTGGACCAACCCCGGTCTCCCCGCAACGGGAGCGCTTTACACGGCCCCGCCCGGAGTTGATCTAGGCAGCATCTCGGCTTCGCTGCTTCGGACAGCGACCGAATGGGATACGGCTAACGCGAACTTCGCCCTGTATCTCGGATTCTCAAGTGACGCCGCTACCGCGTCTGACCTTTCGAGCGATCTTGCAGCAAACGTCGGCACCGCGTATGCCGCTAGCCAGTCAAGCTCGACTAGCGGTAGGCGCTTTGCGCTGATGGAGGCTTCTTACGGCGCTGCCGCCGCCACGTCCGACAGCAAAGAGCGGGCGGTCAAGGCGACAAGCGTCAAGGTCAAGGGCACGCACGGCCTAGACACGATCACCCCGTCAACGGTCATAAAGAACATCATCGACCGTTGGTGTCCGGGGATCACATACGACGCGGATTCGATTCAAGATCACCCGTACGAACTCGAACACCTTGTCTTTGAGGAAGTGGAGCCGGCGGAAGCAATCGCCCGCGCCAACGGGGTCGCGAATTGGTGGTTTGAGGTTTGGGAAAACGGCAAGGCGTACTACGGACCTTCGCCGCTCCTTTCCGAGCCGGACTACCTGCTCGACGTGGAGGACGGCGCAACGCTCAGCCCCGACAACAAGTCGGTCGATGAGAACTACCCGGTAAACGGCTGCGAAGTGTTCTACACGGATGCGCTGACCGGCTATCGGGAGATGGTTGGGCCAGACGACTCAAGCCTGCTCACCAGCGCAGACGATGAGAACCCCTGCAACAAGCAGGACCGCAACCGCTACCTGAAAGTCAACATCGAATACCCCTGCTCCGCGAACAACGCGGCTCAGGTTGGGTCGGTGGCTTTTGCGGAAGCGATCATTCCGTCACGGGCTGGCGACGGCGTTGTTGTCGGCGAGGTAATGACGGCAGATGGTCAGATGGTCCCTGCCGGAAAAATTCGCGCCGGGAAAGTCGCCCGGTACCTACACGAGGAGGCGGGACGTGAAGTGTTCGAGACCGACTACGAACCGATGATTTCAAAGAACTCCGTCAAGTACGACAACAACCCCGCCACGCTCGGGGCAATCCTTGCGCGTATCGGTATTCGAGTGGCAGGAGTCGGAAAGTGACACCGACAGAAGTCGCACTACTCGCCCAGAAACTTGACTATGTGTTGCAACAGCTCAACGCTTTGGCCAAGCAAAACGAAGAAGACCACGCCGAAGTCAAGGCAGCACTGAAGGTCCAGTCGGAAGACATTGACGGATTGAAGCTCTTCCGCGAGCGCATCAAAGGTGTGCTCATCACAATCCCGACCGTTGTCGCAATCGCTGCGGTGATCGTCGCCGTACTCACCTGACCAATCCACCAACCCCGCACGGGGAGGTACACATATGACCGCAGTAGAGAAGGCCCGCGCGGCATACATTGACGCGGCCAAAGCATCGGAAAAGGCGTTCCACAGTCTCAAGGTTCGGTCGGCTGAGGCCAAAGATTTTCGGCGTGTGTATATGGAGAGCCGCACGTCCACCAACCGCAGGGCGTACCTGTCGGCCAAGAAGATTCGCAACGCCCGCTACCGCGCCGCCAAGCGAGCGCAGGCCAAGAAGTACCGGCTTCGCGCGAAGTACACCGCCCTGAAAGTCTTGGCCCGCGAGCCGCTCCGCGTCCGTGCGCTCAGGGAAGCCCAGTCAATGCTTGGCGTTCTCGAGGTCGGCGGCAACAACCGTGGCCCGATTGTCGACAAGATCATCCGTTCCAACGGCGGCGACTTGGGCGAAGCATGGTGCGGGGATGCGGTCGCGTACTGGTATCGCAGGGCCGGCTCCACCGTGGTCACCCGCGCATGGGCCGCAGCTCACGCCGGTATCTGGGGATGGTTCACCGGAGTCATTCGCCTGCGCAAGCTGAAGAACCTGAAGCCCGGTCACATCGTGGAGTACGACTGGCAACACACCGGACTCTTTGAAGAGTGGATCGATAAGAGCGCGGGCAAGTTCTTCGCAATCGAAGGCAACACCGGCGCTCAGGGCAACACCTCTGACACGACGGCAGACGGGATCCGCCGTCGTGTCCGCAACATCAACGACGTGGCTGGCGCGTTCAGCCCGCAGCGATAGGGAGGCAGAACATGAACCCCAAGAAATACCCAGCGTCGCTCACGGCGCTTCCGATCATCACCCCGCTCACCTATGCGTTCTTGGTTGAGGCCGACTGGTCAAAACCTCTGGCTGGCGGCGTGGCCCTGGCCCTTGGGCTTGCGCCTCGCGCGGCATCATGGATCGCTGAGCGGTTCGTCGCGTAGTTAGCGGATCCGTCAACACGACTCAAACCATGACCGGCATAACACCGGGCTTCGGTGAGTTCAAATGCAGAACGACCATGAACCCCCGCTGAGAAATCGGCGGGGGTTTTCTTTTGCCTATTTGCCCCAGCTAGATGTGTCAACGCCTGCCGCTTCCATGCGCGCACGGTAATCGTCGTAGTCGGCACCGCAGAACACCGCGCCAAATCCATTCTGGTAGCACGGCTTGGCATTGAGTCCGACGTTGACAAGCGCCCGGTCGAACGTGCCGCCGAAGTAAAGGAGCGCGACGACGATCGCTGCGATGACGGCCACGATGTTTCGTCCGGTGTTGTCGCTGATCCGTCGATGTTGTTTTGGCTTTTGTTCTGCATGGGGTTCATCCCCTTCAAGCCGATCCCAGATATTCACAAATACACCGCCTTAGTGTTGGTGATATAAACGAAACAACGCTCGCGCTAAGGACGGCGACCCTGACCGAGTGGTCCAAATGTTTTGCTCACTTCTAGGTCTGGGGTCATGTCCGTTAGCTGTCGAAACAAGGTGCGGGTCGCGTCAGCACTGTCAGGGTGCGGCGTGGCCCAAGGTTTGTAGATGTGCGACCGGCGGGATTTGCTACGCGCCGAACTGCGACTTCGGATCGAAGCTGACGAAGCTGAATCGGAAATCAACGCGCGCCACCTTTCCGACGTTGCTGACGACTTTCGCGCGAGCCTGCCGAAGGTCCCGCCGCCGATGACCTGCGAAGGCTGCTCGCTTCGGCCTCTATGTCCCGCTCCGGTTGTGCGGGGGCGGGGTGGGCTTCGGCTTGTGTCGCCTCCCAGCGATTGACGGCTTCGGCCCAAACATCAACCGGGCGCACCTTCCCCAGCTCGGCGTAAACCTCGATCAACTGATCCGTGTCGGGTGACCAACGGATCTTCTGTAGCTCGAAGTTCTTGACTTTGTCGATGCCGGAGTTGATCTGGCCGGCAACGTAGTTCTGGTTGCGTCCTGATCCCTCGCGTATTTCGCGGCACACGTCCGCCAAGTAGAAGCCCATGCGTTCCATCGCCCCAGCATCGTAGGCGTGTATTCCACTTCGCGCAAGAGATCCGTGGATAAAAAACTTTTAGCAAATCCTTGACTTTTGTCCGGCAGTGCGCTATAGTGGATCATATGCACGGAGCAGAAACACGGATGAAGGTCATCACCATCCGAACCACAGAGGCCAAGGCCAACGAGTTCTACCGACTCTCTAGAACTCGCCACCACCGTTCCGGACAGCAGCAGGGCGAGGTGATCATCACCGAGTGGATCGCAGCAGAGCAAGCCGCCGAAGCTGCCGAAACCGAGGAAGCCGCATGAACTCCCTCGCATTCCAATCAGCCGAAGCCGCATGGCTTGAACCGCCGGAAGATCATCCGGTGTGTGGCAACTGCGGCGGCTTCGATGACCTGTTCTTTGACTACGCGGTCCTCGAGTTCTTCTGCTGCGAGGACTGCCAGAACGAACACACGGAAACCGAGCTGGTGACCCCGTGACCCCGTTCCCCCTGACCATCGAAGAGAAGATGCGCGAGCAGCGAATCGCTTCGGCTGAATCGTTCTGGCGACTTGAAGGCGGGATCGCCCAGCGTCGGTTGGGGATCGAGATTCATTCTTTGTGTGAACAGTCAGAGACCTTCCTTGGAACCTGCGAAGAGGTTCGCGGCGAAGGGGGAGAGCCGAGCTACACACCTGAAACCGTGGCGGATGTTCTGCGCCTAGTGGAAACCGCCCGCAAGCTCTACGAAGCCGTGGTGGAGGGGAAGCACGAATGAACGACGGCCAACTCTTCGATGCCCCGCCGATCACCTATTCGGCGCTCACCGACAAGCCGGTACGGGCGCGCACGACCGATCCCGGACCGTCACACAAAGCCGCAGAACGTGCGCAGACAAACGCCGGCACCGTCCGCGCTCAGGTCTTGCTCACTCTCGACGGAATGGGACAGGCGACCGCCGATCAGGTCCGCGACCGCATCCGCCAAACCTTCAACCCGAAGATCAAAGATTCGTCGCCCCGGTCAAGACTCAAAGACCTACGCGACGAAGGGCTAGTCGCAATCGTGCGGCGCAGCGCAGAAAACCAGGCGGTCTACACCATCACCGATCGCGGACACTCGCTGGCGATGGACTTGCGGGCCGCGTCTAACGAAAGGGAGGCGGCATGAGCCTCGAACTAGTCCTACTGATCTGGCTAGCCGCCCTCTACCTCGCCCTCTTCTGGGATGGAACTTTCAACTTCGCACGGACGCGACCCCAGAGGGCTGCAAGGAAGCTCATTGCGCGTGTTGCCTCGGGAGGGTCACGCGCACCCGTCCGCCGTCAGTCCCTACCCCCTGAGGCTGGCGGCGGGCGGACCTTTTACTTCGACACGCTGGAAATGGAGTGGCCCCAATGATCGCCGTAGCCGTAATCGCAGCCCTGAGCGTTGCCTTGATCGTTCTTGTTGTGTTGATGCTCCGCTATGACAGCGAAGCCAGAGGCCACCAAAAGCTGATCAACGAAGCCGAAGGCCGGGTGCGCGAGGCATACGAAAAGGGCGTGTCCATCGGCATGACCATGATGCGCGCCGCCGCCAAAGCTGAGCGCGAAGACCAACACAACTTCCCCCGTCCAATGGGAGTCATCGAAGTAAACAAGGTGATCCCGTTCCCAACAAAGACAGAAGCTCCGGGTGTTAGGCCCGAAGCTTCCTAGCCGTTCGCAGATCGGAGGTCTGCAAATGACTGAAGAAATCGTACAGAACGAATCCGACTACCTGACGCCAGCAGAAGAGCTGGTGGATTGGTCGGAAGTCATGGAGGCGGCAGAGTGATCGCGCCGGGAACTCACAAACTGGTCAACGTGTCCGATCCACGCGAGTGGGAATCGCAGTACGGACCCATGAAGACCTACACCGTCAAGTTCGAGGGCGATCAGTCGGCCTATCAGGTCAACAAGAAGAAGGACAGCCCAGCGCTGCAGATTGGCCAGACGCTCGACGTTGCTTCGGTAACGCCTGACCCGGAAGGCAAGTGGCCGGCCAAGATCAGGCTCGCGCAGGGCAACGGTGGCAAGGGCGGCGGGCGCTCGCCGGAAGAGAACGCGCGCATCATGCGCCAGCACAGTCAAGAAATGGCGCTGCGCTACGCCGCGATCAAACAGGCGCAGGGAGTTCTCCCAGAGGACTTCAAGCCGTCCGACCTATTCAAGGTCGCTGACCTTTTTGACGCCGACGCGAAGGCGGCGAAGGTATGACCGCGCTTACCGGTGAGATCGTCAGCGCCGAGCAGCTTGAGCGCGAGCGCGCAGAACGCAAGGTAGAGATCGGGCCTTATGTTGACGTTGCTCAGTCGATGGAGATATCCACCGATCAGGATGCAGCTGAGGCCACCGAATACCTTGGCGATCTAGCTCGCCTTGCCAAAGAGCTTGAAGCCCGACGTAAGGAACTCAAGGCACCCGTACTTAAGTGGGGCAAGGACATTGACGCCGAGTTCAAGCGCTTGATCGAACCAATCGAGAAGGCGCGCGGACTGGTCGAACCAAAACTGCTCGCGTTCCGCAAAGAGAAGCAACGCAAGATTGACGAGATCAATGAACGCCTTGAACGGGAGCGCCAAGAGCAACAGCGAATCGCCGACGAGAAGCAGCGTGAGGAAGCAGAGAGGGCCGCAGCTGCGCTCCGGGAAGCGCAAGAGGCCGGCGACGCCGAGCGCACAGCCGAAGCCGCCAAAGAACTCGCCGTCGCAGCCGAAGTGCAGGTGATCGGTGGCGAGGCGTACGAACCGATCGAGCAGGACAACACGATCCGAGCCGAGAACGGCGCAAGCGCTTCGGTGCGCAAGACGTGGAAGGCGACCGTTGTCGATCCTTTTGAGATCCCACGCGAGTACCTGAGCGTCAATGAAAAGGCGATCAACGCGGCAGTCAAGCGCGGCGTTCGTCAGATCCCAGGCGTCGTCATTGAACAGGTCGAATCCCTGGCGGTTCGGACGTGAGAAGCCCGCAGGAAGTCATGGACAGGTTGGAAGAGATCGAGAACCAAATGGCACTCAATCAAAACGACCTCGAACACGCAGCGATGGACTACTTCACCTACAAGCGTGAAGTCGATGTGCTGCGCGCCAAGACCCTGCGGACAATCGAAAGCGGCACCGTTGCCGAGCGCGAGGCGCGTGTTACAGAGATCGTCGCCGCGTCTGATCTTTGGGGAACGTTCGTCAAGGCGGAGGCCGCGTACGAGTCCCTGCGGCTTGCTCAGCGCTCGCTTGGCGATCGGGCGAGCATCGGCCAGTCGATCTTGAGAACGCAGCAGAGGGCGGCGGCGTAGACGTGCCGAGGAAGCGTGACTTGAAGCACTCATTCTTCACTAACGAGGATCTCGCCGATCTTCCTCCCCTCACCCGACTGATGTTTCAGGCGATGTGGACAGTGGCCGACCGCAACGGTCGCTTGCCGGATCGCCCGCGCCGAATCAAGGTCGAATGTCTGCCCTTCGACGAGCACGACATTGAGGGCGCGCTGAGCGACCTCCAAGCCGCTGGCTTCATTGATCGCTACCAAGTTTCGGATGAGAAGTTCATCGAGATAGTGAACTTTGACAAGCACCAGAAGCCGCACCCGAACGAACCCGCAGAACACCCCGCAAACCCGCATTCCTTTCAGGTTTCGTACCAAAGTCCGATCGAATCGAGAAATGGTACGAACAAATCGAACCCTCGCGCGCGCGAAAGCGTGTTAGCGGTAAGCGGTAAGAACCTAAGCAGTAAGGGTCTTGACTTGAAGCTTGAAGAGCTTCGGAACCTATGGCCACCTGAGCGCAACTTTGCATCCGACCACAACCGCCAGTGCGAAGCGATCTGGCAGGCCGACCGCAAGGGTCTTTTGCCGGATGACCTGATCGAGTCAGCGCAGCTCTACCTCGACGCTCACGGGTTTGGCCCCGGCAACGTCGGGGGGTGTCCGAACCTCTCCAAGTGGATCAGCGATCGCCGCTGGACCGCGCCGCTGCCCGTCAAGGCCGGTAAGACCACCGAAGACTTTTCCGAGTACGACGCCGGGATCGAGGTCGCATGAACTACCCATGCGGAATTTGCGGCAGGGACTCCGGCGTTGAGCGCGTCGATTCTGCGCTGGCGAACGGACTGGCGAAGTCGATTCGATGCGAGGACTGCGAACGCCCGATCATCGAACTAGCCGGCCGCGAGCGCGCTGAGCGCCGTGACGCCGAGCATCTTCGCCGCGTCGCTGAATGTCTCCCAAAGGCGCTCAGCAACTACCGCTTCTCAACGTCGCCGGCTCCGCGTGAAGCAATCAAGGCCGCGCGCGAATGGGCGGGCGACGGCGGTGTGTTGACCCTCACCGGAGAGGTTGGACGGGGCAAGACCGGGCTCGCCGCAGCAGCCGTCTGGACGCGCCTCTATGCCGAGCCGATCCGCTGGGTTTCGGTGCCGACACTGCTGACAAATCTGATGGGGCCAAACGGCTCCAAACAGCGCGAGCAGGCGGCGCAGTTCCTTCGCGGCAAATCCTCGATTGCCCTTGACGACCTTGACAAGTTCAAGCCAGGCGAATGGGCCGCGTCCCAAATCTTCGCCTGCATCGACAACGTGATTACCAGCGGGAACTCGCTGATCAACACAACAAACAAAACCCCCGGCGAGCTGGCCGGATTCATTGGCGGGGAAGTCGGAGCGGCAATCGCTTCCCGTCTTTCCGCTGGCCGTGTGGTGCGAGTCACTGGGCCGGATCATCGACTAACGAAAGCAGCAGCATGATCGAGATCGTCAGCAGATACGACAGCGGCAAGGTTCTCTACCGCGCTGAGAATGCACAGGATGTTCGGTCGGCGGCGGAAGCCGCGAGGCGCGACGGGGCCAACCTGCGCGGGGCCGACCTGCGCGGGGCCGACCTGTACGGGGCCGACCTGCGCGGGGCCGACCTGTACGGGGCCAACCTGTACGGGGCCAACCTGTACGGGGCCAACCTGCGCGGGGCCGACCTGTACGGGGCCAACCTGTACGGGGCCAACCTGCGCGGGGCCAACCTGCGCGGGGCCAACCTGTACGGGGCCAACCTGCGCGGGGCCAACCTGTACGGGGCCAACCTGCGCGGGGCCAACCTGTACGGGGCCAAGAACCTAAACCGTCACCGATCCGAAGATCTCCTGATGCTCCGGTTCCAGACCGGCAAGATCCGGGCGCTCAAGATGGTCAGCCATGACCTGAAGTCACCGATCCAGAGCATGGATCGATTGACCTACGAAGTCGGCTCTACGGTTGAAGTCAAGAAGGCGGACACAAACGAGCAGACTGACTGCGGCTCAGGTGTGAATGTTGCAACTGCCCCATGGGTTCTCGCCAACTTCCGAAACGGCTACCGAGTCCTGCTCGTGGAATTCACGGCCAAGGACATCGCCGCAATCCCGGTCGGCTCAGACGGGAAGTTCCGCGTCTATAAGTGCAAGGTCGTGCGCGAGGTAAAACCCGAGGAACTCGGCATCCAAGCGGACGGTCGTGACTTGGAACTGGAACCCGCCGCCGACAAGGCCAAGTCATGAGGTGGTCAGTAGTTGTTCTGTGTGTCGTGTTGGCGGTGACGTTGTGACGAGTCGGCGAGGATTCTGCGGTGTCGGCATCACCGGCTGCAAAACAGCCGTGAACGTCGGCACCCTCTGGCGCTCCGCGCACATCCTCGGAGCTGACTTCATCTTCACGGTCGGTCGTCGCTATCGCCACCAGTCAAGCGACACGACGAAGGCGTGGAAGTCAATCCCGCTCTGGCACTTCAACGAGATTGACGAGCTGCTCTCGCACTCACCGAAGGATGCCCGATTGGTTGGCGTGGAGCTAGACGAACGCGCCACCGACCTCTCCGCCTACTCACACCCCGAGCGAGCGATCTACCTGCTCGGAGCCGAAGACCACGGCATCCCCGAGAAGACTCTTGACCGCTGTCATGACCTGATCCAACTTCCCGGTGACTACTCGATGAACGTTGCCACGGCAGGCTCAATCGTTCTCTATGACCGGATCGCAGCCCCTGCCAACACGCACCCAGGGGCCGGCGCAGCCGAGCCCATAAACGAATCCCAGCAGTCGAAGGAAACAAACCGATGAGCACCACACCAAAGCCAATCTTGATCGTGGACGGGAAGCGGTACGAAATGTTGCGGTGCGAACCACCGGACCCCGGCGAGACATTTATAGACGACCACGGCAATGTCCAAACCGCAAAACTTACGGACTGGCACGGCACCTACCCCATCCTCAAAGAACTCCCCCCCGAAGAACCAGATGAAAAACTAGAAGCGTTGTTGTCGGCGGCGAAACGGTGCGCGGACGAGATCACCGACGAGAGCTACTGGTCGAACGACCTCGCCCGCCTTGGGGAGCTTCGCGTAGCCCTCGCCGCCTATGACGAGAAGCCCCAGGAGCGGTTCATTGAGGAGAACGGTTCTGTGTACGACCAGGACTACGGCGACGTGTGCCCGGATCTAGTGGAAGTCCCGCACGGCATCGACCCAGCAAAGTACGCCGCCGCCATGAACGAACTCTCATCTACTTCTAGTGAGAAGGGGGAGTGACGATGGGGAACGGGATTAGAGCCTCCGCTGACGCTTCGGCTGAGGGTGCTGTGACGCCGTCCAGCGATCAGCGCGGGGAGATGGAAGTACGAGCGCCTCTCGCCGCCCAACGGATTCGCGGTCGCGACAAGTGGTGGGTGGTGAACCCCGAAACCGAAGTGTTCTTTGAAACGCCGTTCTCGTCGCGCCCAGATGCCGAGGCGGCGATCGGTCTAGCGATTGAGTGCAACAGCTTCGCGGACGTTGAGCCGGAACGGGATCGCCCGACCGTAGTTTGCCTGTGCGGCTCCACGCGCTTCCCCGAGGCGTTCGCGCTCGCCAATGCCGATCTCTCAATGCGCGGTGTTCTCGTGATTAGCCTCGGACTCTACGGCCACGCTGACGAGCCACGCGGGGCGAAGTTCCTGACCTCGGACGGGAACGAATCGACGCCGGAGAAGCAGGCGCTAGACACGCTCCACTTTCGCAAGATCGACCTTGCTGACGAAATCCTTGTCGTGAACGTCGGCGACTACATCGGCGGGAGTACTCGCCGCGAGATCGACTACGCCCGTGAGCGCGGCAAGTCCGTTCGCTTCATGTTCGAGCACTCGCCGGAGACAAGCGCCCCCGACGAAGCAACCTCGCCAGACGCACACCGGGACGAGCAACGCGAGGACCATAAACCCTCTTCAACCAAGGACGACCCCCAATGAACAAATCACCTAGTACGACCTGGGTAGAACTGCCGACCGAAGTCGTCGAACTGATCGCGGACGTTGACCGCCCAATCGACAACCCGAGCCATGAAGTTCTCTGCGACGCGACCCGCACAGCCCTTGAACGAGAGTGTGTGACGCTGGCGGCTGATCGCGTAGAGGCGGAGAACGTCGGGTGCAGTGACGTGGACTTGCGACTTCGCGACGGCACGATCACACACCCAGCGCCAGACGGCTTCTCGCCGGTCAATCTTCCAACCGGCCCCGTCACCGTCCTCATCCTGAGTGGGGGAGGCGAGCAAAGTGCCTGACGAGTCGATCGCCAAATCCCCCGCCGACACACCCAAAAAATCAACCGAAACTTTGGGTCAAGAACGTAAAGCCCAAAAAGACTTGGGTCATGGCCGCCCTAACGGGACGGCGACGGGCGGGATCGCCGCATCGGAAGGCCCGTTCAAGGTCGAGCGCGAGGAAGTTGAAAAGACAGTCGCGGTCTACGCGGTTGTGTGGCCGGACGGTGCCGCCGACGAAATGGGCGAAGTCGATCAAGTGGACGCCGAGGAATATGCCGGTGCCCTCAACGCCGCCTACGCCGCAGGAGCCGCCAAGGCCGAAGAAGCTCGCCTAGTCGGAGTAGCCGAAGGCCGTCAAGAAATGCGCGACCGCTATGCAGCCTCACGGGATGGAGAGTTGGCGGCGGAAGGTGAAGCCAGACGGTTGCTGCGGGAGTTGGTGCAGGCTTGGGACGCCTGTGATGAGTTCGCCGACGACCCTTCAGATTCAGCCCTGATGGATAAAGCCCTTTCCGCTGCCAACTCCTACCTCGCCACCGCCCCAATACCCGAGGACAAGCCGACAGGAACGATTTTTGATCTTGACCTGTTCCGTGAGCGGTTGGAGCGGCGAGCGAATGTGGTCGAAGCCTCCACGGCGGTGAACACCGCCGAACCATACGGCGAGGTTCAGGTCGGAAAGTTTCTTGCCAAGGAGTTGCGGGAAATCGCCACCGACCTAAAGACCCTCATCGACAACTGCCACAAGGAATACATCCCACCAATGACTGACGAGCAGCTTCGGGAGAACATGGCGGCAGCCGAACGGTTCGCTGGTGTCAAGTTCCCGACAACCCGAAGGGACGAAGCATGAGTGTCGAAGTCACCTTTTCATATTCCTGCGACGCCCAATGCGGCAAGTCGGAGACGACACATCGGACGATTCTTCGCAAGGGCGAAAGCCTGTCAAGGGTCGCTGAAGCAGTCGGCCCCGAGGACTGGATCATCTACGACGCAATCGGCTGCACCTACTGCCCCGAGTGCTGGAAGGCAATTTGGAAACCCACCGACCCCCAGCAAGAAGCAGGTGGGGCATGAGCGAGCGCATCATCATGTGGCTCTACGACCGCAACTGGCCTTCAAGGTCACGGGGCCGAGTCCACGCATGGATCGTCGGCTACGGAGATTTCCGCGTGTGCGGTCGCCGCAACCCCCTTCATTGGGTGCGCCCTCACGCTGAGTCCTACAAGCGCGGTGAAGATTGTGCTGTTCGTCGCGCCACCCCCACCAACAACCAGGAGGCAGAGCAGGCATGAGCGTCCTCGACTTCCTCTGGCGTCTCTGCAACGGAACGCCCTACCACTGTCCGCGATGCGGCGATCGGTACTCCGGCGGAACCGGACACATCTGTAGCTCCTCCAACCACTCCCCCTTAGAGAAGGACGAATAGCCATGAGCCGCGACCTTCGTGAACTTGCGCGCGCGATCGAACTGATCCGCGAATTGCCGCGTGTGGGCAAATGCCAGGTGCCGTACTACACCCCGACGTTCTACCGGTTTTTCCCCGATGTTCAGGGACTTGTCTCTTGCCCGGATTGGGCGTACAAGCTGACCGAGTGGACGGACTACTCCGAAGACCCGACAGGCGTGAAGATGTATCGGCTCGACCTGTCCGAGGCTGGCCAGTTGGCGCTCGATTGCTACGACGCCGCAAACCAAATCACCCCCGAGAGCGAGGCAAACAATGGCGAGTGAGCGGATAGAAGGTGAGTACTACTACGCCGAGCTGAACGAAAAGCACAGCGCGTGGGAGATCATCTGCAAGGGCGATCCCGACGAACTGGTGGCCTGTGAGCGTGGGCGAGAGAACGTGGTCTATTGGCTCGCGGCCTTCGACACCCAGGCCCGCCACCATCGAGAGGCAGCCCTGCGCCAAGTAGACGAGGCGGCGGAGGCGTTGCAGAAGCGCGAGAGCAGCTTCGAGGCGTACCCGCGACACGACGAATGGGTCATCGACACGACCACCGATCGTCACGTCGGCGACACCTTCACAGCCGCCCTCCTCTCGGACCCCAATGGAAAAGGGGGAGATGATGAGTGACACGACGAGCTATTCGCATTGTCCTGAGTGCGGTCAGAAGCTGATTACCGGACACGGATGTGCAAGCTGCGGCTGGTTCATGGCGTCGGCTAACGCCGCCACCGAGGGTGCTGAAACGCCCCTCAACGGTGATGCCTCGGTGACGGAAGTACCGACGCGGTTGAAGGTGGGCGATCCCATCGTGCTCGGCGCTCGTGTTTTCATCGGAATGACCGAGGTTTTTGAATCTCCGTGCAAGGCGGCGACGGTCGTGGGCTTTTTGTCTACCGGCAAAGTCGTGCTCCAAGAGGATGATGGCGCTTTCGTCGCGGCAGGGACGATTGGTATTCGCCCTCTCAACCGCGAAGACGATCCCGCCGGGGACTCTCCGCCAAAGGTTGAGTACCCGGAGATCTTCACGAAGGAATCGCTTGTGCGTACGCAGGGCGGCGGCGTCGTTCACCGACGCGAAGGTTGCGAGGCGGTCAAGCGCGCGAAGAAGGTTCACGACTGGCACTACCCGGAGGACAAGATCCGGCGCGTGATCGAGCACGAAGCACCGTGGCTTGACTGGTGCTCCAATTGCTTTCCATCGGCGACAGACGCTGACGCGGGCGATCCCCGCACCCGGACCCGCGAAGCGGAGTCCATAAACCAAAACCCACCCGCCACCCAGCCCGATACGGAGGGTGAGCACGATGCCGACGTGTAATAAATGTGGCCGTGTTCTGCCGACGTTTGCGAGTCTCGCGGTCCACAAGCGCGAACAGCACACTGAAGCCTGCAAGACCTGCGGGAATCCGATGACTCTCACCTACGCGGACGACGCGGTAGAGGCGAGCAGCAGCCTGATCTGCGAAGACTGTGAATGCGCCACCGACCCCAACACACAGGGAGAGGGGGAGTAGCAATGGCTGAGGCAATCCACGAGCGGATCAACGTACCGCTGATGGAGGCTGGCTACACCACTGCAAGTCTCTCTCAAGACGTTCGCACACACCGCGAACTGCTCGGACTTACGGCAGTTGATGCCGGGAAGGCGTGGTGTCGGCAAGTGCAAGCGTACGGGCCGTGGGGATACCCGTACCTGCGACTCGAATCAAGCGTCTATGGCATCGGCACACACACGCTTTCCGAACTGATCGCTCGTGGCTTGATTTTCAACCCGGATGCTTCGGGGCCGCTGGCGCTCACCCCTCGCGGAAGTCAGGCGCTTGCTGCGTTGACCCACACACCGGAGGACTCCTAAATGGCTGACCGACCGAACTACTACTACGCGAGCACCGAAGAACTGGCTGATCCGTGGTTTGAAGTGATCGACAACGGCGAAGGCTGGTCGATCCAGTTCACGCTCCCAATGGCGACCCCGACTCGCGGCGTCAAGAAGGCGATGATCTGCGACTTTGAGATCCAGGGCGAGGCCGAATGGCTGGCCGAACGTCTGAATCAGTATGTGTTCGACGTGGCGGACAACGCCAACGCGGAGGGCAGGGCTGAGGGCCACTCACAAGGCAAAGCAGAGGGCAGGGCCGAAGCGCTTGCGGAGGTAGATGCGGCGGCGGAAGCAACATGGGAGGCCGGCGATGCCATGCCGGTTCCGCTCTACCCAGATTGGATGAACGAAGCCCGCCAACGCTTCGCCACCTTCACCACCGCCCTGCTCTCCATAGACAAGGATGGAAAAGGTGAGTGACGAGAAGATGATTACGAACACGGCTTCGCCGGTTCCGGGCAATGGGCCTGGTGGTCAGTTGGGGGCGAAGTCTGCGGTAACTGGGGTCACGATGAAGGTCAGCGGTGGTGACGTGTCGCCTTCTACCGCCGCCGAATCTGGCGAAGCAATGCGCGACCTAATGCAGCACGTCGCCGACGAAATGGGAATCCCCGTCACCGCCGTCTTGAAATCAATCGGACGCGTGTGCGACGGATGCAATACGCCCTGCCCGTCGCTTGACCTGCCGTCTGGCTGGAAGAACGTTGACGGTGACGACCTCTGCCCACACTGCTTGGCAAAGACCCCCGGAGAGGACGGCTAGGTCGTGTCGATACCCGACTACATCACCGTCCCCGAACTGGCAGCAAAGCTCCAGCTCCGTCCATCGACTATCCGCCAATACATCGCAGACGGAGAAATCCCAGCAGTCAGGTTCGGAGGGCACTACAGAATCCGCGCCGAGGATGCGGAGACTTGGCTAGCCGAACACGCGGTCCCTGGCACGAAGAATGCGAAGCCCGTAACCTTGCCCCGTGCCGGCGATCAAACATATGCCCTCCGGAAAGTGGCGGGTTAGATGGCGCGACGACTTTGGAAATCTCCGTCAGCAATCGTTCGACACGAAGCGAGCGGCGCAGAACTACTCGGCGCAAGTGACGACGCTCAAGGCTTCGGGCAGCACGGGATCGCTGACGGCTGGCCGGACGCCGCTGGGAGACATTGCCGCGCTTTGCAAAACCCGCAGGTGGGAACACAAGGAACCGGCGACGGCCAATCGGTACGTCCGAACGTGGAACCTCCACATAGCCCCGTACTTGGGAGCCGTGCCAGTCGAACGGATCAGGGCGGCGACGATCGAGGACTGGCAGATCAGATTGAAGGCCGATGGGGTGGGAGCGGACGGGCGCAGGCGAGCGCTGAGTCTTTTGCGCTCGATTCTTGCGCGAGCGGTCGAATGGGAATATGTGTCGGTCAACAGGGCGATAGGCGTTCCGATGCCGCCCCGAGACGAGAAGCGATCAGTCCGGCCAGTCTCGCCCAGTCAAGTGGAGGCGATCGTCGGCCAGATGGAGCGCGAGCAGGATCGCCAGCTGGTTCGCCTCTTGGCCTACGCGGGCCTACGTCCCGGCGAAGCTTTGGCGCTGACTTCGGATCGCGTCAAAGCATCGACACTTCTGATCGAGCAGGCCAACGCCAACGGACGAATCAAGCCGACCAAAACACGGAAGGTCAGGTCCGTCGAACTCCTACCGCCGCTCGCCGCATCACTGAAATCCTGGCTGATGGAATCCGGCACACGCGGGCTTCTCTTTCCCCGCTTCGACGGGGAGCCGTGGACGGAAACCGACTACCGCAACTGGTGCCGGCGAATCTTCACCCCTGCGGCCCCAAGCGGAGTGACGCCCTACACACTCCGGCACAGCTTCGCCTCGCTGCTGATTCATGCCGGGGAGCCGGTGACGTACGTCGCAAGCCAGCTCGGACACGCGCCGTCAATGACCCTCGACACCTACGCCCATGTGTTCGCAGATTTGCAGCGCGGAGAGACTTTCGACCCCGCACAAGTGATTGCAGAGGCGATGCAAACGGAGTTACGTGGTATGGCTTAGGTATGATTCCCCCCGTGAGCGGGATCGGGGAAATCGCCAAAAACCGCTTGTCTATCGAATGGGGCGGGCAGGACTCGAACCTGCGACCCGGGGATTATGAGTCCCTTGCTCTGACCAACTGAGCTACCGCCCCGCGGGTCAGATGGTAGGCGCGCGGCCCGCCCCGCGGTGGGGCCGGGCCGCGCTGCCGACGATCGTGGGTCCTACTTGGCGATGACCGGGATCACGTACGAGTAGGTGCGCAGTGGCTTGGGCTTCTTGCCGCCCTTGCTGACGACTGCCGCGACCTTGACGAAGATCACGCCGGTCTCCTGCGCGTACGGGGCCGTGAATGAGAAGGTTCCGTTGCTCTTGATCTTGGTCGCGCCGACCGACTTGAACGGCTGGTCGCATCCCGTGCGGGCCGTGACCGTTGCCTTGGCCTTCGGGAAGAGCGGCTTGGTCAGCACGCCCTTGACCGTCAGCTTGCCTCCCGAGTAGCTGGCGGAGGCTGTGGCCACGCGGCGCGAGAGCTGGGTCCACTGGGTGCTCTCACCGCCGACCGTCGCGCGGTAGAGCGACTTGCGCGAGAGCCACAGGCCCTTGGCCGGCGCCTTGGCGACCGCGACAAACGAACCGTCCGGCTGGACGATGGCAGTGGCGGCCACCTTGCTCGACTTCGGCTTGTAGCGCAATGTCACGGTCTGGCCGACGTAGCTCAGGCGTGCGAATCCACGCATCGTCACCTTCTTGCCCGAGGGGACGAGATCGGTGATCGTGATGCCCTTGGCAAAGCAAGCGGCTGGAAGCGGGTCGCCGCCGCCGGCGATCACGAAGGTGATCGTCTTCTGCGACGAGTTGCCTGAGGTGTCGGTGAAGGTGACGATCAGAGTGTGCGTGCCCGGCGTGAGGTTGCCTGCCGGCGTATATGGGCTGCTGCACGGCGAAGCGGTCGCTCCGTCGAGCGAGCACTTGATTGTTGCCAAGCCGTCGTCGGATGAGATGTTGAACGTCGGGCTCTTGCCGGCGCCACCGCCGACCAGCTGCGTGACATTGCCGTTCGGCGGCGTGGTGTCGACGTTGAAGTTCACGATGCTCGAGGAGGAGCTCGTGTTTCCAGCGGCGTCCTCCGCAGTGGCTGAGACCGAGTGCGGACCGTCGCCCAGCTGGCTCGGCGTGAACGTCCAGTTACCGCTGCCGTCTGCGGTTGCGGTGCCGACGACGTTGCCGTCGATGCGAATCGTGACCGTCGAGTCCGGCTCAGCGGTTCCGGTGATCAGCGGCGTCGAGTCGGTGATGGTCGAGCCGTCGTCCGGCGAGGTCACCTGCGGCGCGAGCGGTGCCGTGCCGTCGAGTTCCCAGCTGTAGGACTTGGGCGGATTCTCAGTGTTGCCGTGCTGGTCGGTAGCGCGCACCTCGAAGGTGTGCGGGCCGTCGAGCTGTGACGGCGCGGTCCACCCAGATGTGCATGAGACCCAAGTGCCGGTGTCGATGCGGCACTCGAACGTCGCGTTCGGGTCGTCGGCTTCGAAGGTGAATGTCGGCGTCGGGTCGTTGTCGAGCGTGTCCGGCGTGCCGGTGATCGACGACGTCGGTGCGCCGGTGTCTGTTTCGAAGGTCACCGAAGCGGTGTTGACGTTGCCGCCGGCGTCGGTTGCACGGACGTCGACCGTGTGGAAGCCGTCTTCCAGTGTGGGCGTGGTCCACGGCGAGCTGCACGAGGTCCACGATCCACCGTCGACGCGGCAGGCGAGGGTCAGCGCGGAGTCGTCGGTTGCGGTGAAGGACACCTGCGGAGTCGCTGTGTTGAGCACTGCGTTGGGTGCCGGCGAGAGGATCTGGACGTCCGGGGAGTTGACGTCGATCGTGACATCGACTTCGCCCGAGGCATTGCTCTCGTTGCCCGCCTCGTCGACCGCCTTGGCCGTGAAGGTGTGGGCACCCGGGGCTAGGTTGCTCGACGGGGTGCAGCTCCAGGCGCCGTTCTCATCGGCAGTCGTGCTGCAGACCGGCGTGAGACCCTCGTAGACAGTCACGGCCGAGCCCGGCTCGGCGGTGCCGGAGATCGTCGGGGTCTGATCGTTGGTCGTCGAGTTGTCGGCCGGCGAGGTGATCGCCGGTGCGTTCGGCGACACCGTGTCGACGCGGAAGACGATCGTGTCTGCGGCCTGGTTGCCCGCAGCGTCGGTCGCCAAGACGCTCACCGTGTGCTGGCCCTGTCCCAGCGGCCCGGTCGCCCAGGCCGAGGTGCAGGAAACGAACGAACCGCCATCGATGCTGCACTGTGTCTGACCCGGGTGGGCGTCAGTGACGGTGAAGGCGATCGACGGGTTGTTGTAGGCGAGCAGCTGATTCGGAGTCGGGGACGTGATCGAGACGACCGGGTTGGTGGTGTCGATCGTGATCGTCCGTACCGCCGATGCGGGGCCGGTGTTGCCCGCTGCGTCGGTCGAAGTGGCCGTCAGTGCGTGAGTGCCCGGGGTGAACGTCGGCGCAGGGGAGAGCGACCAGTTGCCGCTGCCGTCTGCCGTGGCGGTGCCGATCAGCGTCACGCCGTCGTACACCTTCACGGTCGAATTCGGCTCGGCGAGTCCGCCAACGGCCTGCTGCGTCTGGTTGGTGGTCAGATCTGCAACCGGGGTGTTGATCGAAGGGGCCACCGGAGCGGTCAGGTCGATGTTCCAGGTGAAGCTGGCTGGGGTCTGATCGACGTTGCCGTACTGGTCGATCGCACGCACGTAGAACACGTGCTGACCTTCGCCAAGGCCGCTGAAGTTCTGCGGCGAGCCGCAGCTGACAATCGAGCCGGTGTCGAGCTGGCACTCGTAGGTGCTCGGGCTCTCACTGGAGGAGAACGTGAAGGCCGCGCTCGTGCTTGTGGTGGCGGCCGCCGGGTGGCTGTCGATCGTCGTCTGAGGCGGCGTTGCGTCAACCACGAAGTTGCGCACGACCGTCGTCGGGTTGCCGACCGGGTCGGTCGATGTGATCGTCACGTAGTGCGGGCCGTCTGAGAGGCCGCTGTAGGGCAGCGGGGAGCCACAGACGGTCGGTGCGGCACCGTCGATCGAGCAGGTCGTCTGCGGCGTGCCGCCGACGTCGCTCGTCGTGAACGTGATTGTCCCGTTCGGAGCGACGGTCGCGTCCTCGGTCGGGCCGGTAATGTCGAGGCTCGGGCCGCTCGTGTCGACTGTCCAGGAGCCCGACACCGTCGGACTGGTCTGGCTGCCGTTGACGGCATAGAGCTCGAAGGTGTGCAGGCCGTCCGCCAGCGATCCGGTGGCAAACGGGGAGTTGCATGCCGCGAAGCTGCCGCCGTCGACCTTGCAGAAGTACGTGGTTCCGCTGGTCATTGAGGCGGTGAACTCGAACGAATTGTTCGCTGTCGCCACGGTGCCAACCGGCCCGCTGGTGATCTCGGCGGTGAACAACGACGAATCAACGGTCCAGTTGATCGTCGTCGGCGAGCTCGGGTTACCAAGCGCGTCGTAAGCGATCACAGTGAAGCTGTGAGGGGCGTCGCTGAGCCCTGTCAGCGTCTGCGGGCTGGTGCAGGGCGCGGCTGGTGCGCCGTCGAGGCTGCACGTGTAGGTCACCGGACTCTCAGTGTCCGAGAAGCTGATCGATGCGGCGGTCGAACCGACCGTGCCGCTGGGTCCGAGGACCGTGGGCGCCGGTGGGCCGACTGTGTCGACAAGGAAGCTCCGCGTCGACTCCGGTCCGACGTTGCCGGCGGCGTCGACCTGGCGCACGTGGAACGTGTGGCTGCCCTGATCGAGCGAGCTGTAGCTCACCCCGCTGTTGCACGGCTGCCAATCAACTGGCGTGTCGATGTAGCACTGGAACTGGCCACCGGGCTCACCGGTGAATCCGAATGCGGCGGTCGTCGATGCGACCGGGCCGGACGGACCGCTCGTGATCGTCGGGGCGGCCGGAGCGGTGGTGTCGACGGTGAATGTGGTGCTCGAACTCCCGACATTGCCGGCGAGGTCGGTCAGGCGCACGCTGAACGTGTGCTCGCCTTCGCTGAGAACGGCGAGCGGGAAGCCGCTGGCGCAGGTGACCCAGCTGCCGGTGTCAACTCGGCACTCGGCCGAGCCGGCGGGGTAGGTCTCCGTGATCGAGAAGACGATGTTCGGCGTCGTCTCGGAGATCGAAGACCCGTTGACCGGCGCGCTGACGCTGACGGCGGGCGCGGTCAGGTCGACCGTGATGTCGCGCGTCGTCGACGCCGGGCTGGTGTTTCCAGCCGCGTCGGTCGCCCAGGCGGTGATCGCGTGGGAGCCCACGGAGAGCGTCGCCGGGTAGGTCCAGTTGCCGCTGCCGTCTGCGGTGACGGTCGCGAGCGGGTTGCCTCCGTCGTAGATCACTACCGTGGCGTTTGGTTCCGCGGTTCCACCGATCGTCACTGCGGTCGTGGAGGAGTAGTGCGGGTTGTCAGACGGCGTCGTGATCTGCGGGGCGGCCGGAGCCGTTGTGTCGACGACGATCGTCTTCGACGTGGACGCCGGGCTTACGTTGCCGGCCGCGTCGGTCGCGGTCGCGGTGATCGTGTGCGATGCCTCGCTCAGCACGCTGGTGCTAAGCGACCAGTTGCCGCTGCCGTCCGCAGTCGTCGTGCCGACGAGCGTCACGCCGTCATAGACGTTGACGGTGCTGTTCGCCTCGGCGGTTCCGCCGACCGTCGGCGTTGTGTCGCTCGTGTAGTACGGCGAAGTTGCCGGGGTGGTGATCGCGGGCGCGTTCGGCGCGCTGGTGTCGACGACGATCGTCTTCGACCCGGACGCCGGGCTGACGTTGCCCGCGGCGTCCGTCGCGGTGGCGGTGATCGTGTGCGACGCGGCGGAGAGCGCGCTCGTGTCGAGCGACCAGTTACCGCCGGCGTCGGCGGTGGTGGTGCCGACGAGCGTCACGCCGTCGTACACGCGCACGGTGCTGTTTGCCTCGGCGGTGCCGCCGACCGTGGGCGTTGTGTCGTTCGTGTAGTACGGCGATGCGACCGGCGTTGTGATCGTCGGTGCTGCAGGTGCCGTGAGGTCCACGATGATCGGCTTCGTCGCCGATGCGACGCTGGTGTTGCCGGCCTGGTCGGTTGCCCAGGCGGTGATCGGGTGGGTGCCCTCGGCGAGCGTGGCGTTGTAGGTCCAGTTGCCGCTGCCGTTGGCCGTGACTGTCGTGAGGGGATTCGCGCCGTCGTAGAGCGTGACGGTGCTGTTGGGCTCAGCCGTTCCAGAAATCGTCACCGAAGTCGAAGCCGAGTAGTGCGGCGATCCGGCGGGAGCGGTGATGACCGGCGCTGCCGGCGCGACAGTGTCCACCGTGAATGTGTGGGTTGCGCTGGTTCCGGTGTTTCCGGCGAGGTCGATGTTGCGCACCTGGATCGTGTGCGAACCCTGTCCGAGTGCGGCGAGGTTCGACCCAGAGGTGCAGTTGGTCCACGCGCCGCTGTCGATTCTGCACTGACTGGTTGCGCCAGGGTTGGTGTCGGAGACAGTGAAGCTGAGCGCAGGGGTCGTGGTGTTGTAGGAAGTGCCGTTGGCCGGGCTGACGAGCGTTACGGTGGGCGCCGTGGTGTCGACGATCACCGTCTTGGTGCCCGATGCCGAGCTTGTGTTGCCGGCAGCGTCGGTCGCGGTGGCCGTGATCGTGTGCGAGCCGACCGCCAGCGTGGCGCCGTACGTCCAGTTGCCGCTGCCGTTGGCTGTGACAGTCGCGATCAGGGTGACGCCGTCGTAGATGCGCACCGTCGAGTTGGCTTCGGCGGTTCCAGCGATCGTGACTGACGTGCTCGAGCTGTACGTCGTCGCCGCCGCGGGCGTCGTGATCGATGGTGCGCTCGGCGCGGCGGTGTCGACTGTGATGGTTGAGCTGGAAACTGCACTCTGCAGGCCGAGATTTGCGGCGTCCGTACCGGTCGCATACGCGCTCACGGTGTGAGAGCCGTCGGCAAGCGCCGACGGGAGCGTGTAGCTCCAGTTGCCGGCGCCGTTGGTGGTCGCAGTGCCGGAGACTGTTCCGTCCACGAGGATCGTGACCTGCGAGTTCGCGGTCGCGGTTCCAGAGACGGTCGGCGTGTTGTTGTTCGACGTCGAGCCGTTGACCGGGGCTGCCAGCGTGAGCGTCACCGCGCTCATTGCGTTGGCGTTGCTGGTCGCCGCGCCCGCGCCACCGGCGGTCGCGAGGTAAGTCGAGTTGTTGTTCGCCGTTCCGGCCGCGCCGCCGTTGGCTGCGCGCGTGCAGGTGATGCTCGATCCCTGGAAGTAGACCGATCCACCGGCACCGCCGCCGCCTGGGCTCCAGTACTGGTAGCCGGCGAAGAAGCTTCCGGTGCGGTTGTTGTTTCCTCCCGCGCCGCCGTTGGCGGTCGCGTTTCCGCAGTTAGCGGTAGAGCTGAAACGCATCACGACCGATCCGCCGGCGCCGCCGCCGCCCGCGCCATCGAACGGCTCGGAGACGTTGTTGCCGCCCACACCGGCCGAACCGTTGGCGGTGAAGTTTCCGGAACCGGAGAGCTGGTTGGCGCGCAGCAGCACCACACCGCCGCCGTTACCGCCGCTAGAGGTGTTGGCGTCGTCGCGCTCGCCCGCGCCACCGCCGCCGCCGAAGGGCATGATCGCGTGCTGGGCGTACGTCAGAGCGGATCCGCCGTAGCCTCCGACGTCGCGGTCGCCATCGGTGTCGTTGAGCGACTCGCCGCCCTTGCCGCCCTGGCCGCGGTTTCCGCCGCCGGCGCCGGACGCGTTGAAGCAGTTTGCACCGCCGCCGCCGTTCTGGTAGTTGCCGCGGCCGATCTGCGCGCCGGAGGTTGGGGTTCCGCTGTTGTAGCCAGCGGCGTGAAAGCCTTCGCCCTTGGAGCTGAGCGGGTCGCCCGCTGCCGCGCCGTCGAGCACCGTACCCAGGCAGCCCTTGGTCTCGGGCACGTTGTCGACGCGGGTCTGGCCGCCGCGGAAGCCGTTTGAGCTGGCGCCGAAGGTTCCGGCGGCAGTGAAGTTGACGGTGCCTGAGACGAGCACCGCGAGCACCCCGCCCTTGGCACCGTCCCATGGCCGCGCGAGGACGTTGGCGCCAGCGTTGCTGACCGTGAGCGAAGACCACTCCGGAACCGCAATCACCTGCGCGGTACCCGACGCGTAGGAGTAGATCAGCGGATTTGTGAGCGTGAGTGTGCTGCCCGAGACAGAAGCGACCTTGGCGAACTCCCAGTGTCCTGCGGTCGAACTCGAAAGCGCAAGCGCCGTCTGGTTGCCGCTGACTGGGGTGCCGACCGCGCCATTGCTCTGGTAGATCATCACCAGACGGTTGCTGGCGAAGTCAACCGCGCCGGTTCCCGACCCGGCAACCTTGTTGGCGAACGTCACCGAAGTCGCGCCCGCAGGCAGCGCGCCAGAGACCTCTGCAACCGTGTTGGGGTAGTTGGTGCCCGCCGCGCCGAATGTGACTGCGCCGTCGTGGCCGTCACCGCGCAGGAATGAGTCCGGCTCTGCGCTCGCCGCCTGAGCGAGCACGAGAACCAACATGGCGGTCAAAACTGACAGAAGCGCTGCGCGTGCGGTAGTGCGAAAAATCGCGCAGGAATAGCTGCGGGTCCAGCTTGGGGTACTCATCCTCGTCCTTATGGGGTTGCTGTGAATTCGTTTCAGGCCGATCCGCACTTATGTGCTGCGGATGTCTGCCGGCCAATCGCGAACATCGATATCCGCGAGTCCGTCTACCAATCGGTAATACGTCGGAGAAACTGAAGTCTCTACCCCCGGTGCGAAACCGGTCGGGATTTGGACGAATGTTCTAGGGCCGCGGCCCCAAGCCCTTATTTGAGGGATATTTGGCGCCTGAAAATCTGTTTTACGCCGTCCACAGAAATTGTTGTGATTTTCAGGCTTGCACGGCCGCTTGCGAGTTTGGCGCCGGAGCCGGCCGTGAGTGCGAGGCTCTGAGACCGCCTGCCGCGGAGCAGCACGGTCGTGCGAGCAACGGTCTTGGAGTGCTGGGAGAGTTCGGCCGAAGCGATCGCCCAGGTGCTCGAACGAAGAGTCAGCTTCACCCGCCCGGATGCCGCGCGGATCCCGCGCGCGGGGCTGACTTTCAGCGCATTGCGCCGCGCGCCGGCTTCCCTGGCGCAGTCGAGCGCGCTCTGCACGATCACGCCCGGCGCCGCCCCGGCAGAGGTGCGCAGCTCGTAGCGCCCGCTGCGGGTGCGCTCAAGCAGAGCGTTGGCTGACGACTTACCGCCGGTCAACGAGACGGCCGCGACGCGCAAGTCGAAACGCCTACCGGCAGGGAGGGTGCGGGCGGGCGAGAGCGTCACCTTCTGACGACCGACGCGAAGCGCGGCGACTGCCGTAACTTGAGTCTTCGCGTTGCGCTTGAGAGATAGGCGAACGATTGCTCGGATGTCGGAGTTGACTGTGAACGCGATGCGCCTGCCGGATCCGCGTGCCACCGCCGTCAACGCAACCTGCGGCGGAATCCCGGGGGTGTTCCCGAACCCTTCGCATGTGGTTGCCGGCGGATTTGGGTTCACCGGAGGATCTACCGCGGTGCTCCTGACTGTGAACGGCACCGTCTTTGCGGCGGTGTTGCCCACTGAATCGGTTGCACGCAGTTCGAGTGTGTGCGATCCAATCGGGAGTGCCGGCGCGTTGAACGGGGAGCTACACGTGAGAAACCCACCGGAACCATTGATGCGGCACTTGTAAGTGGTGCCGGATTCATTGGAGGCGAAGGTGAATATCGGACTGACGCCAGGTGGCGGAGAATCCTGCGTAACGATTATGGCCGGCGGCGTTGTGTCGATCTTCCAGGTGTGAGCGGCGATCATCGAAGCGTGTCCGCTGACGTCGAGCGCGATCACGCGAAAGGTGTGCGTACCGTCGGCAAGGCCCGGCAGCAGCACCGGCGGGCTGCAGTTGCCGAACGGCGATCCGTCAAGGCTGCAAGTGAAGGTCGCAGCTTCATCCGCCGTGAAGTTGAAGGTTGCGCTCGCGCTGTTCACGACGGCACCGGGCTTGCCCTGAATCAGGGCGACAGGGTCGGCCGCGTCGATGCGAGTCTCGATCGCGGCCGAGAGGTCCGAAACGTTTCCCGCGGCGTCGGTCGCCGTGGCGGTGAAGGTGTGTTCGGCATCCGACAGCGATGTCGCGACCGACCGCGTCCAATTGCCGCCGATTGCGTTCGCTTGGCCGTCGAGGTTCCCGTCGACATATACGCGCACAGTTGCTCCGTCCTCGGCAGTGCCGGAGATCTGGGGAGTTGAATCCTGCAGAACCGACTGGTCCGCCGGTGACTCGATCACGGGCTCACCCGGTGCGATCGTGTCGACGGTCCAGGTAACAGTCGTCGACGTGCTGTTGCCGGCCGAGTCGAACGCCGTGACCGTAAACGTGTGCTCCGCGTCAGTCAGAGAATCGAGCTCCGCGGGCGAGGACGGACAGGCGGCCGGCGATTCCAAGTCGAGTGCGCACATCAGGTAGTCGGTTCCGGCCCCGGCGCTGAATGCAACATCAGCTTCGGTCGAGTTCGTCGGCGAGCCGGGCCCCGACACGCTCGGTGCTTCGGGCGCAATGGTGTCAATCGTGAACGAGCGCTGCTCGGCGGGTCCAGCGATCCCGGAGACGATCGCTCGCACGCGAACCGTGTGCGCGCCGTCGTCCAAATCCGACGCCGGCTGCCAGCTCCAGCCGCCGTCCGCGCCGGCGGTCACGTCGTATTTCGAGCTTGAGTCGACGACGATCCGGATTCGTGCGAACGGCTGGCTTGTGCCGCTGACGGTTGGCGTCGCATCGTTGGTCACGGCGCCCTCTGTCGGTGAATCGAGCGTGACTGCCGGTGCCGCAAAGCCGCCGGCCGGCGGCGGCTCCGAGCTTCCGGCGCTTTGTGGGTCGCCGGAGGCTGTCGGCGTCGAGCCGCGAAAGCCATCGACGCCGTTGATCGCCACGCCCGCCACGCCGTTGTCTGCGGAGGTGGTGCATGAGCCTGCAGAAGCCTGTAGGAGCACGATCCCGCCGCCGCCTCCTCCTCCCGGGCCGTGGACGCCGCCCTCGGACAACTCGTTGCCGCCCGCACCGCCATTTGCCGTGATCACGCCGCAGCCGGCACTCCCGGCGAAGCGAGCGCTCACAACCCCGCCAGCTCCGCCTCCGCCGGCGCCGTCGCTCGCGGCCTCCGGCGCCGAAGCCGAGCCAGCACCGCCATCGGCGCTGATCGAGCCGCTGCCGGAAAGCGATTCTCCGCGCACGAACACGAAGCCGCCGCCCGCACCGCCACCGCCACCATTCTCATTGTTCTCGTCGCCGGCCCCGCCGCCACCGCCGAAGATCGCGCGGTCAATCGCCGAGTAGACAAGCTTTGCGCCGCCCATGCCGCCGACGTCGCGCGAGTCGTCGAAGGAATATCCGCCGCCGCCGCCGGCTCCGGCATTGGATCCGCCGCCGCCACCGGCGTTGGAGCAGTTGCCGCCGCCCGCGCCGTTGGCGAGATTGCCGCGAGATGCGTTCGTTGTGCTTGATCCGGGATACACGCCGGCGACCAAGCCTTCGCCCTTGCCGCCGCCGGTCTCGCCATCAAGCTGGGTGCAGCCGGAGGCGTCACCGTTGTGCAGCAGGCCACCGCGAAATCCAGCGGCGTCGGCTCCGATCGAGCCGTCCACGACCACCGCTCCAGCGGCGAGGAACGCAGTGATGCCTCCGCTCGAACCGTCCCATGGATTGGCGAGCCATTCGCCGCCAACTTCGACGTTCACGGTGGAAAACTCCGGGATCGCCACGACCTGGGCTCCGGCGGATGCGTAGTCGCTCTCAAGTGGCTCATCCAGCTCGAGGCTGAGGCCGCTCCCGGGATCTCCGCTGATCGCCGCGATTCGCGCGAGCTCCCAGCTGCCAGAACTCGAAGCCGATAGGTCGATCGGGGTCTGATCGCCGCTGGAAGGCGGAGGGGTGATCCCGGCGCTCTGGATGATCAGCACGAGGCGACCGATTTCGAACTGCGTCTGTGCGGGCGACCCTGTGGTCGAATCCGATCCTGAAGCGCCGGCACGAACGGGCCCGGTGGAAAGCGTCGTATCGCCCGCGCCGGCGCTCAGCGCGAGCGGCGCGACGTGATTGAGGGGCGAGCCTTCAGTCACCGTTACTGCGCCCTCGTGCGCGTCACCGAGCGCGTAGGTGTCGAGTGCGGCGTGCGCGCGTGATGTCGCGATCAACAATGCGAGCGCGCCGATCACCAGCCACGCGAAGAGCATGGGGGCCTTGCTTGCTTTGGCGGGTGTCATCACTGCGTAGAACATCTCCCGGCGCCAACAGTTTCCCGTCGCCGAGGACATTTTCGCGCAGCCGCGCCGGCTTGGATGCGGCTACGCGAGGCCCTACTTGACGACGACTGGGATCACGAACGAACTGGTCTTGATCTTCTTTGGCTTCTTCGGTTTGCTCCCGACGACTGCGTCGACCTTCACGAAGACGACGCCCGTGACCGGTGTGTACGAGAGGTTGAAGCTGAACTTGCCGCTTGCGTTGATCTTCGCTGACCCGAGCTTTGTCCAAGCCCCGGCGCATCCTGTACGTGCGTTGATCGTCGCGGTGGCCTTCGGGAACAGCGGCTTGGTGACGGCGCCCTTGATGGTCAGCCTGCCGCCGGTGTGGGCGGCCGTTGTCGTTGCCATGCGCCGCGTCAGCTGCGTCCAAGCTGTGGTGACCGAGCCGATCTTGACGTTGTAGGCCGACTTCTTCGACGCGCGCAGCTTCTTCGCCGGGGCCTTGAAGCTCGTGCTGAAGGAGCCGTCGGCTCCGACGACGCTTCGTGCCACCGGCTTCTTGCTGCTGGCCCGGTAGTAGATCTCGACCGGCTGGCCGGCGTACTGCAGGCGCGCATACCCGGTCAGCTTCACCTTCGAGCCAGCGACCGCAAGGTCGGTGATCGTTACGCCCTTCGGGAAACACGCGGTCGGCACCGGGTCGACCGGTGTCGGCGCGGGCGGAGCGCTGGTGGCCGTGAACTGGAGCGACTGCTGGCTCGCGTTGCCGACACTGTCGGTGAACGTCACGACGAGGGTGTGTACACCGGCCGCCAGCGATTGCGCCGGCGTGTAGGGCGAGGTGCACGATGCCGCCGTGGATCCGTCGATCGAGCACTTGTAGGTCGCAGCAAGGTCGTTTGACGCGATCAGGAACACTGGCTTGGCGCCGTTCTGGCCGCTCCCCGCTTGTTGTGAGACCGAGCCGACCGGTGCCGTGGTGTCGATCACGAACGTCACCGGATCGGAGTCGACGCTGACGTTTCCGGCACTGTCGGTCGCCGTCGCTTTGGCGGTGTAGCTGCCATCGGCGAGCGACCCGCTCGTCACGCTCCAGCCACCTCCGACCGCGGCGGTTGTGCTGCCAACGAGGGTTGCGCCAAAGTAGACGTTGACTTCGGATCCCGCCTCCGCGGTACCAGAGATGGCGGGCGTCGTGTCGGTCAGGACGGTCGCGGGGATCGCGCTCACCGGGTCGCCGATCGTCGGCTTTGGTGGGGCAATCGAGTCGATCGACCAGCTCCAGACTTCTGGCTCGCTATCGCGCCCACCGCGGTCGGTCGCAATCACCTTGAAGGTGTGCGCGCCTTGGCTGAGCGCCGTCTGGTAGCTGGAGCTGCCGGTCAATTCGAAGAATCCGGATCCGCAGGCGATGTAGCTCGGGCTGTCGAGCGAGCAGCGGAAGGTCGCGTCCTCGCTCGCTTCGAAATCGAAGTTCGGCGTCGTGTCGTTGGAGAGCGAAGCCGGCTTCCCGGTGATCGTCACCGCCGGGTCGACGGCGTCGATCGTCACCGGGACGGCGGTCGACAGCGGCGAGATGTTCTGCGCCGCATCAGTGGCGGTCGCCGTCAGCAAACGCGGCCCGTCCGCGATCGCAGCGCTCGGCGTGAAGCTCCAGTTGCCGGAGATGTCCGTCGCTGTGGTTCCGATCGCGGAGCCGTCCACGCGCACAGTCACGGTGCTCAACGGCTCGGCGGTGCCCGTGATCGGCGGCTTGTTGACAGAGAGCGCCGCACTGGCCAACGGATCGGTGATCACCGGTTTTGCCGGCGCGATCGAGTCGACGGTCCACGTCCATTCGGCCGGAGTCGCGTCCTGATTGCCGGCCGCATCGACAGCGCGGACTCGGAAGGTGTGCGAGCCGTTTGTCAGCGCTTCGAGCGTGCGCGGCGAGGTGCAGACGACATACGGACCGTTGTCGATCGAGCAACGGAACGTGGCGGTGCCGTCGGGCGAGCTGAATGCGAACGTGGGCGTGAGGCTCTTGTCGACCGTTCCAGCGGCGCTCTGGCCTGGCAACGTTCCGCTGAACTGCGTCTCCGGCGCGATCGTGTCGACGGTGAAGGTGACGGATTGCGTCGACTGGTTGCCGGCGCCGTCGGTCGCGCGAACCTCAACCGTATGCGAGCCTTCGCCAAGCGTGGGGGCGGTCCACGGGCTCGTGCAGGACGTGAAGCTGCCGGTCGAGACACGGCACTGGCGCGTGATCGCAGAACTCGCGTCGGTCACGCTGAAAGTGACCGACGGGGTCGAACTTGTGACGTAACCAGAAGCGGCGGGGCTCGAAATCGCCACCACCGGCGCGGTTGAATCGATGCGCACTCCGATCGCCGCGGCGGCACTCGGGTTTCCGGCGCGGTCGCTCTGGCGCGCCGTGATCGAGAGGTCGCCGTTGGTCGTGATCGCCGGGCTCAGCGCGAGCGACCAGTTACCGCTCAGATCGGCAACCGTCGAGCCACCGTCCGATCCGATCGAGAGGTCGACCGTCGCGCCCGGCTCGGCCCCGTGACCGCTGACCGACGAAAGCGAAGTCATCTCGGCGCCATCGGTGGGCGTGTCGATCACCGGCGCGCTGGGAGCAGCGTTGTCGATCGTGAAGGTGCGCTGGGCCGAAGGGCTTGTGTTGCCGGCGGCATCGATGGCTACCGCAGTCACGCTGTAGGTGCCGTCGGCGAGTCCGTTGAAGGTCTTCGACCAGCTGCCGCTCGGGCCCGCTTGGACTGTGCTTGAGGGTCCGCTCGAGAGAGTCAATTGAACGCTTGCGGCGCTCTCGGCTGCTCCGCTGACGAGCACCTGTGTGCCTGAGAAGTAGGCGTCTGCAGACGGTTCGACAATCGTCGGTGCGGCGGGTGCCACGGTGTCGACCGTGAAGCTGACGGACGCTGACGCGACGTTTCCACCGACGTCGGTGGCCTGAATCGCGAAGCTGTGTCCGCCCTGGCCAAGGCCGGTGAGCAGCTTGCTCGGCGTTGCGCAGGGTGAGACCGTGTCGCCGTCGAGTTTGCAGACGAGCGTGAAGGCATCGTTGTCGGTCGCGGTGAACGCCGCGGTCACCGATGTCGAGCTGATCTGCGCGCCGCTCGCGGGACTTGAGATTCCGACGCTCGGAGGTTGGTTGTCGACCGTGAATGAGACTGAATCGCTGACTGGACTCTGGTTGCCGGCCGCGTCGACTGCTTTGGCCGAGAGGGTGTGCGATCCGTTGGTCAGCGCGACCGGCGGCGTGTACGTCCAGGTGCCGCCACCGCTGACCGCAACGTCGACGGTCGCAAGGTCGATCGTCAGCTTCAGCGTGCTGCCTGCCTCTGCCGTGCCGGAGATCGGTGGCTTGGAGTTGTTGGTCCCGCTGCCGCCGGCAGGGGAGCTGATCACCGGCTTGGCCGGTGCGGTCCGATCGACGGTGATCGAACGCGTCAGCGACGCGAGGCTGTCGTTGCCGGCGGCGTCGCGTGCCACCACGTGGATCGAGTACGGGGAGGCTTGTTCCGCCAGGTCCGGGCTGAATGTGTAACTCCAGGAGCCGCCGCTTGCGGCGGTGGTCGCTGGACGCGCGGTGCCGTCGACGTAGACAGTCACGACCGAGCCGGATTCGGCGGCGCCGCCGATCGTCACCGGAGCAGCGCTGGTGGACGTATCTGCCGCCGGTGTGGTGATTGTCGGGCGAGCCGGGGGCGTGCTGTCGTAGTTGAACGTCACCGCGGCCGTTGCATAGTTCTCAAGTTCGTCGATCGCGCGCACGGTCACCTGGTACTGGCGATTGCTCACGAGTGTCGGTGAGAAGAGCGGCGGGTAGCACTGCTCATAGGCGGGGACATCGGCGTTGGTCGTGAGGTCGTCGACTTCGCACTCGAATCGCACGTCCGACGCGGCATCTGAGCCACTGAAGGAGACATTCGGAGAGTTCACGAGCGCGCCCTCGGCCGGCCCGCTAATCTGCACCGTCGGCGGCGCGGTGTCGATCGTCAGTGAGACCGGATTGCTCAGCGGACTGACGTTTCCGGCCGCATCCGTGGCGGTCGCACGGACGGTGTAGGTGCCGTCCTCGAGGTCGGCAAACCAGGCAAACCAGTTGCCGTCCGAAGAGGCCGCGTTTCCGCCCATCAGGTTGCCGTTGAAATACACCTTTACGTCGCTGTTGCCCTCGGCCTTGCCGGTGAACATCAGCGTCGTCTCGCCGGTCAGAAGTTCAGGGTCGCTCGTGATTGAGGGCGCTGCCGGGGCGCTCGTGTCTCGCACCCAACTGAAGCTCGCGGGCGTGGGGTCGATGTTCCCGACCCCATCGACGGCGCGCACCGAGAAGTTGTGCGTTCCCTCGGAGACCGTGACCTGCCTTGGGCTTGTGCACGCCGCCCAGGCCCCGCCGTCAAGGCGGCACTCGAAGCTGCTCGGCGACTCGTTGGAGACGAACTCGAAGTCTGCGGTGGCGCTCGTGGTGGACGCGCTCGGTGACGAGGTGATCGTTGTGTCCGGGGCGACCTTGTCGACCGTCCAAGTTCGCGCCACTGCGGTCGAGTTGCCGGCGAGGTCCGTGGCCGTCACGGTCACGGTGTGTGAGCCATTGCTGAGGTTTGCGAGTTGATGGCCGGTCGTGCAGGCGACTGCGGGGGCGGAGTCGAGCTTGCAGGTGACGCTCACGCTGCCGCCGGCGTCAGAGGCCGAGAACTGCACGGCGGGGTAGGCCCCCGAGGTGCTCGCGGCTGCCGGCGATGAGACCGTGAGACTCGGCGCCGTGGAGTCGATCGTCCAGCTGCGCGAGACCGTTGCGGTTGTCTGGCTTTCTTTTTCTGCGTACACGCTGAAGCTGTGCGCAGAATCCGCAAGACCGGAATAGTTGAAGGGGGGCGAGCACGGTGCGGCGGTCGCGCCGTCAAGCGAGCAATAGAAGGTCGCACCGTCGACCGTGCTGCTGAAGAAGAAGCTGCCCGAAGCGCTGCCGCTGAGGCCGACCGGTCCATTGTCGATCGCGACGCTGAAGGCGCCGGCATCGGTCGTCCAGTTGAGCACCGTCGGAGCGCTTGAGTTGCCGGCGGCGTCCGTCGAGACGACCGTGAGCGTGTGGGCGCCGTCCGAGAGCGGTCCGATCGAATACGGAGAAGTGCAGCTGACGGCCGGTTGACTGTCCAACTGGCAGGTGAAAGTCACTCCCTGTTCGGCGTTGTAGAACGTGATCACTTCATTCGTCGCCCCGCTCACTCCGCTGGGTCCGGAGACGTTTGGAGCGGGAGGCGCGGTCGTGTCGACCTGCCAGTTGTAGGTCGCGACATCTCCGACGTTCCCGGCGCCGTCGACCTGCCGGACCAGGAAGCTGTGCGCTCCGGCGGTCAGCGAGGTGAAGTTGCGCGGGGAAGTGCAAGTCGACCAGGACCCGCCGTCCAGTTGGCATTCCAGGTGTCCGCCCACTTCGGCGGCACTGAAGCCGAAGCTCGCACTGGACTGGTTGGTCGGATTGCTCGGCGAGCTCAAGAACGTCGGTGCCGCCGGCGCCAGGGAATCGACCGCGAAGGTCGCGACCGCGCTGTTCGAGTTGCCGGCAAGATCGACGTGGGTGACGGTCACGGTGTGCGAGCCCTGCGATAGGCCGACTGCCGCGAACGGCGAAGTGCATGGCGTAGGCGTTGAAGAATCGATCGCGCACAGGGACGAGGTGGCGGCGTTCTGATCGGACACCGTGAAGTCGACCTGCGGGGATGTTGTGAGAACGGTGCTGCCGTTTGTGGGCGATTGGATGGCAACTACGGGGAGCGTTGTGTCAACCGTGAACGTCGAGGATGCTGAGGCACCCGAGTTCCCCGCGGCGTCGACGTGTCGGATCGCGAGCGTGTGCTGACCGCTTGAGAGCGGTGTCGGCCAGTTGCCCCCGTTGGAGCATGCAACCTCGGCGCCGCCGTCGACCTGGCAGTAACTGGTGCCGGGGTTGGTGTCCGACACGGTGAAATCGAGCGACGGCGTTGCAGACCCTGAGTAGCCGCCGTTGGCAGGCTGGTTGATGGCGACGCTGGGGGCGGTCGTGTCGACGACGAAGCTGCGCGACTCGGTGCGAATGTTGCCTGCGAGGTCGGTGTGGCGTACCTCGACGCTGTGCGCGCCCTGCGCGAGCGAAGGCGAGGTCCACGGCGACTGGCAGCTAGCAAAACTGCCGCTGTCCGCCCGGCATTGCGAGCTTGCGGCCGCATTGGCGTCGCTGATCGAGAAGCCGATAGCCGGCTGCGTCGAGGAGACGAACGCGCCGTTGGTAGCCGGCGAGAGGATCGTGATCGCCGGCTGGACGGTGTCGACGGTGAATGTGCGCGACGCGCTGCCGACGTTTCCGGCCGCATCGGTCCAGCGAACCGTCACGGTGTGCTGTCCCTGCGACATGCTTGTCGCCGTCCACGGCGAGCTGCAGCTCACCTGGGAACCGCTGTCGATCTGACACGTGGCGGTCCCGGCCTCGTTGGCACTGAACGCGACTGCGGGTGTGGTCGTCGCGACGTACGCAGAGGCTGCCGGGGCGCTGATCGTCACGGCCGGCAGGGCGAGGTCGACCGTGATCGTCCTAGCCGAGGAAGCCGGTCCGGCGTTCGAGTACGGGTCGGTCGCGAACGCCGTGATCGAGTGGGCGCCGGAATCCAGGGCGATCGGGACCGTGAAGCTCCAGTTCCCGCTGGCATTGACCGGCGCAGTTCCGAGCACGGTCGCTCCGTCCAGAACCGAGACGGTTGAGTTGGCCTCGGCCGTTCCTGAAATCGTCGGCGTGGGATTGTTCGTCGAGATGTTCCCGCTCGGTGTAGTGATCACCGGTGCAACCGGGGGAGTCGCATCGACGCTGAAGTTTCGGGTGGATGACGGGTCGCCGGCGATCCCGAGCTTGATCGGAATCACATAAGCCGAGTGTGCTCCGCCGGCGAGTGTCGGCGCGCTGAAGACCCAGTTGCCGGAGCCATCGCTGATCGTCGTGCCGCGCAGCGTCCCGTCGATGTAGACGCGGATGGTTGACAGTGCGGTCGAAGTTCCGCTGAAGGTCGAAGTCTGTGCGACGGTCGCTGACGCGGCGGGAATGGAGATCGCCCCCGCTGGCTGCACCATCGCGCCGGACGGGATCTCGCTGGAGCCCCCGGAGAGGGCGGTCTCGGATGGTCCAGGGCCGGCGTCGCGCGGATCGTTTGTGGCTGAGGCCACACCGCGTGCGCCCCCGGCCGCAGACGTCGCGCAGCTGCCCCCGGCGCTCTGGAAGTAGACACGACCACCACCGCCGCCACCGCCGGGCCCGTGGTTGCCGCTGGTCGAGCGCTCGGTGCCGCCGTTGCCGCCGGTCGCCGTCAGTGACCCGCAGTTCGCCGTGCCGGAGAAGCGCGCGTGCACGACGCCGCCTGCGCCACCACCGCCCGCGCCGTCACCGGACGAAACGTTCGCCGAATTGCCGCCGGCGACACCGTTGGCCGAGATCGTCGCGCCGGTCGCCGCAAGGACCGAACCGCGGATGAAAACGAGTCCGCCGCCGGGCGATCCGACCCCGCCGTTGTTGTTGTTCTCGTCGCCGCTTCCGCCTCCGCCGCCGAAGATCGCATGGTCGAGCGGTGAGTAGACGATTCGCTGTCCGCCAAGACCGCCGACGGCATACTGCGCCACGGCCGAGTCATAGGACTTGCCGCCGCGACCGCCGTAGCCGCCGTTTCCGCCGCCACCGCCGCCGGCGTTTTCACAGTTGCCTCCGCCAGCGCCGTTGGCGCGGTTGCCCATCGCCTTGAAGCCGGTGCCAAACGCGCCGAGCACGATGCCCTCTCCCTTGCGGCCTGCGTTGCCGCCGTCAATCTGGGTGCAGTACTGCGCGCTGCCGTGATTCTCGAGCGCGCCACCGCGGAAGCCGGCGCCGGTCGCGGTGACCGCCGCTCCGGTCCCCAGCGTTACTGCGCCGGTAGCGACGAAGGCCGTGATGCCGCCGTCGTCGCCATCCCAGGCGTTGGCGCCGATCGAACGGTTCGTCGAGATTGTGAACGAAGTGAACTCAGGGATCGAGACGATCTGGGCGCCGGTGCCCGCGTACGTCTTGTCGAGCGGCTGGGTGAGCGTGAACGTGTATCCGCCGGCCAGCGAGCCACTGATGGTGTTGATGCGCGCGATCTCGAACTGGCCGACCTGATGGGTGGAGAGGTCAATCTCGCCCTGGTCGCCGCTCGCTGCGCTCCCGGATGGATACCCCGAGGACTGGATCACGAGGACCAGTCGCCCGGCCTTGAACTGCGTCTGTCCAGCGCTGAACGCGCCGGCACGGCCCGCGCCGGTGGTGATCGTGCTGGTTGAGGCATTTGTGGTGACGCCAGTGATCGGCGCCGAGTAGTTCAGCGCGCCATTGGCGCCCGGGTCGGTGAAGGCTCCGTCTTGGCCGTTTCCGGTCGGCCAGGTGTCAAGGCCGGCGCGAGACTGCTGTGCGGTGGCAAGCCCCAGCGCGAGCGCGAGCGCGGTGAGCAGAGCGAGCTGTAGCCAGCGCTGAGCATCGAGCCGGAAATGCTTCATTCGTTTTGTCGTCCTCATTGACTGTTTTTGCGAAGTGCACAGCAAGCGGGTGAATGATTCGCACACAACATCCCCGGTGCGCCCACCTGTTTGTCACATCGGTAGGAACCCAACAAAACCTGAGTCGATTCGACTCGGATCGCCGCTGTGCGTCAACTTTCGCGGGCGTCCACGTCGAAATTGCGTAGTGAGCGCTCAGGAATCGGAAGGGAATACCCAGACGGGGGCGAAAACCCGCTGCATGAGCAAAGCCGCACTCGCCGAGAAGCCGGTCGCCGCACCCGCTTCCAAGAATTCTCTCGCTTCGAACAAGACGGCCGCGAAGGCGGATTCGCCGATCAAGGCCTCCAAGGCGACCAAGCACGCCGAGCCGGACCCGCTGACACTCAGCGAGCTGATCCGCGGCAAGCTCGAGGGCTGCTCTCGTGCGCAGCGGGACGTTGCGCTCTACATCATCGACCACCTCGAGGAGTCTGCTTTTCAGACCGCCGAACAGCTGGCGGCGCAGGTTCAGACATCCTCCTCGACGGTCGTTCGCTTCAGCCAGGCGCTCGGTTTTGACGGCTTCCCCGAACTGCAGACTGCCGCTCGCGAGGAGTACCGCGCGACTCGCCGTGAGCAGGAGACCGGCTCAAACGGATCGCTCTTCGGTCTGAACCCCACGGCTGCCGAATCGGTCGTTGCCGCCGACCAGATCAACATCGAAGAGACGGCCCGCCGGATGGACCGGTCCACCTTCGAAGCTGCAGTTGAGGCAATCACGTCTTCACGCCAGATCCTCGTCGTGGGCACCGACCAGATGGCATTCTTCGCCTCTTACATGCGCCACATGCTGATGCTGCTCGAGCATCGCTGCGAGCTGATCGCAAGCCCATCCCAGGACTCGATCAACCGCGTGGCGCGGATCGATGAAGACACCCTGGTGATCAGCTTCTGCGCCGGACGACCGCACACGATCGTCACGCGTGCAATGCGACTTGCAAGCACCCGAGGGGCTCGTTCGATCAGCATCACCGACGCATCGATGAGCGAGATCGCAAAGCTCTCGACACACCACATCTACTACTCGTCGACCAGCCCGTCGTTCGTGCGCTCGCACACCGGACTGTTGACAGTGGTCCAAGGCCTGATCAACGAGCTCTACGCCAGCAACCAGGACGTCTACGGCGGGCGCATTCGCGCCTACCGCGGCAAGTAGCCTCAGTCCCGTAGTATTGGCTCCCGATGCGTGAGGTCGCACCGGATGTCTGGCAGCTTGACGGCTTGCCGCAGAACTCGATCAATCAGTACGTCGTCGGTGACGTGCTGATCGACGCGGGCGTCGCCTTCAACCACAAGAAGATCGTCGCGCAGGCGCGCGAGGCCGGCGTCAAGGCGCACGCGCTGACGCACGCCCACATCGATCATTACGGCGGCAGCTCGCACGTGCTTCGCGAACTTGATGTCCCTATGTGGGTCGGTGAGAAGGACATTCCGGCAGTTGAGATCGGCAAGCAGGTCGGAAGAATCCCGGGTCGCGGCGAGCGCATGATCTGGTCCGGCTGCAAGCCGTGCAAGGTCGACCGCGCGCTCAACGAGGGCGACGAGGTAGCGGGCTTTGAAGTCCTCTTCACACCGGGGCACTCGCCGGGGCACATCTCTTTCTGGCGTGAAAGCGACCGAGTGCTCATCTGCGGCGATGTGATGTGGGGCTACAACCCGTGGCTGCTGTTCGGTAAGCCGCGCGAGCCGTTCCCGTCTTTCAGTCCAGACCCGGTGGAAAACCGGCGCTCTGCGCGCCGGCTCGCAGAGCTGCGACCGGAAGTCGTCTGCTTCGGGCATGGCCCCGTCATGCGTGACCCTGACAAGTTCGCGGCCGCCGTCGCGAAGCTCGCCTGAGGATCCGCGGATTGCGCGCCATGAGGAACGGCGCCAAAGCGCTGCTCGCGGTCGCGGTCATCGGCGCGGCCTGCGCGGGGGTGGCGATCGCCGCGTCTGACCGCGACGCGCCGAAGTCGAACGCGCGGTCGGCTGCCACATTGACAGCGAAGAAGATGACGACGTCCCAGCTGATCGGCCAGCGGATCACGACCGGGTACGTCGGCACGACGCCGCCCAAATCCGTACTTCGAGCGGTGCGCGCGGGCCGCGTCGGCGGCGTGATTCTGTTCACCAACAACATGCCATCGCCCGCGGTGGCCAAGCGCGCGATTGACAAGCTCCAGCGCTGGGCCAAGGCCGGAGGAATGCCGCCGCTCTTCGTGATGATCGACCAGGAGGGCGGCATCGTTCAGCGACTCCCACAGATCCCGCCGACGCGTAGTCCGGCTTCGATCGGGCGCTCGAGCGATCCGGCGGCGACGGCTTCTCGGCAGGGCCGAGCCACCGGCAAGGCACTGGCAAAGTACGGCTTCAACGTGAATCTCGCGCCGGTGGTCGACGTCGTGAAGGTGAAGAACTCGTTTCTCGGCAATCGGTCCTACTCCAGCAGCGCGAAGATCGTCGCGGACGCGGGCTGCGCATTCGCCGCCGGCAACGAGACGCACGACGTTGCGGCCACGTTCAAGCACTTCCCCGGACTGGGACGAGCGGGCGCCGACACTGACTTCAGCGATGTGACGATCGGCGCCTCGCGAGCCTTGATCGACGGGGACAACAAGGCGTACCGGCAGTGCCCGGAGACACCGAGCATGGTGATGATCTCGAGCGCGCGCTATCCGCGATTGGACATCGACCGGCCTGCGTCGCTGGAGAAGAAGACTTACGCGATGCTCAGCGAGACTGGCTTCAAGGGCCTGACGATCACCGATGCGCTTGAGACACCTCAGTTCGGGCCGGGTGCAAACACTGCCCGCTCGGCGATCAAAGCCGGTGCCGACGTCCTGCTCTGGGGCCAGGCCTGGAGGGTGGCGATGCGTGCGCGCGGAAGGCTGCTGGACGATCTGCGCGCCGGTCGCTTGAAGCGCGACCAAATCATCGGCGGCGCGGAGCGAATCATCGAACTCAAGAGCCGCCTCGCACGCTGAGCCGCACAAACTAATCTCCCGGGTATGAGTCAAGAAGGCACCCGAGAAGCAACTTTCAGCGTCAAGACCGGCATGGCGGAGATGCTGCGCGGCGGCGTGATCATGGACGTGGTCGACGCCGAGCAGGCGCGTATCGCCGAAGCAGCAGGCGCTGCGGCGGTGATGGCGCTTGAGCGCGTCCCGTCAGACATCCGCCGCGATGGCGGCGTCGCGCGCATGAGCGCGCCGGAGATGATCCGAGGAATCCAGGAGTCCGTGACCATTCCGGTTATGGCCAAGGCGCGCATCGGCCACTTCGCCGAGGCGCAGGTGCTCGAAGCTCTGGAAGTCGACTACATCGACGAGTCGGAAGTGCTCACGCCGGCCGACGAGATCAATCACATCGACAAGTGGGGCTTCAAGGTGCCGTTTGTCTGTGGCGCGACCAACCTCGGTGAGGCACTGCGCCGGATCGGCGAAGGCGCGGCGATGATCCGCAGCAAGGGGGAGGCCGGCACCGGCGACGTCGTGGAGGCGGTACGCCACATCCGACAGATCCGCGGCGACATCAAGAAGCTTTCGGTGCTCGATGAGAACGAGCTGGCCGCTGCTGCCAAGGAATTGCGCGCGCCGCTTGAGACCGTGCGTGACGTCGCGCTCAAGGGCGCTCTGCCGGTCGTGCTCTTCGTCGCCGGTGGGATCGCCACGCCGGCCGACGCTGCGCTGATGATGCAGCTGGGCGCTGAGGGCGTGTTCGTCGGTTCGGGGATCTTCAAGTCGTCCGATCCCGAGAAGCGCGCCCGTGCGATCGTCGAGGCGACAACGCACTTTGCCGATCCGGACCGCGTGCTTGCAGCCTCCGAGGGCCTTGGCGCCGCGATGGACTCGCTTGAGAGCCGCAAGCTCGAAGAGTCCGAACTGCTGGCAAACAGGGGCTGGTAGCGCTGCCGCTCGTCGGTGTCCTTGCGCTTCAGGGTGGTTTCTCGAATCACCTGCGCGCGCTGGAGACACTCGGCGCGCGGGGTCGTGAAGTACGCGTTCCGGCGGATCTCACCGGCCTCGACGCGCTGATCCTGCCTGGAGGCGAGTCGACGACGATGACGCTCGGCATCGAGCGCGAAGGCCTGGAGGCGCCGATCAGCGAGTTCGTTGGATCGGGAAAGCCCGTGCTTGCGACATGCGCCGGAACGATCCTGCTCGATGATGCGCACCTCGGACTGATCGACATCAGTTGCGAGCGCAATGCCTACGGCCCGCAGGCCCACAGTTTTGAGGGTTCGGTCGCGCTCGCGGGCGGCGGCGAGTTTCCCGGCGTATTCATCCGTGCCCCCAAGGTTGTTCGGGTGGGGGCCGGGGTTGGTGTCGTCGCAACGCTTGCGGGCGATCCCGTCGGTGTGCGCAGCGGCGCCGTCACTGCGTATACGTTTCACCCCGAACTGACTCAAGACCTCACGATTCATCAGGAGTTCATCGCATGAGAGACCCACGCATCGAAGCCCTCGCCCAAATCCTCGTCAATTACTCGACGGGCGTGAATAAGGGGGAGACTTGCGTGATTCAGTCTGAGGTCGCGGCCGAGCCGATCGTGCAGGCCGTCTATGAAGAGGTCTTGAAGGCCGGCGGACTTCCGATCGTGCAGCTCGGCCTGACTGAGCAGGCGAGCGCCTTCTACAAGTACGCCTCCGAAGAGCAGCTCAAGTGGATCGCGCCGACCCAGGAGTGGATCTACGAGAACATCGACAACCGCATCGTGATCATGGCCGACACGAATCCGCGTGCGCTCTCGAATGTCGACCCGATGAAGCAGTCGATGGTCAGCGCGGCGAGGAAGCCCTTGATGGACGCCTCGATGCAGCGCTCGGCCAACGGCGAATACAACTGGTCGCTGACGCTCTTCCCGACCCAGGCCTACGCCGCCGAGGCCGGACTGAGCCTCCCCGAGTACGAGGACTTCTTTTACGGCGCGTGTCTTGCGACCGACCCTGAGCCGCTCACCGCCTGGCAGCGCCAGAGCGACATGGTCAAGCGCCTTGCCGAGTGGATCGAGGGTCACAAGGAGGTCCACATCACTGCGCCCGGCGGCACCGACATCACGCTCGGCATTGAGGGCCGCAAGTTCATTCCGTGCGTCGGAACGCACAACATGCCGGACGGAGAGTTCTTCACCGGCCCTGTCGAGGACACCGTCAACGGCCACGTCGCGTTCAGCTTCCCCGCCACGTATGGCGGCCGCGAGGTCAGCGGCGTGGAGCTGACATTCAAGGACGGCAGGGTCGTCGACGCCAAGGCCCAGCAGGGCGAGGACTTCTTGATCAAGATGCTCGACACCGACGAGGGTGCCCGCAGGCTTGGCGAGCTCGGCATCGGCACCAACTACGGCATCACCACCGGCACCAAAGAGATTCTGCTTGACGAAAAGATCGGCGGGACCGTGCACATGGCCGTCGGCATGAGCTACCCGGAGACCGGCGGGGTCAACGACAGCGCGATCCACTGGGATCTCGTCTGCGACCTGCGTCAGGGCGGTCGCATCGAGGTCGACGGCGAGCTGCTGCAGGAGAACGGCGAGTTCAAGGTCTGACGCCGGCAAGCTTTGGTACACCGGTGTACCGCGGCGTGTAGTCTTCGCGCCCATGAGCTACGCAGAGACGTTCAACAACAAGGTTGCTGTCATCACTGGGGCCGCATCGGGCCTGGGCATGGGCTTCGCTCAGGAGATCGCCAGGGCCGGCGGGACGGTCGTCGCCTCCGACATCGATTTCGAGGGCGTTCAGAAGGTTGTCGCGGGACTCGGCGGGGACGCCGAGGCGCACAAGCTTGACGTCACCGACAGCGGCGCCGTGACCAAGCTGGTCGATGACACGGTCGAAAAGCATGGTCGCATCGACTTCATCTTCAACAACGCCGGCATCGCAGTCCAGGGTTACGTCGAGGAGATCCCGATCGAGGATTGGGACGCGATCATCGACATCAACCTCAAGGGCGTCGCCTACGGCACGTCCGCTGCATACCGGCACATGGTCAAGCAGGGTCACGGCCACATCGTCAACACCGCCTCGCTGGCCGGCTTGACACCGGCACCGCTGCTTTCCCCGTACAGCACGGTCAAATTCGGCGTCGTCGGCATGTGCGATTCCCTGCGGGTCGAAGCGGCACCGAAGGGGGTCACGGTCACAGCGCTCTGCCCGGGCTTCATCGACACGGCGATCTACGACAACGCGCGCTCAACGGGCTTTGACAACACAAAGGCCAAGGAGAGCATCCCCGGCGGGATCGTGCCGCTCGACAAGGGCGTCAGAAAGCTGCTCGACGGTGTCGCCAAGAAGAAGCGCGTCGTAACGCTTCCGTGGTTTGCGCACCTCCTGATTCTGGGTTACAAGCTCACGCCGAACACCTCGATCAAGATCAGCTCGAGGATGGCCGCCATGCAGGCGAAGAAGGCGCGCATCAAGTCGATCCAGCGCGGGGTTTGAAACCGGCGCATTCTGGATACTGAGTAGTAAGCACCGCGGATCGTTCCCAACCCCCGGGATTCCGCATTGCAGGACGGTGAGCTTCAGCTGGGCGGCATGGACGGCCGTCCGGCGCTCCCGTCCCGCTCCGCGGCTAACTGGCGGCGAGCGCCTCGAGCGCGGCGTCGGAGACTTCGAAGTTCGCGGCGACCTCGTTGACGTCGTCGTTCTCTTCGAGCAGGTCGATCACGCGGAACACTTTCGGCGCGTCACCGTCTTCGACGGGCACGCGATTCTTCGGGCGCTGCTGGACGTCTGCCGACTCGATCGCGATTCCGGCGCCCTCGATCGCCTCACGCACCGCGGCGAAATCCGACGGTTCGGCGACCACCTCGAAGATGTCGTCTTCTTCGATGATGTCTTCGGCGCCGGCGTCGATCGCGACCATCAGGTCGTCCTCGCTGGCATTGCCGGTTGAGACGATGATCGAACCCTTCTTTTCAAAGTTGTAGGCGACCGAACCCGGCTCCCCGAGCGAGCCACCGTTCTTGCTGAGGATGCTGCGCACGTCGGCCCCGGTGCGGTTGCGATTGTCCGTGTAACAGTGGATCAGCAGCGCCACGCCCGCCGGGCCGTAGCCCTCGTAGACGACCTCTTCGATCTGGTCGGCGTCTTTGTCGAGGCCCGCGCCCTTGGCGATTGCGCGCTCGATGTTGTCCTTGGGCATCGAGGCGTCTTTGGCCTTCTGGATCGCCAACGCGAGTGTGGCGTTGCCCTTCGGGTCTGCCCCGTCACGCGCAGCGATCTGAATCGCCCGGGCGAGTTTGGTGAACATCGCGCCGCGCTTCTTGTCAGCGGCGCCCTTCTTGTGCTTGATCGATGACCATTTTGAATGTCCGGACATAGCGCGGGTAGTTTACGACCGATGGCACGCTTCGGGCTCTGCGACACCTGCGTTCACGCCAAGCTCAACCCCAACACGCGGGGCTCGGTGTTTC
>JAEYBE010000010.1 GCA_023404495.1 Actinomycetes bacterium | reverse complement strand
CCTCGTAGCCGATCGGCCCTTCGACGCCCATCGCAAGATCGATCGCTTCGTCCTCATCCTCAGGGTGGTGATGAACGTGGCGCAGGAGAACCATCTCCGTGATCAGAAGGACCACAAAGAAGGGGATCGCGTAGAGAATCAGGTCAACCATTTTGTGCGGTCGCGGCCCCCCAGCACGCGACACACCAGAGAATAGGACGCCGCCGATGACCGGCTGGAACTTCATCACTTGGCTGCACCTGATCGCGATGGCCTTCTTCGTCGGCGGTCAATTGATGCTCGCCGGCGTCGTGGTCCCGGTGATGCGCGGCGAGGAGAACCGCGAGAAGCTGCGCGCGGCGGCGCGGCGCTTCGGCGTCGGATCGGGGATCGCCTTCCTGATCCTGCTGGCGACCGGCGGCGCGATGGCCGGCCACTACGACCTCTGGAGCGACGCGAAGCTGCATCTCAAGCTCGGCCTTGTCGTGCTCGTGATCGCCCTGATCGCATTCCACAGCCGCCGCCCGGAGTGGCACTGGATCGAGGGACTGGTCTTTCTTCTCAGCCTGGCGATCGTCTGGCTCGGCGTTGAACTGGCTCATTGACGCCGGATCGGGCAAGCAGTACGGACAGGGAGGGATTCGAACCCTCGAGACGGGTCAACCCCGCCTACACGCTTTCCAAGCGTGCGCGTTCAGCCAGCTCCGCCACCTGTCCAAGCGAGAAGGAGGATATCCGGACGGCGGGGTTCCGCCGCAGCGCTGGATTGCCAAGCGTGCGCGTTCAGCCAGCTCCGCCACCTGTCCAAGTGCACAGGAGGACACCCGGGCGACGGGGCGGCTCGCTAGCCTTACCGAAAGTCGAAAACATTGCCGAATCCCGCCGGCTCAGGCCGCTGGGAACGGGGGAACCACCTTCCGGGGCGAATCGACTCGCGAGCGAGTCGTAGCGCGTTCTTTCTGCGCGAGCCCGTCAGCTCACCTCGTAGGCAGCAGAAAGAGGAGTTTGAGTTCGCGTGCGTCGACCCGTAGCTGTTTGCATTGTCGCCCTATTGATGTTCGTCCTGCCGGCGTCCGCCACGGCCGACTCATCGAGCGGCGGCGCAGGCATCCAGGTGCCGGTGGTCAAGCAGCTGATCTGCGACGACGGGCAGGTCACCAAGTGCGCACGTCAGCAGCTTCTGACAATTCGCGGTGAACTGCTCAAGGGCGCAAAGTCCGTGACCTTCCTCGGCCGCAGCGGTTCGAGCGATGACCTCCGCGCACCGCTGATCGAAAGCAACTCGCGATCGATCGTCGTCCGCATCCCGGCCAAGGCCAACTCCGGCAGACTGCGCGTGGTGGTGAAGGCCGGATCAGTCGAGTCAGATCGGATAAAACTGACGCGAGCCGGCTTGGCGAGCAAGGCCGGCCTGAGCACGTATTTCGTCGGCGGACCGGCAGTCAGGTTCGATTACACCGCTGCGGCAGGTAACGCGATCGAACTAGTTCGTGTGCGTGACCAGGAGGCCGTCCGCTCGTGGCCGGCAGATCCGGGCGCCGATGGGCAGGGATCCGTCAAGTGGGACGGCAAGATCGGCGGCAAGGACGCGCCGGTCGGGCGCTACGGCTTTCGCATTGCTCCCCAGGGTTCCGCGCCGGGCAAGGTCACGAGCGAATTCTCGCTCTATGACCACGTATTCCCGATCCGCGGTGCACACACATTGAGCGGCGGGCGCGCCACGCGGTTCGGCGGCGGGCGCGGACATCAGGGCCAAGACGTCTTTGCCGCGTGTGGGACCCGACTCGTTGTAGCGCGCGGCGGTACCGTGATCAAGCGGGCCTACCACGGCCGTGCCGGCAACTACGTGGTGATCCAGCGCACTGACGGCCGGTCGTACGCGTACATGCACCTCAAGAAGCGCTCGCCCCTCGCCCAGGGAGAGCGCGTGGCAACCGGCGATTTCCTCGGACAGGTCGGAGACACCGGCCGCGCCTCCGGCTGCCATCTGCATTTCGAGATCTGGACCGCCCCGGGCTGGTACAAGGGCGGCAAGCCGATCGATCCCTTGCCGTCCCTGAAACTCTGGGACGAGTGGAGCTGAGCGAGAGCTCAGCCGGCCAACGCAGAAAGGTCCCATCCGCGCGGGGCCGGGGTGGCGCGCTGCCGCTGTAGTGTGGGCGGCATGGACGTGGTCGTGACCGACAATGCCGAAGCAGGACGCTTCGAAATCAGGGTCGGCGGTGAACTCGCGGGATTCGCTGAGTACCGCAGCAGGCCGGGGATCCGCGCATTCGTGCATACGGAGGTCGACCCCGCGCATGAAGGCCAGGGCTTCGGCGGCAAGCTGATCGGGAACGCGCTCGACGCGACGCGCGCTGCCGGCGACGAGGTTCTCCCCTTCTGCCCATTCGTAAACCGCTACATCGCCACCCACCCTGACTATCTCGATCTCGTCCCGGAGGCGATGCGCGAGAAGTTCGGACTTTGATGGACAAGCGACGCAGCAACACCGACGAGGGGCGGCGCTACACCGGCGTGCCCTCTCGCCAACACGCTGAGTTGGCCGCCTTCGAGCGCGAGTACACGATCGAGCGGGTGACGCAGCGCGACCTGATGCTCGACCTCGGTGCTGTGCTGTGGTTCATGACCTTCGCCGCCGTGCTGCTCGCCGGCCGCCTCACCGACCAGAACATCTCTGAGTTCCAGTCGGTGCTGCGCGTGGTGATGGCCGTAATCAGCGCCGGTGTAGGCGTGCTGCTCCTGACGGCGATTCGACGACTCGACGACCAGCGCACCGCGCAGGTGATCGCCGGCCTCTCGGTGCTAGCGCTCGCCATTCAGTTCGCCCTGAGCTTTTACGGACCCGGATCGCTGGGCGGATTCATCGTCGCGTTGGTCGCGATAGCGGTCTACGTCGCGCAGTTTCTCAGCGTGCGCGGAGTAGCAGCGATGATGGGCCTTGTCAGTGTGCTCGCGGGTGTTGTGGTCCACTTCAACTACGGCACCGACTACGCGCCATATCTGCTTTCGCAGCTCTCCCTGCTTGTGATCGTGCTCTGGGCGGTCGCCTACTCGATCTATGTGCTCAAGGAAGACCGCGACCGCGCGCTCGAGGCCGCCGAACGCGCGGCATTTGCGGACACGCTCACCGGATTGCCGAATACGCGCATGATTCGGCGGCGGGCCGACGCGCTGCTCGACGCTCGCAATGAGCGAATCAATCGCCGCACGGGAATCGTCGTGCTCGACCTGGACGGGTTTCGAGCCGCCAACATGCTGCGCGGCCACCGCGACGGAGACCGGCTGCTCGTCGCCGTCGCGAATGCCATGCGCGATGCGGCTGCGCCGGACCAGCTTGTCGCTCGCACCGGTAGTGACGAGTTCAGCGTGCTGGTGCCCGACGCCACCGAGCAGGAGCTCGCCGAGCTTGGCCCAAGATTCCGAGACGCAGTGCTCTCCGCGCTCGACGGGTTGCTGGACCGAGGGGTGAATATCGATGCCAGCGTGGGCGTCGCGCTCAGCAGCGCCGAGCTCAACGACTTCGACGCCCTGATGCGCACCGCCGACCGCTCGGTCTATCTCGAGAAGGCGGCCCACGAGCGCGGAGCCGGTAGCCATCGGATTGAGCCCCGCGGCGAGCGCGAAGCGCAGTCCGATCGGATGCGCGCGCCGGCGCGCAAAGCACCCGCGCGCGCCGGAGCACCCTCGAGGTGGGAGAAGCTGCGCTGGTCGCACCGCGACATGCAAGCGCGCTTCCTTGCGATCGCCTGGTCGCTTTCGGGACTCGCGGTCGCGATCTCGATGCAGATGCCCGACGCAGTTGAACACAACTCAACGATCGTCGCGGGACTCGTCAGCTTCGCAATGGTCATGGCGGCGGCCTTTTACGTGCTGCCTTCGGCCAAAGGCGTCGGCAGGCAAGTGGTCGACGTCCTGGTGGCCAGCTCGACGCTGGCGGTCACGATCTGGTTCACCGGCAAGAACTCGAGTCCATCGGTGCCGATCGTGCTGCTGATCCTGATCTACATCGGCTGGTTCCTGCCGCTGCGATCGGTAGTGCCGCTTTCGATCCTTGCCCTCGTGATCATCCTCACACCCGTGCTTTTCGGGCCTCAAGGCGAGTTTCTGATCATGGACGCCGTGACGATCTATGGCGGGCTGGTCGTATCAGCCGCGCTGCTGATTGTCCTCTACTTCAACCACTACTACATCGATCGCGCGCGGTTGCTCACCGGCCAGCTCGCAGCGCTCGACCCCCGAGCGGGCGCTTACAACCGGCGCGCGTTCGATCAACGCATGGACGATGAGCTTGAGCGACTCTCCTACGGAGACCGCGACGCGCTGGCCGTCGTGATGGTCGACCTTGGCAACTTCAAGAGCGTCTCCGCCAACTACGGGCGATCGATTGGAGACCAGCTGCTGACCGAGGTGGCAGCCGCCTTGGCGACGGCTTCGCGCGAGGACGACTGCGTTGCGCGCCTGGGCGGCGACGAGTTTGCCGTCGTCTCCCCCGGCGTCGACGCTGAGTCGGCGCGCGCGTTGGCACAGCGGCTCGTCAGTGCTGTGCGTGAGGCGCTCGAAGAGAGCGACCTGCCCTCGAACGACCAAGTGCGCCCGAGCGCCGGGTTCGCGCTCTACGGAATGCACGGCCGCACTACAGACGAACTCGTCACCGCGGCAGACATTGCGCTGACCGCGGCCAAGACTTCCGGCCGCGACCCCAACCGGGTCAGCAGTTTCGTCGTTTCGCTCTAGAAGCGCAGCCGCCGCCCCGCCACGTGGAAGGCGGAGCGGCGCGCATGCGTCTCCTCGGTGAGCTTTACTTCACGCGGCCTTCGACGGTCGCGGTGCCCAGCACGAGGCCCTTGGTGAAAGCGGTGGTCCCGAACGCGCCGTTGAGAGCATCCGCCGCGGCCTGCGTCAGCGAGGCCTTCACGCCACTGAGCTTGATCTTCCTGCCCTTCGAGCTGTTCTTCAGGCTCGAGAGGTCAAGCGTCAGGATCGAAACACGAGCATCGCCAACCGTCGCCACGAGGTTCGGCTTCTTGTTGATCTTGATCGTGAAGTTCTTCAGGTCAACCGTCGTAGAACCGCTCGAGAGGCGCAGTCCGCCGCTGTGCTTGATGTTGCCCGCCAGCGACTTGGCGTTGACCTTGCCACCGGTGATCGGGAAGGTCACGCCCTTGGATCCGGCCGTTGCCGGCTTGATCGGCGCGACGGAAACGCCGAGCGACGTCAACGCCTCTGCAGTGCCCGGGTCGAGCTTGAGTGTTGTGCCGCCGGTCCTCTTGAACGTCAGGCTCTTGCTCGACGACTTGGCGCCGGAAATCGCGGGCAGGGCGGCGAGCGCTACCACTACCGCTGCCACGATCGCGAGGCGAGTGAAGCGAATCGAGTTCATGGGGTTCTCCTCTTTGGTCGTTGTGAATCGGAGTTGATTGACGGTGATTGGAGGCGAATCCGCAGCGAGTTGCATACTCTGCGCGTTCCGTGTTTTCCTCCAGATCGAACGAGGTTCGTTGTCCTTCGGCGGGTACTACGCACGAAGCGGCGCGATGGGTTGGAAAAAATTCCTGCGATGCCTGAAGGCCGTCAAGAGAACTCAATAGATCCGGCGCTGCTGCGCGGCCTGGCGGCCGGCGAGGAGTTTGCGATCGAGCGGATCTATGAGCTCTATGGCCGCCCGGTCTTCGCGCTGCTCGTGCGTATGCTGGGCGACCGCGCTGAGGCCGAAGACGTACAGCAGAAGGTCTTCACGGAAGTCTGGAAGCGTGGGGCCAGTTACGACCCGGACCGCTCAAGCCTGCTCGGCTGGATTCTGCAGATCGCGCGCAGCCGCGCGATCGACACCCTGCGCAAGAAGCAGCCGACACCGATGGCGACAGAAGATTTTCCAACCGAATCGACGTTTGAGCACGGATTCTCTGATGAAGTGGCAGAACAGATACTTGTCGCACAGATGCTCGACCGCTTACCGCGTGAGGAAGCCGAAATGCTGCGCGCCCGGTTCTACCTGGGCAAGTCACAGGCGGAGATCGCCGACGAGACGGGTGTGGCGCTCGGTACCGTGAAGATGCGGATGGTCGAAGGACTTAGGCGACTGCGTGAATTGCTTGAGGAAGGCGATGCGCTGTGATGGATGACCGCACAGAATTGATCAGCGACTACCTCTTCGGCGAAATCTCCGAGGATCGTCGTCGCGAGATCGAGCGCGAAATTCAGAGCGATCCCACGCTCGCCGCGGAAGTCGCGGAGCTCTCGCCGCTGGCGTCGAAGCTCGAGGAGCTCCCCGAGGAACTCTGGGACCTCGGAGATGCGCCGCCGCTGCGGCTCGAGCGCGAGCAAGCGACGCCGACGCCGGCCCCGAAGAAGTCCCGCTCGCAGGGCGCCCTTGGTCGTTTCTTCGGCGGGTCGCTATCGCTGCGGCCGGCCTACGCGTTTGCCGCCGTGCTGCTCATATTCGCGGGCGGCGTCGGAGTCGGCCTGCTGTCAGGTCCCGACGACCGCGTTGTGGCCGTCGGTCCCACGATTCAACAGGCCAAGCTCTCGCCGGTCAGCCAAGTCGACCCCGCCGCCACCGGAAGCGCTGCCGTCAAACGTGATGGAGATGCGATCCGCCTGCGCCTGACCGGCCTGGCCGAGAATCACCAGAACAACTTCTACGAGGCCTGGCTGATGGACGAGGAGAACGGCCTGATCAGCATCGGCACATTCCGCGTCGGCAAGGACGGCACGGTCGACCTCGATCTGCCGGTGCCCGTCGGAACCGAGCGCTTCCCGGTTGTCGACATCTCGCTGCAACCGGTCAACGGCAAGCCGGATCACTCGGGCGTCTCGGTCTTGCGCGGAACTCTGAACTAACTCGCCGGCCCGTTGACGGCGAAGTTGAACGGCCCTGCGTCCATACCGCCGCGGGCGATCAGCACGTCGAGCCAGAGCTGCATCAGCATCTCCGGACCGGTAGCGGTCTCCAGCCCGCCCAGATCAACGATCTGAGGCTCGCGCCAACCGACGTCGCCAAGCAGCCCGCGGACCTGTTGCTTCGCCGCATCCGAGTCGCCGCTCATGAAGACAACGTGATCGCCAACAACGAGCGAGGGATTCACCATCACGTTGCAGTTCATCGTGTTCAGCGCCTTTACGACATTTGCCTCGGGCGCCGCCGCCTGAAGATCCGCCGCGAGCGAGTTCTCGTTGGTCGCGAGCGCCGCCTGCGCCATTCCGCGTGAGTGATCGAGCCGATTGGCCAGGTCGATCAGCGTCTTGCCCGCGAGCTGATCGGCCGCCGACGCGACAGCCTCGACCGAGTGGTTGCCGTTGGTCGCGTTGATCACCAGGTCGGCGGTCGCGGCCGCCTCGGCGAACGTGCCCGTGAGCATCTCCTGCGCGGCGAACGGCTCCAGCGTGTCTGAGTCGCTTGAGCGAGCCCCAACGCAGACTTCGTGCTCGACGTCGAACAGCCGGGGCGCGATCGCCTGCGCGACCATGCCGGTTCCAAGAATTCCGATGCGCATGAGCGCAGACTAACCGGAGTTAGGCGCGCGTGATTCCGTCGAGGTGCGGCGTGCCCTTCTTCGCGTTGCGGACGCTGAAGTTGAGGCCGTCGCCGCTCTCTGCGACGTGAAAGCCGACCTTCGACGGCAGCAGGATCGGTCGCTTGAAGGCCACCTCGACGGTGAACGCCTCCGGCAGCTTGTTGTCGATTGCGGCAAGGGCACGCGCCTTCGTCCACATGCCGTGGGCGATCGCCTTCGGGAAGCCGAACGCCTTGGCCGTGAGGTCGTGCATGTGGATCGGATTGCGGTCACCAGACACCGACGCATAGCGCCGACCGAGGTCGCCGGGGAGCGACCAGGTGGCCACTTGTGGGAGGGACTCGAAGTCGACGCCCGCAGCGAACTCGCTGACCGCACTCTCGTCGCCTTTGCCCATCTTCAGGTAGGTGCTCGTCGCCTTGGCGACCACTTCGCCGTCGACCGTCGCCTCGCTGATCACGTCGAACTGTTTGCCCTTGGCGTGCGGACGCAGGTTCTCCGCGCGCACCGCCAGACCGAGCGGGGCGGCCGCGTCGACACGGCTGACCTGCTCGATCTTGTTGTGCACGTGCACGAGGCCGATCACGGGGAACGGGAAGCCGTCGCCGGTCATCAACTTCAACTGCAGCGGCATCGAGAGCACGTTGAAGTAGATCGTCGGCAAGTTGCCGGTGAGCGTGTGCTCGGCGACGCGGCCGAAGGCCGCGAGCTTGTCGAGATCCACTGGCTGGGCTTCGAGCGCGACGACGGTGTCGGGCAGCTCCTTCTTGCGTGACCCGGCCAGCGGAGTCATTCCGATTGCAGCCTTCAGGTAGAGGCTGCCGGCGCCGGGCGCGTTCTTGAGTTCGACGGTGGCCATTGCGATCTCCCTACGCGCCGATCAGCATCTGGCCGCAGACGCGCACGACGTTGCCGGTGAGGCCGGTCGAGGCGGGGCTTGCGTACCAGGCGATGCCCTCTGCGACGTCGATCGGCAGCCCGCCCTGCTGCATCGAGTTCATGCGGCGTCCAACCTCGCGCGGCCCGAGCGGCATCGCCGCGGTCATCTGCGTCTCAATGAATCCAGGCGCAACCGCGTTGATCGTGACGTTGTGCTTGGCGAACTCGGGGGCCGTCGACTGCACCAAGCCGATCACGCCGGCCTTCGAGGTGGAGTAGTTGGTCTGCCCTGCGCCGCCGGCGATTCCGCTCATCGACGAGACGCAGATCACGCGGCCGTTGGCCTTGATCAGCTGGCGCGCGAGCAGTTCGTCGTTGATGCGCTCCTCCGAAGAGAGGTTGATGTCCATCAGCACCGACCACTTGTCCTGGTCCATGCGACCCAGCGTCTTGTCCTTCGTGACACCGGCGTTGTGGACGACGATGTCGACGCCGTTGTGGTGCTCGTCGAGGAAGTCGGCGATCACCTTCGGGGCGTCAGAGGCCGTGATGTCCTCGACGATCGAGGAACCACCGAGCTTGGCCATCAGCTTCTCGAGGTCGTCCTTCAGCGGCGGAATGTCAAGGCCGACGACGTGCGCGCCGTCCCGGGCGAGCGTCTCGGAGATAGCGGCGCCGATACCCCGCGAGGCACCGGTCACCAATGCGACCTTGCCGGCCAGCGGCATGTTCCAGTCGATCTCGGGCGCCTTGCCGCCGACCGACTTGACGACCCGGGCGACCTGCCCCGAAATGTACGCGCAGCGCGGCGAGACAAAGAAGCGCAGAGTGCTCTCGATCTGGTTCTCGGCGCCCGGCGCGACGTACACCAGGTTGACCGTGATGCCTTTGCGGGCCTCTTTGCCCATCGCGCGGGTGAAGCCCTCGATCGCGCGCTGGGCGGTGGCCTCGCGCGCGCCGCCGGTCAGTTCCGGCTGCGTGCCGAGCACAACGATCCGGCCGCATGTCTTGACCCGGCGGATCACCGGGTGGAAGAAGCGCCAAAGCTCCTCGAGCTGCGTCGAGTCGCTGATGCCGGTGGCGTCAAAGACGACTGCCTTGTAACGCTCGTCGCCCTCAGGGGCGACGCCCGCGGTGATCGCCTCAACGTCGGACTCTGCGCCGGCAAATACCTTGCCGATCGCATCGGAAAGACGGCCCCCGGGTGCAGCGCCGGTCAGCACCTTGCCGGTCACCAGCGGAGCACCCTTCTTGTAGCGCTCGAGCTTGGGCGGTTGCGGAAGGCCGACCTTCGGGGCGATGAAGCCGCCGACGGGGCCACGGACGAACTCTGCATAACGGTCAGTAGGCATAGTGAATCTCCTTAGCGCTCCATGATCGCGACGACGCCCTGGCCACCGGCTGCGCAGATCGAGATCAGACCGCGGCCGGAGCCCTTCTCTTCGAGCATCTTCGCGAGGTTGGCGATGATGCGTCCGCCGGTGGCGGCGAACGGGTGCGCAGCGGCAAGCGAGCCGCCCTTGACATTCAGTTTTGCACGATCGATCGATCCAAGCGGCTTGGCGAGACCCAGACGGTTCTTGCAGAACGCCGGGTCCTCCCACGCCTTGAGGGTCGCGAGCGTCTGGGCGGCGAAGGCCTCGTGGATCTCGTAGAAGTCGAAGTCCTGGAGCTTGAGGCCGTTGCGCTCGAGCAGGCGCGGCACCGCGTAGACCGGAGCCAGCAGCAAGCCCTCCTGCTTGACGATGTAGTCAACCGCCGCTGTCTCGGCGTCGACGAAGCGGGCGCGCGGAGTCAGGCCCCGCTCCTTCGCCCAGTCCTCGCTGGCCAGCAGCACCGCGGAAGCGCCGTCTGAGAGCGGAGTCGAGTTCGCGGCGGTCATCGTGCCGTCCTTGCCGCCGAACACGGGCTTGAGCGAAGCGAGCTTCTCGAGCGAAGTGTCCGGGCGCAGGTTGCCGTCGATCTCGACGCCCAGGTACGGCGAAACGAGGTCGTCCTGCCAGCCGGCGTCCCATGCCGCGGCGAGCTTCTGGTGCGACTCGTAGGCCAGCTGGTCCTGATCCTCCCGCGTGATGTTCCACTCCTTGGCGGTGATAGCCGTGTGCTCGCCCATCGAAAGGCCGGTGCGGGCCTCGCGGTTGGCCGGGATCTCCGGCTTGATCATGCCGGGGCGGAACTTCTTGAGCAGGGTGAGCGCCTGCTTCTTGGGGTCCTTGATGCGGTTGACATCCATCAGGATCTGGCGCAGGTCCTCGTTGAGCTCGATCGGAGCGTCGGAGGTGGTGTCGGTGCCGCCCGCGATGCCGGAATCGATCTGACCGGTCGCGATCTTGTTGGCGATCAGAATCGCCGCTTCCAGGCCGGTGCCGCAGGCCTGGCCGACGTCAAAGGCCGGAGTCTCGGGAGCGAGCTTGCTGCCGAGCACGACCTCGCGCGAGAGGTTCAGCTCGCGCGCGAACTTGAGCACGGCGCCTCCGGCGAAGTCGCCGATCCGCTCACCGGCGAGGCCGTAGCGGTCGGCGAGGCCGTCGACGGCCGCGGTGAACATGTCCTGGTTTGAAGCGTGTGCGTACTGGGCGTTCGAGCGGACAAACGGAATGCGGTTACCGCCGACCACCCACACGTCACGCAGGGTCTTGGCTGCCATCTGGGGATCTCCTATGGGGAAGTGAAGGGGGCTCTACTTGAGTTCGGACGAGGACTTGCCGAGCAGCTGGCGCGCGATGATCAGCAGCTGAATCTGCTGCGTTCCCTCGAAGATGTCGAGAATCTTCGAATCGCGTGACCACTTCTCGAGAAGCGAGTTCTCGGAGTAGCCGAAACTACCAGCGAGCTTGACCGCGCGCAGCGTGATGTCCGTGCCGCTTCGACCGGCCTTGGCCTTGGCCATCGAGGCCTGGACCGAGTTGGGCTTGCGGTTGTCGGCCATCCACGCGGCCTCCATCGTCAGCAGCTTGGCTGCCTCCCAGTCGGCCTCGAGTTCGATGAACTCGGCGACCGCGCCGGGCTGGTACGCGGCGGGCTTGTCATAGTCGATCTCAAAGCCGTTCTCCTCGAGCAACTTGCGCAGCTCGTCGAGCGCGGCACGGGCAACACCGAGCGCCATACCCGCGACCAACGGACGCGTGTTGTCGAAGGTCTGCATGACGCCGCCGAAGCCCTTGTCGGTACGGACTTCGGGGTCGCCGAGCAGGTTGTCCTTGTGGACCTTGCAGTCCGTCAGGATGAACGCGGCCGTGTCCGAAGCGCGAATTCCGAGCTTGTGCTCCAAGCGGTCGAGCTTCATGCCCGGGTTGTCACGCTCGACGACGAACGACTTGATTCCGGCGCGGCCGGCGGACGGGTCCACGTTCGCCCACACGACCACGAGGTCGGCGCGCTCACCAGAGGTGACGTAGATCTTTTCGCCGTTGAGGATGTAGTGGTCACCGTCCTTGACCGCGGTGGTGCGGATCGACGCCGAGTCCGAGCCGGCCTCCGGCTCGGTGATCGCCATCGCCGCCCACTTGCCCTTGAAGCGCTTGAGCTGCTCCTCGTTGGCGACGGCTGCGATCGCGCTGTTGCCAAGACCCTGACCAGGCATCGTCAGCAGCAGTCCGCAGTCGCCCCAGCACATCTCGATGATGCTGAGCATCGTCGAGAGGTTGGTGCCGTTCTTGTTCTCGTCGGTGTCGTCCTGCTTGAGGGTGTCGGACTGGCCGACACCGGCGGCGCCGGCGCCCTGGCCGGAGCCCTCCTCCATGCCGTCGATCAGTGCGCGCAGCATGTCGAGCTCAACCGGGTAAGCGTGGTCGAAGTTGTCGTACTTGCGCGAGTTGGGACGCAGCAGCTCTTCGGCGACCATGTGGGCCTGGCCGATCAGCGGCTGGAACTTCTTCGGGGTTTCAAGATTGATAGACATTTTGAATATTCCTTTCCGGTCAGTGCCGCCCTAGACGAGCAGCACTCCCTCCATCAGGCCAGCCGCGCGAAGATCGCGGTACCAGCGTTCGACCGGGTATTCCTGCGTGTAGCCGTGACCGCCGAGCATCTGGACTCCGTCGGAGCCGATCTGCATGCCGTACTTGGCGGTGAGTTGGCGGACGAGCGCAGCCTCGCGCGAGAAGTCCTTGCCCTCGTCGGCAAGCGCCGCCGCGCGGTAGGTCGCAAGGCGAATGCCCTCGAGTTCGATCGCCACGTTGGAAATCGTGAAGGCGACCGCCTGGCGGTGGCTGATCGGCTCACCGAAGGCGACGCGCTCGTTGACGTACGGGATCAGGTAGTCCTGCACTGCGCGACCGCAACCGGCGGCCACAGCGCCCCACGCGACGCGTGAGAGGCGAATCATTTCCGCGTAGTCGGCCTCTTCGCCGAGCAGCGCGTCGGCCGGCAGCTTGACGTCCTCGAAGCTGACAATGCCGGTGGCCGCGGGACGAATACCCATCGCCGGCTCCGGAGTGACCGAGATGCCGTCGTAGCTGCTTTCGACGATGAACATCCGCGGCTTGCCGTCGAGCTCCGCCGCGACGACGAACAATTCGTCCTCGGCGGCGCGCGGGACAAGATTCTTCACGCCGGTGAGCGTGTAGCCGTCACCGGACTTGGCCGCCTTCGTCTCCAGCTTGGAGGGATCGAAAAGCGGACGCGGCTCCATCACGGCAAGCGCCGCGGCGGGGACGTCGTCACCGACAAACTCAGGCAAGTACTTCGACTGCTGCTCGCCACTGCCCCAGAGGCCGATCGCAGTCGAAACAGCCGCCGGCGCGAGCACAGCGACCGCCATGCCCAGATCGCCCTTGGCGAGCGCCTCGCTGATCAAGACGCTGGTGACCGCCGAGCGCTGCTCGACGGCGCCGCCGAGTTCCTCGGGCACGCCGATCATCGTGACTCCGAGTTCGGTGCTGGCCTTGAGCACCTCGTCGGGCGTCTTGCAGTTGTTCGACGACTCCGTCGCGATCGGGAGCAGTTCGGCCTTGGCGAACTCGCCGAAGGCCTCGATCAGCATCTCCTGCTCGTCTGTTGGTGTCAGGTCGAACTTGCCCTTGCCCTCTGACTTGGGCTGACGGGCCGGTTTGTCCTGCTTGGACTTGGACGAGAACTGGCGGCCGGCCGCAGCGGCGACCTTGAAGCCGTTCTTGCTGCCGTGGTAGACAGCCTTCTCTGTGGGCTTGCGCAGCTTGAGCTTGTCGATCGTGCTCGAGCTTGCGAGGTTGTTAAGGAAACGCAGTCCAGCGCCCATGCCTTTTTCGGCAGGCGTCTTGGCTGGCTTGGTGGATGAGTTCTTAGACATAAGCCTTCAGGTCGTGGGTTGATCCCGAGGTTGGTAAAAGGTGAATCTGAGATGAATCCCCGTAAGTGACCGTTCAGTCACTTAGCGCTTGATTGGAAGCTTACCCAGATCAGACGGGGTTGTCAAGTGCATGTGATGAACTGCACGCATGACTGACGACGCGCTTGCACTTGAGGTCTCGCAGTTGCTCTCCCCCTACGCGGAGGCGCTGGGCGACGATCGCGCCGGCTACACCAACCACGTGGTTCGCGTTCTGCTCTTCTGCGACGCGCTCGATGCCGGATCGGATCCGGGAAATCCTCCGCCCAGCCGGCGCATCGAGTTTCTCGTCTGCGGCGTCTTTCACGACTTGGGCATCTGGACCGACGAGACATTCGACTACCTCGTGCCCTCAATCGATCTGGCCGGCGACCACCTCGAGAAGATCGAGCGAAGCGACCTGACGCCGCTGGTCAACCGGATGATCGACGAGCACCACAAACAGCGGTCGGCAGGCCCGCCGGACGACCCGGTCGAGATCTTTCGCCGCGCCGACCTGATCGATCTCTCGCTGGGCCTGCGGCGCTTCGGCGCGCCGCGCAAACGGGTACGCGAGATCCGCCGCGCGTATCCAAACCGCGGCTTCCACCGACGCCTCGTGAAGTTGACCGTGCAGCGCACTCTCGAGCATCCGACGTCGCCGTTGCCGATGTTCAAGTGGTGAAGCGCCCCGCTGACTAGAACATACGTCCAGCACGAGTGGCCACGCTCACTGCCTGGCACGTGGCTGGTCGATCAGTGAGGCGGGCTTTTCGGCCGCTGACAAATGCAGATGAGGACTGAGCAGACCAGACGGCGCACGGATGCGCCGAGGATGGGGCCACGCCCACGGCGCGGCCTTTCTGTTCGCATGCTCAAGACCGTGCTTGGCGCCGGGCTCTGGTTCTCGACAACCGTCGTGCTCCTGACGGCCTCATTCGTGCCCGCCACGGCACCGGAGGACGTCGGCACCTGGAGGTTGGCGCTCGGAATTCCGGCGATGGCGCTCGGCGTCATCACGCTGCTGATGGCACCGCGACTGAGCCAACGCGGCTTTGACCTCTGGGTCGACTTCTGCATGATCCCTGCGCTCGGCGTCAATCTGATCCTCCTGCAGATCACGCCGGCGACCGAGGCGGTGCTGTTCAACCTCGTCGTGACCCTGGTGTTCGCCGGCTACTTCGTGCGCCCGAAGGTTCTGCTGCTGACTTTCCTCGGTGGCGTTGCGATCGCAGTCTCGACACTCTTCACCGAGCCGGCATCGCAGACTCCATATCTGGGATCGTTCCTAATTGTCTTCTTGGCGACAATTGCGATGACGGTCGCGCTTGTCCATCTGCAGAACTCGGAGACACTTGGCGCGCTGGACGAAGTCCGCCGACGCTCGATGACCGACCCCTTGACCGGCTTGGCGAACCTGAGCGCGCTTGAACTCGCCGCGAAGAAGCGATTCTCCACTGGGACGTTCGGCAGGAGTAGGCGCGGCGTGAGCGGCCTGATTCTGATTGACCTCGACAACTTCAAATCGGCGAACTCGGCGCACGGTCACATCGGCGGCGACTACGCCCTGAAGATGGTCGCCGAGCAATTGCGGCGGGTAGCCAGCCGCAAGGCGGTCGTGGCTCGGGTTGGCGGTGACGAGTTCGCGATCCTGATGCCCGCCGACTCCCGCGCGCAGATCGAGCAGGCGGCGCAGATCTACCGAGCCGCCGTGCGCGGCGCGGGGGCGGTAATGGAGATGCCGGGCGTCGAACTCAACGCGACTGTCGGGGTTGCCGTCCACCCGGGCGACGGCCTCGAACTCTCCGAGCTGCTCGATGTGGCCGAACGCGCGCTCTATGAACAGAAGGGCGAGAAGCGCCATCCGGTCCCCAACCTTGAGCGGCGAGTCGCGACTGCCCCCGAGCGACCAAAATGGCTCGACGCGGCGGACGAGGGAGACCGTGCCCCCACGCGCGAATCCAGTCACGATCTCGACTGGGCCACCGGCGGCCGAATCGGATTCCTCGCCAGCCGCACGATGTACGCGCGCAGTTCGGCGATTGCCTGGGCGGTCGGTGCGCTTGTGCTCGGCGCAAGCCTCCTGGTGCCCGGCGCCTATCCCGATCCGCTGCTCACCTGGTGGATGGTGATCCCCGGCGGACTGCTGCTTGCTCCAGTGATCCTTCTGATCAATGCCCAGCCTCAGTCGCGCACCCACCTCGCGCTCGACATCGCGGCGTTCGCGGCGCTCGCCGCCGTGATCGCGCTGACCGGCGGAATCGCCAGCACGGTTCCGCCACTGCTGATCCTGCTCGTAGCTTCACAGGCTTGGTTCTGGGAGACGCGCCTGGTCGCTCTGCGGCTGATCGGTCCGTTGCTGGTTGCGGTCTCTCCGATTGCGTACACCGAGATCACCGATTCAACCGCCGACACGGTCGCACTGATCGAGATCTAGCGCTCAGCGCGCTGCTCGTGACGATCGTCGTGGCGATGTACTTCAACCGCTTCATGCTCACCCGGCTGCAACGCGACGCCGAGCGGCTTGCGTTGAGCGACCCGCTGACCGGGATCTCGAACCGGCGCTGCTTCAACCGTTACGTGCAGGAGCAGCTCGACGCCGAGTTGCCGAGCGAGTTCGCGATCGTGATGATCGATCTCGACAACTTCAAGCGGGTCAACTCCGAACACGGACACCGCGTCGGAGATCAAGTGCTGAGGGCGATCGCCGATTCGCTCGACGCAGTCGCGCGTGAGGATGACTGCATCGCGCGGGTTGGCGGCGATGAGTTTGCTGCAGTGCTGCCTGGCGTCGAAGTTGACGGCGCGCGGGCGCTGGCCGAGCGTTTCGTCCGCGCAGTCAGCGAGACCCCGGAGGCGGCCCGCAGCGGCGTGGGAGCGAGCGCCGGGTTTGCGCTCTTCCCGCTGCACGGTCAGACGCTCGATCAGCTTGTTTTCACGGCCGACAGCGCGCTAATGGCGGTCAAGGCCACTGGCAAGGGCAGCGCCCGCGTCGCGCGCATCGTCTCGGCCGTTGGCTGAGCGCTGGCGCAACCAGACCCAGCCGGCAAGGAACAGGCAGGCGACGATCCCGATGTATCCGGCTTGGTTTACGACGCTGGCGATTGCGGTGTTGCGATCAAGCACTCCGTAATGCGCAAACAGCGTGGCCCAGTCGTGCTCGCCGCCGCCGACCAATGGCAGCTCCTGTTTGCGCGCATCGGCCATGTACCAGGCGATGTAGTGGAAGTTTTCGAAGAACCAGATCCCGGCGAAGGCCGCCGAGAGTGCCGAGCGCTGGAAGACGAACACGCCACAGATCACCGCGGGGACGATCAGCTGCATCAGCGTCCCTCCCCACCACTGCGGCCAGTAACCGAAGATCGAGAAGAACGGGTGGCCGAACTCGTGAATAGCCAGATTGACGTCGTCGAGAATCCGCAGGTAGCCGTCCGGATCTGTCGACATCCAGCGCATCAGCAGCAGCGCGAACGCGGTCAGGGCGATCAGACCCCAGCCGGAGACCGGCTGCCAGGCCGATCCGTCGGGCGTTTTCGGGCGCGGCGGCATATAGGCGATGTCGGCAGTCGAAGAAGCTCAACTTGAGCACCACATCGCTGCGCTACAGGAATCGCACCAAATCGGTCAAAATACGCGCCATGAAATCCAAAGCCATTCTCCTGTTCACCATTCTCGCGCTGGCCGTCGTCGCGGCCGGCTGCGGAAAGGGTGCGACGTACTCAGACGTCAACACCGCAACCACTCAGGCGACCGAAGACACTGGTTCCAGCGACGACTCGGCCGACGACAAGTCCAGCAAGACCGTGATGCCGAAGGTTTCCGGTTCGGCCAACTCGAAGCCGGAGATCAGCGACGCCTCCGGCGACCCGCCGACCGAACTGGTCGAGAAGGACATCAAGGTCGGCAGCGGCAAGACCGCCAAAGAGGGCGACGAGGTGACCGTGAACTACGTCGGACACAACTGGTCCAACAACGAAGAATTCGACACTTCGTGGGGCAAGGACCCGTTCACCTTCACGCTTGGTCAGGGCCAGGTCATCAAGGGCTGGGACCAGGGCGTTGAAGGCATGAAGGTCGGCGGCCGCCGCCTGCTGATCATCCCGCCCGAGCTCGGCTACGGCGCCCAGGGCCAGGGGTCGATCCCGGCCAACGAAACGCTGATCTTCGTGGTCGACCTGAAGAGCGTCAACTAGGCGACATCACGCGCGGCATCGATCGAGCTGAGGCGATCCGCGATCACGCGGATCGCCTCTTCGCTCTCGTCAATCAGCGTGTAGCGCCGCCCGAGCTTGGCGGCAACCGCACCCAACGTGCCGCTGCCGGCGAAGAAGTCGAGGCAGGCGTCTCCCTCGCGCGTTGAGGCCAGCACCATTCGGCGGATGATTCCCTCGGGCTTCTGCGTGGGATAGCCGGTCTTCTCACGCCCATTGGTCGGAACGATCGTGTGCCACCAGACGTCGGTCGGAAGCTTGCCGCGCGCCGCCTTCTCGGCGGTCACGAGGCCGGGTGCCATGTAAGGCTCGCGGTCGACCTCCGCCGAATCGAAGTAGTAATCCTTGGCGTTCTTGACGTAGACGAGGATCGTGTCGTGCTTGGCCGGCCAGCGACTTTTGGCGCGCGCGCCGTAGTCGTATGCCCAGATGATCTCGTTGAGGAACTGCTCGCGGCCGAAAATCTCGTCGAGCAGCAGCTTGCAGTAATGCGCTTCGCGGTAATCGATGTGGAAGTAGAGCGTGCCGCTGTCGTTGAGCACGCGGCGCGCCTGCTCAAGGCGGGGCGCGAGAAACTCGAGGTAGTCGTCGAAGCTGTCGCGGTACGAAGACTCGGCGAGCAATCGGGTCGCGTAACCACGTCCGGCAAAGCCCTTGCGATCGCCAGCCTCATCGGCGACAGTTTCGAGCGTGCGACGCGTCTGCTGCTTGCCGGTGTTGAACGGCGGATCGATGTAGACCATTTGGAATGCACCGTCCGGCAACTCGGGCAGCAGTTCCAGGCAGTCGCCCAGCAGGACGTTGTCGGCGGCAGGATCGATCACACAGCCAACGTACGCGCGCTCGCGGCGGCAAGCGCCTCTGCCGGTGTCCTGGCCTTGTCCATCGTCTCGGCGTACTCGGCGTCGGGATCGGAGTCGCTGGTGATCGCGCCGCCGGTGTGCAGGCTGACGGTCTGGCCCTGTTTGATCAAGGTCCGGATCACGATGTTGAGGTCCATCGCGCCGTCGTCGCCGATCCAGCCGACCGCGCCGCTGAAGATCCCACGCCGCGAGCGCTCAACCTCGGCGATCGCCTTCATCGCTTCCACCTTCGGGGCGCCAGTCATCGACCCGCCGGGGAAACAGGCCTTGATCACGTCCACCGGCGAGACGCCGGGCGCGAGCTGGCCGCGGACCGTCGATACCAGATGATGCACGCTGGCGTAGCTCTCGACCACGCATAGCTCGGGAACTTCGACGCTGCCGGTCAGACAGATCCGGCCAAGGTCGTTTCGCGCGAGATCCACGATCATCGTGTTCTCCGCGCGGTCCTTCGGCGAGGCAGCGAGCGCTTCAGCCATGTGCCGATCCTCGGCGGCGTCGGCCGAGCGCGGACGCGTGCCCTTGATCGGCCGGGTCTCGATCTCGCCGGCAGCGGTCACACCGACCAGGCGCTCCGGCGAGGAGCAGAGCACCTCAAGATCGTCGACCCGCAGGTACGCGCTCATCGGCGACGGGTTGCGCTCGCGCAGTGCGGAGTAGAGCTCGCGACCATCGGCCCGCGTGCGTCCGCGGTACTCCTGAGACAGACAGATTTCGAAGTAGCGTCCGTCGCAAATTTCTTCCCGTGCCGCGGCGACCAGCCGGCGGTAGGCGATCGGGTCCGTGACCGGCTCCAATCCGCAGGAGCGCAGCTCGGCGGTGTCAAACGCGCCGTTCGGCCTTGCCGGCGGTCGAATCTCGCGCCGGTCCGGGGCAGCATCAACCAGTGCACGGGCGCGCTCGGCCAGCCCGCGCCGCTCGGCGCAAATCTCCGTGGTTCCTCGCGCTGCGTCGACCGCGACGATCGCTCCGAATCGGACGAAGTGAAGTAGATCGCCGCGCGCGGGCGGGGCCGCTGGGGCCGGCACGCTCGGTTCGATCGCGTGGAGCAGTTCGTATGCGAGATAGCCGATCGAGCCTGACGCGAGCGGGGACGCGCTCTCCAGCGCCGGGAGGCGCGAGCGCGTGAAGTCTTCGAGCAGCTCGAGCGCCCGCTCAGGGCTCTCGTCCTGCCCGACCCGAAGTTCCTCTTGTGGAAAGAGACCCAGGTAAGACATCTGGCCCAGGCGCGAGGGGGCGGCCGGATTGTCGAGCAGAGCGACACGCGAGTCAGGCAGCTCGCGAGCGATTGCCCAGAGATCCACTGCGCGGTCAATCATCGAGCTTGCTCGTATTTGTGTTGCAGTGCCCGAGCGAGTCGCGCGCGCAGATCGGGCGACTTGCCTCCGACAGCTCGCCGATCGATCATCCCGACCCGGCGAACGCCAAAGAGCGAATTGCTCAGCAGCACTTCGTCGGCGTTGGCAAGCTCGTCGACGCTGACGTCGCGCTCCAAGGGGGTCAGTCCAGCTTCCGGCGCGCGATCAAGCAGAGCCCCGCGCGTCACGCCGGGCAGGCAACGCCCGAGCGGCGGCGTCGCGAGCGTCAATCCGTCAACGACGAAGACGTTGGTGCGCGCGCCCTCGATCACGAGGCCATGATCGACGATCAGTGGTTCAAAGGCGCCGATCGCCTGCGCGGCGTCGATCAACTCGGAGTGCAACGCGCGGTCGATCGATTTGTGCGGGTAGGCGTAGCCGGGGACTTGGCTGATGGTTGTCGCAAGCGGCGTCTCCGGATCTTCGAGCGCGTGCGCCGGAAGCGGCCGCAGCTCAATCGCGACGTCACCTACTCCGGCCTCGATCCGGATCACGACGTCCTCGTCGACGGGTTCGAGCGCGTCTCGCACGCGAGCGGCGACATCGTCCGCACCGAGCCTGGGCACGGCGGCGGCCAATCGCTTGATGTGTCGCGAGAGCAAAGCCGGCTCGCCGCCATATGTGCGCAGGGTTTCGAAGTAACGGCCGGTCATGGGAGCCGGAACCTACCGAGTCGAGAGTGGCCGCATGCGGGTACCGACTCCTGCCAGGCTTGACCGCGGCGCCCGAACGACATTGCTTAAGGCTGCTTCCTTCCGGACCTGACCTGGTTCACACGCGCTCGCCGCGCGGGACCCGGCCATCGACGCCAATACCCGCATGCCGCCGCTATCGACGGACCAGCGAAGCTCGATGTTAACCGGCGAAACTGATCTAGACTCCGACGCTCCGACGGATCGCATCTGCGATCAAAGCTCGGGCGCGTAGCTCAGTGGGAGAGCGCTCGCCTCACACGCGAGAGGTCGCAGGTTCGAAACCCGCCGCGCCCATTCAGGGATTTCCCGCAATCCCAGTCCCAGCCTGGTCGCTAAGTACCCTAATTTTGATTACTGGCTAGTTGGCCAAATGTCTTAATCCTTATTTGTAGTCACCCAATGTTGTGCCGATACGTACCTCATGTTGAAGCGGTACGTATTCCCAACTCTGCTGATCGCTTGCATGGTTTCAGTTACTGCCCTCGCCAGCGATTCCAAGGATTTTCGATACACCCACACTGAGCGCGTTCGCGCCGCCGATGCTCCTGCGCCACTCCAAGTTTCGGCGCTTGAGTCTGGGCTTCCCCAGACTTGGTGCGGCACGAAATCGACTGTCGACCAGACAGTGAACGCCACATCTGACCATTCGCCGAAGTTCAAGTTCTTCTATGTACGGGCGTCCGACATGGCCGATCGCTTTGAACTTGTCGCCAACATGATGCAGAAGAGCATCTCGACGCTCCACGCCTTCATGCTGCAAGCGTCAGGCGGCAAGCGCACCGTCTCGCTGGATCTCGGAACCACCTGTGGTCCGCTCTACGCCGACATCGGCGCACTCACGCTCCCGGGAACGCTCGCGAGTTACCTCGACAAGGACGGTCAGATCAACGTCAACAAGACGATTGGCGACCTGCAGTCGTTCTCGGAATCGATCGACGGACCGCCGCGTCACTACATCTTCGTGCTCGACCAGTTTGAGGCGCCCAGCTACATCTCTGGGATCGGCGTGATGGCGCTCGACGATTCCCCGGGGATCACCAATTACAACAACCGCCCCGGGGCGATCGCCTACGTCGCCACCCCGGAGGGCTCGATCAACCAGTCCGTCAACAGTCAGGTGCCGCGCGCCCTGCTTCACGAGATGTCGCACACGATCGGCGCCGTCCAACCTTCTGCCCCCAACGCGACCAGTGCCGGCCACTGCAAGGACGGCCTGGACATCATGTGTTACTCAGACGGCAGTCCAGAGTCCGCTGGCTACAGCTCGGGTGTCTGCTCACCGCCGGAGATGGCCGGGATGTACTTCGCGTTCGACTGCAACAACAACGACTACTTCAGTTCGAACCCGGCACCGGATTCATATCTGGCGAACAAGTGGAACGTCTACAACTCGAAGTACCTCGTCAAGTGCGAGAGCTCCGACCCCTACTGCACGGTCGTTCCGTCGAGCGATCCCACGCCAAAGAACCCCGCGGCGCGCACCGCGACTAACAACCTCTACCTCTACAAGAACGGCAAGCGCGGCAAGAAGCTCGGCACGGTCTCGGCGACCGGCGCAAAGGAGCCCGGCACGCCATTCGTGCGCAACTCGGTGAAGATGTCAAAGCTCCGGATGCCGAAGGGAACCTGGAAGCTGATGCTCTGCTTCCGCGAAAAGGGAGTCAGCGCCGTTTGCGAGAGCAAGCGGGTGAAGACCTCACCCAGCGGCTACATCAGCACGCCGCGAATTTATGTCACGACTTCTCAGAGCTCAGCCGCTGCGTGGGGCACGGTGAGCATCAAGGCGGTCTCCGGCAAGAACAAGAAGAAGCGCACGGAGGTTCGCACCGACAGAAAGCTGGTCAAGTACTCGCTGGCATTCTGAGTCTGTCCCGTCAATTGGGCGACACGGCGCCGTTCTTTCCGTTGCACGCCGTGTCGCCCGCCCCTCTCAGAGCCAGCGAGTACCTCACCAGCGCCTGCTTCCGGCCACAGATCGCCAAGTGCGATCTGATGCAGGATTTCAGTAACCCGACTGAGTGTCGATACACGACTTCATGGTCAAGCAATACTTCCTGCCGGCGCTGCTGATCGCCTGCATGGCGTCCGCCGCAACTGTCATCGGCGACAGCGAGCAGGTCCGCTACACCCACGGCGAACGCGTTCACCTGGGCGATCTGGCACCGGAGCCAGAAGTTTCCAAACTCGAGGCCGGGTTGCCACAGTCGTGGTGCGGGACCAAATCGCAGAGCGACCAAACGGTCAACGCCGTCGCCAACGATGCGCCGAAGTTCAAGTTCTATTACGTGCGCGCCTCAGACACGCCTGACCGCTTCGAGGCGGCGGCGAACATGCTGCAGAAGAGCATTTCGACGATTCATTCCTACCTGATCAACGTCTCTGCCGGCAAGCGAACCGTCTCGCTCGACCTCGGCACGACATGCGGCCCGCTCTACGCCGACATTTCGGCGCTGACTCTCCCCGGGGGACTCGGCGATTACCTCGATTCGCATGACGAGATCGATGTCAACGCGACGATGAACGCGCTCGAGTCGTTTACCGACTCGCTCAGCGGACCGCCGCGTCACTACATCTTCCTGCTCGACCAGTTCGAGTTTCCGGATTACATCTCAGGGATCGGGCAGATGGCACTTGACGACTCGCCCGGCGCGGGCAACTTCAACAACATGCCTGGGCTGGTCGCCTATGTCGCCACCCCGGAAGGGCCGCTCGACGAAGAGGTCGCGGGCGAACTTCCGCGTGCCCTGCTGCATGAGATGACGCACACGATGGGCGGGGTCCAGGGCTCGGCGCCCAACTCCACCAGCGCGGGCCACTGCACGGACGGGCTCGATGTCATGTGTTATCCCGACGGGAGTCCCGAGGCCGCGGGCTACAACCCCGGCGTCTGTCCGTCGGGAGGATCCGCGGGAATTGCCTACGCGTACGACTGCCAGAACGACGACTACTTCAACAGCAGCCCGAGTGCCGGTTCGCACCTGGCAAAGAAGTGGAACGTCTTCAACTCGAAGTACCTGGTCGACTGCTCGGTCGCCGACCCCTATTGCACCGCAATTCCATCGAGCGATCCGAGCCCGGACAACCCGGCCGCGCGCACGGCGACCAACAAGCTCTACCTCTACAAGAAGGGTCGGCGCGTCAAGAGCCTCGGGACGGTTGCAGCGACCGGCGCGCTCGAGCCGGGGACGCCGTTCGTTCGCAACTCGGTGAAGATGACGAATCTGGCGATGCCGAAAGGCAAGTGGAAGGTGACACTCTGCTTCCGCGAGAACGGCAAACGCGCGGTCTGCGAATCCAGGCGGCAGTCAACTTCAGCTTCCGGCTACGTCGCGGTGCCGCGGATCTACGTGACGACATCCCGGCGATCCGCCCAGGCATGGGGATCGGTCAGCATCAAAGCGATCTCCGGCAAGAACAAGAAGAAGCGGGTCGAGGTGAGGACCGACAAGAAACTCGTCACCTACTCGCTCGCTTTCTGAGCTGATTCGTCAGTTCGGAGTCGGAGGATCGGGCCGCAGGTTATAGATCGCGTCGCCTGCCTTCTGCGACCCGGCGAGTTTGCGACCCGCGGCAACCGCCTCCACGCAGGCCCGCGAGGCATAGATCTTCCATGCCCAGGATTCGTAGACCACCGAGTAGCCCGTGAAGCCGTAATCGGCCGGCGTGAGCCTCGGCACTTTCTCGCTGTAGAAGCGATTGACGATGTCGCGATTGGCGGGAAAGAGCGCAAGCGCCGCCATCGGCGTCTCCTTGTTGCCGGTTGACTGGACCGAGCCGGGAGGACCGTCCAGTTCGTAGCGAAACGCCGGGACCGGTCGGTGGTCGGTTGTCGAGATGCGGCCGCACAATCGGTTGTACTTCTGCACGGTCGGCGACTGGGCGAGATCGCGCAGATCGCCCTGGATCGTCTGGTAATTGTCGATCTTGCGCGCCTGATCCCTGGCGATCGGGATGAACCAGGGGATGAAGACGATCGAGAGCGCGAGCGAGCCGATCCCGATCCACTTCCACGTCTCGCGGCGCGGGAACTCGCTGGGCAACGAGACCCAGCCAAGACAACCGGCGGCGTAGATCACCGCGAGCAGGACGGTCGGTGTGAGCACGTAACGGGCAATCAATGGCAGGCCGCCGACCGTCGTGAGGATGAAGATGATCGACATCAACACGGCCATGCCGAACAGAATCAGCCCCTCGCGCCGCGCGCAGAACCAGCAATAGACAAGGCCGATCGGCACTCCGATCATCAAAGGCTCGCGCAGCGTCCAGGCGAAGAATTTCAGCGTCCAGAACGGCGCGACGAGCGGGCTTCTCGGCCGATCGAGTTGCGCGGCAAGATCGCTGGTCCCGTGGAATGAATGGAGAAGATCGCCCGTGATCGCCCAGTCGGAGATCGCCCAGAGCACCGGCGCCGAGGCGACCAGCAGCGCCAGCAGCGCGCGGCCGCGCATGTCGCGGGCAGGCCACATCCACAGCCAGTAGAGCCCCGAGAGAACCCACGCTTCGGGCCGCAGCAGTCCGGCCAGCGCCAGCAGCACCAACACCGGCGCCCCGCGACGCTGTTGCTTTATCTCCAGCAGTAGCGCCCAGCAGACAAAGAGGATGAACGGAATGTCCTGGTAGGCGGCGAGGACGTTCTTGGCGAACGCTGGCCGCGTGATGATCACGATCGCCGCGAGCACCCCGACCCAATCGTTGAAGAGCTCCTTGCCGATCAGGTAGATCACCCAGCAGAGCGCGCCAAAGCAGAGCATCACGAGCCAGGCGAGCACACCGGTGGTCGCCGTGCCCAGCGGCAGCGCGAGGAAGCTCACAAATGTTTGGAGCGGGTGCGGCGTCGGCGCGATGAAGCCGTTGTAGTCGGGCGTGTGGCCGCTGGCGATGTCGCTCGCCCACAGCAACGAGTACGCCGCGTCGTAATTGAGGTACGGCGGGCCGTAAACGGCGAAGTAGAGGAGCGGCACACCGAGGACGAACAGCAGCGGCACCAAGAATTGACGGATCCGTTGCCCGTTCATCGGGGAATCAGGGTAGTTGCCAATCGCGCGGGCCGATTAAGCTCGCTGTGCATGTCCGGGGCTCCTTCTCTCTACCGCCGTCACCGTCCGCGCACGTTTGACGACGTGATCGGCCAGGAGCACGTGGTGCGCACTCTGAAAAACGCGGTCGATCAGGACAACGTTCACCACGCGTATTTGTTCGTCGGCTCGCGCGGGACCGGCAAGACTTCGATGGCGAAGATCCTCGCCTCGGCGTTGAATGCCGCCGGTGGGCCCTCCTCGGACTTTGCGGCCGACGACCCGTCCGCGCAGGCGATTGCAGCCGGAACTTCGTTGGACGTCGTCGAGATGGACGCCGCCTCGCACAACGGGGTCGACGACATCCGTGAGTTGATCGAATCGGTCGCCCTGGCGCCCACGACGGGCGGCTGGAAGGTCTACATCCTCGACGAGGCGCACATGATCACCACCGCCGGGTGGAATGCGTTCTTGAAGACGCTTGAGGAGCCGCCGCCGAACACGGTTTTTGTGCTCGCGACGACCGAGGCCAACAAGGTCCTGCCGACCGTGGCCGACCGCTGCCACCGCTTTGACTTTCGGCGGCCGACCGTCGAGCAGCTCTCTCAGGCAGTGCGGCGCGCGGCCGACGCGGAGAAGATCGAGATCGGTGACGATGCTGTCGCGATGATCGGCCGTTCTGCCACCGGTTCTTTTCGCGACGCACTCGGCACGCTTGAGCAACTGGTCACCTATGGCGGCACGACCGTCCGTGCGGAGGATGTCCAGGCCGTGCTCGGCGTCGCGGACTTTGAGTTGCTCACGACGACAGCCGACGCGATCGCCGCAGGGGACCGTCGCGGAGTATTGGTCGCGGTTGCTGAACTCGCCGACAGCGGGCGGGACATGGCGACTTTCGCCCGCGAGCTCGCCGGACACATGCGCAATCTGCTGGTCGCGCGGACACTTGGCGAGACGCCGGCGGCGGTCGGCCTGACCGAGGAGCAGTCTGCCCGGCTACTTGAGCAGTCGCAACGGTTCACGCCAGAGCGCACGGCGCACACGCTCGATCTGCTATCCAGCATGATCCAACGAGCCCGCGGCGGAGGCGATCCGCGCTTGCTGCTCGAACTGGCGCTCTTCAAAGCAGCCGCCCCATCCGACGACTCAGACCCCGGCGCCCTAATGGCCCGCATCGAAGCCCTCGAGTCCAACAAAGATGCAGCTTTGTCGTACGACAAAGCTGCATCTTTGGAGGATGTTGCGCCGGAGGCGGTTGTGGAGGTTGAGTCGGAGCCGGTGGTGGAGGTGGCGGCCGTACCTGCCATTAGCCAGGAGGTGCCGTCTGTGGAGATCGTTGCGGCGGCTTGGGATGCGGCCGTTGGCACTTTGCTCGAGGAGAGCCCGAGTCTTGGCGCGGCGCTGGAGAACTCCAAGCCGCACGCCGTAGACGGCCGCACGCTGGTGATCGCGGTGCCGGAATCCGCAAGCTTTCAGCGCAAGCAGATCGAACAGGCCGGTAAGCGCGAGTTGATCGCCAAGCATCTCGAGGACGCCACCGGATTCGCGTTTGCCCTGAAGACTGAATCGATACCCGACGAGGTCTTCAATCCGGCGCTCGCCCAGCAGAGCGAAAGCAGCGGAATCGACCCCGACGAGCTGGTGGCAAAGATCAAAGAAGAGTTCGACGCGACCGAAGTGGCGCGCACCGCCGAGTAAAGACCTTCGAAAGGAACTCCCGTGGCTCAGCAGCCCAACCTCAACAAGATGATGAAGCAGCTCCAGCAGGCCCAGGTGGCGATGGCCGCCGAGCAGGAGAAGCTCAAGACCGAGATCGTCGAGGCTTCGGCCGGCGGCGGCATGGTGCAGGTCAAGGTCTCCGGCGACCTACAGGTGACGGAGATCAAGATCGACCCGGAGGCGCTCGACCCAGAAGACCTCGAAATGCTCCAGGACATGCTGCTCGCCGCAACCAACGAGGCCCTGCGCTCATCGCAACAACTCGCCGAGCAACGCCTAGGC
>JAEYBE010000012.1 GCA_023404495.1 Actinomycetes bacterium | reverse complement strand
CCGTTGACCAGTGCAGCCAAGATCTCCACGCGCCCAAATCCAAACGTCCCGCGCCCCTGCGCCGGCCGCGCGGCCACCTTCGCCGCGGCGATCCCCAGCACGATCGAAAGCACATCCGACAGCACGTGTCCGGCGTCGGCGAGTAGCGCCAGCGACCCGGTGATGATCGCGCCGACAACCCCCAGCACGAGCATCGCGAGGTTGATCACCAGCGCCTGCGTCATGCGGCGCGTGTTGTCTGCGCGTGAGCCGCCCGAATCGTGAGCGTGTCCGTGTGCGTGTCCGTGCGGACCGTGCATGCGGCAAACCTATCCGCCCGGGCAGCCCGGTCAGGACGCCGCGCCCACGCGCGCGGTTACGATGCTTATTCGATGATCACCGAACAACAGATCGGCTTTCACCGCGCGCCCGACCCCGCCGTCCTGGTGCTGCGCGGCGACGATGCCGGCGAGTTTCTCAACGGCCAAGTCAGCAACGACGTCGCAGCGCTTCAAGACGGCGAGTCCAAGTACGCCTTGCTGCTCACACCCAAGGGCAAGCTGCGGGCCGACATGACGATCACGCGCGATGGTGACGAAACGCTGATCGTCACCAGCCAGGCCCACCTGCCGGCGATTCGCCACACGATCGACACCTACAGAATCGGCTACTTCTTCTCGACCGAGGACGCGACCGGCGAGTGGGCGCTGATCCAGCTGGTCGGCGCCGACGCGCCCGAGTCCGCCATCCCGGCGGTCGAGCTCGCCTCTCCGCTCGGCGTCGATCTGCTCGTCGAACAAGCCGAAGCCGAGGCACTGATCGCAGAGCTCACGAACGCCGGCCTCCAGGAACTCACGGAAGCTCAACTGACGGCTGCGCGCATCGCCAACGCGGTGCCCGCCTTCGGCGCGGAGCTGACCGAGGAGACCTTCCCGGCCGAGGCCGGCCTCGAAGAGCGCGCCGTCAGCTTCGAGAAGGGTTGCTACGTCGGCCAGGAGACGGTCGCGCGGATGCACTACAAGGGCAAGCCCAACCGCCACCTGCGCATCTTGAGCGCGACTGCACCGATCCAGCAGGGCGCAAAGGTCACCGCCAACGACGGCCGTGAGCTCGGCGAGGTAGGCAGCGCGCACACGGACGAGAACGGCTCAACAAAAGCACTTGCCATTCTGCGCCGCGAGGGCGAGACTGGTGAGGTGGTCGATGTCGGAGGAGTTCCTGCAACGATCGTTGAGATACCCGCTCCAAAGGGTGCCTGAGGCCGCAACCAGCGTCCGGCCCACCGTGTTTCATCTAGGTACGCTGTACGTCAATCCCAGAACGGAGGTCCGACATGGCAGCAGTCAGCCAACAGCCCGCAGGTGCTGAGCTCGCCAGGCTCGAAGAGTCTGAGGCAAAGGCATGGCGCATCTACTCCAAGAGCCTCGAGGGCCTTCAGGGAGCCGCCTACTCAGAGGCCGAGGACCGTTCCTGGGAGCGCCTGCAGCGCAAGCTCGGCCAGATCAACTCTCGCCGCGAAGAACTCGGCGCGTCCAGCAGCTCGGCCAACAGCACGGGCGGCCAGTCCTGAAGCGACTGGCCCCGCCAATCGCCGCGATCGTCGTGATCGCGGCTTTTGCGTTGTCCGGCTGCGGCAGCGGCGGCTCGAACGCCACTGGCGCCAACCCCGGCGACGGCAAGCAGATCTTCACCGACGCGGGTTGCGCGGGATGTCATCAGTTTGAGCCGGCCGGTAGCAACGGCGGCTCGGGGCCGGGCCTTGACAACATCTCGCTGAGCGCCACGCAGATCGAGGATCAGGTCAAGAACGGCGGCGGCGGGATGCCCTCCTTCGGCGGCACCCTCACGCCCGAGCAGATCACTGCCGTGTCGGCGTTCGTGGCGACCGGCAAATAGTCCGCGGCGCATAGAGTTCCCGCCGCAATGATCTCCCGCTTGCGCGAGAAGACCAACGGCTTCACCGTCACGCCGAAGCAGTTCACGCGGTTCGCGTTCGTCGCCGCGGCGCTTCTGACGCTGATCATCGCCACCGGCGCGGGAGTGCGCCTGACCGACTCCGGCCTCGGCTGCGAGGCCTGGCCCAACTGCGTGCCCGGCGAACTGCTGGTGCCGGCCGACCTTCACTCGTTCATCGAGTTTGGCAACCGGATGCTCTCGGGCCTCGTCTCGCTCGGAGTGCTCGCGACCGCGATCGCCGCGCTGCGCCGCCGGCCGTTCCGGCGCGATCTGGCAATCCTCGCGTGGATGCTCCCGCTGGGAGCGGGCATCCAGGCGGCGCTGGGCGCGATGAGCGTGAAGAGCGAGCTTGCCTGGGAGTGGGTCGTCGCGCACTTTGCCACCTCGATGATCATCCAGATCTTCGCCGTGATTCTCGTCTGGCGCTCGATGCGCGAGCCCGACGAAACTCCCCGCACCAACGACCGCAGCATTGTCTGGTCGGTGCGCGGACTGGTCGTGCTGACCGCGGCGGCGTGGATCAGCGGCATGGGCGCAACCGCCGCCGGCCCCCACGCCGGCGGTCACCCCGGTCAAGAGGTCTCGCCGCGCTGGGAGCCCAAGTCTGGGGGTTCATTGGAGTGGGTCGTCCATCGCCACGGTCGCGCGGCGGACCTGCTCGGGATCTTCGCGATCGGCGTCTGGCTCCTACTCTGGAAGAAGCAGGCCTCGAGCGAGCTGCGCATCAACGCCACGGTGTTTGTCGTGCTGGTCGGAATCCAGGGCCTGATCGGATCGATCCAGTGGAATCAGCAGTTGCCGGCCGAATTGGTCTGGCTGCACGTGCTCTTCGCGGTCTTCTGCTGGACCTCCGTGCTCTGGTTCTCGCTCGTGGCCGGAAAGCCGAAGCCGAGCGCTGAGCGCGCGATCGCCTACGAGAAGAAACCGCTGAACGCGTCGTAGAGCAGGTAGAAGTTCAGCCCGGAGATGATCAGCGCAATAACGCTGACGATCGCCGTGGTGCTCGCGCGGTTGACGAGTCCGCCCATCACTGATTTGTCGCGCGTGATGATGATCAGCGGGATCAACGCGAACGGGATTCCGAACGAGAGCACGATCTGCGAGAAGACCAGCGCGTCCGTGGTGTTGACGCCGAGTGCCAAAACGATCAGCGCCGGGGCCATCGTGATCGCGCGGCGCAGCATCAGCGGAATCCGCCAACCCATGAAGCCGCTCATCACGACCTGACCCGCGTAGGTACCGACGCTCGAGGATGAAAAGCCCGACGCCATCAGCGCGACTCCAAACGCCAGCGCCGCGCCACCGGAGACCAGCGTGCCGAGCTCGCCGTGAATCTGGATCAGGTCATCAATCTGCGAGAGGCCGGGCACGTTGAAGAGCGCGGCGGCGATGCAGAGCATCGAGAGGTTGACCAGGCCCGCGATGCCTAGACCGACGATGCAGTCAATGCGGTTGTACTTGAGCAACGTGCGCATCTCGTGCTGGTTCTTCGGGCGGATGCGGTTCTTCTGCAGCGCCGAGTGCAGGTAGACGACGTGCGGCATCACGGTCGCGCCGATGATGCCGACCGCGAGCGCGAGCGCGCCCGTACCCGGGAGCGACGGGATCACGCCCTCGGCCATCGCCTTGTAGTCCTGGTCGCCGACGGCGAAGAAGGTGTAGAGAAAGCCGAGCGCAATCAGCGAGAGCAGCCCGATGATCGCCAGTTCGAATTTCCGGTAGCCGCGCTGCTCGAGCGCGAGGATGCCGAACGCGACGAACGCGGTGATGATGCCGGCCGGGAAGAGATCGATCCCGAAGATCAAATAAAGGCCGACCGCGGCGCCGACGAATTCGGCGAGGTCGGTTGCCATCGCGACGATCTCAGCCTGGACCCAGAGAAAGCCGTTGGTCTTCTTGCCAAAGCGCTGCGCGCAGAGCTCGGGCAGGCTCCTGCCGGTGTAGAGGCCGGCCTTGGAGGTGAGGTACTGCACGAAGATGGCCATCAGGTTGGCCATCAGGATCACCCAGACGAGCGCATAGCCGAACTGCGCGCCGGCGGCGAAGTTGGTGGCGAAGTTGCCCGGGTCGACATAGGCCACAGAGGCGACAAACGCCGGTCCGAGAATCGCCAGCGCGCCGCGCACCCGGCCGCGCGAAAGCGCGCCGTGGAGCCCGCTGCCAGCCTCGATCTCGCTGGCCTCGGGGAGCGTCATGCCCGGCAGTACGGGCTCAGTTGATTCTTCGCGCAGGTTCACTTTCGTTACAAACATAACAGAAAGTCTTGGCATGCCAAGAAATTGCTTGAGTTGGGTATATGATGAACCTCATGGCAAGCGAGATTCAGCAGCGCTCCCCCGCCGTTGAGGACTACTTGAAGGCGATCTATTCGCTGACGGCCGCGGCAGAGACGGCTTCAACAAACGATCTGGCTGCGCGGCTTGGGGTCTCTACGGGATCGGTCTCGGCGATGATCGGCAAGCTGGCCGACGAAGGCCTGGTCACCCACGAGCCCTATCGCGGGGCCGGCCTGACCGACGAAGGCCGCAACATCGCCTTGCGCGTGGTGCGCCGCCACCGACTGATCGAGCTGTTCCTCGCCCGATCGCTCGACATGCCATGGGAGGACCTCCACGACGAAGCGGAGATCCTCGAGCACGCGGTCTCCGACCGGCTGATCGATTTGATAGCCGAGAAGCTCGGCGACCCGCAGTTCGATCCGCACGGAGACCCAATCCCCTCGCGCGATCTGATCATCGAGCCGCGACCGACGATTGGGCTCGCCGCACTTGAGCCCGGCGAGTCGGGAATCTTCGTGCGCGTCTCAGACTCAAACCCAGAGATGCTGAAGTTTCTCTCCGATCAAGGGATCGGAATCGGCGACCGGGTCGAGATGATCGGACGTCAGCCGTTCGACGGGCCGGTGATGGTGCGTATCGCCGGGACCGAGCAGGCGCTTGGTCTGATGCTTGCTGCGGCTATGCGGGTTTCGGTCGAGCGACCCTAGGGCTGATTCAAATCATCCTGCGCGCTCTTGCGCGTAGGACCAACCTCGAGCGTCACCGAATCGGCCGCGGTGTTGTCCGCCGAGATCGTCAGCTCGCCGGGCTCAACCGTCTGCTTGAAGTTCGCAGTCTGGCCCTTGCCCACAGCAGTCTCGCGGTCGAACTGCTCGGTCGAGATCAGCACGTTCTGCTTGGTGCCGGTCTGGTTGGTGATGATGAATCGCGCGGGGCCGGCTCCGAAGGGATTCGGTGAGATCGCGATGTCGTCCTCGCCGATATAGACCGAGATCGTCAGGGTCGCGGGTGGCTTGGGGATGTTCGGGTAGCTCTCGTTGCCGGCGCAGCCGGAGAGCATCGCCGCGACCAGCAGCGCGCCCATCCCCAACAAGATTGCCCTCAGTGTCCCTCTCACCGCGCAAGAGGTTACCCGCGGGCGCAGAGCGATACGATTCGCCGCGAGTTTTTCACGCTGTTTCGCTCTTTTCATCCACCGCAATCAATCGACTTCAGAAAGCACCATGCCTGTACTCGAAGTGAACGACGCCGACCTCTCCTCCCGCCTGGCCGACGACTCACAGCCGCTGGGCGAACTTCCCACCTCGATGCTCGCCTGGGTGATCCGCGAAGACCGCTTCGGGGAGCCCGAGGACGCGATCAAGCTCGAGGAGATCGAGTGCCCCGAGCCGGGCCCGTTCGAAGTCGTCGTGAAGACGATGGCCGCGGGTGTGAACTTCAACAACGTCTGGGCCTCGCGCGGCGAGCCGGTCTCACCCTTCCGCTACCACCCGGAGGACCACCACATCGGCGGTTCTGACGCATCGGGAATCGTCTGGAAGGTCGGCGAGGGAGTCACCCGCTGGAAGCCGGGCGACGAGGTCGTCGTGCACTGCAACCAGGCCAGCTACGAGGACGTCGAGGTCCACGGTCTCGACCCCCTTGCGGCGCCGAGCCAGCAGATCTGGGCCTACGAGACCACCTGGGGCTCGTTCGCGCAGTACTTCAAGGTCCAGGCACAGCAGCTACTCGCAAAGCCCAAGAGCCTTTCTTGGGATGAGGCCGCAAGCTACGGCCTGACCTACTTCACCGCTTACCGCATGCTGATGAACCGCGCCGAGCTTCAGGCCGGCCACAAGGTTCTGATCTGGGGCGCGGCCGGTGGTCTTGGCGTCTTCGCCACGCAGCTCGTGAAGATGGCCGGCGGCAAGAGCGTCGGCGTTGTCAACAGCGCAGAGAAGGGCGAGCTCGTCAAGCGCCTGGGCGCCGAGGGCTACATCAACCGCAACGACTACGGCTTCGCGCGCAAGGGCGGCGAGACCCCCGAAGAAGAGAAGGCGCGCTTCAAGGAGTCGCGTCGCTTCGGCAACGACGTCGCCGAGATGCTCGGCGGCGAGCCCGACATCGTCTTTGAGCACGTCGGCAAGTCGACCTTCCCGACCAGCGTGCTCACCGTGAAGCCGTTCGGCAAGGTCGTGATCTGCGGCGCCACCAGCGGCTACAACCTCGACTTCGACGTGCGCTACCTCTGGATGCGCCAGAAGGAGATCCTCGGAAGCCACTTCGCCAACGCCTGGGAGGCCCACAAGGCCAACCAGCTGATCGAGGATGGCCAGATCAGCCCCGTGCTCTGGAAGACGATGGGCTTTGAGGACGTGCCGAAGGCTCACCAGATGTTGAGCGACAACGAGCACCTTGGAAAAATCGCAATCCTCGTCGGAGCGACCGAAGAAGGTCAGGGCGTCACGGCAGAGGGTCCCCGCGCGATCCGCGCAGAAGTCGGAGGCTGATCAATGGCTAAGGCAGTAGAAGTTGCATGGAACCTCACGCCCTTCAGGAGCGATGAGTTCGTCGAGAAGCTCACGCCCTACGCCGAGCGCGTGATCAACTACGGCGCCACGGGCTTTCTCGTGGTGCGCCAGGCCGACGACGAGCTGATCGTCAAGCAGTACGCCTGGTTTGAGAACAAGGCAGACTGGGACCGCTACTGGACTTCAGAGCTGATGCAGGAGTGCCGCGCGGAACTGCTCGGCCACTACGCGGTGCCGGTGCTCTACACCTGGCAGGAAGTCGTCACATACGGCATGCTTCCTGAGAACGCACCCGAGCCCGAGCCGGCAGAGGCATAATCGGGGGCTGACATGGCAGGTAGCAACGGAAACTCAAACGGCGCCAGCGCGGGCGGCACAAAGACTCCGATGCTCCTGCTCCATGGGTTCACCGGCACCCCGGTCATGTGGGAGCCGGTCATCCCGTACCTTGAGGCCCACCACGACGTCTACGTGCCGCACCTGCCGGGCCACTACCTCGGCCCGGCGATGCCCGACCCCGGCGCGAACATCGCCGACACGCTGACCGACGTGCTCGAAGAGATGATGGACGAGCGCGGCTGGGATCGCGCGCACATCGTCGGCAACTCATTGGGTGGCTGGGCTGCGCTTCTGCTTGCTGAGCGCCGCCGCGCGATCACCACCGTCGCGCTCTCACCCGGCGGCGGTTGGGAGATGGACAGCTGGGCGCACAAGCGGATCATCAAGTACTTCAAGGCCAACCAGACGCAGATCGTCGCGCTCGAGCCGCTGGCCTACGAGCTTTGCGCAAGGCCGCGCTCGCGCAAGGTCTTGATGCGCGACGCTGTCGCCCACCCGGTGCGCCTGCCTGGGTCGCTCGCCAAGCAGTGGATCCGCGCTGCGGCGCGCTGTCCGTCCTGGCGCCTGCTGCTTGAGCACGCGCCGATGGTCAACGCGCCGGAGACGATGGACGGCCTCGAGGGCCCTGTCCGGGTCGCATGGGCCGAGAAGGACCGCATCTTGCCGTATGAGGGCTACTCCGAGGCATGGCGCGCAGTGCTGCCCGACGCCGACTGGGTCACGATGCCCGACGTTGGTCACGTGCCGATGTCAGACAACCCGGAGCTCGTGGCGCAGACGATTCTCGAAGTGACCACGGCCAGCACGAGCGAAGTAGTCGAACCCGACTAGCCCAAAACAAGCGCCGGATTTGCGCAAGTCTGCGCTCCCAGCGCAGACTTGCGAATAACTAGTCCGGTTTATTGACTTACGCCGTCCCACTCGTTAGTATTGACGCGATGTCAAATACGGGGGCGGCTCGGAACCTTCCCCCGATGGATGCCTGGGGAGTCATTCAATGCACGGAGGAGTTCGGCGCGCGGCGTTGCTCGCGCTCACGACCGCGGCAACGCTGCTGGTCCTGTTGGTCTCGATCGCTGGAGCCGAGGAGGTCACGCAGACGCAGACCTTCACGACCAGCGATGGCAAGAAGCTGCACACGATCCTGAAGGGCGAGAGTCCGCTTGAGCCGCGGCCGCTGATCGTTGAGGTGACGCCCTACGCGCACGCCGACATGACGGCGAAGTTCGGGGCCGAATACAACCACCTGATCGTGCACTCGCGCGGTACCGGGCTCTCGAACGGCCAGTGGGATGCGGTCGGATCGCGTGACCAGCAGGACGTATCCGAGGTGCTCGGCTGGGCCTGCAACCAGAGCTACTCGAACGGTCACATCGGACTTATGGGCTTCTCGGCCAGCGCGATCGCCGTCTACAACTCGTTGCGCCTGCCACTGCCGTGTGTTGATGCGGCGGCCGTCGGGGCCGGCTCGTACGACCTCTACCGCGATCTGCTCTACCCCGGCGGGATCCCGAACTTCGTTCCGGCGATCGCCGTCGGGTTGGGGATCCTCGGTCCGATGGGCCAGGCCAAGCTCGAGCAGAACACGCTGGCCGATGCGGCCGACGCGACGGCGGGCATCCTGAAGATGGGCTGGAACTGGATCTCGCGGCCGACGCAGGATGATTGGTGGAATGACCACAACGTCAAGCCCGGACCGAACACCTTCCCGATCCTCGCTGTGACCGGCTTCTACGACGTTGAGTCTCGCGGAGCATTTGAGAACTACACGGCCTTGAAGGAATCGCACCCGGGGACCAAGCTGCGGGTGATCGGCGCGCACGACGGATCGCCGGCAAACATGCCCCTGCCTTGGGCACAGTACGGGCGCTGGTTCGACCATTACCTACGAGGCGTGGACAACGGGATCGACCGCGAGCCAAACGTGCGCATGCTGCTCTCGAAGGGCTCGCACAGCTCGATGCTCAAGGGCGACGTGAAGCAAGTCGACGCCGCCGACTGGCCGGCGCCGGGCACCACCTGGCAGCGCCTCTACCTCGATGGCAACCGCTTCAGCGATGCCGCGCCCGAGGGTCCTTGGTGGTGGCGTGACATGCCCAGCACGCAGACCTATCCGGCGGTCTCGTCGCTTGCCCTGGCCAGCGATATCAACACTCTGGCGACGCTGGGTGAGGTCGGAACGACGACCCCGTTCACATCGCAGATGAACTTCGCCGACCCGGCCTCCGCGACCTACACGACCCCGCCACTGAGGAATGCGGTGGACACGGCGGGCCCCGCGAACCTGAAGATCTGGCTCTCGGCCACCGCGCCGGAGACCGACATCCACGCAGTGATCGCCGACGTCTTCCCTGACGGACGCGCTTTCCCCGTGGCGCAGGGACGGCTTCGCACGAGCTTCCCGACGATCAATCGCAGTCGCTCGGTCTATGACAGCCGCGGCGAGCTGGTTCAGCCCTACGGCAACTTCAACTCCAAGAACTACGCCCTTCCGCTCTCGACTCGCGAATACAACGTCGAGTTCTGGCCGATCGGCAATCGTTTCGAAGCCGGGCACAGGCTTCGGCTCTACATCATGGGCACCAGCCCACTGATGATCCCCCCGGTGCCCGGGATCAACAGCGTGGTCTCAGGACGGACGATGCCAACGCGTCTGCTCCTGCCCGTGCTGCCCGGGAGCAACATGTGCGCCGCCGCAGATCTGGGTTCGAGGTGTTCCTAGGTCTCGGCGGCGTACGCCGGAGATTTCAGCTCTGCGCGAGCGGAGCCATCGTCAGCCCGAAGTCGGCGAGCTGCTCCCAATAGAGCTCGGCCGGCTCGAGCTGGCCTGACCAGACCGTGGCCTGTCCGGAGTTGTGAATCTCATCCGCGAACTCGTAGCCGCGGCCGAGCGTGACGCCCGGGAGCGTGCGGCTGAGCACCATCGCAACGCCGTCGAAGGTGTTGTGGTTGTCGTTCTTGACGATGATGTGCCAGAGCCCGCCAAGACCCGATCCCGGGCCGCGAACGACTGGCTTCTCGATGGTTTCGCTGGTCATCAGGGGCATTGTACGGCTACTCCCCCGCCGCCGCCTCCGCCGCCGCGGCGGCCTTCTTGTCCCAATAGCGCAGCAGGCCCGCGTAGTTGTGGGCCACGGGAAGCGCCCCGGTGACCGACTCGGCGATGTCAGGCGGCACGTTCTCAAGGCTCGCCTCGAAGTCGCGCATGAAGTCCTCTTCGCTGCCCGATCGCGCAAGCTCCGCCAGGCGGCGCAATTCGTTCTTGGCCCCCATGATCGTGTCGAGCACGTCTGGCACGCGGCCAAAGTGCGTGAGCCCGAGCGTCGAAGGCACGGGGTCGTGCTCGGCGAGCTTGTCGAGCGAGGCGAGCCATGCTTCGATGTCAACCTCGGGCGGCGGGGTTGAGATCACCCGCAGGTCGAAGCCGTGAACCATCTGTCCTACTAGATCGCCGACCAGCGCGTACTCGGTCTCAAGGTGCAGGAAGGCCATGTGATGGCCTGAGTGGCCTGGTGTGTGGATCGCCTTGAAACCCTCGATCACGTCGCCGTCTCTCAGCGCGTGGACGTTGCTGGCGGGAATTGGAAGAACCTCTCCCCACTTGTCCATCTCATCGCCGTAGATCCGCGTGGCCGAAGCGATCAGCCGCGAGGGATCGACCATGTGCTTGACGCCGTCCTCGTGGATGTAGACCTGCGCGCCCGGGTAGCGCTCGACCAATCGGCCGGTGCCGCCCGCGTGGTCGAGGTGCACGTGAGTGAGCAGGATGACCCGCGGCACCATGTCGCCGATCGCGTCGATCACGTGGTCGATCGAGGCCTCCGGACCCGGATCGATCAGGATGTCCTCGTAGCGATGACAGGCGATCGAGCGCTCGATCCCCTGGAAGCGTGTGTCGATGATTTCGAAGCTCATATGGGCGCCAGACTACCGTTAGATCTCGGCTGGAGCCTTCGGCAATGTCCACCAGCAGCGACAACCACGACGTGATCATCGTCGGCGCCAGCCTCGCGGGCTGCACCGCCGCGGTTTTGATGGCTCGGGCAGGCGTACGCGTGCTCTTACTGGAGAAGCGTCCGTCGGTCGACGCATGGAAGGTCGTTTGCGGCCATTACATGCAGTCTTCCTGCATTCCGACGATCGAGCGGCTGGGCCTGCTCGACCCAATGCAGAAAGCGGGTGCGGTGCGCTCGCCAATCCGTGCGTGGTTCGATGATGGCGTTGTGGAGCCGGTCGAATCGGTCCCGCCGCCGATCAACCTCCCGCGCAGGCTGCTGGATCCGATGCTGCGCAGGATCGCCGCCGAAACACCAGGCGTGGAACTGCGGCTCGGGCATTCGCTGCGGACGATCGAATCGACCGAGGCAGGGGGTGTACGTGCTCGCGTGGTGGCGATTGAAGGCCCGGAGTACGTCGCCGACTCCCAGGTGTTGGTCGGCGCCGACGGACGCGATTCCGCCGTCGCCGGGATGGCAGGTTGCCGGGAATTCCGCTTGCGCAATGGTCGATTCAATTACTCGCCGTTCTTCACGGGTCCTAGCCACCCGGCCGCGCCGGCGACGACCGGCTACTTCCTCAAGGATCAATGGTTTGGCGCGTTCCCAACGATCGACGGCATGACCGGCTACTACCTGATGCCGACGCTCGACCGGCTGCCCGAATACAAGCGCGATCTCGAAGGCGCGTGCCGACGGGCGATCGCTGCTCTGCCCGAAGCGCCCGACGCCGAACAGCTCGAACTCGCGGGTCCGATCGCTGGACGGATCGACCTGACGAACATCTGGCGCGATCCGGTGAAAGACGGCGTGGCGCTCGTCGGAGACGCAGCGCAGGCGATCGACCCGCTCTTCGGCATCGGCTGCGGCTGGGCGTTCGAGACCGGCGCATGGGCGGCCGATGCGCTAGCGCCGGCGGTGCTCGGAAGTGTCCCGATCGGGGACTCGATGCGGCGCTACCGCCGCCGCGTGCGCCGGCGGATCTATCCGCACACGTTGCAGATCGCGCCGTACTCGCGCGGGCGCAGTCTCAGCCAGTTCGAGCGATTCGTCTACCGTCGCGCCGCGCGCGATCCCAATGTCGCCGAACGCTTCATCGGACTGGCTTCACGCAGCACCTCGCCGATGAAACTGATGTTCGACCCGCGCGAGATCGCAGTGTTACTGCGCGCGTGATTCGAGCCGCGCCAACGCGGCCACCACGTCATCCGCGTTCTTCGTCGCCAGGTGATGATCGCCCGGCACCTCGATCAGTTCCGAGCCAGCGAGCGCCTCGGCGAGCCTGCGCGCGTTGCGGGTCGGAACCGTCGGATCGGACTCGCCGTGCAGGATCACCGACGGCGCTGAGATGCGCTTGAGGTTCTTGCTCACCATCCGCTCTGAGTCGTTGAAGAGAATGCGGTCGCTCGCATAGGCGCGCACGCTGTTGTGGCGCGCGAGCATCGACTCGGCGACGTGGCGCTGCACATCCAGACGCGGATCGCCGCCGTAGACGCCGGCCGCCCCGACGCGCGCGGCGCGTTTGCGCACCAGTCGCAGAAAGAGCAGATCGCAGACTTGGCGCACGACGGGCGTCTCGAGTTTCAGGATCTTGTGCGCCTGATTGACGGATGCCTCGGCCACGCGCGACCCGCCGGCGGCCGGCGCGAGCAGCAGCAGTCGCTCGACGAATTCCGGCCGGCGGATTCCAAGACCGAGCGCCGCCATCCCGCCGAAGGAGTGACCAACCACGATCGCGCGGTCCACACCAAGCGTGCCGGCGGCCTCAACGATCGCGTCGAGCTGCGCGCCGAACTGCTGCGGCGGCCCATCGGACCACGCATAGCCCGGTCGATCGAACGCGATCGTGTGACGGCCGGCGAGCTTTTCGCGCACCAGATCGAACTCGCGGCAAGTGCTCGGCATCCCGTGGATGAAGACGATTGGTGGGCCCTCGCCGAGCGATTCGACGTAGTGGATCGGCCCGCCCGCCGTGTCGATCACGCCGCCACCCGCGGCCGGCGGCTTGGGCAGACGTCCGAAGATCAGGTTCGCCAGCACCACCGCCGCCAGCAGCGCGCCCGCGATGTAGAGCGCGATCATCGCGATGCTTGGCGCACCGCCGCGGCGACCTGGTCAGGGTGCACCCATGTCTGCATGTGACCGCCGGGCAGCGAGACGTACTTGGCGCCCGGGATCTTACGGGTCGCGCTGGCGGTCGACGACGCCGTGACGAGCTTGTCGCCGCGGCCCTGGATGACGATCGTCGGCACCTTGATTCGTGAGAGGCCCGGGAGGATCGAATCGACCACACCGTCAAAGTCGAGCGTCTCATCGGCGAACGTCTTCAAATCGCTCGATTTAAGGTTCACGGCCTTGAGCTGCTCTTTGTAGTCCGCGTTGACGGGATCAGGCGTGAACGCCTGCTCGACCTGAGGCGTCGAGAGGCCGGTCAGCATCAGCTGGCTGAAGGTGGCGTTTGAGATCTGTTCGATCACCGGCAACTCGAGCACCTTCAGGAAGTGCGCCTGGATGCGGTCGAGCTCCTTCGCGCCGTTTGGATCCAGGGCGGGATCGACGGGCACGATTCCAGTCGTCTGCTTGGGATATCGCTCGGCATAGGCGACGGCCATCGTGCCGCCGTATGAGTGACCGGCGATCACCGGCTTCTTCATGCCCAATTGCGTGGCGAGATCGTGGACGAGCTTGACCTGATCGTCGAAGTCGACGTATCCGCCGCTCGAGTAGCCATACCCCGGACGGTCGATCGCGATCGTGCGCGTGCCGGGGAGCTGCTGGCGCACGTAGTTCCAGTCGAGAAACGTGCCCGGGTGCCCGTGGATCATGATCACGCCGGGACCCTTGCCCTTCGTCTCCATGTAATGCACCTTCACGCCGTTGACCGTCGCGTACTTGCTCTGCGGCGGCGCAGGCGGCTCAGTCGGCAGCTTTCCCCAGGTCCAGTTGAGGACGACCACGACCACGGCGAGCGCGATCAGGATTTTGCGAAAGATCTTCATCAGGGCTCTCCTCTGCGGCGCCAGACTAGCCGTCTTGCCGGGCGAGACCGAGGCAAATACAATTCGTTACATGAGCAACCACCGTCTCCCCCAGCCCGATCGCCCTTGGGTGATGCGCACCTACAGCGGTCACTCCAACGCCAAGAAGTCGAACGAGCTTTATCGCAAGAACATCGCCAAGGGCCAGACCGGCCTTTCGATCGCCTTCGACCTACCGACGCAGACGGGCTACGACGCCGACGACGAACTCTCCAAGGGCGAGGTCGGCAAGGTCGGCGTTTCGGTTGCTCACAAGCAGGACATGCACACGCTGCTCGACGGCATTCCGCTGGGCGAGATGAACACTTCGATGACGATCAACGCCACGGCGATGTGGCTGCTCTCCCTCTACATCGCGACGGCTGACGAGAACGGCGTCGAGCAGGCCGAGCTTTCAGGAACCACGCAGAACGACATCCTCAAGGAGTACCTCTCGCGCGGCACCTACGCCTTCCCGCCGGGCCCGTCGATGCGTCTGATCGCCGACATGGTCGCCTACACGGTCAACAACGTCCCCAAGTGGAACCCGATCAACATCTGCAGCTACCACCTGCAGGAGGCCGGAGCGACCCCGGTCCAAGAGATCGCCTACTCGATGAGCAACGCGATCGCCGTGCTCGACGCGGTCAAGGAGCGCGGCCAGGTCTCTGACGAGGACTTCCCGAAGGTCTTCGGCCGCATCAGCTTCTTCGTCAACGCGGGCATCCGCTTCGTCGAGGAGCACGCCAAGCTGCGCGCGATGAACAAGCTCTGGCAGGAGCTCGCCGACAAGTACGGCGTCGAAGATGAGAAGCTGCGCCGCTTCCGTTACGGCGTGCAGGTCAACTCACTGGGTCTCACCGAGGCCCAGCCCGAGAACAACATTCAGCGCATCGTGCTCGAGGCGCTCGCTGTGACGATCGGCCGCGACGCCCGCGCCCGCGCACTGCAGCTCCCCGCCTGGAACGAGGCGCTGGGTCTTCCGCGCCCGTGGGACCAGCAGTGGGCACTGCGCATCCAGCAGGTCCTGGCGTTCGAGACCGACCTGCTCGACTACCCCGACATCTTCGAGGGCTCGGTTGTGATGGACGGCTTGGTCGACGAGCTGGTCGAAGGCGCAAAGGCCGAGATGGCCGTCGTTGAAGAGCACGGCGGCGCGGTTGAGGCCGTGCCGTACATGAAGTCTGCGCTGGTCGAGAGCCACAGCCGTCGCGTCACCGCGATCGAGAACGGCGACCTCACAGTCGTGGGCCAGAACAAGTTCACCTCCACCGAGGAGTCGCCGCTGACGGCCGACGCCGAGGGCGGAATCATGACAATCGACCCCGAGGTCGAGCGTGAGCTGGTTGACGCCGTCAAGAGCTGGCGCACTGAGCGCGATCAGGCAGCAGTCGACCAGGCGCTCGCCGAGCTCGCCGAGGCGGCCGGCGACGAGTCCGTAAACCTCATGCCCTTCTCGATCGCCGCCGCCAAGGCCGGTGCCACGACCGGCGAGTGGGCGGCGACCCTGCGCGAGGTCTTTGGCCCCTACCGCGGCCCGACCGGCATCGGCGACGCCACGATGCACGGTGACTCCGAGCAGCTCGAGGCGATCCGCGAGCGCGTTGAAGAGGTCTCCGACAAGCTCGGCCGCCGCATCAAGATCCTCGTCGGCAAGCCCGGACTTGACGGCCACAGCAACGGTGCCGAGCAGATCGCCGTGCGCGCGCGCGACGTCGGCATGGATGTCGTCTACGAAGGCATTCGCCTGACCCCCTCACAGATCGCCACCAGCGCGGTCCAAGAGGGCGTCCACGTGGTCGGGCTCTCAATCTTGTCGGGCTCGCACCGCGAGCTGATCCCTGCGGTGATCGAGGACCTCCGTGAAGCGGGCGTCGACGTGCCGGTCGTCTGCGGCGGGATCATCCCCGACCACGACGTCCAGCCGCTACTCGACGCAGGTGTTGCCGCCGTCTACACACCCAAGGACTTCGACATCAACCGGATCATGAACGACATCGTCGATCTGGTTGCTGAGCGGGCCGGGGCTGTGGCTGGGGCTACTGCCTAGACCTCAGCCGGTCAGCGCGACGATCGCCACAAGCGCAAACCACGCGAACATGGTCAAGTAGAGAAGCCGCTCGTTTAGACCGAAGCGGTCCGATCTGTTGACCCTCGACGCCGCCGTCGCAAGGGCCGCCCCGACCATCGTCCCGGCGACAACCGTGAAAAGAAATCCATGGGGCTTCCAAAACGGATCGAGCGCGGCGGTCGTGAATGCGAATGCGATCGCAGCCACCGGCAGCGCAGTGAACGCGACAACCGCCAGCACTACGTGCGCGCGCCCGACGCTCGTCTCTTCTTCGCCCTCGAGATCGGTCGGGAATATCGTGATCGCCCATCGCGCGGCAGCAAACACGAGCAGGCTGAGGATCGTGATCGTCGGCTTGGGAAAGACCGCGTCGCCAAGCAGCACTGCCGTGAGCAGTCCGGCGAGCCCCAGCCAGATTGCGGCCACGCGATAGAACCACGGATGCTCGCGGGCGCCAAAATCCGAGACCGCGTCGCGAATCGGACTGACGCCGCGGTCGACCAAATGTGCGCAGAGCAACGAGACGAAGGTGCCCGCCACGAGCAGCAAGATCGCAATCGCCAGGCCCTCGTCGGTCGACGAGATCGTCGTGATGTGGTTGACCGCCGTCAGCATCGCGGCGGAGCCTAGCCGTAGACTGCGC
>JAEYBE010000035.1 GCA_023404495.1 Actinomycetes bacterium | reverse complement strand
CCGCTTCGTGCGGCGACCAACTCCGACACCCTCGCTTGCCGCGTCGGTGGCGGTGGCGGAAGCACCGACTGGCTGCCGCCGACAGGCTCCTCCGTGACGCCTGCCTCGAGCGCGTTCCGGATGGCTGCTGCCTCTCAAATGGTGAGCTGGGGCTTCGACGCCGCGCCTGAGCAACACACCGTGCTCTCGATGCCGCTCGGAGGCACTGGCTGCCTTCAGTAGTCAGAACCGGCAGGAATAGGCAGCTTCGAGCGCGGCCCCGGAGGAGATTCCGGGGCCGCCGGCGTCATGCGCTGAGATCCGCACTACTATCTCCGCCATTGAAGTGCGATTCACGGGGGGATCGAATGGACGTACGGCGCTTTGGGCAGTTCTTGCCTGCGACATTGTTGGTCGCGGCTGTAATCGCTGGCTGCGGTGATCCCGGTCAACAGCCGGGGGTGGCCAGTGGCACCGGTGCGAACGGGGGCGGCACGACAGCGTCGACTGCGGATGGCTCGACTCGCAACGGGGGCAAGGAGAAGGGAGACTCCCGGTCTGGACCCAACGAAGGGGCAGCTGAACGTCAACGACGAGAGGAAGCTGCCGCAGTGAAGAACCGCCAAGGATTTAAGGCTGAACCACCACCGATCCAGGTCTACTCCTCGGCTACGAGCGCGGCCCGAGTGAGCCAGCCAACAGCTGTCGCTGCGCGCAGCCAGGCACAGCTCGCCGAGCTCGTAAAGCGTGAGCAAGGGAATCGTACCGCCGAGATATCGGACATCAGCGTCAACTTTGACAGCGATCGTCAGGTTTGGGCCGTCTTCATGCCGAAGAGTCCTGCCGGATCGCGACTTTCCGTCATCCGTGTCGCCTCAAACGGCGAAACTGTCCTGGTCACCGCGTCGATGACTGTGCCCTCCCAGGGGTGCAAGGTAAGCGGAGGAGTCGCGCATCCCACTGCTTGGGTCGAGACGCGCACGCTGAAAGGTAAACCTAGGATCCGCGTGATACGAGTATCGCGTCCGTGCCGATAGGCGGTCAGGCAGCGGGTCCAGACCCGTTGCCTCCGGTCGAGGCAGACTTCGAAGCGGTGCGTTTGGCAGGAGGCTTCTTCGCCGCCGCACCCTTGCCAGCGGCCTTGGTGGCCGACCCACCATTGCTCTTGCGCTTGGCCTTAGCCCGAGAGGCAGCCTTCGCGGCACCCTCGGCAACGCCGGCAACACCTGCTTCGGCAATCACCTGAGCCTCGGCATCAGCGCTAGTGCGCATGACCTCGCGCACCTTCGTCTTCACCTGAGCGGTGGCGTCGAGCAGGTCGTCGCGGGAGTCTGACAAGCCATCGGCGATCACCTGAATGTCCGGCACGGCGTCATAGTCGCCAAGGATTCCGAAGTTGATCCGGCCGTTGTAGCTCATCACCGCGATTGCCGTCGTGTGGTTTTCGGCCAGGAACGGGATCGGGAAAGCGTCGACCATCTGGCGGTCGAGCAGGTAGAGCGGCAGCTGCGGGCCCGGCACGTTTGTGACGAGCAGGTTGAAGAGCCGCGTCGAGAAGTTGAGGCGCGAGGCCTGCGCGAGGATTGTCGGCGGGGCGAAGTTCTGCACCGCCGTCAGCGCGTCGGCCGCCACGGCTTGGTTGCTGCGCTTTAGACCGTCCATCGAATTCTTGATGTAGGCGAGGCGCTTGAGCGTGTCCATCTCCTCGACCGGGAGATACCCGCGCATGGCCAGCAGCTCATTGCCTGCTTGCGCTGACTCGCCGCGCTTGGTCTTCGGGCGCGTGGATACGGGCACCAGCGCGCGCAGCTTCAGGCTGTCGGTCGGGAAGTAGCGCGAACGCAGCCAGCGACCGAGCGAGTCGGAGGTGACGGTGAGTACGACGTCGTTTAGCGTCGTGTCAAGCAGCGTCTTGATCTCCTTGAAGTCATCCAGCGAGTTGCGCACAAGCTTGAAGCGCCGGTGCTGCGTGATCGGACCGTTGAGCGGGGTGCGCGGTGCTTCGTCGAGCAGTTCGGACACCGCCTTGGTCGCCCCGCCGACGAAGTTGCCGACCTCGGCGCGCGCATCACCTTCGCCGCGCACCAGTGCCGCGGCTTTGCGCGCCAGTCCAACGGGCGCACGCGCGGCTTCGCGCAGCCCAACCTCGAGCAGCTCGCCGTTGGTGGGCAGGGGAGCCGCACGCCAGGGCTGCGGCTCGTCGATATCGGTGGTGGGCTCCATGCCGAGCAGCACGGTGCCGACGTCGACGCCGGCGATGCCGTCGATCACCGCGTGGTGTGTCTTGAGCACGAGCGCGAAGCGACCGCCAGCCAAGCCGTCGATCACCCACATCTCCCAGAGCGGCTTGTGCCGGTCGAGGCGCTGACTGAAGATGCGCGCGACAACCAGCTCGAGCTGCTCGTCGTTGCCCGGCGCGGGCAGCGCAGTGTCCCGCACGTGGTACGAGAGATTGAACTCCGGGTCATCCGCCCAGAATGGCCTACCGGCCTCCATTGGGGCCCAGACCAAGCGCTGGCGGTAGCGCGGCACGAGGTGGAGGCGCGAACGGATGTGGCTCTTGAGCACATCGATGTCCGGCATCGGTCCTTCGAAGACCATGATGCCGCCGATGTGCATGTGCGATCCCTCTCGTTCCTGTACGAGGAAGGATGCGTCTACTGCACTAAGACGGGACAACTCTCGGTTGCTCATCTGACCCCTGACTGAATAAGTCTGAAAATGGAAGGATGCGCCGGCGCCTGCCGAGGCGCCAAGCGGTGAAACTCTCCACGAGATCGGCGCCCGATGCTCCGGCGCTTAACTCTTGTTGGATTTTACGGACTTTTCGTCAGTTCATGGTGCGCTACCGCACACAAGTGACTTTTCGTGCAGGGCGTCCCACCTACAATGGGGAGGCAGTGACCCCAGTGCCGGACAAGGTTCTACTCGCCTCACCACGCGGGTACTGCGCAGGCGTCGACCGCGCCGTCCAGACAGTCGAGCACGCACTCGACATCTACGGACCGCCCGTCTACGTGCGCAAGGAGATCGTGCACAACAAGCACGTCGTCGAGACCCTGCGCGCTCGCGGTGCGATCTTCGTTGACAGTGCGTCTGAAGTGCCCGAGGGCGAGACCGTCGTCTTCTCGGCTCACGGCGTCTCGCCGGCCGTGCACGCAGAGGCTGCCGGCCGTAGCCTGAAGACGATCGACGCGACCTGCCCGCTGGTCACCAAGGTGCACGTCGAGGCCAAGAAGTTCGCTGCCGACGGCTTCAAGATCATCTTGATCGGCCACGAGGGCCACGAAGAGGTCGAGGGCACGATGGGCGAGGCGCCGGACGCGATGATCCTCGTCGAGACCGTCGAGGACGTCGCTTCGCTCGAAGTGCCGGACCCGGAGAAGCTCGCGTTTATTTCGCAGACCACTTTGTCGGTTGACGAAACGCGCGAGATCATCGCGGCGCTCAAAGAGAAGTTCCCGAAGATCGTCGGGCCGCGCACGGACGACATCTGTTACGCGACTACCAACCGCCAAGCTTCGGTCAAGGAGCTTGCGGCCGAGTGCGATGTCGTGCTGGTGATCGGGTCGAAGAACTCCTCAAACTCGAATCGCCTGGTCGACGTCACGCGCGACCTCGGAACCGACGCCTACCTGATCGACAATGCGGATCAGGTGCAGGACGAGTGGCTTGAGGGCAAGCCGATCGTTGGCATCACCTCCGGGGCTTCGGCTCCCGACGAGCTGGTCCAGAATCTCGTCCAGGTCTTCCGCGATCGCGGGACGACCGACGTCTCCGAGCTTGAGGTGATCCAGGAGAACATGCGCTTCATGCTCCCCAAGGAGATCCGCGTCGCGCTTGAGGAGAACTCGCTGCCGGTTGCGGGCTGAGGTGCCCGCAGGGGCGCTTACAATTTCATATACAGATCTGTATACTGATCTTTATGGCAGACGAGGCGGTCATGATCCGCGCGCGTGCGAGCACCCGTGACGCGCTGCGAGAAATCGCCGAGGAGCGAAACACCAGCCTGATCGAAGCTCTCGATCAGATCGTCCAGAGCGCTCGCGAAGAGCGATTGCTCGCCGCGGTGGCGATCACGCTCAGCGGGGAACACCTTCACGCGGTCGTGGCAGAGACCGAAGCGCTCGACCGCGGGATCGGCAGCGAGGGGCTCAGCGGAGACGAGGACTTCTCGGACTGGTGAGCGACCGTGTGCGTCAGGGAGACGTTTGGTGGGCAAGGCTTGACCCGGTGGAGGGATCCGAGCAGGCGAAGACTCGTCCGGTGATGATCGTCTCGATCGACCAGATCAATAGCGCACCGGCGCACCTCTCAATCGTGTGCCCGATCACAACTACGCCGAGACCTGCCGCAGTTCGGGTCGAGCTGCCCCGCGGGGACGGGGTCCGCGTGGGATTCGTCGAGCCGTATCAAATCCGCACCATCAGCCAGACGCGACTTGAGTCGCGAATCGCAAGTGCTCCCAGCGACGTAGTTGAAGAGGTCGCCTCAAGGATCGCGCTCTTTACGCGGCCCCGGACGTAGTTCCCCGCACGAATACACATCACTATGTGTATATTGGTGTGCATGCGCACCAACATTGTTATCGATGACGAGCTGATGCGGGAGGCCCAGGCGGCGACCGGTCTGAAGACCAAACGCGAAGTGGTTGAGTATGCCCTGCGTGAAGTCGTCGCACGAGAACGGCGGCGCGCGATACTTGACCTTCGCGGCAAGGTGCAATGGGAAGGCGACCTCAACGAGATGCGTCGGGGCCGTTTTTGATCGTCGTCGACACGAGCATTTGGGTCGACGTTTTCCGTGGCCGTGAATCATCCGGGGCGAAGCTCTGTCTCGAGTTCCTCGAACGCGGTGAACCGGTCGCGATCACCGAAGTGATTTTCACCGAGGTCCTTCAAGGAGTCGAAGACGAAAAGCAAGCTCGGCACGTGGAAAGCCACTTTCGAGCGTTGCCAATCCTCCGACTTGACGACCTGGACGCGTGGTCACTGGCCGCCGACCTGTATCGATCCGCACGCCAGAACGGCGACACGATTCGCAACACCACCGATTATCTGATCGCGGCGCCGTGTATTCGCGCTGACGCGACGCTCCTGCATCAGGACGTCGACTTCAACCGGCTCGCGAGCTGCTCTGGCCTGAAGGTGATGTCAGCCTGACGCCGGCAGCGCCGGCGTGAACTGAAAGCCGTGGAAGCGCAGGCCTGGCCCGGGCGCCTCGACCGTCGCCTTGCCGCCCTCGATCGGCACTTCGTGCAGGCCCGGGTACTCGACGCCTTCACCGGAGAGCACCGCCCATGCTGATCCTGCCTGGCACTTGACGGACACCTTGTTGCCGGCCTTCTCTGACTCGATGTAGTCGTCGATCTGAATCCAGGTGCCCTTGACCTTGAGGCGATCGGCGCCGTCGGGGATGGCCAGATCTGCGGTCTGCGGCGGCATCTCGATTCCGGGGGCGTCTTCAGGGCGGACGGGCTGCATGAGCGCATCCGGTAGCTCGGCCTCTGGATCCAGCTCGCGCAGGACCTCCTGGAGTGAAAGCTCGGCCTCGTCGTAGTCGCCTTCGCCGTAGTGGAAGTAGCGCAGCATGCCGTGCCGGCCGAAGATGTAGCGAGC
>JAEYBE010000025.1 GCA_023404495.1 Actinomycetes bacterium | reverse complement strand
CACGGGAGCCGGGCGGCGAACCGGGGCGCGGAAGGGAACGAACTCGTCGTCGGACTGGTCGGCCAGGAGTTGCGCGAGAGGGATCATGGATTAAGCCGCTTCTTTCTCGTGAATCCACTGCTTCAGGATGGCCGCCGCTTGGGCTTCGTCGAACTCGACGAGCTTTTCCAGGCGCACCTTGGGCGAGTTGGCACGGTTGCGTGTGAGTTCGTCGAGGAGGTCGTCGGAGCTGTTGGGGTCGCCGTAGCCGAGCGAGGCTGCGAGGTCTTCGGAGAAGCTCATGGCGCCGGGAATTCCCATGATTTCAGGAACATCGAGTGAGGGGTTGTGCAGCTCGATCGCCTCGTCGGACCCAGCGGCGTTGTTGTCGTTGGAGGCGGCGCCCGGGCCGGCGATGGCGCGGATGGCGGGCTTCAGGCCGAACCAGATCACCAGGATCGCGACCACCAGGATGGTGAGGGCGTTGACCACCGTGCCGGACTGCTTGAGCAGCATCTCGCCATAGGAGGGAGCGGGCACGGGCTCCAGATCGCGGCCGTTGGAGACGAAGTCGACCGCCGTCACCTCGAGCTGGTCGCCCCGCGTGTCGGAAATGCCGGCGGCGGAGGACACGAGCCGGCGAACCTCGGCCAGCGCCGCGTCGATCTGCTCGGCACTCGGGTTCTCGCCGAGCGTCGCGGCGAGGCGGGCGCGGTTGACCACCACGGCGACCGAGAGCTTCTTGACGTCGTAGCCGTCGGACACGGTCTGCGTCGTGGTCTCGTTGATCTCGTAGTTGGTCAGTTCCTCGCGGCGGTCCTTGGCCTCGGACGAGGTGTTGCCGTTCGCGGCGGGCTGCGGCTGCGCCTGCGGCACGTTCTGGCCGGCGGTGGCCGGGTTGGCGCCCGCGGTGTCGTTGGACTGGCCGGTTTCCTTGACCGTGCGGGTGGAGCGCTCGACGCGGCCCTCGGGGTCGAAGGTGCGCGCGCTCGTCTGCTTGCGGTCGGTGTCGAGGCGGGCGATCACCGAGGACTGGAAGTTGCCGACGCCGAGATAGGGCGCGAGCGTCCGGCGGATCGAGTCCTCGATCGAGGTCGAGACGATCGACTCCATGCCGAGCTGCTTGGTGGAGGTGGCGTTGGTGGAATCATCGCCCGAGGCCAGGAGGCGGCCGTCGGTGTTCAGCACCGTCACCTGGTCGACCTTCATGCCGGGAATGGCGGAGGCGACGAGATGGCGGATCGCCTGCGCGTTGGCGAAATCCTCGACATTGTCGGTGCGGATCACGACGCTGGCGGACGGCGGCTGCTGTTCGCGGCGGAACGAGCCCTGTTCGGGCAGAACGATATGCACGCGGGCGGCGCGCACGTCCTTCAGCGTCTGGATGGTGCGGGCGAGCTCGCCTTCCAGGGCGCGGACCTTGGTCACCTCCTGCATGAAGGTGGTGAGGCCCATGGAGCCCATCGTGTCGAAGAGCTCGTAGCCGGCCTTGTCGGAGCGCGGCAGGCTCTTCTCGGCGAGCAGCATGCGTGCCGAGGCGGTCTGCGAAAAATTCGTGGAGACCGTGTCGCCGGCGGCGTTCACGTCGAAGGGAATGCCCGCTTCGGTCAGGGCCGCGCCGATTCGGGCCACGTCCTGCCGATCGAGGCCCGAATACAGGACCTCCATCGTGGGCTTCGAAAGCGTCCAAGCCGCCAGGCTGACCAGGGCGATCGCCACGACGCCGACCATCGCCAGCGCCCCGAGCTTTCGGCCGCCGAGCGCCTGAAGGTTGGACAGGAGTTTCTGGGCCTCGGCCCGAGCGACCATCGCCATATACGTTCGCCTGCGGATGCGGGGAGTGATGTCGCATCTTTGGGCACGCAAGCTTGTGCGGGCGTGATGATCTTAACGAGCCGGCAAGGTTTGCGAGAGGCGTGGCCGATCCGCCTCCCCTTCCCCAAGGCAGCCTCAAGAAAAAGCGCCGTTGCTGCGGCGAAACGAAAACACCTCCCGAACCGGGGAGGTTCGAGAGGTGCAGAAGGGTCGAAAGAGACCGGCGGGTTGCCCCGCCGGTCCTTTGAGTCTCGCTGGATCAGCCGCGGAAGAGCGAGAGGACGCTCTGAGCGGACTGGTTTGCGATGGAGAGGGCCTGGACGCCGAGCTGCTGCTTGACCTGCAGGGCCTGGAGCTTGGTGGACTCTTCCGACATGTCGGCGTCGACCAGGTTGCCCACGCCCTTGTCGATCGTGTCCATCAGCGTGTTGACGAAGGACTTCTGCATGTCGATGCGCGAGGCGACCGAGCCCAGCGAAGCGGCAGCAGCCGTGACCTTGTTGATCGCCGAGTTGACCACCGAGATGTAGGCGGTCAGCACATCCTTGATCTGACTGCTGGTGGTTGCACCGGCTTTCGCAAGGGCATCCGCCGAGATGTCGATCTTGTCGATGGACATCTGGTTTGCACCCTTGGTCGCTTCGACGTTCGAAAGCGCGACAGATGCGGCGGTACCAGCGACCGAGTTCGTCTTGAAGACCAGCTTGGTGTTATCAGAACCAGTCCCGACCGCGACGTCGACTGCTGTCACGCCAGCCTTCGCCAAGGCAGCGGCGACCACCTTCTGATAGTTGGCGATGTTGCCGATGATGCCCGTGGTACCACCCAGCGTCTTGTCGACGAGTGCCTTGTCGATCGTGACAAGCTTGCTAGACGTCTCGCTATTGAGCTTGATGTCGAAGAACAGCTTGTCGTCGCTGTCCAGCGTGATCGCAGTCGTGAACGCGCCGCTCGTAGCGGCTGCACTGGCTGCCACCTTGGCAAAACCCGTGGCGTTGTTCGTTTCCTTGATCTTGCCGACGGCCGTGGTCAGGGTAACGCTGTTGAGATCGATCGTGGACGTGGTGCCGAGCGACAGGTTCGACGAGATAACCAGCTTGAGGCCGTCTTTCGAAGCATAGCTCTTGGCTGCGAAGTCGGCGTTGGCGTTGAGGTTCGCCACGAGCTTGTCGATATCCGCTGTGCCGTTCGAACCGGCATCGACGGAGACCTTCAAGTTAGCTCCGTTTACAGTGAGATCGAAGGTCAGCTTATCGGTGGCACCGATCTCGCTGAAGCTGATGTCAGCGGTCTTGATTGCGCCAGCGCTCGAGAACGACGTGACATCCGCACCAGTGGTATGCCAGCCAGTCCGCTCGCGCGCCACACCGTTCGCATCTGCGATCTTCGCATCGATGATCCGCAGTGTATCACCGTCGGTGGTGCTCGACGTAAACACGATACCAGTCGCCGAACCGGTGACAGAAGCGATGGAAGCAGGCTTCTGGGTGTTTAGATCGGAGACAAGCTCGGCCGCCGTGGAGAACTTTCCCGTTGAAGCCGAAGCAGCGAACTCCGACGTAATCGTGTAGACAGTGCCCTTGGACTCGACGCTGAAGGTTACCTTATCGCCGATCTTCAGCTTCGTGATATCGATCGCGCCCGTGGTTTGCGTGACCGCCGTCGACGAGGCAACAGTCTTTTGAGCAGCAGTGGTCGGACCAGCACCGTCAGCATCCGACGTCAGGTTCGTGCCCGTTGTCACCGTGCCAGCTGCATTAACGGTTCCAAGCCCGCCCTTCTCAGCGTTGCCGACTTCCTGCTTCGTTCCGCCGATCAGAAGATCGCGGCCGTTGGAAGCCTGCAGGCTCATTCCCGTGTCGAGAATGCCCTTCGCAGTGGAACCAGCGTTCCCATCATAAAGCGCGACGCTCGACGTATCGACCTTGATCGTACCGATCGAAACCGATCCCGATGCATCGCGGGAGAAGGACGCAACAACCTGCTT
>JAEYBE010000014.1 GCA_023404495.1 Actinomycetes bacterium | reverse complement strand
TTTCTGCACTGGAGATCGTCCAGACGCTCGACGGCGAGATCAGCGAGGAACAACTTCAGCTCCCACCGTGGGGCGAGGTGGTCGGCGCGTTGCGTGAGCAGCTCGCGGAGCGCGACCTGGCGACGCTGGCGGAGGCCGAGTCGGCCGACGCCGGCGCGGCCATGTATTACATCTAGGTCGGATCCTCGATGGCAGGTATCGCGAAAAACGTCATCGAGGTTGCCGGCTCAACGCCGCTCGTCAAGCTGAGCACGCTCTCGAAGGACCTTCCCGGCACCGTCGCCGTCAAGCTCGAAGGCGCCAACCCGGCCGGCAGTGTGAAGGACCGCATCGGCATCTCGATGATCGAGGCGGCCGAGAAGTCCGGTGAGATCGAACCGGGTCGCACGACAATCGTTGAGGCGACCAGTGGTAACACCGGGATTGCGCTGGCGTTCGTCGCGGCGGCGAAGGGTTACGAGCTGATCCTCACGCTCCCTGAGGGCATGAGCCGCGAGCGCCAGTCGCTCCTGAGCCTCTACGGGGCGAAGGTTGAGATCGTCGAGTCGATGGGCGGCATGGGCGAGGCCGTCGATGCGGCACGCAAGCTCGCCCGCGGAGACGACTACTTCTTGCCGGAGCAGTTCTCCAATCCGGCGAACCCGGATGTCCATCGCCGCACGACCGCCGAGGAGATCTGGTCAGACACTGGTGGCAAGGTCGATGTGTTTGTCGCCGGCGTCGGCACCGGCGGGACGATCACCGGAGTTGGCGAGCGGCTCAAGGACCGCAAGGCCGGAGTGAAGGTCGTCGCAGTTGAGCCGGCCGCCTCACCTGTGTTGTCGGGCGGACCGGTCGGGCCGCATCGCATTCAGGGGATCGGCGCGGGCTTTGTGCCGCCTGTGCTCAACCGTGGAGTGCTCGACGAGATCGTTCAGGTCGAAGACGATGACGCCGTCGACACAGCGCGCGAGGTCACGCGCGGCGAGGGGATCAGCTGCGGAATCTCTGGCGGCGCTGCCGTGCGGGCTGCGCTCGACGTTGCCGCACGGCCTGAGTCGAAGGGCAAGCTGATCGTGACCGTGATTCCCGACGGCGGCGAGCGCTACATCTCGCTGCCGTTCTTCGCGGCGTGAACGTCGCCGTGATCGGCTGCGGCGTGCGCGGATCCGTCGCGGCCGCGCTGCTCGCTGGCGCTGGGGTGGAAGAGCTCTCGCTGGTCGACGGCGCTTTGATCGACGAAGGCGACATCGGCACCTCGCCGCTGGTTTTCACTCCAGACCTGCACGCCGGAAAGGCCAATGCGCTCGTGGCGAAGATCGGCCTGATCAATCCAGCCGTGCTCGCGATGCCATTCCCGGCCCACCTTGACGCCGACAACGCCGAGGCGATTCTCGCCGGAGCCGACGTGGTGATCGATTGTGTCGGCGAGGAGGCGATCAGCAGCGCGATCGCCGCGGCGGCCGCAGCCGGCGAGATCGAACTGGTCGCCGCCCCGGCCGACTACTCGCCGGCCACCGCAACCCCGGCCGAGGCAGTCGCAACCGGCGCCGCGCAGGCCGAATCCGCACTCGAGCAACGCAATTAGGCAATCCATTTGCCATACCTCCGCCCGATCGGGCGGAGGTATGGAAATTTCACCGCTTCGAGACTGGGCGGCGAAGGGCGATAATGGACTGGTGACCAGCTTCTTTCAGGAGATTCGGCAGGACATCGGTGCGGCGCAGGCTCGCGACCCGGCTTCGCGCGGGCTCGGGCGGCTGGAGGTCTTTGCGACCTACAACGGCGTCCACGCGATTCTGCTGCACCGCGTTGCGCACAGGCTCGATCGCGCCGGCATCCCGCTGCTGCCGCGCATGCTCTCCTACCTGACGCGGATCATCACCGGCGTCGAGATCCACCCGAAGGCCCGCATCGGCGAGAACTTCTTCATCGACCACGGCGCGGGCGTGGTGATCGGCGAGACGGCAGAGATCGGCGACAACGTCACGCTCTATCAAGGCGTGACCCTCGGCGGCACAGGCCTTGACCCGGGCAAGCGCCACCCGACCCTCGAAGACAGCGTCACCGTCGGCTCCGGGGCAAAACTGCTCGGGCCGATCCATGTCGGTGCCCACGCAAAGATCGGCGCCAACTCGGTGGTGATCCACGATGTGCCGCCAAACTCGACGGTCGTCGGGAATCCCGGCCACCCGGTACGGGTCGACGGCAAGCGGCCCGAAGGCCCCGACACCGACTGGATCCACCTGCCGGACCCGGTCGCAGACGCGCTCACCGCGATGTCAGACCGCGTGCGCCAGCTCGAGAGCGAGCTCGCGGAGATGCGTGGCGAGGAGCCGTCAGCGCCCGAGAACGTGCGGCCGCTGCGCCGCAAGCAGGGCCACGACCCGGCCGGAGGCTAGGCCGCGACAGGCTGCTTGGCCGCCGCGCTGTCGACGGGCGGTGCGTACTGCTCGATCAGCGCATTGAAGCGGTCCGGCGTCTCGAACATCGGGATGTGACCGACATCGTCCATCAGTTCGAGCTTCGCATGCGGGATCATGCGGGCGAAGCGAAATGCGTCGCTCTTGGGGATCAGCCAGTCGTTGCGGCCCCAGATGATCACTGTGTCAACGCCCACGTCGCCAGGGAACTTGTCGATCGGCGTGTTCGTGATCGTCCGCAGCGCTGGGATGAACCCGGGCTTACCGATCCCTGCCAGGAGGATCAGCATCAGGTCGCCGCTGATCTTCATCGGCTTCCAGAGCACGATCTTTGTGAAGAAGGCCGCGAGCCAGCGGTTGTAGGCGATCAGTTTGCGGATCCCGGGACCGACCTTGAAAACCCACTCGAGGTATTTGGCGTAGGGCGCGAGCTTGCGCAGCCGCTCGGTGGAAGTGGAGAAGCCGGCGGCGTCGACGAGGATCACGCGGTGCAGAAGCTCCGGCGTCTTCTTCGCGAAGATCGCCGACACCTGACCACCCATTGAGTTGCCGATCAGCGTGACCTTGTCGATCCCGAGCTTGCCGATCAGCGCCTTCAACGTGTCGGCGTAGCGCTCGAGCGTGAACTCACCGGCGGGCATTTCCGAGAGTCCGAATCCCGGCAGATCGACGGCGATCACGCGATAGCGATCAGCGAACGGCAACAAGTTGAAGATCCAGTTGCGCCATGTGCCCATGATTCCGTGCACGTAGAGCAACACCGGCTTGCCTGGATCGCCGAGCGCCACGTAGTTGAGCTTGCGGCCATCTATCTCGATGAACTGCTCGTAGGGCGTGAAGTCAAAAGCGTCCCAGTTGGTGTCGACGAAATCGTCCCAGGGGACTGCGATGCGCTCGGCGCCCTCGCTGGTCGTCTGGTCGCCCTCCGGAGCGAGGATTTCTGAGACGGCGTCGATCTTCTGCGGGGTTTCCTCCATGCGCGGAACTCTACACGAAATGATGCAATGGTGGACGCTGAATTGGCTCGGCGCGGCGGCGAAAGTGACGATCAGCGCGTGCCGGTCGGTTCCGCGCTCGGGGATATGCTCGATTGGTGGAGCAGCTCTTCGCCGATATCGACCTGACCGAGGGGCTGAATGACCCCCAGAAGGCTGCCGTCGTGCACCGCGGCGGTCCGCTGCTGATCCTCGCTGGTGCGGGTTCGGGCAAGACACGCGTGCTCACTCATCGCATCGCGCACCTGATCCAGACCGGCGACGCGCGCCCCGAACAGATCCTCGCGATCACCTTCACCAACAAGGCGGCCGCGGAGATGCGCGAGCGCGCCGAAAAGCTGATCGGTCCGCGCGCCGGAGCGATGTGGCTCACCACCTTCCACTCCGCCTGCGCACGAATTCTGCGCTCCGAGGCCGAACGTCTCGGCTACACGCGCGGCTACACGATCTACGACTCGGCCGACTCCCAGCGGCTGGTGCGCCAAGCGATGGAGTCGCTGGAAGTCGACAGCAAGCGCTTCCCGCCGCGGATGATCCAGTCGATCATCTCGCGCGCCAAGAATCAGCTCGAGAGCGCGGCGAAGTTCGCAAATCACGTCGACGGCGTGGTCGACGAGATCGTCGCTGAGGTCTACGGCGTCTACGAGCGCCGCCTGCGCGAGATGAACGCGATGGATTTCGACGACCTGTTGATGCGTTCGGTGGAGCTGTTTGAGACGTATCCCGAAGTGCTGGACCGATACCGCAGTCTCTTCCAGCAGATTCTCGTCGACGAGTACCAGGACACCAACTCGGCGCAGTACAAATGGGTCGAGCTGCTCGCGCACAAGCACCGCAACCTGGTTGTGGTCGGCGACGACGACCAGTCGATCTATGGATTCCGCGGCGCCGACGTTCGCAACATCCTCGACTTCGAGAAGGACTTCCCCGATGCCGAGGTGATCAAACTCGAGCAGAACTACCGCTCGACGGGGCGAATCCTCGAGGCGGCCCACGCCGTCGTCGCACGCAACAGCGGCCGCAAGTCGAAGAAGCTCTGGACGGACGGGCCTGAGGGCGAGAAGATCCGCCTGCGCCAGCTCACCGACGAGCACGAAGAAGCTCGCTACGTCGCCGGTGAGATTCAGCGTCTCACCGAGGCCGGCCTCTCAAACAACGATGTAGCGGTCTTCTACCGGACGAACGCCCAGTCGCGCGTACTCGAGGACACGCTGGTTCGCTACCGGATGCCCTACCAGGTGATCGGCGGCACGCGCTTCTACGAGCGGGCAGAAGTCAAGGACGCGCTGGCCTATCTGACGGTGCTGGCAAACCCCAGCGATCAGGTGTCATTGCAACGCATCATCAACTCACCGAAGCGCGGGATCGGCAAGACGACGCTCGACCGACTGCTCGCGCACGCCAACACTTCCGGCGAGGCCGCGCTGGACCTGATCGGCCGGGCGGAAGAGGTTCCGGGGCTCGGCGGCGCCGCGCTCAAGGCGCTGGCGCGATTCTCTGAGTCGCTTGACGCGATGCGCCAGAAGGCCGCGAGCGAGAAGCACGTCGGCGACCTGCTCGAGTTCGTGCTCGATCAGAGCGGCTACTTCGATTACCTCAAGGCCGAGAGCGCGGGCGATCCGCAGGCGCTGACGCGGCTCGAAAACCTTCAGGAACTCGTGGGTCTTGCCCGGGAGTACGACCTCAACGCGATCGGCGACGACGACGCCGGACTCGAGTCGTTCCTGCAGCAGGTCGCGCTGTTCTCCGACCAGGACGCGATCGACGACGACGATGGGCAGATCACGCTGATGACTCTGCACAACGCCAAGGGACTCGAATTTCCCGTCGTCTTCATGCTTGGTCTGGAGGAGGGCATCTTCCCGCACTCACGGGCGGTCGACTCCGGAGACATCGAGGAGGAGCGCAGGCTCTGTTACGTCGGGATCACCCGCGCTCGAGAGAATCTCTACCTCACGCACGCCGCCCGACGGATGATCTTCGGGGAGTCGGGTTGGAACGAGCCGTCGCGCTTTCTCGACGAGATCCCCGACGAGCACCTGGATGTTGCGGTCGAAGTCGAGTCCGGCGGCTCATACGGAACGGGATCGCGCAAGGCCGGGATCGCCGCTTCGTCCGGTGCCAACTCGCGACCAGGCGCCGGAACGCTCCCGATGGCGCGCTTCAAAATCGGCGACGACGTCGAGCATGCCAACTTCGGCTCGGGCGTCGTGATTGGCGTCGAACCCGGCAACATGATTGTCGTGCGCTTCTCCGACGACGGTTCTGAGCGCAAGTTCATCGCTGACTACGCGCCAATCACCAAGCGGGTGGGGGCGGGCGCATGAGTCCTCCCGAGCGCGAGTATCGCGCGCCCGAACCGGTGGGCGAGCCCTATCGCGCTGACCCGGCTGACGGCGCGCCGTTCTCGACCGAATCGGATCCGGTCCCGACTGTCAGCCCTGCGGAGGCGTGGCAGCCGCAGGAGGCGTACGGCCATCCGCCGTCGCACTCGCCGGAGTACCAACAGGGATCGCGCCCGGCTCGCGGTGAGACCGGCCCGTCATTTCGTCAGTCGTCGGAACTCCAGCGCACGCTGCCGCCGCTCACCGAAGAGGCGCGGTTCGCGCGAATCGCCTTCTGGACCGGCATCGCCTCGATCTTCGTTTTCAACATCGTGCTCGGCCCGATCGCGGTCGTGATGGGGGCGATGGCGATCCGCAAGGGAGAGAAGCGATTGGGGCAGCTCGCGGTGCTGTTCGGTGCGCTCGGTACCTTGATCGGCATCGTTCTACTGATTCTCGTCGCGCAGGGCGTGCTTCCCACGCTCGATGAGATGCTCAAGGACATTCGAAACGCACGATGACAACTGTGTCTCCGATTCAGACAACGCGGATTGACGGCAAGGCTGTCGCTGCCGAACTGCGGCAGAAGGTCGCCGAACGCGTCACTGAATTCGAGGCGCAGCACGGCCGCGCGCCGGCGCTCACGACGATTCTCGTCGGCGACGACCCGGCCTCACACGTGTACGTCAGCAACAAGCACAAAGCCTGTGCGGAAGTCGGGATCGACAGCAGCGACGAACGCCTGCCCGCCGACACCTCAGCCGACTTCTTGGCCGGTCTGATCGCGGACCTTGGGCGCGACGAGGCGGTGGATGGAATCCTGCTCCAGCTTCCGCTCCCGGATCACCTCGACGACGACGCGATGACGGAGCTGATTCCGCCGTCCAAGGATGTCGACGGGCTGACGTCCGCCAGTGCCGGGCTGCTCGTCCAGGGCCGCGCCGGTCTCGTGCCCTGCACGCCCAGCGGCGTGATGATCCTGCTCGAACACGCGGGCGCTCAGCTCTCGGGCGCGGAAGCTGTGGTCGTCGGTCGCTCAAACCTCGTCGGCAAGCCCGTGGCGTCGTTGCTGCTCGCACAGAACGCGACCGTCACAACCTGCCACTCGCGCACCCGGGACCTCGGCGAAGTGACCCGCCGCGCCGACGTGCTCGTCGCCTGCGTCGGATCTCCTGAGCTGATCGACGGCTCGATGGTCAAGCCCGGTGCGATCGTGATCGACGTTGGCACCACCCGCGGCGAGGACGGGCTGCTTGGCGACGTCGATTTTGAGTCCGTTCAGGGCGTGGCTTCGGCGGTCACGCCGGTCCCGGGCGGGGTCGGTCCAATGACAATCGCCTGTTTGCTTGAAAACACCGTCCGTGCGGCCCAGGCAAGGGCAGGGAGCTGAACATGGGAGCCAAGCTCAGGACTGCCGACCTTCTGGTCGGCGTCGGCGCCCTGATGCTGTTCGTCTCGACCTTCCTGCCGTGGTTTGCGCTTCCGAGCGCCGCCGACCTCTTGAAGGTCGCGCCGGGCGCGCAGCTGGTCGGCGGCGGTAGCGATCGCGCGATCGACCTGAATGTCTGGGACCTGGGATTCGCCCGCTGGTGGGTCTACCTCAGCATCCTGCTGGGGGCGTGTCTTGTGCTTGCAGCGCTGTTTTCGCGCACGCCGGACTGGTCGACGATTCTCGGCTCGCCGCTGATCATCACCAGCCTGATCGCGACGGTCTGCCTGCTGGTTCGATTGGTCAGCGCGCCGCGGCCGTACTCGAGTGCGGAGTTCGGTTTCTATATGGCGCTTGTCGGCTCGCTGGTGTTGCTCAGCGGGACGGCATGGGGCCTGCGCGACGAGACGGTGCCCGAAGGATTCGACAAGGCGCCGCGGCCTGAGCTGATCGACGTCGAGTGATTCCGCCACGGATTTCGCAAGACCTAGACTCTCGCTCGTGATCACTCCCGAAGACGTCGCATACGTCGCCCGCCTTGCCCGCCTCAGGCTCTCGGCCGACGAGCAGGAGCGCATGACGCGCGAGCTGCAGTCTGTGCTGGGCTACGTCGAGCACATGAATGAGCTGGATCTCGATGGCGTCGCGCCGACGGCCCGCGTGGTCGATCTGGAGAATGAGTTGCGCGAAGACTCGCCGCGCCCGAGTCTGACGCCCGAACAAGCGCTCGAGAACGCCCCGGACCCGGCGGACGGCGGGTTCGGCGTCCCGGCGGCAGGTAGCTGATCGATGGCGGATCTGCTCGGTTTGACGGCGGCCAAGGCCGCCGAGGCGATTCGCTCGGGCGAGGTTTCGGCGACGGAGCTTCAGGACTTCTACGCCGCGCGCGCCGCTGCCGATGAGATCAACGCGTTTGTCTCCGTCGGCGGTGCGGAGTTTGATGCAGCACCGGACGCGCCGCTCGCCGGCGTGCCGCTCGCGGTGAAGGACCTCTTCTGCGTCCAGGGGGTTGAGACGCGCGCGTGCTCAAAGATTCTCACCGGCTACATCCCGCCTTACACCGCGACGTCGATCGCCAAGCTCGCCGAGGCAGGCGCTTCGTATCTGGGCAAGGTCAACATGGACGAGTTCGCGATGGGCTCATCCAATGAGAACTCCGCATTCGGACCGGTTCAGAATCCTTGGGATCGCTCGCGCGTCCCGGGCGGCTCATCGGGCGGGTCTGCCGCGGCGGTCGCAGCTGGCCTTGCACCCTGGGCGACCGGCACCGACACCGGTGGCTCGATCCGCCAGCCGGCGGCCTTCTGCGGGCTGATTGGCCTGAAACCCACGTACGGCGCGATCTCGCGTTACGGCATGGTCGCCTTCGCTTCGTCGCTCGACCAGGCCGGCCCGATCACGCGCGACGTGACCGACGCGGCGCTGATGCTGCGGCACATGGCGGGCAAGGATCCGATGGATTCGACAAGCACTGGACTGCCGGAAGAAGTCGCATTGCCCGCGGGCGAGTCGCTGGCCGGGAAGCGTTTCGCTGTCCCCGCGCCGCTCGACTGGAATGGCGTGCAGACCGGCGTCAAGGAGGTATTCGACCTTGCCTGCAAGCGCATCGAGGCAGCCGGGGGAGAGATCATTGAGGTGCCCCTCCCGCACGCTGACTACGCGCTTTCGGCCTACTACGTGATCGCTCCGGCGGAGGCCAGCGCGAACCTTGCGCGCTTTGATGGCGTCCGCTACGGGCTGCGCGCGGACGATCCGCAGGGTCTGACCGATATGTACGAGCGCACCCGCGGCGAAGGTTTCGGCGACGAGGTCAAGCGCCGCGTGATGCTCGGCACGTACGCGCTCTCTTCCGGCTACTACGACGCGTACTACAACCGCGCTCAGCAGGTCCGCACGAAGATCGTCGAGGACTATGCCGCGGCGTTTGAGAAGTGCGACTTCATCATCACTCCGACCGCGCCGAGCGTCGCCTTTGGTCTTGGCGAGAAGACCGACGACCCGCTCTCGATGTACCTGGGCGACCTCTTCACTGTGCCCGTCTCGCTTGCCGGCTTGCCGGCGATCAGCGTTCCGGCGGGGCTTGCCAGCGGCGATGGAGCATCCGCGGTCGAGTCAGCCACCGATGGCGCGTTGCCTGTCGGGCTGCAGATCGTGGCGCCGCACTTCGCCGAGAACGCTTTGCTTGAGGCTGCCCACGTCTTCGAGCAGGCGACCGAGTTTGCTGGCGGCCCGTGGACCTGGGAGGGGAGCTGATGGCTGACTACGAAGCCGTGATCGGCCTCGAGATCCACGTCCAGCTCTCGACGCAGACGAAGAT
>JAEYBE010000053.1 GCA_023404495.1 Actinomycetes bacterium | reverse complement strand
CGTCGGCAACGCCGATCCGCAGGCGTTGCCGCTGGCGATGGCGGCGGCCCAGGCGCTCGACTACGTCGGCCTGCCGGAGGCCCGGATCAACCTCGCCCAGGCCGCGACCTACCTGGCGCTCGCGCCCCGGAGCAACCGCGCGTACCTGGCTGGCGACGCCGCGGCCGCTCATATCCGCAAGAATGGCCTCGCCCCGCCTCCGCGGCACATCCAGGACAGCAACGTCCCGGGCGCCGAGGAACTCGGACAGGGCGAGGGATACGACTATCCGCACGACAATCCAGACCAGCTGAGCAAACAACGCCTGCTGCCCGACCAAGTGCAGGAAGAGTTCTACGAGCCGAGCGAGCGGGGACGCGAGGCACAAATGGCAGAGCGCCTAGCGGCCGCTCGGCAGAAGAGGAGTGAGCAGTGAGCAACGTCGAGGGCAAGACGATCGTGATCACCGGGGCGAGCGACGGCATTGGCGAGGTCGCCGCGCGCGAGCTGCACGCCGAAGGCGCAAACGTGATCGTCACGGGGCGCAACCCGGAGAAGACCAAGGCAGTCGCGGACGCGGTCGGCAGCCCGGCGCTGGTCGCGGACTTCGCTGACTTTGCCGAAGTGCGTCGCCTGGCCGGGGAGATTGCCGAAGCCGCGCCGAAGATCGATGTGCTGGTCAACAACGCCGGCGGGATGTTCAAGACGCGCAAGAAGACGAAGGACGGCCACGAACCGAACTTCCAGATCAACCACCTGGCGCCGTTCCTGCTGACCAACCTGCTCAAACCCAACCTGATGGCCGCCGACGCCCCGCGCGTGCTCAACACCGCGAGCATGGCCAACAATTACGGACGCGTGAGGATCGACAACCTCGACGGTCACCACAGCGAGAACATCGCCTACGGCACCGGCAAGCTGATGAACATCCTCTTCACGCGTGGAATCGCGCGCAAATGGGCAGGCGACGACATTGTCTCGGCCGCGCTGCATCCGGGGATCGTGGCCAGCGGTTTCGGGCGCGACTCGATCATGGTCAAGCCCGCCTACCAACTGGGCAAGGCCTTCCGCATCGTGATCGACTCGGAGAAGGGCGCAACCCCGATCATCGACCTCGCCCAGCGCGAACCACGCGAGGAGATCAACGGCGTGTTCTTCTTCCGCCACAAGGCAAACGGGCCGGAGAACCGGCAGGCCAAGAGCGAAGAGCTGCAGGATCAGCTTTGGGCGAAGTCTGAGGAGCTCACCGGACTCTGATCGCGGTTATATTGGGGCAATGGAACCCACGATCGCCCCCCCACACCCGCGCCACGTATTCAGCGAGGCAACCGCCCCGACTGGCGCACTTGAAAGCTTCAACCCGGCCACCGGCGAGCTCGTCGGCAGCGTCCCGACGATCACGCCCGAGCAGGTGCCGGCGGTCGTCGAGGAGATCAAACAGGTCCAGCCGTTCTGGGCGCAGATGTCATTCGAGGACCGCGCGCGCTACGTGCGCCGCGCGGCCGATGTGATCATCGAGCGCAAGGACGAGATCGCGCGCCTGATCACGGCCGAGCAGGGCAAGGTTCTGACCGAGAGCTACTCGATGGAGCTGCTCTCAACCGTCGACGGTCTCGGGTGGACGGCCGACAACGCCGAGAAGGTGCTCGCCGACGAGAAGATCCCGTCAAACCAGCTCTTCCTGAAGACCCGCAAGATGAAGTTCCACTACCAGCCGATCGGCGTGATCGGCGTGATCAGCCCGTGGAACTACCCGTGGCTGCTGGCGCTCGACGAGATCGCAACCGCGCTGATGGCGGGCAACGGCGTGATCTTCAAGCCGGCGTCACTGACATGCCTGATCGGTCAGATGATCCAGGAGGTTTTCGACGAGGCTGGTCTGCCAGAAGGCTTGATGCGCACGGTGCACGGCGGCGGGCGCGTCGGCCAGGCGATGGTCGACTGCCCGGACGTGGGCAAGATCTTCTTCACGGGGTCGGTCGAAGTGGGTCGATCGATCGCGCAGGACTGCGCCAAGCAACTCAAGGGCGCAACGCTTGAGCTCGGCGGCAAGGACCCGATGATTGTCCTTTCTGACGCCAACATCTCACACGCCGTCGGCGGGGCGGCCTGGGGCGGTTTCGCCAACATGGGCCAGACCTGCGCCGGCATCGAGCGCGTCTACGTGATGCACGACATCGCGCCGCAGTTCATCGACGGTGTGGTCGAGCGGGCGAAGTCGATGAAGCTCGGCAACCCGATGGACTGGGACACCGAGATCACGGCGATGACCGACCCCAATCAGTTCAAGATCGTCTGCGAGCTGGTCGACGACGCGGTCGCCCACGGCGCGACGTTGCTTTGCGGCGGACCGATCCCGCGCGAGGAGCTGCCCGAAGGTCTTGACGGCGACTTCTACCGCCCGGCGGTGCTGACCGGCGTCAACCACGGCATGCGGATCATGAAGGAAGAGATTTTCGGACCGGTGCTGCCGATCATCACCGTCGACTCCGAGGAAGAGGCCGTCAAGATGGCCAACGACTCGGAGTTCGGGCTTGGCGCATCGATCTGGACTGCGGATCTTGAGAAGGCCGACCGCATCGCCGAGACGATCGAGAGCGGCAACGTCTGGATCAACGACCACATGTACAGCGCCGGCATGTGCCAGTGCTCATGGGGCGGCGTGAAGGACTCCGGGATCGGCCGCTCACACTCGAAGTTCGGCTTCTACGAGGCGGTCGAGCCCAAAGTGGTCGCCGCGACGAACGCCCGCGAGGCGTCGATGTGGGTCTACCCGTATGGCGAGACCGTCGGGCCGGCAATTCGGTCGACGATTGACCTTGTCTACTCGAAGGGCAAGGACCGCTTGTCATCGCTCAAGGCCGGCGCGCCGGCGCTTGGGAAGATGACTGGGCGGACTGTTCGGAATTTGACTAAGAGATGATTGCCGGAGCCATCTTGCTGGTGGCGGTTCTGTGCGTCAACCTCGCAGATCTCGAGATTGCCCGGAAAGCGGAGAAGCGCGGCCGCTACAAGCGTTCTGCGATTTCAACCTGGCGCAACGCACCAGACTTCGCCGATCCAACGCTAAAGAAGTTCGCGAAGACGTTTGCCGTACTCGGCCCGCTTGGATTTGCCGGGGCGATCGCAGGAATTGCCCTGAGCTACACAGTCAATTCTCAATTGGCTTGGCTCGCCGTGATCGGCTACCTCATCGCTGGAGCCGCCCAGCTGTTCGCGGCCTGGAGTCAGACCTACGCAGCTCTCCCCGGTGCTGGCCCTCCTCGGTCTGCCTGATGCCCTGCTGATCGGGGCCGCGCTGACGCTGTTGGTCTCGATAGCACTTCTAGTCCTCTTGGTCCGGTGGGGCAAATCAGTCGGCCGTTAGTCAACCGGCGGTTTCTACTTAGGCGGTGGCCAACTCCCGCCTCAAGGTTTGGACGTCGCCAGCGAGCAGATGCAGCCTTTTGACATCTGGCCGACTGCTCGATGCTTCATTCAGCCACTCCTGAAATCCATCTTCTTCGCCCTTAAGGTCGCACCAAGCAGCCCACAAGTCGATTTCGTTCCAGAGTCCATCGTTGATTTCTGGAAGCGAAGGGAGGTCGAGTTCAAATCTGGAAAAGAAGTGGACCAGTCGCCACTGCAGGCCGTTCCATCCTTCACGATCTAGACAGGCGACGCGATCGTGCAAATGCTCTGAGTTGCAGATGCCAATCTGGTTGAGATCAACGACATAGTCATTTTCTCCATCCAGTTGAGGAAGCGGAAATAGTGCGTACTGCCCTGCCCACGGATGTGTCCACTCCGCGCAATGCTCGGGAGATTCGATCACGCGAGCGATCGTTTGCACGGATTTAAGGCGGCCATTCGCCACTCTCATCGAGCACGGGTGGCCCAAGAGCATCGCGAACACCGGCTTGGCAGTCAGAGGCTTCCCGTCATCACCTACTTCCTTGCTTCCTCCGTACATCGCCATCGGCACGTCAGCGAACACGTCGCCTTGAAACACGGGCCGCTTCGATAGCCGCGTCGCATCCGGCAGGAAGAACCGCCGGTTCGGTAGCCATTCGACATTTGGCACTTAGCCGTCGTCCCAATCGGACAAGTCGGGTTCATAATCATCACGATCGTGATCGAACGCGAGAACGGGGGGCGCTTTTGCGGTTCGTTTAGCTGTTTGGAGTCTCGTTACAAGATCCCAAACACGCGTGTACTGTCGCGACTTAAGTAATGACAGTGGCGCTGATTCAGCCTCATCAATGATTTGCGGTGTCACGAGCCAATCGCGTAGGCGATCAGTGCGCGAATCAGCTTCGCACAAGAGCAAATGGAGTGACTGAAGCCGCGCAAGATTCTCGCGTCCGATCGACAGCGAACCATTTCGCCACCGGTTGTAAGTCTCTCTCGTAACAGCCATGAGTTCAGACAGCTCGCCATCGGAGAGGCCGGTGCGCGTGCGGAGGTCGTCAGCCATTTGGCGCCCGCTAAGCGGAGCCACCGTTTGTCCGGCGACGACCGGAAGGACGAGATGCATGGCGCTCGTGAGCGCCGGCGCGCACTCCCACCTCCGTTCAAATAGTCGAATCTTGCACTCCGCGTCGAGCGGCGAAAGATGCGACTCTCGCGAAGCCCACTCGATCACATGTGGTGCCGCCGTGCCGAAGTCAAAGAACTCCGGGAGCGCGCACTGAGTTGCAAATGCAGCGAATCGCACGTGCTCAATTTGACCGCTGGCGGGAACGTGTGACGCCTCCCTCCAGTCAAATGTCGAATCAGCGTGATCAACTGCGTTCACCGCGAAACTCCTTTAGGGCATCCTCGGTCACGCAAAACCTGAACAGATCGTGAAGTTCGTCGTGGAACCGGTTGAACCTGGTCAGAACATCTTTTGTAGCGGCAGTGCTATCCAAATCCTCGGCGAAGTAGTCAAAGTCAAATAGGTAACCGAACTTCTCTTTTGGCCCAGCCTTGGCAACGCCGTGTTTGAGCACAATTGTTCCGAAGTCTGCATCGAAGCGACACTCGCTAACACTTCGCACGAGGGCTCTTCCTATCGAATCAACGCCGAGTAGTCCCAACAGAGCTGGATTAACAAGCTTGGCCCATCCGGGTCCTTCAAGATCTCTTTCGATGTGGTCTATGTATCGAAGACCTTGTCGGACCAGGCGCGTTGGCGGTGCGACCGTCAAGAGCGCATCCCAGAGCACTTCGAACTGATCCGAGAACGTTGCGAAGTTCGTGTACTCAGTCGGGTGCGCCTCAAGAGTGAACGAAGACGGCCCGAGGATCACGCTCCACGCGGCGGGATCAGTTGAGAAGCGAAATGAACGTTCGGCTGGCGACTGCGAGAAACCCTCAGGCGAAATGGTCAAGCTGAGCTGTTGCTCCTCCACAAACTCGGTGTAGCCCGACTCGCCAATGAGCTCTTGAAACCTCCCGAGAGCTTGAGGGTCGGCGAGTTTCAGCATTGGCGGATATCGCACCTGACCAAACATTGCCTTGAGCGGCGGGTTGGGAAATTGTTCGTAATCGGACTTAGGAACTCCTAGTTTTGACATGCAGTCGCATCCTGTGCGTTTACGCACTAACTCGGTGACTTGGCCTACATCACAATCTACATCACAGCGAGGATCGGTGTTCCCGGTCAAAACCTTTAGCCATGCCCATAAAATCATCCTGTGCCCGCCGCCGCCTACGCCGGAAAAGAATGCGTCTGTGCCCTGAAGAAGGGCATCTGCGACCAGGAGTGTGTCAAGGACATGCTCGAGACGCCGTTCTACATCGCGTGCCTGAAGCTCTCGGGGCGCAAGTCGGTCGTGATCGGCGCTGGCGAGATCGGTTTGGAGAAGATCGAGGGGCTGCTGGCCTGCGGCGGCGACGTCACGGTGATCGCGCCCGAGGCGCACGACGCTGTCAAGACGCTCTCCGACGAGGGTGCGATCAATTGGCTTCAGCGCGAGTACATGTCTTCCGACGTCGAGGGCGCGTTCATGATCATCGCCGCGACCAACGACACCGACGTCAACATCCAGGTCTTCAACGACGCAGAGAACCGCGGCATGCTGGTTAACGTCGTCGACGTTCCGCCGCTCTGCAACTTCATCCTGCCGGCGATCACTCGCACCGGACCGATCGCGATCGCGATCAGCACGGCTGGCGCTTCGCCGGCGCTAGCCAAGCGGATGAAGCGCGAGATCGCTGAGGCGTTCGGCGACCCGTACGCCGACCTCGCCGTGATCCTCAATGACACCCGCGGCTGGGCGAAGGCCACGCTCCCCACCTACAACGACCGCAAGGACTTCTTCGAGGGGATCGTCAATGGCGACCCCGATCCGATCGATCTGCTCCGCGCCGGCAAGGCCGATCAGCTCCACGCGCTGATCGAACAAGCCCAGCGAGACGCTGAAGCCCGCCTGGCCGCCACCGCATAAATAAGCCAGGTTTTTGGCCGGACTTTGTCGTCGCGACAAGGTCTGGCGCAGTTTTCCGCTTGAATCTCCCTCGTGCCCGACACGGTCTTCGCAGTTCAGGTCGACAACCTCACTCGCTACTACGGCGAACGTGAGGCGCTGCACGACGTCTCGTTCGACATCCCGGCGGGGCAGACGCTGGTGGTCTTCGGCGCCAACGGTGCCGGCAAGTCCACGCTGCTGCGGATCCTCTCGACCCTTTTGCGGCCGCACTCGGGCGATGTCAATGTGCTCGGCGAGTCGCTGCCCAGAGACGCCTGGGCCGTGCGCGGACGCGTCGGTCTGATCGGACATGACGCGATGGTCTACCGCGATCTGACCGCACACGAGAACCTCAAGTTCACCGCCAAGCTGCACAACACCGACGAGCAGGAGATCGACCGCATCCTTGAGCGCGTAGAACTCGCCACCCGAGCCGACGAGCCCGTGCGCAACTTCAGCAAAGGCATGCTCCAACGCCTCTCCGTGGCCCGCGCGATGCTTCCCGATCCCGATCTGCTGCTGCTCGACGAGCCGCTGGCGAACCTCGACCCCGGCGCCGCCCTGCTGCTGGAGCCATTCATCGGCGCAGCCCCGCACCACACCCGCGTGATCGTCACGCACGACATCGAGTACGGGCTCGCCCAGGCCGACCTCGCCCTGGGCCTCAAGCGCGGCCGCACCGAGTGGCTCCAACCTGCTGATCGCGTCAGCGAACAAGACGCCCGGGGTCTCTACAAGTGAGCAAGCGCCGGCCCGGACCATCGATCTTCGCCGCCACGCGCGCGATCCTCGCCAAGGATCTCAAGCTCGAGTTGCGCACGCTGGAGACCGCGACAGTAACGGCGATCTTCACCACCGCGACGTTCGTCGTCTTCCACTTCGCATTGGACGAAGACCGCCTCTTCGGCAATCTCGCTGCCGGCGTCTTCTGGGTGACGATCCTCTTCGCCTCGTCACTGACGATCAACCGGCTGCTCTCCAACGAGCGGCAGCAGGGCGGCTACGAAGGTCTGCTGCTCGCGCCGATCGACCGCAACGCGATCTTCTACGCCAAGACCGCCTACCTCTTCATCGCGCTGACGCTGCTCGAGGTCTTTGGCCTGGCGATCTTCGGGATCATGCTGCTGGGTCCGACCTTCGACACCGCGATGCTCGCGCTGATCCCGATCTGCCTGCTGGTCAATCTCGGACTCGCGACGATCGGCACGCTGATCTCCGGTCTTGCCACCGCCACAAGCGCGCGTGAGCTGCTCGTGCCGCTGATGACGCTGCCGCTGTTTATCCCGGTGATGATCGGCGCCTCAAACGCGACCGCGCCGCTGTTTGATCGCGCGCCGCAGATCGACGACCTCGCCAAGTGGCTCGGTCTGATCGGCCTCTATGACGCCGTCTTCCTCCTGCTGGCGATCGCCGTCTTCGAGTACATCCTCGGAGACTGACCGCCGGGCCCGCCTACTGCCCGCCGCCAGACTTGGCGCGCTCGTAGGCCGCCTTGTAAGACGTCTTGTAGCCCTTCTTGTAGCCGGAGTCGTAGCCGAGCTTCTCGCCCTGCTTCTTTCCGGCGGCAGCACCGGCGCTCGCGCCGGCGGCGCGCGCCGCATCGACGTCCGCGCCGCCCGAGTTGCCGATGAAGTAGCCGACCAACAGCAGCACGGCCGACGCGGCGAAGACCGCGAGGGCGTACTTCTTCTGTTCTTCGATCGGCATGTCCATCACGGGCGATCCTAACGCCGCGCAAGGTAGATTCACCCGCGTGTATCTGCTCAGAGGACTGATCGCCGCAGTCTGCTTGCTCGCGCTCGCGCTCGGGATCGCCGTCGGCGCGGGCAACCGTTCGAGCGACGCCGACGCCCAGGCCGCCAAGCAGGCCGCCTTCGAGAGCGCGCGCAAGTCGGCCCGCGTCGCCGCTCGCAAGGACGGATACAACGACGGACTCTCTGAGGGAATGATCGACGGAGCAAAGAAGGGCAAGGAGAAAGGCGAGGCCGAGGCGCCCGCCCAGACACCCGAGCCGACCGCCTCGACCGGCCCGACAGCCGAGACGCCCCAGAACAGCGGCGGAGCCGGCCCCACCGGCTAGATCGACCGCTAGGTTTCCCGCGCAGTGGCTCAGCCGCAGACAGATTCGCGCTTCTTTTCGGCGCCCGGGCGTCCATCCCGCTCGTCCGCAGACCAGTTCGCTCGGGGCCTGAAAGGCTTCGCGATCGCCGCAACGATCGGCATCTTGATCACCGGCCTGCTGGTCTTCTGGTACGCACCCGTCGACGCCGATCAGGGCATGCGTCAGAAGATCTTCTACCTGCACGTGCCGCTGGCGATCGTCGCGCTCTGCGGATTTGTCGCTGGCGGGATCATGGCGATTCAGTACCTGCGAACACGCGATCCGGCCTGGGACCTGCGCTCCTATGTCGCGATTCACCTCAGCTTGATCCTCGGCGTGATCGTGCTGGTCACCGGCTGCATCTGGGCAAAGACATCGTGGGGCGTCTTCTGGGAATGGAAAGAGCCGACGCTCGTCTCATTCCTGATCGTCTTCCTGATCTTTGCGATCTACCAGCCGATGCGCTTCGCGATCGAGGACCCGGAGCGCCAGGCCCAGACAGCAGCGGTCTACGCGATCGTCGCCGGCGCGTTCGTGCCGCTGAACTTCATCGCCGTGCGGCTCTCGGAATCGCTGATCCACCCGCGCGTGCTCACGGCCACCGGCGACAACCTGCCGACCGAAATGCGCATCACCTTCTACATCGCGCTGATCACCGCGATCCTGCTCTTTGTCGCGCTCTGGAAGTTTGAGCTCGTCGCCAAGAGCGTTTCAATGCAACTGAAGAAACTCGAACGGAGCAACGCGTAAGCATGGACATCCTCCTCGCAGCAGACACCGGCGGCGGCTACGTCGCCGCGGCTTATCTCGTCTTCGTCATCGCGATGTTCATCTACTTCGCGATCATGGCCAACAAGCTGGTCAAGATGCAGCGCTCGGTCAGCGAACTGCGCGCCAAGAACGAAGACTCGCAGGACGCGCCGAAATAGCCGATTCCCACTAAGCTCGGGTACCGGCGATCCCCGTCGCCCCTCACCATGCCTGAGCTGCTTTCCATCGGCATTTCCCACAAGACCGCGCCGGTCGCCCTGCGCGAGAAGCTGGCCCTTGCCACGGGCCAGGCCAAGCAGTTGATGCACGATCTGGTCGGATCGGACGAGATCCACGAGGCCGTCGCGATCAGCACATGCAACCGCACCGAGCTTTACATCGTCTCCGGCGATTCGGTCTCGGCCGAGTCGCTCGCACTGGGGCGTCTCGCGCGGCTGGCCGAGATCCGGCCGACCGAACTCGTCTCACGGCTCTACACCTTTCACAGCAGCGATGTCGCCTTCCACCTGATGCGCGTGGCCGGGGGACTCGACTCGATGGTCGTCGGTGAGACCGAGATCCTCGGTCAGGTCAAGCGCTCCTACGAAGTCGCGCTCGAAGAGCAGGTGACCGGCCCGATCACCAACCGCCTCTTCACCGGCGCGATCGCCGCCGGCAAGCGTGTGCAGAGCGAGACTTGGATCGGCGCCGGCAAGGTTTCTGTCTCGAGCACCGCCGTCGAGCTTGCGCGTGAGGCGGTGGGTGGACTTCAGAACAAACAAGCGCTTGTGATCGGTGCGGGAGGCAATGGCGAACTGACCGCCAAGGCGCTCTCGGACGCTGGCGTTGACACCGTATTTGTCGCCAACCGCCGCTACGGACGCGCGATCGGCGTCGCCGAGACAATCGGTGGCCGCGCTGTCCGCTTTGAACACCTGCCCGAGGAGCTCGCCGGTGCCGACATCGTGCTGAGTTCGACCGGCTCGCCGCACACGCTGCTGCACGCCGATGAGATGCGGCAGGTGATGGACGCCCGCGAAGGACGCCCGCTGGTGATGATCGACATCGCCGTCCCGCGCGACATCGATCCGGCGGTGCGCGAGATTCCTGGGATCACGCTCTTCGACATGGACGACCTGCAGGAGTCGGTGGCCGGCACGATCAAGGTCCGCCGCAGCGAGGAGGCCAAGGCCGACGGCGTGATCGCGCAGGAGGTCGAGAAGTTCGAGCGCTGGGTCACGACGCTCGACGTGATCCCGACGATCGCCGAGCTGCGTGAGCGTGGAAACGCGATCGCCAGCCAGGTCGTAACCGAGAACGCCGGCAAGTTCGGCGAGCTTTCCGAAAGCGACAAGGAGCGACTGGAGGCGATGGCGGCGTCGATCGTCTCACGGATGCTGCACGAGCCGACCGTGCGACTCAAACAGTCGACCGAGGACGACGGCGCGTACGTCTACCTCCAGGCGCTGCGCGAGTTGTTCGGCCTGGACTCCGGCGACGCGTCTAATGTCGAGTCCGATGACGATCTCGGCAGCGTCGCGAAAGTGCACTCGCTCGACGAGCAGCGCTCGCGCGGCCGCGCACAGAGTTAGGGAGGAGCTTCGATAGTGCTGCGAGTAGGGACACGTGGCAGCAAGCTGGCGCTGGCCCAGACGCGGCTCGTGACTGACGCGCTGCGTGGACTTGACCCGAACCTCTCGATCGAGGAGGTGGTCGTCTCCACGGTCGACTCCACGGTGATGGACAAGTCGCGCTACGTCTCGGCGATCGAGGAGCAGCTCAGGAGCGAAGAGATCGACCTCGGCGTGCACTCGGCCAAAGATGTTCCCGGCGAAGATGCTCCCGGCCTCCTGATCGTCGCCGTTCCCGAGCGCGCCGCAAGCCACGACGTGCTGCTCGGCGCCGGATCGCTCGGTGACCTCGCCGAGGGCGCGACGGTCGGCACCAGCTCACTGCGCCGCGCCGCCCAGCTGCTGGCCGCCCGTCGGGACCTCAAGATCGAACCGCTGCGCGGCAACATCGACACCCGACTCGCCCGGCTGGTCGACGGCGACTACGACGCGATCGTCTTGGCCGGCGCCGGACTCGACCGGCTGGGAATCGGCGGCGGTGTCGCTCAGGCACCGCTCGACTTCATCACAGCGCCGGGCCAGGGTTGTCTGGCGCTGCAGGTGCGCGACATCGACCTCACCACCACCGGGATCGTCGGCCCGCTCTCACACTCAGCCTCACAGCGAGAGCTGATCGCCGAGCGCGCGGCCTCAGCGGGTCTTGTCGCCAGCTGCAACACCCCGCTGGGCATCAACGCCCGCGTCGAGCACGGCGCCGGCGAGAACGGCAAGGACAAAATCACTGTCCGCGGCTGGCTCGGGCTGCCGGATGGCACTCGCCACGTGGAGGACGCGGTCTCTGGACTTGCCAGCGAGGCGCACCTGCTCGGCCACCTGCTCGCCCAGCGCATGCGCGCCGAGGGCGGCGACGAGATCCTTGCCCTGGCCGAAGAGATGGCCGCCTGACGGCCGCGGCTGGCGATGCCAGGGAAAGTCTTTCTAGTCGGCGCCGGTCCGGGAGACCCTGGGCTGCTCACGGTGCGCGCGCAGGAGCTGATCGCAGCGGCCGACGCGATCCTCTACGACCGCCTGATCCCGCACACCGCGCTGGACGGCGCACGCGAGGGGGCACTGCTCGAGTACGCGGGCAAGGGTCCGGCCGGCGACTCGAACAAACAACAGTCGATCGAAGAGCGGATGATCGAACTCGCCGAAGGCGGCATGCAGGTCGTTCGTCTCAAGGGCGGCGATCCGTTCGTCTTCGGCCGGGGCGGCGAGGAGGCTGCGGCGCTGGCGGCCCGCGGCATCGAATTTGAGATCGTTCCCGGCGTGACCGCGGGCGTCGCCGCGGCCGCCTACGCCGGAGTGCCGGTGACGCACCGCGACCACGCCGCGGCCGTGGCGTTTGTGACCGGGCACGAGAACCCTGAAAAGCCCTCGGAGTCGATCGACTGGCCGGCGCTCGCCGCCTTCCCGGGCACGCTCGTCTTCTACATGGGCGTCAAGAACCTCCCGGCGATCAGCGAGCGGCTGATCGAAGCCGGACTTGCGGCCGACACGCCCGCGGCCGTGATCGAGCAGGGCACAACCACGGCGCAGCGCACCGTGACCGGTCGCCTGGTCGACATCCCCGAACTCGCAGCGGAGGCGGCGATCTCGCCGCCGGCGCTGACAGTGATCGGCGGCGTCGTCGAGGAGCGCGATCGAATCGCCTGGTTTGAGCGGCGACCGCTGTTTGGTCGTACGGTGGCGGTCACGCGCGCGCGAGCGCAGGCGAGCAAATTCGCCCAGCGGCTGCGCGAGCTCGGGGCGCACGTCGTGCAGGCTCCGGCGATCAGCACCCGCGCGCGGATGGACCAGTCGCTCGCGGCGGCGGCAGCTGAGGTCGAGACGTTCGATCTGATCGCCTTCACCAGCGCCGCCGGGGTCGATGCCTTCTTTGCCGCGCTCGAGCGGGAAGGCAAGGACGCTCGCGCGCTGCACGGCGTCGAAGTCGCGGTCGTCGGCGGCGCCACTCGCGACGCGCTCGCCGCCCGCGGAATCAATGCCGACCATCTGCCCGAGCGCCAGACCGCCGAGGGCCTGCTCGCCGCGCTCGAGGGTGTGTACCTGACTGGCAAGCGCGTGCTCCTGCCGCTGGCATCCGATCCGCGACCGGTCCTGGCCGAGGGCCTGCGGGCGCGCGACGCCGAAGTGCACCAGGTCGCCGCATACGACACAGTCATCGAGGAGCTCTCGGACGCCCAGCGGGCCGCCGTTGCCGACGCGGAGTTCATCACCTTCGCGAGCGGTTCGGCCGTGCATTCCCTGGTCCAGGCGATCGGTGGCGCCGAAGCGCTTACCGGCTGCGCAATTGTCTCGATCGGCCCGACCACGTCTGACGCGCTGCGCGAACACGGCATCGAGCCGACGGTCGAGGCCCAGCAACATGACCTCGACGGCCTGCTCACCGCGCTGCTTTCGCTCACCTGAGCCGCTGAGCCAGCCGCTAGCGTTGCGCCCGTGACTCCGCGCCCAATCGCACTGCTCACGGACTTCGGCCATCGCGACCCCTTCGTCGGGATCTGCCATGGCGTGATCCGCAGCGAAGACCCGGCGATCCCGATCATCGACATCGTGCACGGGATCCCGCGCCACGATGTTCGCGCCGGCGCCCTCGCGCTGCTCGATGCTGCTCCGTTCATGCCGGAGGAGACGATCTTCGTCGGCGTCGTCGACCCTGGCGTCGGGAGCGACCGCCGCGCGCTCGCCGTCGAGTGCGCCGACGGCTCGATCTTCATCGGCCCGGACAACGGCTTGCTCGTCCCGGCGATCGTCAACCGCGGCGGTGCGGCGGCGGCGTTTGAAATCTCCGACTCGCCCTGGCGACGCTCACCGGTCTCTGGCACGTTCCACGCCCGCGACATCTTCGTGCCGGTCGCAGCCAAGCTCGCCGCCGGCGCCGCGTTGGTTGAGGCCGGCGTGGCGATCGAGCACGACAAGTTCGTTGAGCTGCCGGTCCCCAGTGTCGAGTGGTCTGGCGATGCTGTGGCGACCACGGTGCTCGCCGTCGACGACTTCGGCAACGTGCGCCTGGCCGGACGCTTCAGCGACCTTGGGAATGTCTTTCGCGGCGACCGAGTTGAACTGATCACGAACGACCGTAAGTTGCCGGCGGTCGCGGCAGCCGCTTACTCGGATGGCACCAACGGCGGCCTGCTGCTGATCGAGGACTCGACCGGCTCGTTGACGATCGCCGTGAACCGCGGAGATGCTGCTCGCGCGCTTTCCGTCAGCACCGGCGACCGGCTGCATATCCGCAGATCCTGATGTCCCGACTCGGCGATCCGCACCTTCACTTCCCGGTCGTCGACTCAACCAACGCCCTGGCCAAGGAGCACGCGACAGGCGGCGCGGCGCACGGGACCGTGATCACCGCCGACGAGCAGACCGCCGGGCGCGGCCGCCAGGGCCGCAGCTGGGTTGCGCCAGCCGGCAGCGCGCTGCTGATGAGCGTGATCGTCCGGCCCGCAGAGACCCACCATCGCTTTGCGCCGCTCGCCGCGGCGCTCGCCGTCGCCGAGACCTGTGAGGCACTCGCGGATGTCTCGGCGCGCATCAAGTGGCCGAATGACGTTTGGATCGACGGCCGCAAGGTGAGCGGGATTCTCGTCGAGGGCCGCCCGGATTCGGAGCCGGCGAGATCATGGGTGGTGATCGGCATTGGACTCAACACGAGCGTCGACCTTGGACAGATGCCGCCGGAGCTGCAAGAGACAGCGGCCTCGCTCGCGCTCCCGGCAAATACAGACGCTCTGACGCCACTGCTCGCCCGGCTCGATCATTGGCTCGGGGCGCCGACGGACGAACTGATCGCGGCCTGGAGCGCCCGCGACGCGCTCAAGGGGCGCGAGATCGCCTGGGACGGCGGCGACGGCGTCGCCTCCGGCATCGACGACCAGGGGAATCTCCTCGTGCGCACCTGCGGTGGCGGCGTGAAGACGCTTGGCGCAGGTGAAGTTCACCTGCGCGTCAGCTAGAACGCGCCTCGCAGGTCCAAGAGCCTGGGTTACCCAGTTATGGGCGCCCGGCGAATAGACTCGCGCGCCTACAAGGACCCGTACCTTTTGCTCGGCAACTACTTGCTTCTGATCATTTCCGGCGCCCTGGCGGCCGGTTTCGCGGTTTGCGCGGCAGCGCTCGCCCGAGTACGCGACGTCGCGGGCTTCTTCGTCGCGGCGCTGGTCGCCGGAGGCGCGAGTTTCATCCTGATCGCCGAGCTGTTGTCGCTCGTGAGCTTCTGGAAGCCGTGGCCGATCCTGCTGCTGCAGCTGATCGCCCTGATCGGGATCGCCGTCCCCGCCAGGAAGCACGGCGACTTCTCGGCGATCCGTCGCCTGCGCGACCTGCCGCGGGTGTTCACGTTCGCCCGCGCGCGCCGGAATCCAGTGCTCGTGATCGTGCTCGGCGCGCTATCGGCCGTGCTGTCGTTCGAGCTCGCGCTCGCAATCGGAGTCGCGCCCAACAACTGGGACTCGATGACCTACCACCTGACGCGCATCGTCTACTGGATGCAGAACTCGTCGATCATGCAGTACCCGTTGGCTACCGAGCGGCAGGCGGCCTTCCCGGTCAACGCCGAGGTGCTGCAGGGCTGGACGATGATCTTCTCGCGCGGCGACCGGCTGGTGCAGACGGTCCAGTGGGTGGCCCAGCTCGGCATCTTCGCCGCCGTCTGGGCGCTGGCGCGCGACCTTGGCTACTCGCGCCGGCAGGCGGTGTTGCCGCTGGTCGCGGTTGCGGCGATGCCGGTGGCGATGGCCCAGGCGAGTACGACGCAGAACGACTTGATCTTCGCCTTCCTGCTTGCGGCGACCCTGCTCTTCCTGCTGCGCGCGGTGCGCTCCGAGCGCGGCGCGGCGATCCTCGCCGGCGTTGCCGGAGGCGTGGCCTACGGGACGAAGTCGTCGGCGCCGGGATTCCTGGCCGCGGTCGGCATCGCCGGGATGATCTCGGCCGGTCGCCAGTGGCGCCGGCTACTTCTGCCGGTGGCCGCGCTGATCGTCGGCATGTTGGCGCTGGGTTCGCTGAACTACGGGCAGAACATCATCGACCGCGGCGGCTACACCGCCGCGCCGTCTCAGGACGTCTTCCGCATCCACTCGGTCAAGGAGATCCCGAGCAACCTCGCGACGATGACTTGGCAGTCGGCCACGCACATCCCCGGCGGCGAGAAGCTGAAGCCCGTCGTCTGGCGCCTTGAGCACGCCTGGACCAAGACCGTCGGGGTCGCGGCGGCCAAGCTCAGCGGCAACAAGAACCCCGGATACATCTTCAACTACGACCGCATCGGCGATCGCGCGGGGCTTGGTCTGCCGTTCCTGCTGTTGATCCTGCCGGCGCTGCTCTGGACGCTGATTCGGCCGCGATCGCGTGAGGAATGGGCGGTCGCCGCCAGCGCAGTCCTGGCCTTTCTCGCGGTCGCGGTCACGCTGCGGAACAACCCCTTCACCGCGCGTTTCCTGATGTCATCCGCCGTGCTCGCCGCGCCGCTTGCGGCGCGCTTTGGCGGCAGCCGGATCATGCAGGCGCTGAGCATGGTGCTGCTGCTGTTCACGTTTGCGACGCTCGGGCTGCACGAGACGTATCGATCGGTCCTCGGGCCCGGTCCAACCGTTTTCGCGATGGAGCGGCCGGTGCAGATCACGGCAGTCAATCCACCGGAACTCGGGCTCCTGACGCTGGTTGAACAAGAAGTACCGGAAGATGCTCGGATCGGTTTCGTCGGCATGGAGGACTCATACGAGTACCCGCTGGCGGGGCCGCATTTCGACCGGACGCTCGTGAAATTGTCCCCGTCAGATCTCGTCCCAGGCGTGTTCGTGCGCTACAACCTCGATGCAATCGTGATCTCGGGAGCGCCAAAACCCGCCGTGCCGCTCGGCAAATACCTGTACGAAGACTCAACCCATCTACTGATCGTCAAGAAATGAACCTGAACAAACCGACTCCGCTTAGCGACCCGCTGGTCTCCCTCGTCGTGCCGATCTACAACGAAGAGGCATTCCTTGAAGAACTGATGACTCGCCTCTACGAGCTGCCGTTTCGCACCGAGATCCTGCTCGTCGACGACGGCTCGGTCGACGGTTCGCTGGCGATCTGCGAGGCGCACGCGGCCAAGCACGAGAACGTGATCGCGCTGCCGCAGGAGAAGAACCGCGGCAAGGGCGCAGCGGTGCGCGCGGGGATCGCGGCCAGCACCGGCGACATCCTCGCAATCCAGGACGCCGACCTCGAGTACGACCCGGTCAACCTGCCCAAGCTGATCGAACCGATCGTGCGCGGCGACGCCGATGTCGTGTACGGCTCGCGCCTGAAGGGCGGCGAACCGCAACGCGTGCATCTCTTCTGGCACATGCTCGGCAATCGCTTCCTCTCGTTCCTGACCGGAATCCTCTTCAACACGACGCTCAGCGACATGGAGACCGGTTACAAGGCGTTTCGCGGCGAGCTGATCCGCTCGATCCCGCTGCGCTCGAACGACTTCCGCATCGAGCCGGAGATCACGGCGAAGATCTGCAAGCGCGATCTGCGTGTCTATGAGCTTCCGATCGCCTATTACGGGCGCTCCTTCGACGAGGGCAAGAAGATCACCTGGCGTGACGGCTTCACCGCCGTCGCCGCGCTGCTGAAGTTCCGCGTGACGGACTGAGCTGTGCCGGCATCGCGCGCGACACTGATGCTGGCGGGTGCCGCCGGTGTCGGCAACCTGCTCGGCCTCGCGTTCACGGTCGTGATCGCACACGCGCTCGGCGCGGTCGACTACGGGTCGCTGGCGGCGCTGGTCTCTGCGTTCCTTGTCGTCTCAATCGCCGGCTCGGCGCTGCAGATCACGGTCGCACGCGAGACCAGCCTTGAGGTCGAGCATCACGACGGCGGGATCGTCCACAACGTTCGCGACTGGATCAACCGGCTGCTGGTGATCACACTCGGGGCGGTGGTCGTCGGTGTTCTGCTGCGCCAGCCGATCGCGGATCTGGTCGGGGTCGGCGGTGCACCTTGGGCCGCCTCAGCGGTACTCGCCAGCGGCGCTGCCTGGCTTTTGCTATCGACGCTTCGCGGAGTGCTGCAGGGACTCGGGCGCTTCGGCTGGGTTGCGATCAGCGTGGTTGGTGAAGCGGGCTTCAGGCTGGTCTTCGCCGTCGCCCTGGTGAGCGCAGGCGGAGGAGTGACCGGCGGTTTTCTCGGTTCCGGGCTCTCGGTTGTCGCGATGGCCGCGATCCTGCTGGTTCCGATCTCAGCGTCGCTGCGAACGATGTCCGAGCGCGTCGAAGCCGACCGCGTACCGAGCGGCGCCGAGCACGGCCTGAGCAACATCGCCGCGCGCTCTTGGCCCGCGCTGATGGCGCTGACTCTGATCGCGCTGCTGCAGAACTCCGACGTGATCATGGTCAAGCGCAACGCCGCCGAGGCGGTCGCCGGCGCCTACGCCGCCAACTCCGTCGCGGCCAAGGTGATCGTCTGGATCGCGATCGGCCTTGGGCTCTGGGTGGTTCCAGAGACCGCCCGTCGCGGCGCCGGCCGCGGTGCGATTCGGGTACTAACGCGAGTGCTTGCTCTGCTCGGCGCGGCCGGTTGCGCGATGGTCGCGATCTACGCAGTCGCAGGTCCGCAGCTACTGCGAGCCGGCTTCGGCGAGGAGTTCGACATCGCCGCATCGAGCCTGCCGACGCTCGCCGCGGCGATGTCCCTGCTCTCGATGAGCTACATCGTCGCGCAGCACTTTCTGGCGCTCGGCCGGCGCACGTTTCTCGCTCTGCTCGGCACCGCCGTGATCGTCCAGCTGACGGTGCTGACTGCGGTTGCAGACTCGGCTTCAGAAACGGCCGACGTGCTGCTGGCGATCAACGTGGCGTTGTTTGCCGCGCTGCTGACACTGGCGCTGGCGCGCGCCGGACTCACTCGCCGCGAGTGAGCTCCTCGAAGCTGCCGAGCACCGGGACCTTCGAATCGGCGCCCGCGGACTCCTCGCGCTTGACGTTCTGCTGATCTGACTTCTCGGCGGGCTTGTCCTTGGGCTCGGCGTCCTTGGGGGCCGGATCCTTCGGATCCTGCTGCCTGGGCTTCTTGTTGCGCGGACGCCGCTTCTTCTTGGGGGCGTCGCCGTTGCTCTTGCCCTCGCCCTTGGTCGGTGCGCCGTTCTCAGCTGACTGCGTCGCCTCAAGATCAGGCGTGTTCTGCTGAGCTGCCTCGGCCCCGTTGCGCGGACGCTTCTTGCCCTTCTTGCCTTCGCCCTGGCGCCTCCGGCCCTTGCGGCCGCGGGCCTTGGGAAAGTTGCGGCCTAGCTCGCGGGCCAGTGCTGCCGGCTTCCTCGCCAGGCGGTTACGGCCTCCTCGCAGGGCCTCTTCGGCCTCCGGCGAGTGGGCGACAGCCGCTGCCAGGATCGCCGCCGCAAGGCGCAAATCTTGTTTTCTGGTCTCCTGCACTATCCGGCGCGCGTTGCGGCCGTGGGCAGGACCAGATGAGTTGACCAGCAATCCGAGCAGGCGCTTGGTCTCGGGCCAGCGCTGAACCGCGTACTGCTCGTGGAGCTCGCGGGTGTAGCCGGCAAGCGCCCAGATCCAGGCCTGCGACTGCTCGCGTGAGCCGACGTTCTTGTCGGCGATCGCCTTCAGCATGAGTTTGGTCGCCTCGCGGCGCTCGTCCTTCTGCCAGCCGCCGATGATCTCGATCGCGTGGTCGTAGGCGTCGGGGTCCTTCGAGTTGGCAAGGTCCTGCAGTGCGCGCAGGCGAACCGCGCGGTGCTTGTTGCGCTCGAGCGCGGTGAGGAAGAGCTCTCGGCGCAGCTCGCCTGTGCGGTCGTGCTGGATCATCGCCCGCGCGCGGCGCCAGTTGTTGGCGTTGGCCTTTGCGCCCGCCAGCTTCGCCCAGACGCCCTGTTCGCCCCAGTCGAGGTTGGCCACTGAGATGCGCCAGAGTTCGCGCTCGAAGATCTGCGCGCGGCGCTCGGGATCGGGTGTCACGGGGAGCACGCGGCGCTCAACGCGCAGCCTGCGGCCGCGGCCTCGGCGCACCGGTCCGACGACGATCGCGCCGCCGCGGTAGACGTCGCGCACGAGCAGCGAGTGCAGCGTCACTACGGGATCGTCGTGCGTGGTCGCCGGGTGGACGAAGTCGACGACGATGCCGGCTTCCTTGCCCGGATGGCGACGCGTCACGCGACCGACGCGCTGCTGGTAGATGCGCTTGGAGGCGGTCGGAGCAAGGTGCATGCAGACGGTCGCGCGCGGCGAGTTCCAGCCCTCGGCCAGGAGCTGAGCATTCACCAGCACGTCAACTTCGCCGCGCTCGTAGGCGGCCAGCGTCTCGGCGAGTTCGCGCTTGGGCGTCTCGCCGGAGACGGCCTTTGCCTTGATGTCGAACTCCCGGAATGCCGCGGCGACGTTGTAGGCGTGCTTGACGCCGGCGGCGTAGACGACGCCGGGCATGTCCTTGAAGCGCGCGCGGTAGAGGTCTGCGATCGCCAGGTTGAACGGCGCCTGGTCGAGCAGCGCGGCCAGCTCCTCCTGGTCGAAGTCCTGATCGACCTCGCCTCGCCGCAGCGGGACGTTGGCGATCGTACGCACGCCCGGGCCGGGAGGGATGCGCACGCAGCGCAGCGGCGCGATCACGCCGCGGCGTGCGGCCTGGGCGAGATCAAAGCGCGAAGTCTGGGTCGGGAAGAGGTCGGTGACGTGACGGGCGATCAGCGCGCCGGTCGCGGTCATGCCGATGAAGTAGGGCTCTTTCCACTTCCTGATCGCGGCCGAGGTCTTCTCGCCCAGAGCAGTGTGGGCCTCATCGCAGATCACGATTGTGTACGCGTCGGAGATGTTGCCGGCGTGGCGCACGTACCACTGGTAGGTCTCAACCGTCACCGGTCCGTTCATACGGCCCTCAGTGCCCAGCAACGGCGGCGAGAGACGGTCCTTGTAGCCGCGGTCGACCAACTCGCCGATGAACTGATCGACCAAGTTGCGACGGTGGGTGAGGATCAGCACTCCGCCGGTGCGGCAGGCCTCCACGAACCCGAGCGCGGCCACGGACTTACCGGCGCCGGTGGCGTGTTCAAACCAGAATCGCCGGGCGGCGTAGGGATCTTCGGGCTGCTCGGGGAGCTGCTCTTCGTCCTCGTAGGTCTCGGCGTCCGCGTCGCCGCCGGAGTGGCTGCCGACCTTGTGCTCGCCGGTGAGGATGAACTCAGAGGTGTCTTCCTTCTCCTCGTCGTCCTCGAAGACATCCCAGTCAATGTCCGAGTCGTCGTCTTCTTCGTCGGCCTCTTCGTCGGCCTCAGACTCGATCTCGTCGAGCGGCTCATCGGCCCACTCTTCTTCGTCGAACTCGCTGCCCTCGGCGTAGGCGTCGCCGTGGATCGTCTCCTCGTCGGAGATCAGCGCGGCGAGCGTGCCCGAGAGCACATCGACCTGGTGGGCGTTGAGCGTGGTGCCGTCGACGAGCTTGGGCTCGGGCACCGAGATCATTCGCTCAAGGCCCAAGGGCAGCGCGTATTTCCTGGTCCAGTCGCGGGAGACTTCTTCGGCCCCGCCATCGAGTTCTTCGAGCGCTTCCTCGAATGCGCGTCGGCGGATCGTCCCCGGCGCCAGAGCGACGTTGGGGTCATCTCCGTTGAGCACTAGCGGCTCACGGATGAACTCCTCCACGCGCTCGATGGCGTCAGCGGAAGGTGCGACAACCTTGTCAGTCATTGAACTTTTGATTCATGCTTTTGGTGCAGCAACGCTGCGAGGACGGTTCTGACGCGTGGAGCGCTCGGTCACAAAAAACCGGGACATGCGAATGAGCTGTGAGTGGCTCGAGCGCGAGAGAGAAAGAACCGATTGCCGCCGGGTGATCCGCGAGTGAGTCTTTGGTCGCGGGTCGCCGCCGGAGGCGAGTGAATGCATGCATTATAGCGTTTGCGGCGTGATTCGCCGGTCGACAGCGCTCGTAGCCACTGCGCTTTTGTTGATCGCGGCTCTGGCCGGCTGTGGCACATCTCAGCCCGAGCCCCAGCTAACGGCCGGCGAGGTGATGCCGGATATGCAGGGCGCCGACCCGCGTCTGGTCAAGCTCGTCGGTCAGGCCGATGAACTGCTCCCGGGCGGCAAGTCGGCGTTCGAGTCACGCATCAAGTCACTCGGCGGATTGCCGATCGTCGCCAACAAGTGGGCCTCGTGGTGCGTGCCTTGCCGGGCCGAGGCGACGGTCTTTCAGAACACCGCCAAGGACCTCGGCAATCGCGTCGCCTTTCTTGGCGTCAACGTCAACGACCCGGTCGACGAGAGCGAGGCATTTCGCGCTCGCTACCCGATGCCATATCCGAGCTACGACGACCCGAACTGGAAGATCGCGGCACTGCTTCCGCCGGCGGACAAGCAGCCGGTCACCGGGATTTACGACCGCCAGGGGCGTCTTGCGCACCTCGAGATCGGCGCCTATAAGACGCCGCAGGAGCTGAAGGCGGATATCGAGCGCTACGCCGGTCCGATCGGCAAGGCCCCCGGCGGCTGATCTGCCATATTTTCCGTGCCGATGACGCCCCCGATCGACATGTCACAACACCCTGAGGTCCAAGACGGACTCGAGGGCGTCGTGGCCTTCGCTTCGGAGATCGCAGAACCCGACCGCGAAGGCGGCGCGCTGCGTTATCGCGGGGTCGACATCGAGGATCTGGTCGGGGTCGTCCCGTTTGAGCAGGTTTGGGGTCTACTCGTCGATGGCACGTTTGAGCCTGGCCTCCCGCCGGCCGAGCAGCATCCGCTGAGCATCCGCACAGGCGATGCCCGCGTCGATCTGCAGGCCTCGATGGCGATGCTCACGCAGGAATGGGGCTTCCAGCAGACGCTCGACATCGGACCCGAGCAGGTGCGCGCGGATCTCGCCCGCAGCAGCGTGATGGCGTTGAGCCACGTCGCCCAGTCGGCGCGCGGAATCGGCCAGCCGCCGGTCTCGCAGGAGGAGATCGACAAGTGCACTTCGATCTCCGAGCGTTTTCTGACGCGCTGGCGCGGCGAGGCGGACCCGGGGCACGTCAAGGCGATTGATGCGTATTGGATCAGCGCGGCCGAGCACGGCATGAACGCATCGACTTTCACGGCGCGCGTGATCACCTCCACCGGTGCGGATGTCGCTGCCGCGCTTTCGGGCGCAGTCGGCGCGCTTTCCGGTCCGCTTCACGGCGGCGCGCCCTCGCGCGTGCTCGACATGCTCGATTCGGTCGAGCAGTCTGGCGATGCGGATTCCTGGGTCAAGAACGCACTCGATGAGGGCGAGCGCCTGATGGGCTTCGGCCACCGGGTCTACCGCGCGGAGGACCCGCGCGCGCGGGTGCTTCGCCGCACCGCGAAAGAACTCGACGCGCCCCGCTACTACGTCGCGGAGGCACTTGAGAAGGCGGCGCTCGCGGAGCTCTCGGCGCGCAAACCCGATCGCGTGCTCGCCACAAACGTCGAGTTCTGGTCGGCCGTGGTGCTCGACTTCGCCGAGGTTCCGCCGGATCTCTTCACCCCTTTGTTCGCTTGCGCCCGCACTGCCGGGTGGTCGGCGCACATCCTCGAGCAGAAGGTCACCGGGCGGCTGATTCGCCCCAGCGCCAAGTACGTCGGGCCCGGGCCGCGTCCGGTAGCCGACGTTCCGCAAAGCGCGTAGAGGCAGTTTCATGCCAGAGGCGCGCATCGATCCGATGAGCGGCCTGCGCACCCTGGTCGCCAGCGAGCGGGCAGATCGTCCGCACGCGTTTCCCGCTTTTGCGGAGCCTGACGCGCTCGGCCCCGACGATCCATTCGCCGAGGGCAATGAGGGGTTGACCCCTCCGGAGGTCTGGGCCGATCGGCCGGATGGCAGCGCGGCCGATTCGCCGGGCTGGCGAGTGCGGGTGGTGCCCAACAAGTTCTCGGCGCTCTCGCAGGAGTTCGCGGCTGGGTCTGCTGGATTGGATGACCCGATGGGTCTCCAGCGTGGGATGCCGCAGCTTCTCACGGCCGGTCCGGCAGACGGTATACACGAAGTGGTGATCAACTCGCCGCGGGCGGTGCGCTCGTTGGCGGAGCTTTCTACCGAAGAGCTGGGCGCGGCGGTTGCTGCCTGGGGAGCGCGAATTGCCGCCCATGCGGAGTCCGCGCAGTACGTACACGTCTGCGTCAACGAGCGCCGAGAGGCCGGCGCGACCCTGCCGCACACCCACGCGCAGGTCTTTGCGCTCGGGTTTGTGCCGCCGCCGGTCGCGCGCGAGCGCGAGCGCATGCGCGCCTACTTTGAGCACACCCAGGGACGCAATCTGATCGAGGACATGCTGGTCGAAGAGATCCGCTCGCGGAAGCGGCTGGTGGCGATCGACGACGACGCTGCGCTGATCGCCCCGTTCGCCTCGCCGACGCCGTATCGGTTGACGATCGTGCCGCGCCGCCCGCAGGCGAGGTTTGAGGAGAGTCCGGGCGATGCGTGCGCGATGCTCCGCGCCGCCTTGACCGGGCTGCAGCGTTTGCTTGAACCTGGGGCGGCCTACGCGCCGCCGCTGAATCTTTGGATCCGTACCGCGCCCCCGGGCGCCGAGGGCTACAGCTGGCGCATCGAGATCGCGCCGCGCCTGGGCCAGCCGGCGGGCTTTGAGCTTGGCACGGGAATTGGTTTGAATGCGGTCGCCCCTGAGGCCGCCGCCGCGCGGCTGCGCGAGGCGCTGGCGTGATCTGGATCGTTCTGACGATGGCGGTCTCGGGATCGCTCGGCGCGCTCTTTGCGCACCGGGAGCCGGATTCGTCGGAGCGCTTCGCAAAGCGCCTGATGGATGTCGTGCTCTGGGTGATCATCCCGCCGGTGCTGTTCTTCAACCTCGTGCACTACGAGTTCACGGTGGAGACCGGGCAGGCGCTGGGGATCGCGTGGATCGGCAACTTGCTGCTGGTCGGCGTGGCTTTCCTGGTGGCCCGGCGGATGCCGCTGACCCAGCCGCAGGTGGGCGCGCTGGTCTGTTGCGCGGTGATGGGCAACACGGCGTACTTGGGCTACGCGTTCTCTGCCGCAGCGCTCGGCAGCGCACAGCTCGAGACGGCGATCATCTACGACATCGTCGTGATGCTCCCATCGCTGATCTTCATCGCCTTCTCGATCGGCGCGGCCTACGGGACGCACGCCGACACCCCGGCGCAGCGCTTCAAGAGCTACTTCACGAGAAACCCGCTGCTCTTCACCGCCGCGCTGGCGCTGATCGCGCCGGCCTCATTCTCGCCGGAGTGGGCTCGTGACCTCACGCACTACTTGGTCTACGCGATCCTGCCTGCCGGGTTCTTTGCGGTCGGGATCATCGTCCGCCACGAAAGCGAGGTCGACAAGCTGAGCTTCCCGCCGAAGCTGACCGCGCCGGTTGCTGCCGCGAGCATCTTGAAGCTCAGCTTCCTGCCGGTCTTCCTGCTGATCGCCGGAGCGACACTGGTGAAGATGCCGACGGCCTACGTACTGCAGGCGATGATGCCGACCGGCGTCAACAACCTCCTGCTCGCAAACAACTACGGCTTGGACCGCAAGATCACCGCCGGCGCGATCGTCTGGACGACGCTGGTGATCGTGGTGGTCGGTGTCGTGATCGAGTTCGTCTGAGCGGATTTAGTCGTCAGCCGCAGTCCAGCCGATCGCTTCGTCGCGCTGGGCGAGCGGGAAGACCTTTACCTTCCCCGGCATCAGCGGGGCGAAAAGCGAGACTGAGTGGCCGATCCAGTCGTGGTCGGTGACCAGCGCGACGCGCTCCCAGGTCTTCAGACTGTGGCCACCGCCGAGTTTGGCGTCCTGCCAGAGCGCGCCCAGCGAGTAGCGGTCGAAGTCGTCGCCGATCAGGTAGACGAGTCGCACGTGCTCTCCGGCGGCGTCGATCGCAGGGTCGAGAACGTTCTTGTAGTCGTCAGGCTCGACGGTTCCGACAGCGCGGAAGCCAATCACGCCCGTGGGCAAATTCTCCAATGGTTCGATCATCCGGCAAACCTACCGGCCGCCCGATCCCCGCGAAGCACAGAACGCAGTTTCAAGCCAGAAATCTTCCATGAGGCGACCCCGCGGGGTCGCCTCATGGAGTAAAAGAGGCTTGAACAAGCGACCCCCCCCACCGCAAGCGAGCAAACGCAATTTGTCGGGGCCTTGACCCGGCAAATTGCGGCCAAGCTGCGTGCAACGCGTCGCCGCGAAGGCGGCGACAATCCAACACAGCGCCCCGAGCTGGAGTCGAACCAGCGGCCTCTTCCTTAGGAGGGAAGCGCTCTATCCATCTGAGCTATCGGGGCGGGCCGGCCTAAAGCCTAAAGCCCCGGCCACCGGTCGCGGGGCTCAGACCACCAAGTGCGGGAAGTCACTCTCAACCCGCTCGCGGTAGTGCCCAAGTAGCGGACCGCAGATCGCGACGATCTTCAGGCCGGCGGTCAGCGAGCCCTTGACCTTCACCTTGCGCAGAGCCAGTGCCCGCGCGACCTGCAGCTTGCCCTGCATGAACTGATTGGCCACGTCCGATGTCACCTCAATCCGAGTCACAGGCTTCCACTTGACGCGCTTGGACCACACCCAAACGAGGTTGGACTCACCTTCTTCGCCGCCGCGAATGTTGACAGTGATGTCGAAGTCCTTGTAGTAGATCTCGATTGGCGTGCCCAGCGCGCGGAGCTGTGGACCAACCTCGGTGTCATCACCGATCACCGAAATGACCTGATCGATCACCAGCCGAAGCTCTTTTTTCGATTTGAAGCGGCTCATCCGTAGCCAATGCGGTTCGCGTAAGAGAAGCTCTAACGGTCGGGGCGGTCGGGATGGATCTCGTCGATCGTCGTCAGCGGTCGATATGGCGCGCCGGCCGCCGCCTCGATCGCGGCGCCTCCGCCGGCCAGTCGGTCAAGCACGCTGCAGACTCCGACGACCTCAAAACCTTCTTCTTTGACCCGCTCGATCGCCTGCACCGTCGATCCACCGGTGGTGACGACGTCCTCGACGATCAGGCAGCGCTCGCCGGGCTCAAGCAGCGGCCCTTCAACCCAGCGCTGCAATCCGTGCTCCTTGCGCTCCTTGCGCACAAAGAACGCTTTGGCGTCCGATCCCGCGGCAAGCGCCGAGCAGGCGACTGGATCTGCCCCCATCGTCATGCCGCCGACCGCGGTGGCGCCCAGTTCGGACGCAAAGTCAGCAACCAGCTCGCCGAGCGCAAGGAAACCGGGGCGCATCAGGATCGCCCGCTTGGCGTCGACGTAGTACTGCGCGGTCTTACCGCTGGTCAGCACAACTTCGCCGATCACCAGCGCGTGCTCGCGCAATTCGGCAACGAGAGTCTCTTTTGCGTCTGCCACGAAGAAGCATCGTAGAGGTAGTTACTGAGCGGTCGCTAGCGCGCATATCCGCGACCGGGGATTTACTCCAGGCCAAAAGATGCCGATTGATGAGAAATCAGACGAAACCACGGCATGATGCCGGGCTTCGTCCAGAGGACCCAATTGGCCACCGCATCCCTAATCCGCTTCATTTCGCTTGTGCTGACCGGCATCATCGCGATCAGTTTCATCTCATTCGTGTGGGATGAGGCGGGCACGGCTTCGAAGAACCAGACGGTGCTCGCGCAGAACTCCGGCCAGCAGATAGCGATCGTGCGCGACGAACGCGGTCGCCTGACCAACATCGAGCGCCACAAGATCCGTCAGCAGATCGACGGCTTCGCAGACTCACTGACTTCTCCTGGCGAGGAGATCGGCAAGCAGGCCGGCGGCGGCAACGCGTGGGCGATGCGCGGCGGCGCCTTCATCTTCGGGATCCTGCTCTTCGCGGTCGCACTTCGACTGCTCGCCGGCTGGATGGACTGGTCAGCCCAGCCCAAGAACGAAGACCGCAGCTTGAAGACCGAGGACGAGGACTACACCCCCGGCTACCGCTGATCTCGCCTAGTAGTAGGTGTCAATCCGGGTGCCGTACTTCACCCAGCGGAAGATCGACGCCGCATTCGGCACCGGCACGCGCACACAGCCGTGGCTCGCGTTGTAGGGCGGTACCGAGGCATACCCGTGGATTGCGTACCCGCGGATGAAGTAGCTGGAGTGGACCATGCCCTTCTCGTTGGTGCCCCAGTCCTTGCGGTAGACGCGGTAGGTGCCGCGGATCGTCGGCGTACCCGGGGCGCCCGTGGAGACGTGGTAGATCCGCGTGACCTTGCCGCCGGAGGCCATCACCATGATCTGCTTGCCGATCGATACCTCGATGTGACGGCCGGCGCCGGGATAACGAAGCTTGAAGGCGCCCTTGCCCGCGGCGAGCTTTCGAGCGACCGAGTAGCCGGCCGAGTACGTGCGGCGCATGCCGGTGACCTTGCGGAAGGCCATCATCGCGCGGCCGGTCGCGGCGTTGAAGCGACCGTTGAGCGGAACGACGTAGTGCAGCTTGCGCAGCTTGTACTGGAAGACGCGAACAGACACGCCGCGGCTGCCCTGGCGAATGCTTGAACGGACGACGGCGATCTTGCTGCCGTTGCCGGCATCGACGATCGCCTTCTGCTCATCGGTCAGGCCGATCTTCAGGCGGTAGCGGCCCTTGTTGCCCGGTCGCCAGTCGAGGTGGAAGACCGACTTGCTGCCGGCCGTGTTGAGCTCGACGCTGCGGCGTTTGACGAGCTTTCCGCCCTTGTAGACCTCAAAATCGACGCGCTGGCCGCCAAGGTCGGCGTTGACCGCCCCGCGGATGTCGAGCTTGGCTCGCGGCAGTACGTATCCGCGGCCGTGGTAGCGATATGCCCCGGCGGCCGTCAGGCGAAAGCTCGGAAGCTTGTCGGCCGAGACCGTGGCCTGGTCGCTGGTCGGTCCGGTCGGCTCTGCGCCGGCCGGGACCGCCACGGCCAACATGGTCAAAACCAGCGCGATTCCCGCGAATGATCCTGTATTGCGACCGCGCCTGCTCATTGCGGGAGAGCATATTCGACGTCGCCGCGACGGCGCCGGTCGGTAAGCAGATATCCGAAGGTGCAGCCAAGCATCATCAGCAGCCAGATCACCCCGGCCAGCGCGATGCCGAAGTCCGAATTGTTCTTCTCGGCGTAGGCCGCCACGGCGATCGAGTTGTTGGTCGCGTGGAGCGCAATCGTCGCGTAGAGAGTTCCGGTCCAGGCATAGAGCAAGGCGAAGGACACCCCGAGGATCGCCAGCGGCACGACCTGCAGCAGTCGCTCGGCGCTGCCCGAGTCGATGTGCAGCGCTCCGAAGAGGATTCCTGAGACAACTGCCGCCGCCCAAAGACCAAGCCCGTTGCGCAGCGCGCGAAAGAGAAATCCACGGAAGAAGAACTCCTCGGCGATCGGCGCCATCACGCCGACGAGAATCGCGAAGAAGAGCATGTGGGTGTCAGAGGTCGCAGCGCCCAGCTTGTCCGGCGAGGTGTCGGGCTCGAGATTGACGAGCGAGCTGTAGGCAGCGAGCAGCACGAAGTAGCCGACCATCACCGCCGCCATTCGCCAGACCGTCGGCCAGAACGGCGCGCGGCGCAGTCCGAAGTCGCGAGCCGTGACCGGGCCCGTCATGCGGGCGACGACATAAGAGAAGACGATGAAAAAGACCTCGTTGACGGCCGAGGCAACGAGGATGAACGACGAGTTGTCGCTGAGCGAGTCGAAGCTCACTCCTTCGATCGACGCCCAAGCGCCTCCGATGATCAGGATCGCGATCTGCCCGGCGACGAAGCCGCCGAGAAATGCCAGCAGCGCGTGGTACCAGCGCCAGCGGTCAGCGCCCTCAGGCTGCAGGCCGCCGATCGGCGGGACGCCGCCCGGCGGCGGGGTGACGGGCGGCGGAATAGCGGGCGGCCCGGCGACCGGCATTTCGGGCAGGTAATGCGGCCGCGGGATCTGCGGTCCGTTGGAAGCGTCGGTCACGCGGCATATTGTGGCCGCAAGACCGGTTGCCCATGCTGCTTGCCGCCAACAACAGCTTCCTTGACGAGAACGCCCAGTGGATCAGCGCACTGGTGATCATCCTCGTGACCCTGATCGTCGCCAAGCTCGTCGACGTTTTTCTCTCGCGCAGCGCCACTCGCGTGATCACCGCGCGCGACGCGGAGCCGCTCTCCAAATCGGCCGTCACCCGGCTGCGATTGATCCGCCGACTGATCGTGCTCGGCATCGTGCTGATCGGCATCTTCCTGGCGATCTCGCAGATCGACGCGCTGAAGTCGCTCGGGACCGCGCTGCTCGCGTCGAGCGCGGTGATCGGAGTTGCCCTGGGCATCGCCTCACGCGCGGTGCTCGCCAACGCGATCGCCGGCATGATGCTGGCCACGGTGCAGCCGTTCCGCATCGGCGACGTGATCGAGTGGGAAGGCAACCGCGGTCGGGTCGAGGACATCACGCTGACGTACACATTCGTGCGGCTCCCGTCCGGTCACAGACTCGTGATTCCCAACGATGTGGTCGCCACGAGTCCGGTCGAGAACTACACGATCGCCGGCACAGTCGTCGACGCCGAGGCATCGGTGCAGGTGCCGCCAGACAAGGCGACAGCGGCGCTGGCCCTGCTGCGTGAGAAGCTGCAGGACGCGACGGTGCAGTTCGGCGCCTGCGAGGTAGACCGCTACGAGATCAAGATCGCTTTCTCCACGACGGCAGGGCACGAGGCCACCCAGCGCTTCTCAACCCGCGAACAGGTGGTCGCAATCCTGAGCGACGCAGGTATGCTGAGCGGGCCTTCGCAGGCGGCCTGACGACCGCATCTTTCGCCGCCGGCGCCGTGTTGTTGCTTGGCGTAGGACCCGGCCGGCGGCAGGGCAGCCGCATCAATCGGCGAATCGCCTTGTAGGCAGGCGAAAACCACCCCCAGAGCATGACTGCACGAGAGAGACGCAAGCGCCGAGCACGGCGTGGCAAGAAGCATCGCCCGTTGGCGATCGGCGCCGTCGTGCTCTTGACGCTCGCGATGATCTCCGGCTTCTCAGCGGTTGGATATGTGATGGTGATCGCCGCCGAAGCTCCGGATCTGGGCAAGCCGGTAAATCGCGGTTTGACTTCTGCGGTGTACGCCGACAACGGCCAGCTGCTCGGCTACATCCAGGCCGACGAGATCAGTACGCCGGTCGCCTGGAAGCTGCTCCCGCAGAACTGCAAGGACGCCACGGTTTCGATCGAGGACCAGCGCTTCTACCAGCACGGCGGCGTCGACTACACCTCGATCGTGCGCGCGGCGGTGCGCAACACCACCAGCGGAAAGACGGTCCAGGGTGGATCGACGATCACGATGCAGCTCGTGCGCAACCTCTACATCGAGTCGCCCAAGCGCGACTACAAGCGCAAGATCCGCGAGGCCAAGCTGGCCTCGGAGCTTGAGAGCGAGCACAGCAAGACTTGGATCCTCGACCAGTATCTGAACTCCGCCCCGTACGGAACAGTTGGCGGCCAGTCGGCGATGGGCATGCAGGCGGCGGCGCAGACCTTCTTCGCCAAGAATGCGAAGGACTTGAACCTGCAGGAATGCGCAACCCTCGCGGGCCTGCCGCAGGCGCCGACCGACTACAACCCGTTCCTGAACCCCTCAGCCGCGATCACGCGCCGCAACGAGGTGCTCGTAAAGATGTCCGAGCTCGGCTACATCACGCAGGAAGAGGCTTCCGAGGCGATCTCGTCTCCCCTGCGGGTCAAGCGCGGCACGCGCTACACGAAGATCCGCGAGCCCTACTTCTTTGACTACGTCAAGCAGCAGCTGATCGACAAGTACGGCATCAACCGTGTGCGCAAGGGTGGTCTGAAGGTCTACACGACGATCAACCCGCGCTACCAGGAGGCCGCGCGCAACGCGATCAACTCGACGCTCGTCACACCGGGCGATCCTTCGAGCGCGATCGTCGCGACCGACCCCAAGACCGGCTACGTCAAGGCGATGGCCAGCAGCGGCGGCTACGGACAGAGCCAGTTCAACCTGGCAGCCCAGGGCTCGCGCCAGCCGGGATCCTCCTTCAAGACGATGGTGCTGCTGACCGCGCTCGATCAGGGCATCGACCCGAACTCAACGACCTACAGCTCGCACCCGATCGACCTCAAGAGCACCCCGTGGGGGCCGATCAAGGTCTCGACCTACTCCGACACCTACGGCGGCACGATGAACCTCGTGCGCGCGACGCTCTCGTCGGACAACTCGGTCTACATCCAGCTCGACCTCGACGTCGGCCCGGAGAACGTCAAGGACACCGCGCGCAAGATGGGAATCCGCAGCAAGCTCAACGGCTACCCGGCAGAAGGCATCGGCGGTCTGGAGAACGGCGTCTCGCCGATGGAGATGAGCCACGCCTACGCGACGCTCGCGGCCGGCGGGGTTCGCTCCAAGCAGCTGGTGATCAAGAAGGTCGACTTCCCGGATGACGAGGAGGACACGACCTACAAGGTCCACCGCAAGCGCGTCTTCTCCGATGGCGTCGTCCACGAGTTGACGAAAATCCTCGAGCAGAACGTCAACGGCGGCACCGCCATCGGCGTGCGCGGCGTCGGCTTCACCTGCCCGGCCGCAGCAAAGACAGGCACCACCGACAACTTCCGCGACGCTTGGCTGGTCGGCTACACGCCGCTGCTGGCAACGGCGACCTGGATCGGCTATCCCAACGCGCAGCGCTCGATGTACAACGTCGAAGGCGTCGGTCAGGTCAACGGCGGTTCGCTGCCCACCACGATCTGGGCGAAATTCATGAAGGCGGCGCTCGGCAATCGTTGCAAGGACTTCGCCGATCCGACGACGCCGTTCGTCTCCAAGCCGTTCTCCGGCAAGTACGCCGCGCAGGGCAAGCGCGAGGGCGCCGAGTACGACAACTCGAAGGACAAGGAATACACCGAGGGCAAGAAGAAGAAGCCCAGCCGCGATGGCGGCACGGACAACGGCGGTGGCAACGACGGTGGGGGCAACACCCCCGTTGAGCCTCAGGACGACACGCCCGGCGCAGCGAACCCCGGCCAGTGAGCAAGGCTCCAGCCGCCTCGCCGCCGCGCGGTGAACGCTCATGGTTTGCGATCGGCTTGCTCGCGGCACTGGCCGCGGTACTCGTTTGGCTCGCGGCCGCGCCGGCCGTTGAAGGTTCGCGCATCGTGCTCGCGAGCGTCGGCGGATCGCCGGACTGGCTGATCGGGATCTTCAAGCCGTTGGGCGCGGAATCGCTGGCCGGCGGCAACGCCGGCTGGACGTACTACCTGCCTCTGATGCTCTCGGCGCTGCTCTGGGGCGGCGTGGTCTGGCTCGCCCCGCGTCTGGGTACGCCGGTGCTGATCTGGACGAGCTTCGGGCTGATCGCGGTCTTTCTGATTGCGCCGCCCCTGCTCTCGCAGGACGTCTTCAGCTACATCGCATATGCCCGACTGGGCGTTGAACACGAACTCAACCCCTACGCCTTCCGCCCCTTCGACATCCCGGCCGACCCGGTCTTTCCATTTGCCGGCTCGAAGGATGCCGTCGCCGTTTACGGGCCCTACTTCACGTTGCTCAGCTACCCGCTCGCGCTGGCGTCTGTGCCGGTCGCGTTCTGGATCTTCAAAGCCCTCGCCGCTGCGTCTGTCGGCGCGCTGGTGCTGCTCGTCCGCTGGATTGCCGAGCGGGTTGAAGCATCTTCGGCGCGCGCCGTCGCCCTGGTCGGTCTCTCACCGGCGACGCTCGTCCACGTCGTTGCCGGAGCCCACAACGAAGCACCGACCATGCTGATCGTCTTCGCCGGCATCGCGTTTGCCTTGACGAAGGTGGACGCAGCGCGCGAGCCCGCCGGCGGCTTCATCAGCACGCTCGCGATCGGCATCAAGGCCTCTGCCGCTGTGCCACTCGTTTTCATGCTCGCCGCCAGCCGGCGCAAGCTCGCAACGTTCGGCGCGATGGCCGGTGCCGCGCTGCTCACTGTCCTCACGGCGTTCGTCGGATTTGGCTCGGACGCGCTCGGCGGACTGAACTTGATCTCGTCAAACCAGGACCGCTCAAGCCGCTGGTCATTGCCGCACAAGACGGTCGACGGTTTGGATGCGGTCTTCGGCGAGATCTCGCGCGCGTCGGCGACGGACGCCGTGCGGATCCTCTTCGTGCTGCTCCTCGCTGCACTCGTCGCCTATCTGCTTTGGCGCAGCTACAAGCGGCCGGACACCTGGCTGGAGAACGCAGGCTGGGCGACGCTCGGTGTGTTGCTTGCCTCGGCCTGGCTTGTGCCCTGGTATCTGCTCTGGCTGTTGCCGTTTGCCGCAGTCACGCGCTCGGTCGCCCTGCAGGTGGCAAGTGTGCTCTTCTGCGCCTACACGCTCGTGATTGCGATTCCATTCTGAGCATGAGCGAACGCGAGCGCATCGGCAGGCTGGTCGACCGCTTCGCGCAGGCGCCGCTGATCGTGCCCTCAGGGGACGACGCGGCGGTGGCCGCGCCGGGCGGCGCGGTGACCGTCACTTCGATCGACGCCGTCGTCGACGGCGTGCACTTCGTGCTCGGCGCGTGGCCTGAGCAGGCGATCGGGTACAAGGCCGTCGCGGCAGCACTTTCGGACCTCGCGGCGATGGGCGCGCGGGCGGGAGAGATCTACGTCGCCACGGGGGTGCCAGAGGGATTCGGCGAGGATCGCTTCGATCGCCTGGCGGAAGGCGTTGCGGCGGCGGCCGAAGACCACGGCGCGCACGTGGGCGGCGGCGACCTGGTGCGGTCGGAAGCTCTCTGGCTGTCGGTCACGGTCGTCGGCTACGCGGACAGCGCCGAGTCGGTGGTCACCCGCGCGGGCGCGATGCCCGGCGACGTTGTCGTTGTGACCGGCCACCTAGGGGGATCGGCGCGGGCGCTTGAACTGATCGAACAAGGCGCCACAGACGACGAGGTGGCCGTGCGAAAACAGTTCTCACCGCAGCCGCGCTTGGCGGCCGGAGTCGCGCTGGCGGCGAGCGGTGCGCGCGCGATGATCGATATTTCCGACGGGTTGGCGCGCGACGCAGGTCACGTGGCGAGCGCCGGGGGCGTCGGGCTGGAGATCGAACTGGCTCGGATCCCACTGGCCGACGGCGTGGAGGATGCGGTCTACGCGGCTGGTAGCGGCGAGGAGTACGAGCTGCTGGCCGTCTTGCCCGCCGATCGAGTTGCCGAAGCTCAGAGCGCGGTGGCCGCCACCGGAATCAATCTCAGCGAGATCGGCCGGGTTGTCGAGGGGTCTGGCGCGGTGCTAAGAGTCGCGGCAGGCAGTGACGTCGAAATCGGGGGATTCGATCACTTCGACTGAGTACATCAATGAGCGGCGAAAGCGTGCGCGCTCGTCGGCCAGAGTCTCGATGCGGTCGAGCAGCGCCTCGGCCACGCCGATGGCGTCGACTGAGTAGCTGTCCACCCACTCGGCGCGGCGCTTCTCGTCAGCTGGAATGTTGCGGGTCTTGACCAACAATCTGGGTACTTCTCTCTCGGAGGGTCTTGGGGTTCTTGTGGGCAGATTCGCTGCGATGTTGCAACGGCTTGAGCTACAGGTCATTTGTCGGTAGGGCTCTCGAGCATCAACATCCGACAATTGTCGAACCTCGGCTAAACCTTCAGAAGGGTTGCGCGACGGGGCGTCGAGCGGCGGTGTTTGTGGCGCGCGGGGCAGACCACCAAAGATGAATCAGCGCCGTCCCGACCGCCGCGGCGACCGCGCAGCCGGCCGCCATTGCCAGCGGCGAGATGAACCCGCCCGCCTCGAGCAGCACCGCGTAGCGCAGGATCCCGCCGGCGCCGATTCCGAACACGATCGGGAAGTACGCGGCGGCGAGCAACAGCGGAGCGAGCCCGGTCAGCGTGAGCGCGAAGACCTGTCGACGGCGCGGTGAGTCGGCCGTCAGCAGCATCAGCACGACCAGGTGCAGGAGCAGCAGTAAGAACCCTGCCGCGATCGGGTTGACGACGAACACCAGAAGGCCTGTGAAGACAACCCAAAGCGCGAACGCAGCCTCGCCGCCCTTCGGGGTCGCCTGCCGCGCCGCCGCGGCGGCCACCAGTACGCCCAGCACCGCCATCAGCAGAACGAAGATGCCGATCGCTGTCGCGCCTGCACCCGTGACCGCGGCGGGATCCGGCGGGAGCGGCGGGGCATCGATGATTCCCGACAGGCCTACTCCGCGCAGTAGGAATCCGAGCACGAGCAACCAGCCGAGCGCGATCGCCGGGGCGAGCAGGCCGCGCTGGCTGACCTGACGCCAGCGTCTGGCCCTGGCCCACGAATCAATCGAGGCGACGAGCAGGGGGAAGAAGAGCGTGGCGATCAGCAGGACGAGCGCGCGGTGCGGGATCAGCTTTCCGCCGACGCGCAGGGGTGCGGCGGTCGGGGGATCGGCCGCGAGTGCGTCGTCGTCCATCGTTGTCAGCGTGCGCAGAGCGATCTGACCGACGTCCGCCACCTGCGCGGCGGCCGCGGCTCCAGGTGCCGCGAGCGGTTCGCCGCCGGGACTCACACTCACGCCGCTGACGCCGCTGCCCGCAAATGTCGCCTGCTCGCCGAGCGCGACCGGAAATCCCAGTCGTACGAGCTGGGCCGGCACCGAGCGCCGCTGGTCTTGACTTCCGCGGGCGAACTCGATTCCGGCGATTCGGCGGACGGTTCGTACATAGCGCTCGTCGGGGAGCATGCGCGAGTCGCCCGAGATCAGTACCGGCGCACTCGCGAGCTTCGAGCCGACGTTTCGCACCACCAGTACCGCGTCGAACGGCCCGCGCAACGTGCGGACGACGTGCTCCGCCCCGAGTCCGCCGTCAACCCCTCCGCTGACTGAGACGAGGACAACCGTGTGGTCAAACGTACGCCCCTCGATCACGCGCGCGAGTTCCAGCAGAATCCCGGTTTCGAGAGCTCCGCTGCGTTGCAGCTCACCGGGCGCCCCATCGCGGGAGGCGATCACCAGCAGCCGTCGATCCGAAATCCCAGGTCGGATCCCAACGACCGAGGAGAGCGTGCGCTTGCCCGAAAGCGTGACGGCGGAGAAGTCGCTTCTGCGGGTGTTGAATCCGACGCCCTCCATGCGGGCCTGGACGAGATCCGCCAGCCGCTGGTCCTGGACCGAGCCCGATTCGCGCGCGCCGTAGTTCTGCACGGCCTGGTTGGCGAACTGCGTCGCGCGCGCGGCAGAGAAGCCCGGCGGGCTGAGCTCGGGGGGCACAGCGCGCCCCGGATCCTGCAGCGAGAACGCAAGCACGATCAGCGCGAAAAGCGCAGGCGCGAATGCGGCGCGGTAAAGCCTCGGCGCAAGCAGTCCCTCAGGCACGTGGTGAGTCTAAGTTGACGGCGGGTTGGCCCGGCGTTATGGCGACGCCTTTCCGGCGGCGGAGCCTCTAGAGTCCTCTTCGTGGAGACGCCTGCGCAAGCAACGATCCTGCTGGTCGACGACGAAGCGCCGATTCAGCGGATGCTCGAGTTCCCGCTGAAGAAGGACGGCTACAACGTCGTCGTCGCGGGCGACGGCGAAGAGGCACTTGAGAAGTTCCGCGCGGGCAACTTCGACCTCGTGGTGCTCGACATCATGATGCCCAAGCTCGACGGGCTGGAGGTCTGCAAGGAGATCCGCTCCGAGAGCAACGTTCCGATCGTGATGCTCACAGCGCGCGCCGACGAAGTCGACAAGGTGATCGGCCTCGAGCTCGGCGCCGACGACTACATGACCAAGCCCTTCAGCCTGCGCGAGTTTCGCTCACGCGTAAAGGCGGCGCTGCGCCGCGCCGGCATGAACACCGACGGCCAGAACTCACCGGCCGATCGCGTGATCGAGGCCGGCAACGTCGTGATCGATCCGGGCAAACGCGTCGTGACCGCCGGCGGCGAGCCGGTTGTGCTGACGTTCATGGAGTTCGAGATCCTGATGGCGCTCGCATCGGAGCCCGGGCATGTGCTCACGCGCGAAGCTCTCCTTGAGCGCGTCTGGGGCGACTCGGCCTATCGCGACATCCGCACCGTCGACGTCCACATCCGCCACCTGCGCGAGAAGATCGAGCCCGACCCGAGCAACCCGGAGTACATCCTCACGGTGCGCAACGTCGGCTACCGCTTCCGCGAAGACTGAACCGATGAACAACCGACGCTTCCGGTGGGGGATCCGCGAGAAGCTGACGCTGCTTTTCTTCGCGGTCACGCTGATCGCCGTATCGGTCAACTTCCTGATAGTCGTGCCGCGGCTGGAGATGCGGTTGCGCAACGATCGTGTGAAGGCGATGAGTGAGACGGCTTCGCGGCTCAACGCTCGTGCGCAATACATCTTCCAGAACTACGACCAGAATCTCGTCGCGCCGCCCAACGGCGGGGCCTGGGACGCTTTCTTCAGCGGGTCAGCATCATCGACCGGCGAGCGCGTGGCCGTCCTGCGCCACAAAACGGTCTCCAGTCCGCTCGGACCTCTGAATCGTTTCTACGTCGTCTGGGATCCCAGCGGCGAGACCCCGCCGGACAACACGACGCCGGTCGAAGATCCAATCGCTTCTCGCGCCGTCCAAACCGGGAAGAAGGCGACGGGGTTCTCAGACTTTGGTACGGGTCTTCATGCCGAGGCGGCCGTTCCACTTGTCGCTGCCGACGGCAGAACCACGGGTGCCGTCGTCTACACCGCCTCACTCGCGGGCGTCACGTCGACGGTCCAGCAGATCGCCAGACGTCAACTGCTCTCGGCGATCATCGCCCTCTCGATCGCACTGGTCGCCGGCCTGATGGCCTCGAGCTACATGGCTCGCCGACTGCGACGCCTTGAGCACGCCGCGCGCGAAGTCGCGGGCGGCAACTTCACTGAGCCCTTGGTGGTCGACTCCGAGGACGAAATCGGCGAGGTCACCCGCGCGTTCAACCTGATGCAGGAGCGGCTCGGCCGCGCCGACCGCGCACGCAAGGCGTTCATCGCCAATGCGTCTCACGAACTGCGCACGCCGCTCTTCTCGCTGGGCGGCTACGTCGAGTTGATGCGCGAGGAGGATCTCGACGAGGAGACGCAGACCGAGTTCCTCGACCAGATGCATTTGCAGATCAAGCGCATGACCAAACTCGCGACAGACCTGCTCGACCTCTCCAAGATCGACACCGGTTCTCTGGCGATTCAGCCGCAGCAGGTCAATCTTGCCGGCCTCGCGCGATCGATCCAACGGGAGTTCGAACCGACCGCCCTCCAGCACGACAGCGACATCTCAATCAAGGCTGGTGGAGACGTCGAGGCGATCTGCGACCCGGACCGCGTGGCGCAGATCGTGCGCATTCTCGTCGACAACGCGCTCAGCCACACGCCGGCAGGGACGAACATCGCAATCGATGCGAGCTCAGACGAAAGCGGGGTCTCGTTGCAAGTGAGTGACGACGGCCCTGGCATCCCCGACGAAGAAGTCGGCCGGATCTTCGATCGCTTCCACACGGGCGACAAGACCGGAGGCACGGGGCTCGGGCTCTCGATCGCGCGCGAGCTGGCGACGGCGATGCGCGGCTCGCTCAACGTCCAGACAAGCAAGGACGGCACGACCTTCACGCTGGGCCTGCCGGCGGGCGTGAAGATCAAGCAACCCGACTGACGGTAGGCTTGCGCGATGGGAGTTGGCGCAAGCGCAAACGGTTCGATTGCTGACGCGCCGCTGGTCCTGGTCTCAAACCGCGGACCGGTGACCTACGACATCGGCGAAGACGGTCAGCGCTTCGAGAAGCGCGGGACCGGCGGACTGGTCACGGCGCTGACAGGCCTGGTCAACCACCGCAGCGACACGCTCTGGGTCGCCTCGGCTATGACCGACGAAGACGCGAAGGTCTCAGCTGAACAGGGCCACAAGTCTTTCGCGGTGCAACCCAACGCCGACACCGAGTACCGCGTGCGGCTGGTGCACAGCGACCAGCAGGCCTACGACGGCTTCTACAACGTGATCGCCAACCCGATGCTGTGGTTCATCCAGCACTACCTCTGGGACCTCTCAAACGCACCGGACTTTCGCCGTCAGGAGACCGACGCGTTCGAGCAGGGATATCGCGTCGTGAACGCCGACCTTGCGCGCGCGGTGCTCGAAGAAATCGAGGACGCCGAGTCACCCGTCGTGATGGTCCACGACTACCACCTCTACACAATGCCGGGGATCATCCGCGAGGCGCGGCCGGACGTCTTCCTGCACCACTTCATCCATATTCCGTGGACTCAGCCAGATGCGTGGCGCGTGCTGCCAAACCACATCCGCGACGAGATCTACCGCGGGGTGCTGGCCAACGACATCGTCGGCTTTCATACCCAGAGCTACAAGCGCAACTTCCTGCTCTGCTGCCGCGAACTGATTGAGGACGCCGAGGTCGACGAAGAGAACGGCCGGGTCGTGCTCGACGGCCACGAGACCTGGGTGCGCGCCTACCCGCTGCCGATCGACGCCGACGGCTTCCTGAAGAGTGCGCAGAAGCCGGGTGTGCACGAGTTCGAGCGCGAGATCCTGCGCCGCCGGCGCGACCACCTGATCCTGCGCGTCGACCGCGCGGACCTCTCAAAGAACGTGCTGCGCGGCTTCACTGCGTTTGATCTCTTCCTCGATCAACACCCCGAGTTCGTTGAGAAGGTGACGTTCATCGCGCACCTGATGCCGTCGCGAACCGACGTGCCCGAGTACGCCGAGTACCTCGAGAAGATCGAGGCCCTCGTTGCTGTGGTCAATCACCGACACGGCACCCCTGACTGGATGCCGATCGATCTGCGCATGCGCGACGACGTCAACGAGGCAATCGCCGAGTACAAGCATTACGACCTGCTGATCGTCAATCCGATGTTCGACGGGATGAACCTGGTCGCCAAGGAAGGTCCGCTGATCAACGAGCGCCACGGTGTCTCGATCCTCTCGGAGAACACCGGGGCGCATGAAGAACTCGGCGAGTTTGCGATCTCGGTCAATCCTTTCGACATTCAGGAGCAGGCCGACGCCATCCACCGCGCGCTCTCGATGTCGATGAGCGAGCGCTCGACCCGCGCCGAGGGTCTGAAGAAGAAGGTGATGGAGCGCAACCCCGGCGACTGGATCAACGACCAGTTGGCGGATATCGCGCGGCGGCGTGAGCTGCGGGTTGGCTGATCCGCGCCTAGCCAACACGCACTCGCACCGCGTTAGACGCTCGTGGCGAAACTGCAAGGTCGCTGGAGCGCAGCACAACCGCCCGGAAGATGAAGCGAGCACTGCGGGTACGTCGAAACTTATAGGCGAAACTGAATCGGCCAGACTGGCTCGCGCGAGCCACGCCGATCGTCTTCCACGCACGGCCGCTCTTGACCTTGATCGCGACGCTCGCACCCTTCTTCGTGCGCTCGGTCTGGATCGACCCGCGGAGGCGCATTCGTCCGAGTGGGCGCACTCGGCCGGCTGCGGCCGCGAGCCGCACACGCGAGCGTACGGTCAGGCGGTGGGCGAGAGTTGAGCCGGTCGCCGCGTGGGTGAGCGTGATCGAACGGCTTGAAGTCGCCCGAAAGCTCACCGCGTATCGACCTGCCGCGTCGGTGAGGATCCGCATTTGCCGTTTCGGGCGTGACGCGGCAGGTGACAGCATGGCGACGTCGACCTGAGCTGCCTGCAGTGGTTCACCGCTACTTCCGAGCAGCACCCCACCGATACGCAGGCGCCTGCCGTAGTTGGCGGTGAGGTTCTCCGCGCCATCGGCAGCGAAGCCGGAGGCGGATCTCCCCGTCAGCGTCCCGACGGACACTTCGCGCGGACCGACGACGGTGGTCGCGTTGCCGGCTGCATCGAAGACCCGCACGCGCAATGTGTGCGTGCCCGGCAGGACGGCAGACCTGGGAACCACAAGCGCCAGCTGAGCCCGCTCGGGACAGGGCCGTCGGTGGGTGAAGTCGGGCAGCGCCGACTGGCGGATCTCAGAGCACTGGCTCCCGCTTCCCTCCGGCGTCGCAGTCGCAACCTCAGCCCCGTCGATTTCGGCGACGGCCCGCCGAACGCCACTGATTCGGTCGGTCGCAACCAGACGGAGTTCGCCAAACGCCGCTCCCTCGCGAGCCAGCGCGCCCTCGATGTTCTGAGCACCTGGCTGCTCCGGGTCGTCGAGCGTGAAGCTCGCCTGATCGATCCGCAGGCTGCCGAAGTCGCTAGCTCCTGGCGCGAGTCCGCACTGCTCCCCCGCGCCGCCGCCGCAAACGATCGTGAAGTACCAAGCCCGCGAGTCGGTTGGAATCGCCGGCACCGATCTGGCGAGCAGGCCGGCGATGCCTGCGCATCCGCGATACGCCGCGCAGTAGTCGATCTGTCTGCCGGTCCCCGTGGTGTTCTGCGCGTCGGCGCTGTAGACGAGCATGCTTGCGCCGCCGTTGAATCCCCGCGGCGTGCCTGAGCGCACGATCCGATAGCCACGGATCGTCGCATCGCCGGAGGAGAAGCCCCACCCGATCGCCGAACTGTTGGCTGGTTGTGCGATTCCAGCGAGACCTGCGGTCAATGCCCCGCCGCGAGCGCAGGCATCGTCGAACCACATGTACGGCGCCGAACCGTTGGCCTTCCAGCCGTCGGTCGGTGCGGCGGTGCCATCAGGCAACTTGCAGGTGTGAACGACGTACTCGCGGGCGCCGGCTGGGCTGGCACCAATACAAAGTGCGATCGCAAGGGCAATCAGGGCGAGTGACTTTCTCATTGTCTTCTCCTGCCGCCGGCGGCGGCTCATAGCCCGAACTCGCGGTCTGCGGACGGGAGCGTGGTTGGTTGGATTGCGGGGCGAGCCGGCGGAGCCGGCACTCGCGCAGGTCGTGCCACCTGACCGGTCTCAGCCGCAGCCCGGCGCTTGCGACGGGTCGTCCGCGCGCGACGATTGGCCGTTCGCTTTCGGGTCGTTGGCGCGGGCCTCGTTAGGCGTTGCTCGGCCGGGACTTCTGCGGGAGCCGTCGGCGCATCGACCGCGATCGCATCAAGTTCCTCTGGTCTTGACGCCGGCGATCCGGACGGGAGCAGCACCGCGCCAGTCACGGCGGCAAGGGCGATCAGCGCGAGCGCCACGTTCCCCCAGCGCACGCGGTGCGTGTACTTGATTGGTTGCTCAAAGGGCGATTCAGTGTTCATCGCCCCGTTAATGGTTTGAGCGGCTAACGTTTACCCCCCTGCGCGCGAATTTTTTTCTCCCGCAGCGCAGAAGCAAGCACCCAAGATCCCTATTTCAGAGAAGCTTTTAGATGCCCAACTCGTATGAACTGGTCGTGATGCTCGACGCCGACGCGCCGACCGACACCCGCACGAAGATCGTCAACGACGCCCAAGCGCTGCTCGCCCAGCACGGCGAGGTCAAGGCCACCAAGAGCTGGGGCGTGCGCCAGCTTCCCTACGAGATCGACCACCACGGCGAGGCCGACTACAGCATCTTTCGCTTTGAGACCGAGCCGCAGTCGATCGCCACGCTCGATCGCGCACTGAAGCTCACCGAGGGCGTGCTGCGCTTCCGTATTTTCGAGGCCGAGACCGAGGGCGACATTCCCGAGAGTCCGCCGCTCTTCAAGCGCGAGGAGCGCACCTACGAGCGTCCGCCGCGCGAGGCCCAGGCAACCGCCGAGCTCGACGAAGAGGCACCCGCTGCTCCGGTTGAGGCAGCTGCTGAGGCGACTGCGGATGAGCCCGCTGAAGACGCACCCGCTGCCGAAGAGGCAGCTGCCGCCGAATCCGCACCTGAGGCCGAAGAGGCCTCTGCGGACGCTCCGGCTGAGTAGCTTCCCGCGCGGCTACTTGGGCCGCGCACCCCAGACTTCACCGAAGTAGCCGGCGGCTGCGTCAAGCAGTGACGGCGGCATCTCCGGCTGCGGAATGCCGCACTGCTTGAGCCAGCCGTCGATGTACTCGAGCGCGTCAACCGTCTGCTTTGCAAGCGGAGCGCCAGGGGAGTAGACGAACAAGGCTGACTCGTCCTCGTCGAAGTCCTCGTCGTCCTCGAATTCAGCGTCAGGGTCATCCATCGACTCGCGGTCGGCGAGCGCCTTGGCTATCCCGCTCGGGTCGGCGATGTTGCAGGCCCTGATGACCTCACCGGCGGGATCGAATTGCGCGCCGCCACCCAGCGAGTTCCACTCATCGCTCCCCCAAACGACCATCGCCCGCGCATTCAGGGCGCGTGCGGCGTCTCGCGCCAGTCCCAGCCCGTTCTCGTAGGCCGCAGGGAGGGTGAGCACGTTGCCCTCGAGCGCAGCCGCGGCCTGACGCAACATCGTGAGGATGTAGTCCGCCTCGGCATCTTCGCCACCAACAGTTTCGATCACCGACCAGCTGACACCGGGCCAGCTTGCGGAGTAGAAGCGAACCGCGCTGCGGTCGACGCCCTCGATCGGTTTGCCGTTCTCTGCGAGCTTGACTGCCTCGCCGAAGGCCTCGGCGGCGCGCTCAGGTGGTGCCTCGACAAACGTGTCGACGATGCAGGCTCCGTCAAACAGTTTGTATTCGAGCACGCCGGGTTCGGGCATCAGGGCGACGATACAGGCACCCGCGGCAGCCATGCGAACAAATGTTCCGTCCGGACCAAATGCAACGATTCTCATACGGTCCACTCGGCTGGCAAACAATTCAGCCTAGTTTCCGTAAAACATCGCGCCTCCTCGCCCACGCGGGGTCATCGAGGCGCTAAACATGGTCATTGCAACTGAATGACCGGGCCACCCGGTCCGGCACCCACATCACAGCACGAAAGGAAAACACCATGGCTCAGAACATCAACCGCGTCACGGTCACCGGCAACCTCACCGCCGATCCTCAGCTAAACCACCTGCCCTCCGGCACCGCCGTCTGCGATCTTCGCGTCGCGGTCAACGGCCGCCGCAAGGACAACGAGTCCGGTCAGTGGGTTGACAAGCCCAACTACTTCAACGTCAAGGTCTGGGGCGCTCAAGGCGAAAACGCCGAGAAGTACCTCTCCAAGGGCCGTCCGGTCGCAATCGACGGGCGACTCGACTGGCGTGAGTGGACCGACAAAGACGGAAACAAGCGCCAAACCGTCGATATAATCGCCGACACTGTCCAGTTCCTTGGAGGCCGCGATGAAGCGTCTTCCGGTGGAAATGGCGGCGGCTTCGCGCCGTCGGCGGGCGCCGGTCAAACCGGTGGTCCGGTCGACCAGTCTGATTTTCAGCCTGTCGGTGCAGCGCCCAGTGGCGCGCCGTCCGAGGACGACATTCCGTTCTAGAGACCGTTTGGCCTGCGGGCCGTTGGTACCTCTAACGCGGGAGACCAACTTACGCACCAATGAGAGCCCGGCGCGGGTGACCCCCGCGACCGGTCTCGGCGGTTTTTCAGGCCGTAACCAAAGGATCAGAACGTCAAAATGCCCAAGCCCAAGCCACGCACAGCGTCCAAGCGCGACCGCCGCGACAGCCGCGGTGGACGCCGCAAGTCCTGCTCGCTCTGCCAGAACAAGGTCGACCAGATCGACTACAAGGACGTCGAGTCCCTGCGCCGCTTCGTGAGCGAGCGCGGCAAGCTCAAGGGCCGCGGCAACACCGGCAGCTGCCGTCGTCACCAGACGCAGATCGCCCGCGCCGTCAAGCGCGCCCGCGAGATCGCGTTGCTGCCGTACGTGGCCGAGGGTCGTCCGGGGGCCAAGCAGTAATGGCCCAGGCGATCCTTCTGCAGGACGTCGAGAATCTCGGCGAGAAGGGCGACGTCGTCGAAGTCGCTCCCGGCTACCTGCGCAACTTCCTGGCTCCGCGGCAGCTTGCCGCGACGGCCAACGCCAAGACGGTGGAGCAGGCCAAGCGTCTGATGGAAGAGGCTGAGCAGGCCGCCATCGAGCGCGCGGAGAAGGCGACCGACATCGCCGCACTACTCGGCAAGACCGTGCTCACGATCGAAGAAGAGGCCGGCCCCGAGGGTCGCCTGTTCGGTTCGGTCACGCCGAAAGAGATCGTCGAAGCGATCAAGGACGCCCGCGGCATCCGCCTGGACCGCAAGGACGTCCACATCGCCGAGCCGATCCGCGAAGTCGGCACCTACACGATCACGGTCGATGTCCACGACGGTGTGACCGCCGACGTGAAGACGATCGTCTCTGCCAAAGACTCGAAGGAGTAAGCGGCTGTGGCCGCGGTGATGCGGCGTGGCTGAGCCGGCAACAAGTCCGGCAAACGGCAACGGCCTGATGGCCGCGTCAGGCGCGCCGCCGCACGACGAGGAGGCCGAAGCCTCAGTCCTTGGCGCGATCATGCTCGCCGACCGGTGGTTCGACACGATCACGGTCGACGTCCACCTGCGCCCCGACGACTTCTACCGCCCGCGCAATCGCCTGGTCTTCCGGGCGATGATGGACCTCAACGCCGACAGTGAGCCGATCGACACGCTGACCGTCGCGAATCGCTTGACCGAGAGCGGCAAGCTCGAGGAAGCCGGCGGCAAGGACTACATCGAAACGCTGGTCACGCGGATCCCGGCGATCGGCAACACCAAGCAGTACGCGCAGATCGTCAAGGAGAACGCCTTGCTGCGTGGCCTGATCCAGGCCAGCCACGACATCCAGGCTGCAGTCAGCGACCGCGAAGGCGACCCGCAGCAGATCGTCGAGCGTGCGCAGCAGCTTGTCTTCGAGGTCGCCCAAGACACGCACAGCGGCGAGCTCGTGCAACTCGCCTCGATCCTGCACGACCAGATCGATCAGCTCGAGCAGCAAGCGCTGCACGGCAGCACGGTCACTGGAACGCCGACTGGTTTCCGCGACATCGATGAGCTGACCGGCGGACTCCAGGGCGGGAACCTGATCATCGTCGCCGCGCGCCCGGCAATGGGCAAGTCAGCGCTGGTCACGAACATCGCCGAGAACGCCGCGCTCAAGGGCTATCCCGTCGCGATCTTCTCGATGGAAATGTCCAAGACCGAACTCTCGCAGCGCTTCATTTCTTCTCAGGCGAAGATCTCCGGAGACGCGATGCGCAAGGGCCAGATCAAGAAGACCGACTGGCCAAAGGTGCTCTCGGCCGCCCAGGAATTCGACCAGGCACCGATCTGGATCGATGATTCATCGGACATCAACATCACCGAGCTGCGCGCGAAGGCCCGGCGATTGCATGGCCGTTACCTCGGAACGCCGAACGAGCAGACCGGCAAGACCGGACTCGGCCTGATCATCGTCGACTACCTCCAGCTGCTGCGCGCCAACGACGGCCGCGACAGCCGCGTCGAGCAGGTCGCCCAGATGAGCCGAGGCCTGAAGATCCTCGCCCGCGAGCTCGACGTCCCGGTGATCGCCGTCTCGCAGCTCTCACGCGCCGTCGAGAGCCGCCAGCCGCCGCGTCCGCAGCTTGCGGACCTTCGCGAATGCGTGACTGGAGACACGCTGGTTGCGCTCTCTGACGGCCGGCGGATACCGATCGAGGACCTCGTCGGCTCGACCCCGGAGGTTGTGACAACTTCTCCCGAGGGAATGACCGCGATCGCGAGATCGGACAAGGTGTGGAAGGTCGGCGCGAGACCCGTCTTCAAGCTCAGCTACGCGTCTGGCCGACAGATCCGCGCGACTGCTGAACATCGGCTACTCAGCGGCAGTGGGTGGCGCCGGGTTTCCGAACTCTCTGTCGGAGATCGGTTGGCGATTGCCAGGCGGATGCCAGCACCAAGTGAAACCGTCGATTGGCGCGAGTCCCGTATTGAGCTGCTGGGGCAAATGATCGGTGACGGGAGCTACCTCTCAGGCCAGCCAATGCGTTTCACAAGCGCGACCGAGGAGAACAGCGAAATCGTTGCTCACGCTGCAACCTCGGAGTTCGGCTGCAATGTCAGGCGCTACGACCATCGCCCAAACTGGCACCAACTTCTGATTTCCGGCAATGGAACCCGCTGGCGGCCGGCTGGAGTCAATGCTTGGTTCCGCGAGCTCGGCATCTTCAATCAGCGTTCGTTCGAAAAGCGAATCCCGATCGACGCGTTTCGACTGTCGGACGCGGCGATCGCGGTCCTGCTGAAGAATCTCTGGGCGACCGACGGATCCATCTGGGTGGGCGAGCGTGCGGATGGCCGGAGGATTTCTCGCGTCGCTTACTCGACGTCGAGCGAACAACTCGCAGCTGACGTGGCCGCATTGTTGCTACGTCTCGGAATCGTTGCGCGGATCAACTCGACGTCCGCGGGTGCGATGCACCATGTTCTCGTTAGCGGCGTACGCGACCAGCTGAAGTTTGTCGAGGAAGTTGGTGCGGTGGGTCCTCGTCGCGCACAGATGCAGTCCCTTCGAGAGCTCATTGCCAATGGGCTCCGCTCAAATCCGAATGTCGACACGCTCCCCTCAGAAATCTGGTCTGTGGTGCGGGAGCGAATGGCAGAACGCGGGATCTCGCAGCGAGCTATGGCCGCAGCACGAGGAACCAGCTACGGGGGAACTTCGCATTTCAAGTTTGCCCCCTCGCGCGCGACGATTCAAAGCTACGCTGAGATACTTGAGAGTCCGGAGCTCACGGCCGCTGCGAGCAATGACATCTACTGGGACACTCTGACTTCGATTGAGCCAGATGGCGTAGCCGACGTGTACGACCTGACTGTGCCCGAGACTGCGAATTGGGTGACCGGCGACGGAATCGTCACTCACAACTCCGGCCAGATCGAACAGGACGCAGACGTCGTCTGCTTCATCTACCGCGAGGAGTACTACCTCAAGGGCGAGTCCGAGCGGCCGGGAATCGCGGACATCATCTTTGCCAAGCACAGGAACGGCCCGGTCGGCGATGTCGAGTTGACGTTCCTTGGCCACTACCCCAAGTTCACGAACAAGCCGAAGGGCGGCGGCTACGAGAGCGGCGGTGGCGACAGCTACCCAGCCGCCACCGTCAGCGGCGACCCGTACGCCGAGGAAGAGACCTTCTAACCCGTGGCCGAGTTCGTCTGCCAGCACTGCAACGGTTCCACCTGGGTCTTGGGCGACGACGGCGAGGCCGTGCCCTGCGTCTGCCGTGAGGAGACGATCCGGCGCGCGCGCACTCGCGGACTGATCACGACGATTCCGCGCCGCTACTCGGGAATTGCGGTCTCGGACGACGGTCAGCACATCGCAGACTCCGGGCGTACGCTCGACTTTCCGCCGGCAATCACTCGCAGCGTGCTGCGCTACGTGCGCACGATCGACGACCAGCTCGCGGCCGGCCGTGGGATCTGGTTCACCGGCGACACCGGCACTGGCAAAACCACGCTGGCGATGCTCGTCAGCCGCGAGGCGCTGCGGGCCGGACACACCGTCGCGATCTACTCGGTTCCGCGGCTGCTCGCCGAGATCCGCAACACGTTCGACGCCTCCTCCGATTCCTCGTATGCGCAGCTCTTCGAGAAGCTCACGCGCGTGGACCTCTTGCACCTGGACGATCTCGGCGCAGAGCAGCAAACTGAGTGGGTACTCGAGCAGCTCTACGCGATCGTCAACGAGCGCTACGAGGACGGCAAGGCACTGGCCGTGACGACAAACCTCGATGAGCCTCAGCTCAAAGAGCAGATCGGCGAGCGCACCGTTTCTCGACTTGTTGAGATCTGCGGCGATCCAATGCCGCTGTTTGGCAGCGACCGGCGCGTGGAGGCATTCGAGGCCTCCCCAGACGAGCCGGTCGCGCGGCGCATCTGACCAAGGGCGGCCTCAGGGCAGCCCGACCAACCGCTCCCAGCGCGCGAGGTCATACCAAGGCGCCGCCTCTCGGACAGCGTCAAGGAAATCCTGAACGCCGGCGAGCTTCCCGGCATTGGCCGCCACATATGCACGCAGTGCGGATTTCGATGCCGAGAGGCCCCTCGCGCCCGTCCGCTCCAGACGCACCGCTTGGTGTATGGTTGGTGTATGGACTACATCCGCACGAACATTGAGATCGACGCACAAGCCCTCGAGAGCGTGATGGAGCAGTTCAATCTCAAGACCAAGCGCGAGGCCGTGAACATGGCCCTTCGCCACGTCGCTGGCCATCCGATGTCCAAAGAGGAGATCCTTGCGACCCTCGGAACCGGCGTCTTCGGTGACGTTCCTAACGAGGGGTACGACCTCGACGGCAACCCGATCGACGACGACCTCGCTGCGTGATCCTCGCCGATACATCGGTCTGGGTCGAACTCGACCGCGGGCAGCGCGGCCCGCTGGCCGAGCGCCTGCTGGACGCAATCAGCGACGACACCGCGCGCTACACCGAGCCGGTCGCGATGGAACTGCTCGCTGGGAGCGGCGAGGCCAACAAGGTCAGGCGCCTGCTCGGCGGGATCGGCCGCGTGCATTTTGAGCGAGATCACGACTTCCTGGCGGCCGGATGGATCTACCGTGAATGTGCCAAGCGTGGGAAGGCGCCCCGCGGCTTCATAGATTGCCTGATTGCCGCTGTCGCGATTCGCAGCGAGGTTCCGTTGCTGGCGCACGACCGAGATTTCGGAGCGATCGCCGAAGTTGCCAAGCTCAGACTGATCGCCGCCTGACCGCGACAGCTCAGCCGCCGGGAGCCGGCTCGCCGATCTCGATCAAGGATCCGTCGGGCGTGCGCACGTAGGCGACGACCTGACCCCAGGGCTTGGCAGTCGGCTCCGCGACCAGCTCGGCGCCCGCGTTCACAGCTTTCTCAACTGCGCCAGCGACATCCTCCGTGGCCAGCCAGAGTTCAAAGCCAGCGTGCGCCTCGCGCACGCCGGGTACCTGCGGGGGCAAGTCCTTGCTGGCGAACGAGATCGTCGCCCCGCTCTCCGAGCTGAGCACCGCGTAGTCATCACCGGAGCTGAAATCAACTGTGAACCCGAAAGCGCGACCGTAGAAGTCGACCGAGCTCTGGACGTCATCAACGTAGAGAATCGTCGCTGCGAACTTCATTGCGCGATCCTATTCACAACCGGCGTTCTGGCGCTGCCTACACTCAATCCTGTGCCAGCAACAGTCATAGTCGGCGCCCAGTGGGGCGATGAGGGAAAGGGCAAAGTCACGGACCTTTTGGCCGATCGGGCCCAGGTCACCGTGCGCTTTCAGGGCGGCAACAACGCCGGCCACACAATCATCCACGGCGATGAGGTCTTCAAGCTCAACCTGATTCCGTCGGGGATTCTCCACCCGAACAACACGTGCATCATCGGCAACGGCGTGGTAGTCGATCCCGGTGTGCTGATCGGCGAGCTCGACGACCTGCGCAAGCGCGGCGTCGACACCACCGGCCTCAAGATCAGTGCCAACGCGCACCTGATCATGCCCTACCACCTGATGCTCGACCACGAGGGCGAGGCCAAGCTCGGCGAGCTGAAGATCGGCACCACCAAGCGCGGAATCGGCCCGTGTTATGCCGACAAGGCCGATCGCCTCGGCATTCGCATGCAAGACCTGCTCGACGAGAAGATCCTGCGCAAGAAGATCATGACCGCGATGGAGCCCAAGCGGCAACAGCTGCGCCCCTGGGCGAAGGACCCCGAGCTCGACCTGCACACGATGGTCGACGAGTACCTGCGCTATGGCCATCGCCTTGAGCAACACATCGCTGAGACTTCGCTGATCGTGCACGAGGCGATCAAGGCCGGCAAGGAAGTTGTCTTCGAGGGCGCTCAGGGTGCACTGCTCGACATCGACCACGGCACCTATCCGTTTGTCACATCCTCAAACCCGATCGCCGGCGCCGCCTGCGTCGGAGCCGGCGTCGGTCCGACGCTGATCGACGAGGTCTGGGGAATCGCAAAGGCCTACACCACCCGCGTCGGCAGCGGACCGTTCCCGTCGGAGATCGACGACGAGCTCGGCGACCAGATCCGTGAGGTCGGCGGCGAGTTCGGCACGACCACCGGGCGTGCACGCCGAATCGGCTGGCTCGACCTTGTCGCGCTGCGCTACGCAACCCGCATCAACGGGTTGACCGGCCTCTGCATCACCAAGCTCGACGTGCTTTCCGGTATCGACACGTTGCGCGTCGCAACGAGCTACACGAACGCCGACGGCGCGGTGTTTGACGAGTTCCCCTACCACCAGAGCGTGCTGCACCACTCACGCGCAAGCTACGTCGACCTTCCCGGCTGGAACGAAGACATCAGCGGCGCGCGCTCGATGGAAGATCTCCCGGAGACCTGCCGCAACTACCTCGAGTACGTCAGCGACTTCCTCGACGTGCCGATCGTGCTGGTCGGCGTCGGACCCGAGCGATCGCAGGTCATCCTCGCGGGCGATCGCGCGGCCGAGCTGGCCTGAGCGAACTACTTCTCGTCGTCTGAAACCGGGTTCTCAAAGCCCGGCGGCGGCGTGTATGGCACGGCGCCTCCGGGGGCGGGTGGTGGAGGTGGAGGCGTTGGCGTTGCCGGCGGTGCAGGTGGGGCCTGCGGGAACGGCGTCTGCGGAGCAAACTCGGTCTGCACCGGAGGTGCCGGCTCGGCGACGCCCACGGGCGTGGCGATCACGACTCGCGACTTGACGATCTTGTCGTGGAGCGCTTGATTGCCGTTGTCCCAGAGCGGCCATAGGTAATTGAGCAGCGTCGGGATGTAGAGCAGAATTGCCGCAAGCCAACCGAAGAGCAGTTGCATCACAAGAATCTGCCGCTGGAAAGCAAAGCCTGCGGTTACGGGCGCGCCGTCTTCACGTACGACGCGAATGTCTGTGACCTTCTTGCCAACCGTCTGACCGTTGGTGGCCGACATCATCCAGCAGTAGTAGATCGATGCGGTGACGATCGAGATCACGGTTCCGTAGATCTGGATCCGGTCGAAGTCAGAGCCACTCAGCTCTTCGACGTCGCGGATCGTGATCACCACGAGGATGCCGGCCGCGACGAACGCCGGCACCCCGACGATCAGTGAGTCGATGATCTGCGCGCCGACGCGGCGCCACCAACCCGAGAGTTCCCAGACGGGCGCGGCTGCGTCGCTGGTAGGCGGAGAGAAGCTGCTGCCGTTCATCGGCAGCAATACTACGGCGTGACGCCGAGGGCGAGCCCCTCGGCGAGCCGCTTCGTCCTACTGCTGACCGGCCTGAGCCTGCTGCGCGACCTGTTCGGCCGGCGGCATGATCTGCTCGGGAGTTTGCGCGGGGGCCGCGGCCGCCGCGTACGGCTGAGCTTCAGCCGCGCCGCGCGCGAAGTCGGCCGGGTATCCCCCCGGGAAGTGTGTTTGCGCGGTCTGGGGCACCTGCTGATACGGCTGCGCCATCGACGCCGCCGCGGTGTACTGCTGCTGCTGCGGGATCTCGGGCATCGGGGTCGCCTCCGGTGACAATTGCTGCTGTCCGGGTAGAGCACCCGGCTTGCCGAACTTGATGCCGAAGAACGAGTGGCGCTGGCCGGGCTTGGCCTCACCGAAGAGCCTGTCGGCCATCGACTTGCCCTGCTTGGGCGCCATCTGCTTCTTCGCCTTGGGCGCCTTCTGCTTCTTGCCACGCTTCTTGGCGTGGGCCGCGGCTTCCGCGCTCTGGATCACTTCTGCCTGCGCGACCGGCGGCGGTGGCGCGAGGATCTGTTCGGGCTGCTGCGGCGCAACCTCTGCGACCGGTGCAGTCTCGGGCATCGGCGCAACTTCCACCACCGGCGCGGCCGGAGCCTGCGGCGCAAACTGCTGCTCGCCGGGCACTGCGCCGGGCTTGCCGAACTTGATGCCGAAGAACGAGTGGCGCTGGCCGGGCTTGGCCTCACCGAAGAGCCGGTCGGCCATCGACTTCTTGGTCTTCACCGGAGCCGCGGCCGGCATCATCGGGGCGACCGGCTGCTCGGGCGCCTGCATCACGGCAGGTGCGAGCTGCTCGGGCACGGCGATCGCCTCCGGTTGCACCGGCATTGTCGGCGGTTCGACTAGGGGCTGGGCAAACTCGGCGGCAGTTGCGATCTGTTCCTCGGGCATCGGCTGAGGTGCATCCTTCTGCTTCTTCTTGCCAAGCGAGAACGATCCACGCTTCTTCTTCTCGGCTGCGGGGGCACCAGGGGCACCCTTGACTCGCCCGCCGTCAGCCACAACCAGGCCGCCGACGGCGAGTGCTTCCATGCCCGGAGGCGCGACGCTTTCACGCCGCTGCATGTGCGGCTGGGCGGCCGGATCGACATCCTGATCGGTTCCGTAGGCGTCAAAGACTTCTTCGTTGGCGGGAACTGGCAGCTCTTGGCCGACCGGCTCGGTGTACTGCTCGGCGACAGGTTCCTCATAGTGCTCGACCGGCGGAGCCTCGTACTCGGGCGTCGCAGAAGCATCCATCGCGGCCGGTTCGGCCGGCGCCTCCGCGTAGGGGTTGACCGGCTCGGCTTCGGCAAACTCGGGAGCTTGCGGTGCTTCGGCGTAAGGGTTCGAGACCTCCTGCGGTGCCGATGCCTCGGCTTGAACGGGCTCGGCGTAGGGGTTGACAACTTCAGCAGCAGCTGCCGGCTCCGCGTAGGGGTTGACCGGCTCGGACTGTGCGAACTCCGCAACGGGCTCAGGCGCAATCTCCGCGGCCTGCTCGAGCGGCGCGACCGGCTCGGTCTCTGCAACTGGGGCAATCGGCTCAGTAGGTGCGTATGGGTTTGAGATTTCCGGCGAGGCCAGTGGCGGCGCGTCTGGCGCGGCCAGCGGCTCGGTGGGTGCCTCGAACGACTCAATCGCAGAAGGCGGCTCGGGGGCAGCCAGCGCCGGCTCCTCGTGCTCCTCGTGCTCCTCGATCAGATCGTCGACTGAGAACATGTCGCTGCCCGCGGGGGTCGGGAGCGGATCGGCCGTGTGAAGTGGTTCCGGGGCTGCCAGAGGCTCAGGTGACGCAAGCGGCTCGGGAGCAGCAAGCGGCTCCGCGGGCTCAGCGACGGGCTCGGCCGGCTCATCCATCAGTTCGTTCACCGAGAACATGTCCCCGGCGGTGTCGGCAGGTGGAAGATCCGGTTCGGCGTCGGCGGCGATCGGTTCGATCGTCACCTCCGGAACCGATTGGGCATCCGTGATGCCAAAGACGTCGTCGGGGTACTGGCCACCGTCCGGCAGCTGCACGACTGCCTCATCGCTCACCGGCGCGAGTCCAGGTTCGGGCGAGAAGTCGGTCTGGTCTGAGCTTGCGGGAATGTCCACCGGGTCCTGCGGAGACTCGGGTGGAAACTGGCCGTCTGACATGGGTCCACCTCAACGATTGTTGTACCGCGTTTGTATCGGCAGCTACGCGAGGAACTTCAATCGTCCTGAAAATTCAGGTGCGAACTGGTTATTCGCCGGCCTGGCGGACTTCGCGGGCCGGGGCTCCCATCACGAGCATTCCGGCCGCCACATCGCGGGTGACAAGCGCACCAGCGGCCACAAAGGCGTCAGCACCGATCTCCACGCCGGGCAGCAGGATCGCGCCGGCGCCGACCCGGCAGCCACGGCGCAGAATCGGCCCGCGATTCTGGTGATCGCTGTCGTGGCGCCCCATCGTGTTGTCGTTGGTGGTGACAACGGCGGGAGCGATGAAGACATCGTCCTCCACCACGACGTGCGCGGTGACGTACGCGCCAGTCTGGATCTTCACGCCAGATCCGACAACGGTGTCGTTCTCGACCACCACGTTCGCGCCGACCACGCTGCGCTCGCCGATCTTCACGCGCTCGCGCACGATCGCCTTGTCGCCGACGATCGCGCCCGCGGCAAGTTCAGCGCCGGCAAACACGACGGCACCGGAGCAGACGGCTACACCCGCTCCGAGAACTGCCGGCGAAACCTCCCCCGCGGCTGTCGAGGAACGCCCGAGTACAGCAGGCTTGCCAACGACCGCGCCGTCTTGGAGCACGCACCCGTCGCCGATCACCGTGCCGGGGTGCACGACGACGCCTTCGCCGATCGTCACACCCTCGCCGATCTGCGCGTCGTCGGCGATCGTGCGGTGCATCAGGCCTCCACGCGCCCGCGCTCTGCAGCGTCGAGCGAGTTCTGCAGTCCTTCAAGCACGCGTACCGTGCGCAGGCCGGAGGCAGCATCGGTGCGCGGCGCGGCGCCGGTCTGAATGCACTCGACGAAGTGGCGGCACTCGATGCGCAGCGGCTCCTCGTTGGAGATCTGCGGCATTGTGATGTCGCCCGAGCGCGCGAGGTACTCGCCGTAGGACTCGTAGCTCTCATCGAAGCCCTTGTCGTAGATCGTGAGTTTGCCCTCGATGCTCATGTCGTCGAAGGTCGCCATGCGCTTGGAGCCGACGACGGTGATGCGCCGCTGCTTGTGCGGGTCAAGCCAAGAAAGGTGGAGGTGCGCGGCAACCCCGGAGGGAAAGCGCATGTAGCCAAAGACGACGTCCTCGACTCCGCTGTTCATGTAGGCCTCGCCGTGCGCAAACAGTTCGTCGGGCTCCTCGCCGATCAGCGCAAGCGCGACCGAGACGTCGTGCGGCCCAAGGCTCCAGAGCGCGTTCTCGTCGGTTCGGAGCTTGCCGAGGTTGAGACGCGTTGAGTAGACGTAGCGGATATCACCAAGCTCGCCGGCGTCGACGAGGCCCTTGAGCTTCTCGACCGCCGGGTGGTACTCAAGCAAGTGGCCGACCATCACGATGCGGTCGCTGGCTGCTGCGGCGGCCGCCACTTGTTCTGCCTCCTCGAGCGTCGCGCCCAGCGGCTTCTCGACAAAGACATGCTTGCCGGCCTCAAGCGCGGCGAGTGCAAGTTCAGCGTGCTGTGGCACCGGAGCAGCGATCACCACGGCGTCGAGCGAGTCATCGGAGAGCAGGTCGTCGAATGAAGCGGTGAAACGCGCCGGCGGATGCGCGGCACGCTGGCGATCGAGCGCAGCCTCGCTGCCGTCGCAGAGCCAGGTCACCTCGGCGCCGGGCAGCGCCGCGAAGTTGCGGGCGAGGTTGGGGCCCCAGTAGCCGAGACCCAGAACGCCGATTGAGACTGTTTCTGCCACGCCCTAGAGCCTGACGACGCGGTCGGATTCCTGCTCGGTCAGAGACTCGGCGATCCCGCGCGTCACGCCGCGGAAGTCGAGCACCTGCTTGGCACCGCGGACAACTTCGGTGTAGTCGACCGAGCTGTGCGCCGTGACGATCAGCGCCAGGTCAGCGCGAGCGAGGATCGAATCCAGCGGCTCCGAGCTGAGTCCGAAGCCAGGGAGCTGATCGACGTGCGGGTCGTGGTAGCTGAGCGTCGCGCCGAGGTCTGTGAGGTGCTGCATGATCTCCAGCGCCGGCGATTCGCGCAGATCGCCGACATCGGGTTTGTAGGAGACGCCGAGCACGGCGATCTGGGCATTGGAGGTGGCGACGCCAGATTTGTTCAGCGTCTCGACCGTGCGCTCGGTGGCAAAACGCGGCATGTTCGTGTTGGTGCGGCCGGCGAGCTCGACGAACTCGGCAGAGACGCCGTACTCGCGCGCCTTCCAAGAGAGGTAGAAGGGGTCGACCGGCAGGCAGTGGCCGCCAAGACCGGGGCCGGGCTTGAAGCTCGCGAAACCGAAGGGCTTGGTCGCCGCGGCTTCGACGACCTCCCAGATGTCGATCCCCATGCGGTCACAGATCACCGCCATCTCATTGACAAGCGCGATGTTGACGGCGCGGTAGATGTTCTCGAGCAGCTTCGTCATCTCCGCAGCCTCAGGAGCGGAGACCTCGACGATCTCGTCGCAGATGTGTGAGTAGAGCGCCTTGGCGCGCGCGGTGGCCTCAGGTCCGTCGCCGCCGACGACCTTCGGCGTCGTGCGCAGCGTGAAGTCTTTGCGCCCGGGGTCGATCCGCTCGGGCGAGAAGGCGACGAAGAAGTCTGTGCCGGCCTTGAGACCTGACTCCTCGAGCAGCGGCACGAGGCGCTCGCGAGTGGTCCCCGGGTAAGTGGTCGATTCAAGCGAGACGAGCTGGCCTTTGCGCAGCACGCCGGAGAGCGCGCTGGCCGACGAGACGAGCGCACCGAGGTCGGGCTCACGGTTGGGCGTCAGCGGCGTTGGGACAGCGATCACGACAGCATCAGCCTCGACCAGGGCGGCGTAGTCGGAGGACCAGGTGAAGGCCTCAGCGTTCTCGGCGATCAGACTGTCGGGGACGTCCTCGATGTATGAGTTCCCCGAGGAGAGCGCGGTGAGCTTGGACTGATCGACATCGAGGCCGATCACCTTCAGCCCAGCCTCCGCGAAAGCAACCGCAAGCGGCAGGCCGACGTACCCAAGGCCGACCACGCCGACGGTTTGGAAGCTGTGCTGACTCGCGTCGCTCATTACGCTGACTCTACCCCTGGCAATCCGCCAACCGGCGCGAAACGGGCCTCCAGCGCCGCGACGACCGCCGCGCCGGCGGCGCCCGCGTTGTAAAGCTGCGGGGGATCTCCGGCCGGTTCGGCGGCAAGGGCATCGGCGAGCAGACCAGCGTCGAGATCGACCAACGTGTTCCAGCCGCCCTCGAGCGTTTCAATCCACTCAGTTGACGGACGCAGCGTGATGCACTGGGTGCCGAGCCATACGGCTTCCTTTTGCAAGCCGCCGGAGTCGGTGAGCACGGCGCGGGCGTCTTTGGCAAGCGCCATCGTCGAGGCGTAGTCGAGCGGCTGGACGAGGTGGATGTTCTCCGCGGCCTCGAGCCGATCGAGCAGTCCGGCCTGCGAGAGCCGGGCGCGCGTGCGCGGGTGCACCGGGAAGAAGACCGGCAGCACGAGCCCGAGCAGCAGATCGACGAGTCGCTCGAGCCGTGCCGGATCATCGACGTTGGCCGCGCGGTGCGCGGTGACGAGGAAGTATTCGCCGGGCTCGGCGGGGAGGTCGGGCATCGTGAAGCGGCCCTGCATCGAGAGCACGAGGTCGCCCATCACATCCCCGGTCACCACGACATCGCCGTGCGCGCCCTCGCGTGCGAGGTTCTCGGCAGCCGCCGATCCCGGGGCGAGCAGGAGGTCAGCGAGCGAGTCACAGACGACGCGGTTGACCTCTTCGGGCATCGAGCGATCGAATGAGCGCAGGCCGGCTTCGACGTGCGCCAGCGGCACGTGCAACTGGGCAGCAACCAGCGCGCCGGCGAGCGTTGAGTTGGTGTCGCCGTAGACAAGCACCACGTCGGGCCCGACTTCCGCGATCAGCGGCGCGAGCGCCGCGATCATCCGCGAGGTCTGCTCGGAGTTGCTGCCGCCGGCGATGCCGAGGTTGTGGTCGGGCTCGGGCAGGCCGAGCTGCTCGAAGAAGACGTCGGAGAGCTCGCGGTCGTGGTGCTGGCCGGTGTGCACAAGTGTTTCAAGGTTGCGTTCGCGCAGCAAGGGACTTACTGCTGCCAGCTTGACGAACTGCGGGCGGTTTCCGATGATCGTGAGTACGTGCATGGGTCTTGGGGCCAGGCCTTGCGGCCGGGGCGGGAGCCTCTAGGCGGTCTTCGCGCCGGGGGCGGCGACTCTTGCCTCTACTGCCGCGCGGTAGGCCGCCTGCGCGGCCTCGGTCAGAGGGCCGGGGGCGCTGAGAACGACGTCGTCGATGCGATCGACCGGCTGGACTTCGCGGATGCTCGCACAGAGGAAGGCTTCGGTCGCGCCGAGTATCTCCGCGCGCGTGGTCGGTCGCTCCTCGACCTCGATGTGATCGAGCAAAGTTGCGCGGGTGATCGATGCCAGGATCGACTCGCCGAGCGGCGGCGTGACCAGCTTTTCGCCGTCGGGCGACCAGAAGATCGATGCGGTAGGAGCCTCGAGCACCTGGCCCTGAGGTGTGACGAGTAGCGCCTCCGTGTAGCCACGCGATTTGGCAAGCCGGTTGGCCTGCATGTTGGCGCCGTAACTGAGGGTCTTCAAGCCATCGAGAATCACGGTCGTGCGGTACTCGACAAAGCCGAGCGAGACCGAAGGAGCAAAATCAGGAAGCGGTTCGCTCAGCACGAGCCGGTGCCCGCCGCGAGTGACGACGATTCGCATTTGATAGTTGTCGGGCCCACGAGCCTCGATCAACTGATCAACCTCGCGCGAGAGCTGCGAGATATCCAGCTCAAGCATCATCCCCTCAGCAGAACGAACAATCCGCTGAAGATGCTCCTCAAGCCCAAAAGGCACCCCCGAATAAACCCGAAGCGCCTCAAAAACCCCATCCCCACGCAAAAACCCATCATCAGTCGCCGGAATCCGCGCCTCATCCGACGACATGACGATGCCGTCGTAGACGGCGAGCTCATTGCGACTGGAGTTATCCATAAAGATCCAAGAGACTCAGGGGCTCTGAGCGTGGGGGTGCGTGCGCCGGCGTGTGGCGAAGCGTGCTCTGGCACGTGAGCCGCGCGACGTCGTGCGCAGCCGCGCGCTCAGAGACACTGAGTGGGCCATGTAGGAATCGAACCTACAACCTTGGGATTAAGAGTCCCCTGCTCTGCCAATTGAGCTAATGGCCCGGAAAGGGAAAGGGTACTAACGAAAAGCTATTTGGCCGCGCCGGCGCCCGCGAACGGGTTGGTCGGCGACTGGCCACCCTGGCTCTGCTGCGCCTGCTGCGAGAACTGCTGCTGGATCTGCTGCTGGATCTCGGCCTGGCGGTCCTTCACCTGGTTCTTGATCTCCTTGATCTGCGCGGCAACTTCTTCCTTCTCGTCCGGCGTAGCGACCTCGCGGGCCTTGACTTCCGCACCAGAGGCGATCAGCGTGTCGCCTGCATAGGAGGCGTAGAGCATCAGCGCGAGGTAGTTGGTCGCCGTCGGCTGGTCCTTCGTGAGAATCTGCTGGGCCTTGGTTGCGCCCTTGGCGTCGTTGAGCCCGAGATAGGCACTCACCGCGTAGTTGGCGGTCGCGATGTTTGGCTTGTTGTCCGTCAGCTTGAGGTAGGTCTCCCAGTCGTCGCCCAAGAGCTTGAGCTGCTGCGTGCCTTCCTCGGTGAAGGTGTTCTCTTCCTTGTTGTAGTTCTCCTCATCGGCTGCCAGCGTGTAGCGGGCGGCGATCAGGTTCTGCAACGAAGTCTTGTTCTTGGGGTCGGCCTGAGTCTGCTCGGCGTACTTCTTGACGTTGTCGCGCGCCTGGCCGGCGCCGCTGCTGCTGCCGAAGACGTCAGCGAATCCACCCTGAACGTTGCTGCCGATTCCAAACAGCACGAGACCACCAGCCATCAAAATGGCCAGTCCCAGATAGATCACCTTGACGGCGGTCTTGCGAGGTCCCTGAAGATCGAACAGCATTTCCCAGGCGGGAAAGCTACCGCATTGCGGCCCCGGGCTGGCTGCCCTGAGCGGCTGCGGCGTTCTCCGGCCCCTCACGGGGCTTGCCGAACCACACCGTCAGCCAGATCGAAAGCTCGAACAGCAGCAGCAGCGGAACCATCTCGATCATCATCGAGACGGGGTCGACGCCAGGCAGGAACATCGCCACCACAGCGATGATGACGATCGCATAGCGGCGGTTCGCGCGCAACTGTTCGGACGTGACCAGTCCCACGCGCGCGGCAATCAAGATCGCCAGCGGCAGCTCAAAGAGCAATCCCATCGCCAGCACCGTCATGCCGAAGAAGGAGTAGTAGTCGCTGGCCCTCAGCAGCACATTGAACTGCTCGTCGTTGAACCCGAGCAGGAACGTGACGGCCGGCGGGAGGACGATGAAGTAGCCGAAGACGCAGCCGGCCACAAACAACGCCGGCGTCATCAGCACCAGCGGCTTGGCGATTCGCTTCTCGCTGTCGCTGAAGGCGGGAACCACGAACGCCCAGATCTCGTAGACGATGATCGGACTGGTGATGATCAGCGCGGCGTAGGTCGAGACGGTCAGCGTCGACATGAACGCCTCGGAGACCCCAAAGGTGGCGGGGACTTTGTCCGCCGGAAGCGGACCGTTGACGACGTCGAGGATCTCGTGGTTCTGCCAGAAACAGACGGCAAGCACCGCACCAAAGAACCCCAGCACGACGATGATGCGAGTCCGCAGCTCGTCGAGATGCTCGACGAGCGTCATCTCATCCTGCGGCTGAATCTTTCTGATCTTGCCCATCGTCCCTCGGGCGCTCGGCAGGTGCTTGCCGGCTAGCTGCCGGAGCCGGACTTCTTGTCGGCGTCGCCGACCGGCGTGGCAGTGACGGTAGGACCAGATTCTTCGCCGGCCGAGATCTCGGTGGCCGAACTGTCCTTACTGTCTTTGGGATCCTCGTTGATCGCGGACTTGAACTCGCGCGAGGCCTTGCCGACCGAGCGAGCAAGCTCAGGCAGTCGCTTGGGACCGAAGATGATCAACACGATCACCAGCACGACGATGATTTCCGCTAGACCGATGTTTCCTGGCATGTTTTGAACCTTACGCCTTTACGCGGTTACTTCGAGAAGTTCAGGTGGTAGCTGCTGGGCGTGGGCTCGGCCTGGCCCTGGTACTTGCTCGTCAGTTGGTCTGACCCATAGGGCTTTTCGACCGGCCGGTCGAGGCGCATGAAGGAGATCTGGCCGATCGGCATCCCGTGGTAGATCGTGATCGGCAGGTTCGCGACATTGGAAAGCTCGAGCGTGATGTTGCCGGTGAAGCCACTGTCGATGAATCCGGCGGTCGAATGGATCAAAAGTCCAAGACGGCCGAGCGAGCTCTTGCCCTCCAGACGCGCGACCAGGTCATCGGGAATACTCACGCGCTCGAGCGTCTGCCCGAGCACGAACTCGCCCGGATGAAGGATGAACGGCTCGTCGTCCTTGATCTCGACGCGCTCTGTCAGATCGTCCATCGGTTTGCGCACATCAATGTAGGGATGGCGGCCGTTATGGAAGACGCGAAACATCCGGTCGCAGCGCACATCGACGCTCGCCGGCTGGATGAATCCCGGGTCGTAAGGGTCGATCACGATACGCCCGGCTTCAATCTCTGAGCGGATTGTGCCGTCGGAAAGAACCATGAGAAGCAGTCTACGCGGCGACTGGACATTCCTCGAAACTGGGGTCTAAAGCCATCCCCCAAGTTGGTCGATACGTCTGCCAACGCCGCAGGAGCGGCCCAGAGTCAAGGCAGACTTCGATGAATCCTTACAACAACAAGATCGGCAAGCGCGGCTCACGTTCACGCCGCGTGGAAGACCAGATTGCGAGCCAGATCGAAGAGGTCGCAAACTGTGAGCACTGCGAGTGCGACATGGTCTACCCGATCGATTGGGAGCAGGCCGACGGAACCCTTTGGCGCGTGACGCTCCGTTGCCCGAACTGCGAGCACGTCTCGCCGGGCGTGATGGACGAAGAGCTGATCGAGAAGTTTGACTGCCTGCTCGACCGCGGCACCGATTCACTGGTGCGCGACCTGCGCAATCTCACCTACGCCAACATGGCGACCGAGATCAACGCATTCGTCGGAGCCCTCGACAGCGGCCACATCCTGCCCGAGGATTTCTAGAGCTTTCGTAAGTCCAACACCCCCCAGGATCTACGAATTGAGAAGGCCGGCGTTTGCCGGCCTTTTCGTTTGGGCGAATTAGGTGCTGCGCGCGACCGCCTGGTCGGCGATCGACTCGAAGACTTGTCGCTCGGCCGGTGAGATCTCCTCGCCGAGCAGCGCCTTGGCCTCGGCCACCAGGTCGCGGGCCTGATCGGCAACGTCGTCAGGTGCTCCGGTGGCGATGATGCGATCGCAGATCACGCCTGCCTGCTCTGCGCTTCTGACTTCGCGCAGGTCAAGATCGCGCAGTGACTGATCGCGTTCTGCCGCGAGGATCAGCGGGAGGTTGACGGTGCCGTCGAGCAGGTCCGCCCCGCGAGTCTTGCCGGTCTGTTCGGTCGGGGCAATGACGTCGAGCACGTCGTCGGCGAGTTGGAACGCGAGCCCGACTTTGGAACCGAATGCGCCGAGCGATTCGGCAAGCTGGGGACGCCCGCCCGCGTGTGCGCCGAGCTGCGCGGCGGCCTCGAAGAGGCGCGCTGTCTTGAGCGTGCACCGCTGCATGTAACGCTCACGCGTGACGCTGGCGTCCCACGCGTCTTCGCGCTGGAGCAGTTCGCCTTGGGCGAGGCCGGACGACGCTCGCGAAAGCGCGCGGACCTGTTCGATGTCGCCGCCGGCAGTGAGTTCCTCGAAAGCAAGGGCGAAGAGCAGATCGCCGGTTTGCAGGGCGGCGGGGCGGCCGTGCTCGGCGTAGACGGTCGGCTTGCCTCGGCGAAGTGCAGCGTCGTCGAGTACGTCGTCGTGCACGAGGGTGGCCATGTGGACGAGCTCAACCGCCGCCCCGGCGCTGACCAACGCGGCTGCCTGGGAGTCGTCGGCATCGTCGATCGCCCCGCAGGTCAGCACCAGCAGGGGCCGCAGGCGTTTGCCGCCCGCGCGCAGGGTCGCGAGCGCCGGTGCGGCTGCCTTGGCGTCGCGCGATTCGACGATCTCAGCGAGCCTGCGTTCGACGTCGGTCAGCCTGGCGACGATGCTCTCGCCGACCGTGGCCGTCAGAGCTTGGAAGGCTCGCGTATCGCCGCTCATCGACCCGGTCAGGTCAGCGGACGACGCCGTGGTGAATCGTGATGATGCCGCCGGCGAGGCTGAGCCAGCCGACATCCTCGGTGCCCGCTTCGTGCAGCACGCGCGCGAGCTCCTCTGGCCGGGCGAAGCGCTTGACCGAGTTGGGAAGGTAGGTGTAGGCGGAGTCCTCGCCGGCGAACTTGCCGATCAGCGGCACCAGGCCGTCAAACCAAGCGCGGTAGAAGAATGCGAGCGGCCCCTTGCTCGGCTGCGAGATCTCGAGGATCACGAATTTGCCGCCCGGGCGCACGACGCGGGCCATTTCGGTGAGGCCCGCCGCAAGGTCCGAGAAATTGCGCACTCCGAAGCCGACGGTCACGGCGTCAAAAGTGTTGTCGTCGTACTTCAGGTCGAGCGCGTTGCCTTGTTCGAAGATGACCTCAGCGTCGAGTCCGGACAGCGCCTTTGGCTGTTTTTGACGCGCAACCACAAGCATCTCCTCGGAGAAGTCCGCGCCGGTCACGCTTCCGCCCGGCGAGACGGCGCGCGCGAGCTCAAAGGCGAGGTCTCCGGTGCCGGTGGCAACGTCGAGCACGTGCTTTCCCGCGGTCACACCGGCGATCTCGACAGCCCGCTTGCGCCACTGATCGTGAAGACCGGCGGTCATCACGGTGTTCATCAGGTCATAGCGCTTGGCGATGCGATCGAACATCGCCTCGACCTGTTGCTCGGGCAGCGTGCCTTTTTCGGCCGCTGGCGTTGCGGCTGCATCGCTCATCAGCGGGAGCCTAGAGGAATCGGCGACTAGCGCAGCTGCGCGAGGAAATCGACGAGCGCCTGCTTCTGCTCGATCGGCATCTCGCGGAAGCTCGGCATCGGCGCGGTCGGGTTGTTCAGCGTCCGCTCGATCGCTTGCTTTGGCAGCCTTGCGCCGATCTTGGTGAGGTTCGGACCAGGGCCGTCGTTGCCGTTCTCGCCGAACTTGTGACAGCCCAGGCATCCGGCGTTGGCGGCGACTTCCTTGCCGTACTCATACTCCTCGGGCACGTTCATGTCGATCTCGGTCGGCGAACCGGCCAGCGATCCGAGCAACGTGAGGTAGGTCATCGCGACGATCGTCAGCACCATGCAGGTCATGGCGATCGGGCGACGCTCGGGGCGACGCTCGGGGCCGCGGTCGTAGAACGGCAACAGGATCAGCAGCGCGAGCGCGATGTTCGGGATGCCGAGCGTCGCGACGAAGACGAGCTCCGGCGGCTTGATCACGCGCAGCAGCTCGAAGAGGAAGAAGAAGTACCACTCCGGACGCGGCACGTAGGACGTGGTGGTCGGGTCGGCCTTGGGGCCGAGCTCGGCGCCGAGGATCAGCGACATCAGGATGATCACGATCAGCACGACGCAGGCCATCAGGCCGTCCTTGCCGACCGCGTACGGGAAGAACGGCTTGCCCTTGTTCTTCAGGTAGCTGTACTCGCGGAGATATTGCTCCTTCTCGAAACGATCCATCGCGCTAGACCCGCTTTTCGTCCTTGGCGTTGGCCTCGTCGACCTTCATCCACGGCGGTGCCGTGGTGCCGAGCTTGGCCACGAGATACAGGTGGGCACCGATCAGCGCGCCGATCAGTCCGGGCACGAGCATCATGTGGATCGCGTAGAAGCGCGAAAGCGTGGTGGCCGTGAAGTCGGCCCCGCCGCGCAAGAAGTCTGCAAGGTACGGGCCGATCATCGGGCCGGTGCCGTTGAGGTTGACGCCGACGACGGTGGCCCAGAAAGAACGCTGGTCGAACGGCAGCAGGTAGCCCGTGAAGCCCATCATCATGGTCATCATCAGCAACAGGACGCCGACGACCCAGTTGAGCTCGCGCGGGTACTTGTAGGCGCCAAAGACGAAGGTTCGCGCCATGTGCACGAAGACGAGCACAGTCATCACGGTGGCGCCCCACTTGTGCATGCCGTGGACGAACTCGCCGAGGAAGACATCGTTGTTGATGTGACGCACCGAGTCGTAGGCCTCGATCGGGCTCGGTGTGTAGTACATCGCGAGGAACACACCGGTGAAGGCCTGGGCGATGAAGGCGAACATCGTCGCCGAGCCGAGCGTGTACCACCAGTTGATGCCCTTTGGCACCTTGCGAAAGAGGAAGCCGCGCAGGAAGCCCGAGCCGCTGGTGCGCTCGTCGATCCATGCGACGACGCCTGTGCCTCCGGCCGCTGCGGCCTCGCCGACGGTCACTCCGTCCTTGGGTCCCGGCTTCGGGTTGGGACGCATGCTCGGCGGAAGCGGCGGCATTGGCGGCTTCGGCAGGTCGGAGACCTTCTTGTTCAGCGGGTTGGAGAGCTTGGGCATGAGAAGCTGGGTGGAGGCTAAGTGGTCGGGCGCGGCGGGTAGAGGATCTGCCAGACACCGTCGACGTGCTCGCCCGGGTCGCGTAGCGGCACGCGCTCGAGCTGGGAGTTGACGGAGAACTTCGCCCCGAGCATCACGCGACCGTCGATCACGTACGTCTCGAAACGGTCAAGCGGACGCACTGGCGGGCCACCCGTGACTTCGCCCTCGAAGCCGTAGGTTCCGCCGTGACACGGGCAGATGAAGGATTTGGCGGCCTCGATGTAGCGAACCGGGCAGCCGAGGTGGGCGCAGCGGTTGCTGATCGCGACAAACGGCCAGTTCTGCTCCGGAGTCGGGTTGTCGTTCTTGCGGATGTAGACGAGCTGCTTGCCGACTTCGCCGATCCCGGCAGTGGTCGTGACGACCTGCGGCACGTAGGTGTCGGCGGTGAAGTCGCCGGTCGCACCGACGTCAAGCAGGGAGCGGTGCTCGGTCTTCTCGAAGATCGGACCCAGCGCGAAACCCAGCGCGGGGAGCGCGAACATCGCGCTGGCGACGCCGCCGGCGCCGAGCGCCACGGCGGTCATGAAGTGACGGCGGTTGACCGTCTCGCCTTCGAACGCGCCCGGCCAGCCGCGGTCGGCGGTGAACTTCGACTTGGGAGCCTTTTCAGGGCTCTCTGCCGGAGCGGTCGTGGTGTCAGTCTTCGGGGGCATCGATGCGTGGATTGGTGCGGATCAGATCAAGGAAGAATCAGTCCGAACCGCGCGCAAGCATAGCCAATGTGGACTGCCACAAATCGTCCGCACGCGCGCTGTCGCCCAGTGCGTGAGCTTCCGCACAACCTGCGATGAGGCGTGCCAGGACGCCGACGGCTTCGGTGTCACCGGCGTCAGCCAATACGGCCAGACCGGCCGCGTACATCCGGTCGCCGGCCAGCAGCGCGAGATCCTGATCGTCGATCTCATACCAACGCGGACTTCCGTAGTGCAGCAGGTAGCCCTCGCGCACGACTTGTGCGGCCGCAAGCCGCAGGCTCGGCGCCTCGAGCAGTTCGCTGGCCCGGGCATCGTTGCGCTGGTCGGCGATCAGGCTCTCCGACGGGAGCAAGTCGGTCGTCTGCGGGGCGGCGCTCATGCAGCGACCTCGGCGAACGCACCGCGGGCGGCCTCGACCGTCGCTTCAATCGAAGCGTCATCGTGCGCGAGCGAGGGAAACCAGGCCTCATACTGCGAAGGCGGCGGGTAGACGCCGCGCGCGAGCAGCGCGCGGCACCAGGCGGCGTGCGTTTCCATGTCGCAGAGTTTGGCTGAGGCGAAGTCGTGTGGGGGCTCGCTGGCAAAAAAGACGGTCAGCAGGCCACAGGCGCTGACGACCGACACGGCGACGCCGGCTTCCGAGGCCGCGTCGACCAGCCCACTTGCAAGGTCCTGCGTGCGCAGCTCGAGCACCCGGTAGGCGTTCGCGTCGAGCTTGGCCAGCGTCGCGAGGCCGGCCGCGGTCGCAAGCGGATTGCCGGAAAGCGTGCCGGCCTGGTAGACGTCGCCGGCCGGCGCGATCTGCTCCATCAGATCACGCCTGCCCCCGTAGGCTGCGGCTGGCAGTCCTCCGCCGATCACCTTCCCGAACATCGTCAGATCCGGTGCCAGGCCGGCGAGCTCCTGGTAGCCGCCGCGCGCCACGCGGAATCCGCTGATCACCTCGTCGAAGATCAGCAGCGCGCCGTTTGCGTCGGCCTGCTGGCGGAGCAATCGCAAGAAGCCTTCCGCAGGCGGCACCAGGCCCATGTTGGCCGGGCAAGGCTCGGCGATAATCGCCGCGAACTGGTGTTGCTCGCAGGCCGCGGCAAGCGCGGCTTCGTCGTTCCAGGGGATCACGATCGTGTCGCGCGAGGCACCCTCCGTCACTCCGGGGCTGCCGGGAACCGCCAGCGTTGCAAGGCCAGATCCGGCATCGACCAACAGCGCGTCGCTGTGGCCGTGGTAGGCGCCGGCGAATTTCAGGATCTTCTCGCGGCCCGTGGCTGCGCGCGCCAGTCGCAGCACCGACATCCCGGCCTCGGTGCCCGAGGAGGTCATGCGCACCATCTCGCAACTGGGCACCCGCTCGACGATCTGCTCGGCCAGCAGCACCTCTTGTTCTGTCGGCGCGCCAAAGCTGCTGCCGCGCTCGGCCGCCGCCTCGACGGCGGCAACGATGTCGCGATCGGCGTGCCCGAGGATCAGCGGGCCCCATGAGCAGACGTAGTCGACGTAGCTGCGCCCGTCGACGTCGACGATCTCGCACCCGGCACCGTGATCTATGAAGATCGGATCCCGATCGATCGAGCGCATCGCCCGCACCGGCGAGTTGACGCCGCCGGGGAGAACCTTGAGCGCCCGTGAATAGAGGTCCTGCGAGCGGCTCACGCGGCGCCCATGTGCGCTTCTTCCCACTCCCGGTAGTCGGGCGTGAAGTAGCGCAGGCGGATCTTCTTGTACTCAGTCGAGGAGTAGAGCGTCGCGCGCTCGTGGATTCCCGTCTCCTCGGCGATCCGCGCGAGGATCGCGTCGCACTCTTCCTTCGAGCGGCCGTGCGCCATCGTGAAGAGCGAGTAGGGCCAGTCTTCGTAGGTCGGCCGCTGGTAGCAGTGTGAGATCCCGCGGTAGGAGGCCATCTGCGGACCGAGTTCGGCGATCTGCTCGTCGGGCACCTTCCAGACGCCCATGCCGTTTGCGGAGAACCCGGCGCGTCGGTGGAAGAGAATCGCCGCGACGCGACGCAAGAGGCCGCGTTCGACCATCGTGCGCGCGTGCTCGAGCAGGGCGGCCTCGCTGATCCCGATTGCCTCAGCTGCTGGCGCAAAGGCGTCACGCTGCACGGGCATCGCGCCCTGGAGGTGCTTGATCACCGCGTAGTCGAGTTCCGATAGCTCGGCGCCGCCGAGCGGGCGTTCGACCGATTCGCCGCCGGGAGCTGAGAGCGCCTCGGTGCCCTTCTCCATCTCGAGGTTCATGTTGATCTTGAAGAGCCGCAGTGTGGGCAGCGAGCGCACGGAGGTCGCGCCGGCTTCTCGGGCCAGCACGTCGAGCGTGCCCTCGAGACCGAGCTTCGAATCCGGCGGAGTGGCGATCGTGAACCAGAGGTTGAACTCGTGGTTTCGCAGGTAGTTGTGGCTCACGCCCGGGTGGGCGTTGATCACTTCGGCGGCGCGGTGCGGGTGCTCGGGATCGACGCTCGCGGCGACCAGCATCGACTCGTAGCCCAGTGCGCGCGTGTCGAAGATCGGCGTGATCTCGCGGATGATCCGATCGTCGAGCAGCTCCTGCGTGCGGGTGAGCACCCAGTCGACGTCCGCGTCCATCTCGGCTGCGACCGAGTCAAACGGGAACGGTTCGAGCGGGAAGCTGCCCTGCAAGAGATTGAGCAACTGCTTGTCGCGCTCGTCGAGCGGGACCGCCGCGCCGCCCTTGCGCGAGCGCAGCTTTGGCTGGCCGCGGCCGCTCTCGGCCGCCTTGATGCCGTCGGCGCTGCTCATTGGTTCCACGAGGCGAAGTCCTTTGCGTGGTAGCTGAAGATGATGTCTGCGCCGGCGCGCCTGATCGAGAGCAGCGCCTCGGACACCGCCGCGCGCTCGTCGATCGCACCGGCTGCGGCGGCGGCCTTGAGCATCGCGTACTCGCCGCTGACGTTGTAGGCCGCGACCGGCGTCGGCACCGCGTCGCGCACTTGGCGGACGATGTCCAGATACGGCAGCGCCGGCTTGACCATCACGATGTCGGCGCCCTCTTCGACGTCGAGCAGCGCCTCGCGCACTGCCTCGCGCGCGTTGGCGGGATCCATTTGGTAGCCGCGGCGGTCCTCCCGACAGTGCCATTTCCCATTTGGGCCATCGGGTTGCGGCGCTGAGTCCGCGGCCTCGCGGAACGGGCCGTAGAAGGCGCTCGCGTACTTGGCGCTGTAGGCGATGATCGCCGTGCCTGCAAAGTCCTCTTCGTCGAGCGCGGCGCGCAGGTGGCCGACGCGGCCGTCCATCATGTCGCTCGGCGCGACGGCGTCAGCGCCGGCTGCGGCGTGGGAGATCGCGGTGCGGGACAGCAGATCGAGCGTCTCGTCGTTGTCGACGTCGCCGTTCGGGCCGATCACACCGCAGTGCCCGTGCGTCGTGTACTCGCACATGCAGACGTCGGTCGCGACCGTGAGCTCCGGCGCGGCCGCTTTGATCGCAGCGGTCGCGAGCTGCACGGGACCGTCTGGATCCCACGCGCCGCTGCCGATCTCGTCCTTCTCGGCAGGCAGGCCAAAGAGCAGCACACCGGCAAGACCAAGCTGCTGGAGCTGACGCGCCTCTTCGGCCATCAGGTCGACGGAGAGGCGATCGACACCCGGCATCGAGGCGATCGGTTGGCGCACGTTCTCGCCGGGAACGACGAAATAGGGCGCGATCAGGTGCGCCGGGGTCACGTCGTTCTCTTTCACGAGTTCGCGGATCGAGCGCGTGGTGCGCAGCCGGCGCAGCCGTGTGGCTGGAAAAGCCATGTTTCGACTGTATCCGGGGTCGTCAGGCGGCGACCCGGCGTTTGACCGCCCAGGCGGCGATCGTGCAGTAGATCGCCACCAGCAGACCGAGGTGCAGCGCCGGCACAAGCGCGTCGAATCCCGGAGACAGTCCGGCGCGCACGAAGTCGAGCGCCGGCTTGAACGGAAAGACGGAGTTGATCACCTGGAGCACGGCCCACAGTCCTTCCGAGACCGCCCCCTTGGGAACCAGCGCCGCGGCCGTCAGCGGCAGACCGATCATGAAAGAGGCCAGCGACGCGGCGCGCACGTCGCCACTGATCGAGCCGATCATCACCCCGGCGGCGCCGAACGCCGTCGCCGCGACAACGATCGCCGGCCACCACGCCCAGACGCGCTCCCAGCGGATGTCGACAAAGAAGCCGAAGGCGATCACCATCACCGTCCCGACGACCATCGCGCAAAGACCCGCGAGCAGTGTCTTTTCAATCACGATCGTCGATCGTGGCGCAAGGCCGCGCAGAAGCCGCGTGAGCATCTGGTCCTCGGTTTCATAGGCGAGCATGCCGGCGCCCAGCAAGAGCGCGACGAACATCGCGGACACAGCGACCGCGACCGCAACGGCCAGCGAAGAGAGCGACGAGTTTGTGCCGACCGGCTTGTTCTCGAGTTTGATCGGCTGACCGACGCGCTTGAGCAGCGATCGTGCGAACGTCGCGCCTTGCTTTGCACCTTCGGAGAGACCGGCGAACTGCTGCAGCTCGGCTCTTTGGTCGGGCGGCACGTACGGCAGAATCTTCTTGATCAGGTCGGCGCCGTTGGCCAGTCCATCGATGTCGCGGGTCTTTCCGCCGAAGGTGATCTCACCGCCGTTGACGATGATGTCGATGTAATCGAGCGAGACATCGGTGAAGCGATTGGTCAGCTCGTTGTTGGTGTCGACGAGCAGGCCTTTGATCGTGTTCTCGACGTAGGCCTTTCTGGTGGGATCTGAGGCGTCGAAGATCGCCTCGATCGTCCCCTGGCTCTCCGAGGACTCAAGCTGCTCGACGATGTCCTTCGGGATGATCACAGCCGCCACCGCGTCACCGGTCTTGACCTCTTCGAGCGCTGCTTGCGGCGTCTCGACGTCATAGCCGTCGACGTTCTCGTAGAGCGAGCGCGTCAGCTTGTCGAGGTCGAAGTTCTTGCCGCCGATGCGCAGCGTGCGCTGGTTGTCTGGCACCTGGTTGACGATCGCGACGCGCGGCTTGCTCGGTGGGCGGCCAACCGCAAGGCCCACCAATACTGCGACGAGCGCCGGGTAGAGCGCGAGCAGGATGATGATCGACGGCGTGCGCCCGAGCAGGCGCAGGTCCTTGCCGAGCAGATAGCCGAGCCGGCGCATCAGGAGTCTTCTCCTGTTGCCGTCTCGCCGCGCTGCGCGCGCAGGAAGTTGATGAACGCGAGTTCGAAGTGCTCGCCCGGCCCGATGCCGGCGGGCGCGCCGTTGTAGAGCAGCTTGCCGCCGTCGAGCACCAGCACGCGGTCCGCATGCCCCTCGACCTCGCCGGCCGAGTGGGTGGAGAAGACGATCGCGATGCCGGCACTCGCCAGCGACTCAAGCAGCTCCCAGAGGCGCTCGCGCTGCAGCGGATCGAGCGCCGCCGAAGGCTCGTCGAGCAACAGGACGGCAGGGTCGGAGATCATCCCCATCCCGATCGAGAGCCGTTGGCGCATTCCGCCGGAGAGATCTTCTGCGTGATCGTCCGCGCGGTGGGTGAGCTCGATGCGCTCCATCATTCGATTGGCCGCAGCCGAGACATCGGAAACGCGTTCGAGCCTCGCGAAGAGCTCGAGGTTCTCGCGCACGGTCAGCTTGCCGTAGACAGCCGCCCGCTGAGGAACCCAACCGAGCTTGCCGCCGGGCAGGTCGACGCTGCCGGCGTCTGGCGAGACGACTCCGGAGAGCATCGAGAGCAGGGTCGTCTTGCCGGCCCCGTTGGGCCCGGCAATCGCGACGCTCTCCCCTGCGTCCACGACGAATGAAACATCGCTGAGTGCTGTGCGGTCGTCGTAGCGTTTCACGAGACCGCGGCCTTCGAGCACCGGCATGGGCGGGAGGATAAACCGCTGAGCGCGCCAGCTGCCCATAGACTCGGCCGATGCCCTCGATCCTGTTCATCGGCGACGTGGTGGCCGAGCCCGGTCGGCGCGCACTTTCGACCCTGCTTCCGCGACTGCGCGAGGAGCATGAGCCGGACTTCGTCGTCGTAAACGGCGAGAACGTCGCGGGCGGAATGGGCATCACTCCGAAGACCGCCGACGAGCTCTTCGAGCTCGGCGTGAACGCCATCACGCTGGGTAACCACACCTACCGCCACCGCGAGATCTATCCGTACCTGGATTCCGGCAAGGCGATCATTCGCTGCGCCAACCAGCACGCCAGCAACCCGGGCAAGGGTGCAACGATCGTCGAGTCAGGCAACCTGCGGCTCGGCGTGATCAACTTGATCGGGCAATTCGGTCTCGACAACGACGGCAACCCGTATGACGTCGCCGACGCCCTGGTGCGCGAGATGACCGGCGACGTCGACTTGATCCTCGTGGACTTCCACGCCGAGCTGACCAGCGAGAAGGTCGCGATGGGCTGGCACCTGGACGGGCGCGTGACCGGTGTGGTCGGCACGCACACCCATGTGCCGACCGCCGACGCTCGGGTGCTTCCCGGGGGCACTGCCTACTGCACCGACGTCGGAATGACCGGCTCGCGCGCCGGGGTGATCGGCGTCGTGAAGGAGACGATCATCGCCAAGCTGCGCACCGGCATGCCGGGGCGGTTTGGCAGCGCCACCGGTGACGAGCACCTGATGGGCGTGCTGATCGAGGCCGATCGCGATGGTCGCGCGACCGGGATCACGCAGTTGATCGTTCCGCTAGAGGCGGAATGACCAGAGCTTGTTGCCGACAAAGTTGATCGGCGTGACGCAGATCACCGCGATCGCCTGGGCGGGCAGCTCGCCGAGGCCCGCGGCGACGAACGCCTTGAGCAGCAGCAGGTTGAAGCCGAGGGCGACGAGGCTGACGACGAAGAACCGCGTCGCCTGAAATCCGGCGTGCCCGTCGCCCGCGTCGAAGGTCCAGTGGCGGTTCCAATAGAAGTTGTTCAGCACCGCGACGCAGAACGCGATCACGGCGGCGACCAGGTAGTAGACGCCAAAGCCCTGGCGCGCCAGCTCGTAGACGGCGAGGTTCACGACGTAGCCGCTGGCGCCGACCGCGCCGAACTTCACCAACTGAATCCAGTTGGCTGGCTTCTTCAGCCCGTGGTAGGCACGCCGGTGCATGCGCGGCGGGCTCTGGACTGCGGCGGTTTCGGAAGTCGACTGCGACATAGCTTCAGGCACGTCAATCTACAGAGTCGCCGCTGCCGGGTTACGGCACTCAATCAATCCGCAACACTGGCCGGGTCGAGCCCGAAGTGCTCGAGCACCAGATGGTGCACATCGCCGATCGACCAGGCGCGCTGCTCGCGGCGCGCTTCCCCGGTGCCTGTGACGATCAATTGCGCGGCCGAGTCGGCCTTGTGCAGCGAGCCATGTGTGCCGCCGCCAAGGTGCGCGACTCCGCCCCAGTCGAGGAACTCGTAGCCGAGTTCCGGCGTGACGATCAGGTCGCCGCTACCCGGGCAGTTGAGCGCCGACCAAACCCGCTCAAGCGAATCGGGATACTCCTCGCTGTGAATCTCGTCGCCGTCGGCGAAGAGATCGAGCACGATCTTCTCGCCGTCGACGTCCCATCCCCGCCCGCGCCGATCCGTGTACTGCGATCCCGGTTTGAAGCGCAACTCCGCTTCGCCCAAGCGAGCGCAAGCCTCGCCATCTTCGAGCCAGAAGACCTGCTCAATCTTCGCCTCGCGGGAAAGGTCCTCCACCAGCAGCGGCAACTTGCCTCCGCGGTGCGCGGGATCGAGCACGTAGATGTTTCCGGCGCGCGCCGCAGGGCTCACCGCGATGTCGGCGCTCCCCGCCCGCCGGCCGCGGCGGGGCTGCAGGACGTCCCATTCGTGCGCCGTCAGCAGATCGACCAGGTCAAGCGTCTCGTGCACGGTGCTGTGCGAGTGATCGGAGACGACGATCACCGCGTGCTCGTCGAGAAACCGCCGGTATCCCCCGGCAGCGTCGATCACCCGCTGAAACTGCGCGTCGGCGTGCGCGATCGACACGTGCTGCTCATCGGGTCCATTGCGGTGCGAGAAGTTGTCGTTGTCAGGGAACGAGAGCAGCATGAACTCGTAACGGCCGGCGAGCACGAGCTCAACACCGGCGCACGCCGTGTGCTGGTCGCGCTTGCCGGGAACGCCGTAGCTCGAGCGGCACTCTGTCCCCAGTGAGTCGAAGATGTCCCCGTAGAGCAGATCGGTCGGCCCGTAGCCGGGGCGCGACATGCCCGTCACGCCGGCCAGCGCGCCAGCCACGCCCGCGCCGGAGAACTCGTGTTCCTTGGGCCCGCGATAGATCATGTAGGTCGTGCACGCGCAGTGAATCCCAGCGCGCTCGAGCGTCTCGAAGAAGGTCGGCGTCTTGGCAGAGAGGTGCTCCTGATTGATCCGGAAGACGAGGTCCTTGAGCACCGTGATCACGCCGCTGCGCCGCGCTGCCGGAAAGCTGATGCCGTAGTCGACGTAGCGCCGCTCGTCGCGCTTGTACCAGTTCATCGACGGAATGCCGTGCTCGTGCGGGCCCCGCCCGGTGACGATCATTGAAGTCGCGACCGGGGTCAGCGACGGGAACGCCGAGATGCATTCGCCGGTCTCATACCCCTCGCGCATCAGGCGCGCGAAGTTGGGCGCCGAGCCCTCAGCGATCGCCTTGTGCAGCGACGCCGGGCGCATGCCGTCGACGACGACGAGGCAGAGCTTCTTGGGATTCCTAGGAGAGGACACGGAGGCCCTCGTGCTTCTTCGCCTCGCGGCGGCGCGCGCCGAAGATCAGCGCGATCGCAACGATTGGAAGCACGAGCCCCGCGGGAGGAAGCAACAAGGCAATGACCACGGCGATGATCGCCACCAAGTCCACACCGAACGCCAGCACGCGGCGGGAGGCATCGGTGTCCTGTTTTGCGGCCTTGGCCTCGTCGCGCGAGGCACCCTTGAGTTGACGCTGCTCGCCGGCCTCGAGCCGCTCGCCGACACCCTTGAGCAGGCCGCCTGATGCATAGGCCACGAGCGCGCCGGGGAGCGCGCCGAAGATCGCGCCAAGCCAGGCCGCGTCGTTCTGCGTTCCGAAGACGATCGCACCTCCAAGGCCACCGAGCACGACAGCAAGAATCACGTGCAGCGGCATCACGCGCGGCCGGTCAGCGGAGACGCGCGTGACCATCCCGCCTGGCAGCGCAATCAAGGCGAGCGACTGCAACAACACGACGATCGCGACGATCACCGCGGCCGCGCCGGCCAGGAAGTCGTAGTCGCTGTTGGAGTTGTCGACTCCAAGGCTGATCGAGACGCACACGACCACGGCGGCGAGCGCGACAAGCGGAGAGAGCCCGGCTGCGGCCCCCACGCCGATCGCTTGGCAGATGTTCCAGATCGTGTCCATGCCGATACGGTAAGTGGGAATCTAGATGGTCGAGCGCGAATAACAGATGATGGACGCAGGGCGCGGCAGCCGGCACGACATCGAGCGCTACGCGAGTCTCTTCGCCGAGCGATCGGAGAAGGTCAAGACGAGCGCGATGCGCGACATGATGTCGATCACCGACCGTCCCGAGGTGATCAGTCTCGCCTCCGGGATGCCCGACACTGCGAGCTTCCCGAAGGACCTGCTCGAGAGCGTGTTTGTGGACATGGCGCGCCACCACAGCGCTGAGCTCCTGCAGTACACGCCGACCGAGGGCATCCTGCCGGTCAAGCAGCGGATCGCCGAGGTGATGGCGGCCGAGAACATCAAGGCCGATGTCGAGAACATCCTCGTCACCACGGGAGGCCAGCAGGCGATCGACCTGATCACTCGCGTATTGGTTGATCCCGGCGACACGATCATCACCGAGGCGCCGACCTATCCGGGCGCCGTCCCGAGCTTCCTCTCGTTCCAGGCCGACGCGGTGCAGATCGACATCGACGAGAACGGCCTGCGCATCGACCTGCTTGAGCAGGAGCTCGATCGACTGGACCAAGCCGGAATCACGCCAAAGTTCATCTACACAGTGCCGACCTTCCAGAACCCGGCCGGGGTGACGATGTCACTCGAGCGGCGCAAGCGGTTGGTCGAGATCGCCGCCGAGCGCGAGCTGCTGATTCTCGAGGACAACCCCTACGGGATGCTGCGCTATTCGGGCGATCCGCTGCCGACGCTGCGCGAACTCGACGGCGGCAACTTCGTCGTCTACCTGGGCACGTTCAGCAAGATCCTTGCGCCCGGCCTGCGACTCGGCTGGATCGAGGGTCCGTCGCCGGTGGTCGAGAAGTGCAACATCGCCAAGGCCGCCGCCGACCTCAACTCATCCGGCCCCGGGCAGTTCATGATCGCGAGCTACTTCGAACAGGCCGATTGGCGCGACTGGGTGAAGACGGCGAGCGGGATCTACAAGTCCAGGCGCGACGCGATGCTCGCCGCGCTTGAGCGCTACTTCCCGCCCGAAGCCAGCTGGACCAAGCCGGAGGGCGGCCTGTTCATCTGGGCGACGCTGCCCGAACAGATCGACACGACAGACCTGCTCACGAAGGCGCTGCGCTCGAACGTCGCCTTCGTTCCCGGCGCCGGCGCCTTCCTGGGAAGCACTCCCGACCCGCGCGGCCGCAACACGATGCGCTTGAACTTCAGCGGTGTCCCCGAGGACCGAATCACCGAGGGAATCCGTCGGATCGGCGAGGTCGTCGAGGAGCAGCTCGAACTCTGGCGGTCGATGACCGGCGAACACCGCGCCGTGAAGACCGAAGCGCAGGCCGATCAAGCCGGTGAATCGAGCGTCTCCTGGCTCGCCGGTCGCAAGATGAAGCGGCAAGCCGGATGAAGGTCGCCGTCCTCAAAGGCGGCGCGTCACTCGAACGGCAGGTGTCGATGCGCAGCGGGGCGCGGATCGCTGAGGCCCTTCGCGGGGGCGGCCATGAGGTCACCGAGATCGATGTCGATCAGACGTTGGTCAGCAAGCTGCGCGCGGCGCAGCCAGATGCCGCATTTGTCGCCCTCCACGGACGCGGCGGTGAAGACGGAACGATCCAGGAGTTGCTGGAGATCGTCGGCATTCCGTACACCGGATGCGGCGTACTCAGCTCGACGCTCGCGATGGACAAGTCGCTCACAAAGCTGTTGCTGCAGAAGCACGGTGTTCCGACGCCACGCTTCGTGTCGTTCGGCGAGTCGGCCTTCAAGAGCCTTGGCGCGTCGGACGCACTCGACCAGATCGAGTCGCTGCTCGGCTTTCCGGTCGTCGTCAAGCCGGCACGGCAAGGATCCGCGCTCGGTGTCAATTTCGCCGCCGACCGGTCGGAGCTGCCGCCGGCAATCCTCAGCGCGTTCAGCTATGACGACAAGCTGCTGATCGAGCAGTTCGTCAAGGGTCGCGAGATCGCCGTCAGCGTGCTTGACGGCGAGGCGTTGCCGGCCGTCGAAGCAATCGTGCGCAGCGGCAACTTCTACGACTTTGAGAGCCGCTACGAGATCGGCAAGACCGACTACGTCTGCCCGGCCGAGCTCGATGATGCGCTGGCGGCGCGCCTCGCTGCGATCGCGGTCGAGACCTACTCCCTGCTCGACTGCCACGGCTTCGCGCGCATCGACTTCATGGTCCCCGAAGACGGCGAGCCTCAGGTGCTCGAAGCCAACGCGATTCCGGGACTGACCCAGACGAGCCTGATGCCGATGGCCGCCGAAGCCGCGGGCATCAGCTTTGAGCAACTCGCCGAGCGACTGCTTGCGACTTCGCAGTCGCGGCAGCCGTATCCAATCGTGTAGTCAGCTGGCAGCCAGCCGCTTCTTCTCGGCTTTGACGTCGAAGTCGGCCTTGGGCCACTTGAGCTTGCAGGCCCGAAGCTCTTCGAGCAGCAACTGGTTGACGGCCAGCCGCGCGAACCACTTGTGGTCCGCCGGCACGACGTGCCACGGCGCGTGCTCGGTGCTTGTCTTGTCAAGCACGGCTTGGTAGGCCTCCATGTAGGCGCCCCACTCGGCGCGCTCGTCGACATCTCGCGGGTTGTACTTCCAGTGCTTGTCCTTGCGCGCGAGCCGCTCTTCAAGGCGCGCCTTCTGTTCGTCGCGAGAAATGTGCAGCATCACTTTGATGATCCGCGTGCCGCCCGCGGCGACCTTCTTCTCGAACGCATTGATCTGCGCGTAGCGGCGCGACCACGTCGCGCGCGGCACCAGCTCGTGTACGCGCACGACGAGCACGTCTTCGTACTGCGAGCGGTCAAAGACCCCGATGTAGCCGGGCTTTGGCAGCGCGTTGCGGATACGCCAGAGGAACGGGTGCGCGAGTTCTTCCTTGGTTGGCGCCTTGAATGCCTTGATCGCGACGCCCTGAGGGTCGACCTCGCCGACGACGTGGCGCATGATGCCGCCCTTGCCGGAGGTATCCATTCCCTGCACGATCAACAACACCGAAGGCCCCTCGCCGTCGCGCCCGTTGGCAAAGAGTCGCTCCTGCAGCTCGGAGAGTTCATCGGCGCCGGCGGCGATCAGTTTCGCGGCCTGCTTCTTCCCGCCCTTGAAGCCGGGAGTCGAAGCAGGGTCGAGTGCGCTCAGATCAAAACCCGCCGCGACGCGCAGTGCCTTTGTGAGCTTGTCGGCGTCCGGCTTTGCCACAGAGTCAGTTGTCCTCGCCGGGCGTGAGTTCCGTCAGGGCCATCACTGCGCCGGCCGGATCCTCCACAACGCACCAACGTCCCATCGTCTCCGAGTCGCGCGGGCCAAACACAACACGCCCGCCGAGCTGATTGCACGCTGCGATCGAGTCGTCGAGATCGTCGACGGTCACGTAGACGAGCCACTGCTGCGGCAGACCCTTGAGGCTGCCTTCCTGGTGGCAGATGCCGGCGGCTGGATCACCGGTCTCGGGGTGGGCCATGACGAAATCCTCGCGGCCCTCGACCGGCAGCCCGATCGCGTTCCACCCGACCACACCGGCGTAGAAGTCGCGCACGGTCTCGGCGTTGTCGACGGTGAGATCCGCCCACTTGATCAGGCCGGTGCGCGGCGGAATGACGCTCATCGGCCCAGCTTAAACGCTCCAGCCGGCGCGATCGCTCACGCCGGCTGGGGTCCCGTCAGGTCAATTCGGTTCAGCGGGTCACGCGCTCACAGTTGCGCGCCACTTTGTCCTTGCGGTCCGCGACGACCGTGTCACGGCCAAGGCCGCAGTTGATGTTGTCGCGCACGCCGTCGTCGGCAACGATCGTGTCACGGCCGGATCCGCCGCGCAACTGATCGCGGCCCTTGCCTCCAACGACCGTGTCAGATCCCTTCGAACCGCGAACGACGTCTTTGCCGTCGCCACCGATCAGCGTGTCCTTGCCGGAGTTGCCATCGATGTTGTCGGCCCCTGCGCCGCCGTCGATGTGGTCATCGCCGGCCCCGCCTCGGAGCTTGTCGTCGCCGTCATGGCCGCAGATGTCGTCGTCGCCTTTGCCGCCGCGAATGTGCTCGTCTTCGTCGTCGCCCTTAGGTTTGCCGTTCTCGTAGTCATCCTCCTTGGACGGCTCCTCGGCACCTTCCTTGGGTTCGTCTTTGCCGCTCCCCTCCTCTTCTTTCTCGCCTGGCTCAGTCTCCGTGCCGGACTCCTCCTGCAGTTGCGAGAGCGTCAGCTCCCCGTTCGACTCAGGCGCCGGCGCGCAGCTGACCGTCTCTTCGGCGTCGTCCTGCCCCTGCGCCTGAACGATGCCGGAGGTCGCAAACAGCGCGACGACCAGACAACCGATGATCATGAACGTGCGTTTCATGTCGATCTCCAATCGAAAGTGAAAGCCCGGTGTCGCCCCGGACCATTAACCATCGACGTGTTCGCGCGACCTCGACAGCATCGGCTGGAAATCAAACGGCGATTTATCGGATGTCTGTTTAGCCTTCGGCGCCGAAGTCTTCAGGTGAGACTTCGTCGAGGAACTTGCGGAACTTTCCGACGACTTCCTCGGTGTCCTCGACCTCGTGCTCGAACTCGATCGCAGACTCGGCGATCACCTCGTCGGCGACGAAGATCGGGGCCTCGGTGCGGACCGCAAGCGCGATCGCATCCGACGGGCGCGCGTCGATCTCAAGTTCGCGCTCGCCTTGGCGCAAAGTGATCGTCGCGTAGAACGTGTTGTCGCGCAGCTCGGTCACGGCGATCTGCGCGCACTCGAGCTCGAGATCCTCGAAGACCGTCGCCATCAGGTCGTGCGTCATCGGACGCGGGGTGTCGGCCTCCTGGAGCTTCATCAGGATCGCCGCCGCCTCGGGGTGGCCGATCCAGATCGGCAGAAACTCGTTGCCGTCAACGGCCTTGAGCAGGATGATCGGCTGCTTGCCGACCATGTCGAACGACACCCCGTAGATAACCATCTCGCGCATACGGGTCAAGTATGGCGAAACAGCGCAGAATCCTGCACAACAGCGGCAGCGGCGCTAGACTTCCCGGCTCCTCGGGCGATTAGCTCAGTCGGTTAGAGCGCATCTCTGATAAGGATGAGGTCCCAGGTTCGAATCCTGGATCGCCCACTCTCGGGGCTCAATCAGCTGAGCTTCTCGATCGCCGTGATCGCTTCCTCGACGCTTGCGAAATCGAGGTGCACCTTGACTCCGCGGTCGCTGACCTTGACACGCGGGTCGATACCGAAAGCCCGAGCGAATCGTCCTTCGATCTCTCCGGCGGCCTCGTGGGCCTCGGCTTTGGCGATCTCGGCACTGCGAGAACCCTCAACCTTGGCTTTAGGGTTGCTTGTTTCCGCCGCAGCTTCGGCTCGACGTTCGGTCTCCCTGACCGACCAGCCGCTGGCTGCCGCCTCATGAGCAAGCCGCCTTATCGTGAAGTGGTCGCCGGCCCGCAGCAAGGCGCGGCCGTGGCCCTCTGAGAGCATGCCGTCCTCGAGCATCTGGATCACTTCGTCCGGCAGGTTGAGCAGGCGGATCAAGTTTGAGACGGCGACGCGGCTCTTGCCAACCCGTTTGGCCACATCTTCCTTGCTCAGCTCCAGCTCGTCGACCAGCGCCGCGCAGGCGCGGGCGGCGTCGATCGGATTGAGGTCGACGCGCGCCATGTTCTCGACCAGCGCGAGCTCGAGGGTGTTGGCCGAGAGATCGGCGCGCACGTAGGCGGGGACACTCTCGACGCCCGCGAGCTTCGACGCGCGCAAGCGGCGCTCACCGGCGACCAGCTCGTAGCGCCCTGCCGGCAGCGGCTTGACCAGCAGCGGTTGGATCACGCCGTTGGCTGCGATCGATTCAGACAGTGCCTTGAGCGCCGTCTCATCGAAACTCTTACGCGGCTGATTCGGATTCACTTCGATCGCCGTGGTCGGAAGCTGGCGCAGCTCATCCTGGGTGAGGTCCGTGTGCGTTGTGGGAAGAATCGCCGAGAGTCCGCGGCCCATACCGCGTCGGCCGGCCCTGGTGGGCTCTGGATTCGTGTTCGTCTCAGCCACGGAGGGCCACCTCTTTCGCTAGTTCGAAGTACGCCCCGGCGCCTGCCGAGTGCGGGTCGTGATGTGTGACAGGTTTGCCGAAGCTCGGAGCCTCGGCGACGCGGACATTGCGCGGGATGACCGCGTCAAAGAGCAGTTCGGGGAAGTGCTTGCGGAGCTCGTCCTCCACGTCGGTCGCCAAGCGCGTGCGACCGTCGTGCATCGTCATCACCAGGCCGCCGATTGCGAGACTGGGATTCAACTCGCGCTGGATCAGGCTGACGGTGTCGAGTAGATCTGCCAGCCCCTCAAGCGCGTAGTACTCGGTCTGAACCGGGACGATCACGCGGTCCGCGGCGGCCAGCGCATTGATCGTGAGCGGTCCGAGCGATGGCGGGCAATCGAAGAAGATGAAGCGGTATTTGCCGCGCTGCGACTCGAGTGCCTGGCGCAAGATGAATTCAGAACCTGCGATCCGCGGGAGTTCGACGTTGGCCCCGGCGAGATCCGGCGTCGACGGGACGATCGAGAGGTTCACAATCTCGGTCGGGAGCGTCGCCTGATCGACCGTGGAATCGCCGATCAACACTTCGTAGATCGTGTGGTCCTCGTTCTTGGCTTTGCCCAAGCCGACCGTTGCATTGGCTTGCGGATCGATGTCGATCAGCAGCGTCGGATATCCAGCTTCGGCGACGCACGCGGCCAGGTTGACAGCGGTCGTTGTCTTGCCCACTCCGCCCTTCTGGTTGGCGATCGCGTAGATCGTTGATTGGCCGTTTGCGGGGCTGCCTTCCATCGCCGAGAAGACTACGCGCGGTTTCGGACCGTGCGAGCCCGCTTGCAAACGGTTTTTTGCGGAGTTTGCGAGCCTCGGCGGTAAGTCAGGACCCGAGCGGGCGCTTGAGGGCGACACCGGCGCGCCGTGGGTACTTCTCCGCCGTTGCAAACTGCTTGCGCGCGACGTAGAAGTGCCGCGCGGTCGAACCCTGGAACGGCTCTGTTTCGGTTAGCTCGCCTGTCTCAAAGCCGAGTTCCGCCTCGGCAGCCCTGGCGGCGTCGAGTTCCTCCTGAGAAGGCGAGCCCTTCCAGGCCACCAGCGAGCCTCCGATCTTCAGGAGCGGAGCGGCGTATTCGAGCAGGACTGCCAGTGGTGCCAAGGCGCGTGCAGTAACGACGTCGTAGCCCTCGCGGTGCGGGCTGCCCGTTTCGGCGATTTCCTCGGCACGCCCCCAGACGCATTCCACGTTGGACAGCCCCATCTCAGCCGCGATCTGCGCGGCGGCCTCCATCTTCTTGCGCACGCTGTCGAGCAGGACGATCTGCGCATCGGGCAGAGCAACTCCCAGCACCAGACCGGGAAAGCCCGCACCCGAGCCGATGTCGATGATCCGCTCTGCTGCCGTCAGCGGCGCGACTTCAAGCCCCGAGAGGCTGTCCTGGATGTGGATCTTGCGCGCCTGCGCGGCATCTTGGATCGCGGTTCCGGAAATATCCAGCCCAACACTCCACTGGGCCAGGCGTTCAAGCTGCTCCTCCTGCATGGAGGCGAGCGTAAAACGTGAAACGGTCGCCGCGGCCGCGCTAGGCGCCGGCGGGACTGACGACGATGCGGCGCTCGGGCTCTTCGCCCACGCTGTGGGTGTCCACGTCGCCATTGTCGAGCAGGTAGTGGTGCACGCTGCGGCGCTCGTTGGAGGTCATCGGTTTGAGCTCGACCTGCTGGCCCGACGACAGCGCGTCGCGGACCGCACGATCAGCCAGGTCAAACAGTTCCTCTTCACGTGCGGCACGGTACTCGTCGATGTCGACCGACACGCGACGGCGCTCGTCGGGATCGACTGCCTTGGCGCTCACGAGGTAGGCGATCAGCTGGATCGCGTCGAGCGTCTGCGCGCGGCGACCGATCGCAAATCCGAGGTCGTCGCCGGTGACCTCGATGTTGATGTCGTCCTCTTCTTGCGTGTAGGACACCTCGGCGGGGAGCCCTGCACCGGCGAGCACGTCGCGGACCACGCCGACGGCCACCTCGGCCTGGCGCGAGTCCTCGCTCGAAATCGTCGTGTTCTGATCTGCGTCGGTCATAACTCTTTCCCCTCAGCGCCTGCGGCCGGAGCGCTTCTTCTTCTGCCGTGGCGGTGGCGGCGGCGCCTTCGTCGGCTTCTTCTCGACGACGGCCGCGCCGCCGGAAGCTACCACTGCATCGTCATCGGCTTTGTCACCGACGAGCACCGGGTCACCCTGGCGAACGCGCAGCCACTTGACCACGAACGACTGCCCGAGCGTCCAGAAGTTCGTCGTGATCCAGTAGAGGATCAGGCCCGCCGGGAAGTGGATGATGAATGGCACGAAAATGAACGGCAGGGCGAGCATCAAGCGACGCTGCATCTGGTCGGTGGTGGCGGAAAGCGAAACGAGAGTCGAGCCCAGCTGCGAACCCACGTAAAGAATCAACAGCACCACCAGCTCCGCGCCCTTGGGGTCCTGGGTCAGGTTCGGGATGAAGAACCAGCTCGGATCGGTCGAGTTGATCGCCTGCTGCAGGCCCGGATCGCGCAACGCGTAGAACATCGCGATGAAGAACGGCATCTGCAGCAGCAGTGGGAAGCAGGAAGCGAGCGGGTTGATCCCGTGCTCCTTGAAGAACTTCATCAGCTCCTGCTGTTTGCGCTGCGGATCGTCCTTGTACTTCTCGTTGAGTTCCTTGATCTGCGGCTGGTACTGCTGCATGTGCAGCATCGACGTGACCTGTTTGTAGGTCAACGGCAGCAGCAGGAGCCGCACAATCACCGTCAGAAGGATGATTCCCCAGCCCCAGGGGATGCCCCAGTCATAGAACTGGCGAAGCGCCTCATCGAGAACTTGGACAATCGGCGAAAGGATGTCCTTGATCACGTTGGCAATCGGGAGCACGTGCATCATGCTGTCACGCCCCGCTCGTGCTTGTGATCTTTCGCACAATCATGCGAGTGGCCGCGCGATCTGAAAAGCGTCTGATCCTCGACGTAGTCGAATCCTCCGTCGCTCATCGGGTTGCAGCGCACGACGCGCCAGGCGGCGAGGATCGTGCCGCGAATCGGCCCGTACGCCTTCAGGGCATCGACCGCGTAAGTCGAACAGCTCGGGTAGTAGCGGCAGCGCGGAGCAATCATCGGCGAGATTGCCTTGCGGTAGATCTGAATCGGCAACATCAGAGGCCACGCGGCGACCTCACGTAGCCGCGCGCGGTAATCGCTGCTGATGCTCTTGGAGTTCACGTCGAAGGAGGATCTGAGTGGCTACTGGCCCGAGGCGATCAGCTCGTCGAGCGAATCGCATACTCCGCGCATTCCTTCACGGTCGATCAGTTCGACGATGTCCGGACGCGCGAGCACGACGTAGTCTAGGCCGTCAGCCAGCTTGGGCTCCAGTTGATCCAGCGCCTCGCGAATCGTGCGCTTGACTCTGTTGCGAGTGACGGCGTTGCCGATCTTGCGACCGACGGAGACCCCGAACCTCGAGGCGTCCTCAGCGGACTCACCGCGGGCGAACGAATAGAGGACGAGGTAGCGGTTGGCCTTCGAGCGGCCCTGGCGGTAGACCCGTTGGAACTCGGTGCTCCGCGAGAGCCGCCGGCCCTTGGCGCGAGTCGGGCTGGCCAAGGTGGCCGGCATCGCTACGGCGTGAGCCGCTTGCGACCCTTCGCGCGGCGGCGCTTGAGGACGTTGCGGCCGGCGGCGCTGCTCATGCGGGCGCGAAACCCGTGAGTGCGGGCGCGCTTGCGTTTCTTGGGCTGGTAGGTGCGCTTCATAAAAAAGTTTCCGATCGAAAAAAGCTTGGGCGAGGATTGTAGAGAGTGCGGCAAGCCAATTCGAGACGCACGTGCGGCAAAAACGTTTTTGTGCGAGTTTGCGACGTTCGTGATCGCGCCCGGCCCGCGGCCGGCAACGCCTTGGTTATAGTCGCAAACACGGAGTCGGAAAGCGCCCGTAAGCGAGCGCATTCCAGACCTACAACAGGGTCGGCCAACAGCGGCTCCGCCTCTTCAAATGCTTTGACTGACGGCTTCCGCCGCCATGGAGTCTGCCATGCAGATCGACCAGCTCTGGGCCAAAACCGATGCGGTGTTTCGCAGCGACATCTCTGATGACGTCGCTGACATCTGGCTCACGCAGCTCTCCCCGGCGGCGATCGACGACGGTGTTCTCTACTTGACCGGATCGGACCGGGCGCGCAGTTGGGTCGAGCTCCGCTATCGCCGCGTGCTTTCGCAATGCGCAAGCAAGGCGGCCGGATCGGCCGTCGATGTCTGTTTTGTCTGCGCCGACGAACTGCCCGCAGCGGCCGCCGCCGAGCCTGAGCCCCAATCGCCCGAGTGGCACACCTCGCCGCTCAACCCGCGGTACACGTTCGATCAGTTTGTGATCGGCCGGTCGAACCACATCGGTCACGCCGCGGCCCTGGCCGTCGCCGAGCAGCCCGCCCAAGCGTTCAATCCACTCTTCATCTACGGGTCGCCGGGCGTCGGCAAAACCCACCTGCTGCATGCGATCGGCAACTTCTTGTCCACCCAGGCGCCGGATCTCTCAACGCGCTATTTGACGGCCGAGAACTTCGCGGCGATCTTCCGCAGCGTCGTCCAGAAAAACACGATCCAAGAGTTCAAAGAAGACCTTCGGCGAACCGACGTCCTGCTGATCGACGACGTCCAGTTCTTGCAGAACAAGGTGAAGACGGAGGAGGAGTTCTTCCACACGTTCAATCACCTGCACGAATCCGGTCGTCAGCTTGTGATCACCTGCGATCGGATGCCGCGCGAACTCGAGAGCCTCGCGGACCGGTTGCGCGAGCGCTTTGAGTCCGGACTGGTCGTTGAGATCGAGCAGCCCGACTCGGCGCTGCGCCGCGCCATCCTCGGCAAGCGAGTACGCGTCGACAACATTCCCGTCGACGACGAGCTGGCCCTCGACCGGATCGCCGAGCGCACCCCGACCAACGTGCGTTCGCTCGAGGGCGCGCTGATCCGCGTCAGCGCCTTCGCCTCGATGCGCGATGAGCCGGTGACGCGCGAGCTCGTCGACGAACTGCTCGACTCGCTCCACCCGCACGTCGCCCCGGGTGGGTCAGAGCACGCCCCGCATCGCGTACCGATCGATCGGATCACGCTCGCAGTCGCCGATCACTTCGAACTCTCGATCGACGAACTGCTGGGCCCCAGCAGGACCCGCCGCGTCGCCGGTCCACGTCAGATCGCGATGTTTCTTGCCTGCGAATACAGCGGTGAGACCCTGCCGATGATCGCCCAAGCATTCGGCCGCGATCACTCAACCGTTGTTCACGCCCGCGACAAGGTGCGCGCTGCCCGGCGCGAAGATCCCGCTGCTGCCGACGCTGTGGATAGTCTCAAGGAGGCGATCCATTCGATTGTTGGCAGAGTGGATGGATCTGAGT